>QIAU01000144.1 GCA_003225055.1 Acidobacteriota bacterium
ATCCGCAACGCGATGGCCGCCCGTACTTCCTGAGCCTGCATCTCTGTTCTGCAATGCACGATGAGGTCATCGGCATATCTCTCGAACGGCAGGTGCGGATATTTCCGCCGCATCCGATCCGAGACAGTTGGGACAGTCAGCGCGAACTGCACATGAACGCAGTGAACCTTTGGGCTGGGCTGAGATCCAGCATCCCTTCCACCCGCTTCGCGGCCAAAGCTTCCCGGTACTGAAGAAGCGGCGCGTATCGGGTGTCGACACCCTCATTCTGCAAGGATTGCAGCACGGCACGTTTTGTGTCGTTCGAGAATGGACCAACTGGGCTGACCCATCCCCACACGATGTATTACCACCACGATTGAATATCGGTTCGCTGCTGGATCTGGTGGACCTGTTAGAGCACCTGAGTCGCACTCACCAAGAGTATCAACAACGAGGGATTGACAAATGAAATACTCTGACCTACAAACGCAGTTAGCAGACCAGTTATATACGTGGACTGACAATCATGCGCCCCAAGCTGCGCAAACAGACTTCTGTTGCCTTACGCCGGCGCCGCCGCCAGCTACTGCGCCAGATGCCGCCGCTCGATCGTTTGCTCCGTGGTTCTCTCATCGAGCGCTACAAACCTTGTGGCAAACCGGGTTGCAAATGCGCCCGCGGCCCCGGCCATGGCCCCAAGTATTACCTGTCGGTCAGTCATTACAGGCAACGGCCGCAAATGGATTACGTTCCACAGGACTATCACCACGAAGCCACAGAGTTTCTAGCCAACTATCAACGACTCCGTCAGATTTTGGACGAGATCTGTGCCATCAATCGCGAGTTGTTGTCCCGTCGCGAGGCATTCTGAGGAATTGCTATGAGTCATTCCCTTCTCGCAGCGTCGCTTCCTTTCGATGTCGAACTTGGCAGTCTGCTCGTCGCCAACATGCTCTCCGCCTGGCTCGACAACGAAGTAGTCGGAAAAGCCACGGAGGCCGCGCATGAGTCATCCCAAAATCACAGAGCATCACCACAACCGGTTCGCCTATGTTTACCTCCGGCAATCAACTCCCGGGCAAGTGCTTCACCATCAGGAGAGCACGGAACGCCAGTATGCGTTGCGCGGGAAAGCGCAGGAACTGGGTTGGAGCGAAGCTTCGATCCGGACTCTAGATGGCGACCTGGGCAAGTCGGGAGCGGGGATGACACGACGAGAAGACTTCAAGACCTTGGTGACGGATGTCTCGATGGGACAAGTGGGCGCAGTGTTTGCCTTGGAAGCTTCCCGGCTATCACGCTCAGACCTGGACTGGCATCGCCTCCTGGAGTTGTGTGCTCTCACCCGTACTCTAGTCATTGATGAAGATGGTTGTTACGATCCCTCCGATTTTAATGACGGACTTCTGCTGGGCCTGAAGGGGACAATGGCCCAGGCCGAGCTGCATTTTTTGCGCACTCGCCTGCAGGGCGGAAAGCTCAACAAAGCCAAAAAGGGGGAGTTGCGGATGCCCCTTGCGGTCGGACTTCGTTATGACGAGGAAGGCCGCATTATTCTGGATCCCGATGATGAAGTACGCGGAGCCGTGACCCTCGTTTTTCGCTTATTCCGCGAAACCGGTACTGCCTTTGCCGTTGTGCAACGCTTTGCCGAGCGCGGGTTGCGCTTTCCCAAGCGAGCTTACGGTGGCGCTTGGGATGGAAAGCTGATCTGGGGTCGGCTGACCCACAGCCGTGCGCTGGGTATACTCAAGAACCCCTCTTACGCAGGAATGTATGTTTTCGGTCGTTATCAGTATCGCGTGCAGATCAGCGCACAGGGCGAGGTTCGGAAGCAGATGCAAGCAGTGGCCATGCCCGACTGGCGAGTCCGGTTGTCCGATCACCACGAGGGCTACATTACGGAGGAAGAGTTTCTTGCCAATCTGGAGCGTTTGCAGAAGAACTGCACTCATGGCGAGGAGACCGTGCTGAGCGGCCCGGCACGCGAAGGATTAGCCTTACTGCAGGGGCTGTTGCTCTGCGGTCGTTGTGGCCGTGCCCTGACGGTGCGTTACACGGGCAACGGGGGCATTTGTCCCACTTATCTGTGCAACCGGTTACGTCGCGAAGGGCTGGCTACGAAGGATTGCATAAGCTTCCGTTGTGATGTGCTGGATCCGATCATTACGGAAGAAGTGTTTAAGGCATTGCAACCAGCAGAGCTCGAGCTCGCGTTGGGTGCATTGCGGGAACTGGAAACGCGTGACCAGGCAACGATGCGCCAATGGCAAATGCGCTTGCAACGTGCCGAGTATGAAGTCGCGCTTGCCGAGCGAAGGTATGAAGAAGTCGATCCCTCGAATCGTTTGGTGGCCAGCAGCTTGGAGCGCCGCTGGAATGATGCATTGCTTCAGCTGCAGGATCTGAAGAAGCAAGCCGCACAGTCCCAACAGCAAAAAGCTCGCGTCATGACCCCGGAGCAGAAGGAGAAAGTACTGGCTCTGGCTCGAGACTTGCCGCGCCTCTGGCATGCACCCAGCACGCAAGCTAAGGATCGAAAGCGGATGTTGCGGCTGTTAATCAAAGACATCACCGTCGAAAAATCATCCGTACCCAAACAGCTTTTGGTTCACATCCGCTGGCAGGGTGGAGCTTGTAGCGAACGCGTCGTGGCCCTTCCGCTTAACATGCCCGATCGCATGCGCTACCCTGATGCGGTCGTGCAGCGAGTCCGCGAATTGGCTGAGAGCTTGCCGGATGCCGAGATCGCGGCTCAGCTCAACCGAGAAGGTCATACCAGTGCCATGGGCAAGCAATACACTACGAAGATTATTCACTGGATCCGTTGGCGTTATCAAATCCCGCCGGCAACACTCAAGCATCCGGAGGAGTTGACAGTCCAACAAATCGCTCAGAAGTTCGGCGTTGGCATAGGCGTGGTCTATTACTGGATCGAGCACGGGGTCATCACGACGGCACGTCAGCTAAATGATGGAATGCCGTACTGGATTACACTGAAACCAGCAGACGAGGAAAAACTGCGCGATTGGGTGCGCAGCTCAAGCAAGATTCCCAAGGTATCCCAAACATGATTGCAGGGAGTGCATTATGCAGCCACCGTCGGTATTCCTAGCTTCCTTTTCCCTCCCCCATCCTTGTCGATTTCCACCGCAAGTACCGGTGGGGGGAAATAGCTGCCCGACGACATCCGATTCCAGATCTTGTAGAGGTTATCCTTCAACTTCTTATCAAAATCCTCGATCGACTGCTCGTCGACACCCGCTGCTCCCTGATTCGCTTTTACCTTTTCATACGCTTTCCAAACCTCCTGCTTGGAAATACGATATGGCTTCGCCTCACTCATCGGTTCCTCCCATTGCTGGTTGACGCGTCAAGTCAGGCTCTACAACACCACCCCTTGGCTCCATCCTTTTCTCGGGGACTTCATCGCTACTACGGGTGGTTCCGCCCCTGGACACCGCTTCCGTACTCTCATCCTCGTGGGGCTTCCACTTGGATTTCTCCGTTACCATCGGTGCTCCAGGTTCCCACGTTCCACACAACCGCCTCTTAGCAGACTCAGGCCACCTCAATGCCGGATGCCGCTCCGTCCATAAACAGGTCTTTGCCGGAGCTAATCCCACGGTAATGACGCCCCCGTGGTTTTGACATCGTCCCTACGCTTTCGACAGTTCATCAGTGGTTCCCTTGCGGTCCTCTTTCTGCCAGTCATCTGACCTGGTTCTTTCCAGGCCTTTTCCTCCTGTGCTCACGACCCTGGCTTTTGACCAGCGCCGCCGGAGGTGATTTGAAACCTGCTCCTGTAAGCCGGTTCCGAGGGGCCTACCCTCATCAGTTATGTAGTTACGCACTCCGACAGCATGTTCCGCTGTCTTCGTGCTCGTGGCACACCATCATCGGCGTGCCTCCTTTGACTTCCCGATACGGTCTGCAGTTCTCTCCGCTGCAAACAGACGTGGGATCTCCCGGTTCCCGCACAAGGTGCTTGCCTACATGCACGGGTCTCTGACCGCGCGGGATCCTGGTACACCTTGCGATGGCGGTGCACCCGGTGTTGCCTTCCGACAGTCTCCAGAGCGTCGGCATCCCGGAGTAGCTGCCGCGTGCGCAGCAGGGCATGGATTTGTAGGGTCGAGGTCTGGCGCCGTGTCCTTAGGTCTCGCCTACCTGGGGCTCCCCGTTCCCTCTAGGAGTGGACTCACTAGCGAAACCGTAAATCTGGCTCGCTACGCCCTTCAACGTATGAAGCTTTCATTCACAACACCTTGCCGGTTTAAGCGGCGCACGGAGAACAATATGAAAATTGCACGATTCCTGATGGCACTGCTACTGCTGGCCTTCTCCGCCTCGGTCCAAACCAGACAGACCCAGCAGCCCTCACAGAGCCCCCCATGCATCACCCCATGCAGCACACGCAGCAGATGAAGGCGCCGGTCGATCAAATGCGCACCAAGGCGGAAGCCATGAAGGCAAATCTTCCCCATGTGAAAGATCCCGCCCTGAAGCAGCAACTTCAAAATGACGTGGACCTATGGGAGACGATGGTCAGCCCCCTGGATCAGATGTCGAAGATGATGGCTGAACTTCCGGGCATGATGATCTAACCAGGGATGGTTCGACCCTGCCCGGGCTGCGACATGCACCCGGCTCCCCCCGGCGGACACGGAGTAGGAAATTGCAGTTGCTCAGAACTAGAGACGCGGCCAGCCGCCTCTCTACTCGCAAGAACCTAAGGTAAGGTAGAGACGGGGTTGCCCCGTCTCAGCCTCCTAAATCGATGTGGCACGTCTTTTACACGCTCACTGTTTCCGGCTTTCCGGCCAGCAACTGGCGTAGAACAAACTGCAGGATGCCGCCGTTGGCGTAGTACTGCGCTTCCTGCGGCGTGTCGATCCGCACCAGCGCCCGGAATTCCGTGGTCTTTCCGTTGGCAGTGGCGCGGATTTTCGCCTGCCGTCCCGAAGTAAATCTCTCGACCGCCTCACCCACGCCGACGATCTCGAACACTTCCTCGCCGGTCAGCTTCAGCGATTCGGCGTTTTCTCCAGCCAGGAACTGCAAGGGCAAAATGCCCATGCCGATCAGATTCGAGCGGTGGATTCGTTCGTAGCTTTCTGCCATCACGGCGCGCACGCCCAGCAGTCGCGGCCCCTTCGCAGCCCAATCGCGAGACGATCCCGAGCCGTATTCCTTCCCTGCGATAATCAGCAACGGCACCCGCTCCGCCAGATATTTCTGGGAGGCATCGAAGATGGTCATCTCGGCGCCATCTGGCAGATGGCGCGTGAAGCCGCCTTCCAGGTTCGGCACCATCTTATTGCGCAGGCGCACATTGGCAAACGTGCCTCGCACCATGACTTCATGATTGCCGCGCCGCGAACCGTAGGAGTTAAAGTCGGCGGGCTTTACGCCGTGCGCCATCAGGTATTTGCCCCCCGGGCTGTCTTTCTTGATCGAGCCGGCAGGCGAGATATGGTCGGTAGTGACGCTGTCGCCCAATACCGCTAGCACTCGTGCGCCCTTAATATCCTCGACCGCCGGCGGCCGGAGAGACATGCCATCAAAGTAAGGAGCGCATTGGATGTAGGTGGAATCCTTCTCCCAGGCGTAAGTCTCGCCCTTTGGCACCGGCAGCGAGCGCCAGCGCTCGTCGCCCACAAACACCTCGCCGTAGCTCTTGCGGAACATGTTCGAGTCGATTGACTTCTGTATCGTCTGCTCCACTTCCTGCTGCGAGGGCCAGATGTCAGCCAGGTAAACCGGCTCCCCGTCTTTGCCTTTCCCGATCGGATCCTTGCGCATATCAATGTCGATACGGCCAGCCAAGGCGAAGGCGACCACCAGCGGCGGCGACATCAGGTAATTGGCGCGAACCTCGGAATTAATTCGGCCCTCAAAGTTGCGGTTGCCCGAGAGCACCGAAGCCACCACCAGGTTTTTCTCGTCGATGGCCTGGGAAACTTCCGTGGGCAGTGGCCCGGAGTTGCCGATGCAGGTCGTGCAGCCGTAGCCCACCAGGTGGAATTTGAGCTTCTCGAGGTATGGGCGCAGCTCGGCGCGCTCCAAATAATCGCGCACCACTTTCGATCCCGGCGCCAACGAGGTCTTCACCCAGGGTGGAACTGACAAACCACGCTCCACCGCTTTCTTGGCCAGCAGCCCGGCAGCTACCATCACCGAAGGATTGGAGGTGTTCGTACAACTCGTGATCGCCGAGATCACCACGCTCCCGTGGCGCAAAGCATTCTTCACGTCGGCAGACACATGTTCCTCGACCTGACGGTCACCAACTCCCACAGCCGTGGAGTAACCACCTTCCGCTTCCCATCGAACCTCTTGATTCGTCGCGCTGGCGGTGGGGTCGGTCGCCTTGGCCGCAGCTTTCGGCTTGATTAACGAAGGCAGCGCCGACTGGAACGACTGCCTCGCCATCGACAGCGGCACGCGATCCTGCGGCCGCTTGGGTCCCGCCAGGCTGGGCTCGACGGTGGCCAAATCAAGCGTAAGCAGTTCGGAGTATTCCGCTTGTGGCGTCTTCTCATCGTGGAATAGGCCCTGCTCGCGGCAATAGGCCTCGACCAAGGCAATCTGCTCGTCACTTCGCCCGCTCAGTCGCAGGTAGCGCAGAGTCTCGTTGTCGATCGGGAAAATGCCGCAGGTCGCGCCATACTCCGGCGACATGTTGGCGATGGTGGCACGGTCGGCCAACGGCAGGTCGTGCAGGCCCGGACCAAAATATTCGACGAACTTCCCCACTACCCCATGCTTGCGCAGCATTTCGGTAATGGTGAGCACCAGGTCGGTAGCGGTCGCGCCTTCCCGAAGTTTGCCGGTGAGTTTTACACCAACAACCAAGGGGATCAGCATTGAGACGGGCTGTCCCAGCATGGCAGCTTCTGCTTCAATTCCGCCAACCCCCCATCCAAGGACGCCCAAGCCGTTAATCATCGTGGTATGCGAGTCGGTGCCGACCAGCGTATCGGGATACGCCTGCCGACTCCCATTGCTCTCCTCGCCGAAGACGACGCGGGCAAGGTACTCGAGATTGACCTGGTGCACGATGCCCGTATCGGGCGGAACGATAGCCAGGTTGCGAAAGGCAGTCTGGCCCCAGCGCAGAAAAGCGTAGCGTTCTTTATTGCGCTGGAATTCGAGCAGCGCGTTCATCTCGAACGCATTGGCCGAGCCGAACTCATCCACCTGGACGGAGTGGTCGATGACCAGTTCGGCCGGTTGCAGGGGATTGATGAGCGCCGCGTTACCGCCCAGGCGCTGCATGGCATCGCGCATAGCGGCGAGATCAACCACCGCGGGCACACCGGTGAAGTCCTGCAAGAGCACCCGGCTTGGGGTAAAAGCAATCTCCTTATCGGGTTTGTTTTTGCTGTTCCACGCGGCTAAGGCCCGAATATCTTCCTTCTTTACAGTGCGCCCGTCTTCGCTCCGCAGCAGGTTCTCCAGAAGTATTCGCAGCGCGTAGGGCAGGTGTTTGGTCGAGACGCCCTGCTGGTCGAGCGCGTCCAGGCGGTGGATCTCGTATTGCTTGTTGCCGACTCGGAGGGTCGAACGGCTGTTATAAGTGTTGCCAGACATGAGTGCGGTCCTTTCTTTTTCAGGTGGGCACAGGGCGTGTGGGCACGAGTCTCTGACCGTGCCCGGGGTCACAGGCCTGGCCTCCACAACAACAACGGGGCTATCTCAAGGCTTAAAGTCCATAGTTTAGAACTTCCCACCGAAGGTTTGGTAGAGCAGAAGTGCGTTTAGGCTGATAATCACTCCCACCGTGACGTAGGCCAGCCCGTTGGTGCGACGACTGTTGACCAGGTCGCTCATGAGGTCCTTGCGGCGGGTCAATATAATCAACGGTAGTAGCGCGAACGGCAAGGTAAAGCTCAGCACTACCTGCGAGAGCACCAGAACCTTCAGCGGATCCAAACCCGCCGCAATCACCACGATCGCCGGGATCATCGTGATGAGTCTTCGCCAGAAAATGCTGAACCTAATATTCAGGAAGCCTTCGATGATGACCTGCCCGGCCATCGTTCCCACCGTGGAAGAGGACAGCCCGGAACAGAGAAGGGCGACCGCAAACGCCGTCGCCGACAGGCCTCCCAGCAAGGGCCGCAACGTCTCGTGAGCCTGTTCGATGGTCATCACCTGGCGGCCGGCATGGAAGAACACGGCCGCCGCCATGACAATCATGGCGGAGTTGACCAGCCACGCACCATTCATGGCAGCCAGCACATCGATCAGTTCATAGCGCGCATGGTGCAGCTTTTGCAGCCAGGGTTCCGACACGTTGTGCGCGGCGTCTTCCTTCAAGCGGGACTGGACCAGCGCGGAGTGCAGGTAAACGACGTGCGGCATCACAGTCGCGCCCAGCATTCCCACAGCGATGTACACGCTGGCTGAGCTAATGTGAGGAATCATGATGTGGTGGGCCACCTGGCCCCAATCCGGCTTGGCCAGGAAAATTTCGATGGCGTAGCAGGTGGCGATTCCAAACACAAACACCATGATCACCTGCTCCAAGCGACGGAAGCCGTAGAGTTCGGTGGTCAGAATCAGAAACACGAGCACGCCCGTCAGCAGAGCCGACGGCAACATAGCAAGATGAAAAAGCAGGTAAAATCCCAGCGCCGCACCGAGAAATTCCGCAAGATCGGTGGCTAGGGCTGAGAGCTCGGCTGCGATCCATAGTCCCAGGTTCACCTTCCGCGAAAACTGATCGCGGCAATTCTGAGGCAACGTCCGCCCGGTTGCGATTCCCAGCTTGGCGGAAAGATACTGCACCAGGATGGCCATCGCATTCGACCACAACAGGACCCAGAGCAGGCTATACCCGTACTCGGTTCCGCCCTGGATGTTAGTCGCGAAGTTGCCGGGATCAATGTAGGCGACGCTGGCGACAAAAGCCGGCCCGAAGTAATACCAGACCTGCCTATCACGAAAAGACGGGAACCACTTGAGACGAATACGCCCATTCGTGGTGGGCGCGGCGGTTTGAGGCACATCTCCCATGGAAACAGTGCATTCTCTCAGGGAATGCTAGCTTAGCCTAAGTATATAGCAACGGATAAACTATGGTTAATAGATTAATGTGGACCGGCGGCGTGCCGGGTTGTTACCCAAACTCTGCCGGCAGCCGTGTTACCGAGTGAGATGGTTCCCGCATCGGTGCCCAGCGTTACAGTATCGTCGTAATTCCGCGCTACTACCTGAACCCGGGCGCCGGGACGCACCCCGCGATGCTCAAGGAATTCCAGCAGACGCCGGTCCCGCTCGTAAATGCCGCTCACAACGTAGGCTTTCCCGGGCATCGCCTCAGCCAGCAGAACAAGGCCACGCCGGCGGCGGCTGTCCGGACCTTCCAGTTCACTCAAATTGCCATGCGGGCACGCGCCGCCACGTCCTAACCGGGCTAACAGCTTGGCCTCGAAATCCGGCGAGACCGCGTGCTCCAGGCGCTCGGCTTCGTCATGCACCTTGTACCATTCCATCCCGAACATTTCCGACAGCATGCGCTCGATGAGATGGTGACGAAGCGTCAGCTTGCGAGCGATCTTTCGTCCGGCGGCGGTCAACCGCACATTGCCATCGGCGTGCACCCGCACCAGCCCGTCCTTCTTCAGCCGCCGCAACGCCATTGTGACCGCCGGAGCGGACACGGACAGCCAGTGCGCCAGGGTCGCAGAAATCACGCTTTCCCCCTCGCTCTCGGCTTCGAGAATGGCTTTAAGATAGTCCTCTTTCGAGACAGTGATCATCTGGAAAGTATTATACGGCGGGAGTTAAGCATAGTTAATAGCGCCGTACAGGCATTTCCTGAATCGATGCTCCCGCCTCATTTGACATCGTTTCCATTGCCCCCTACCCTTGTCTGTTCAATTTCCATGAAGGTTCTCGTCTTCGGCAGCGGGGGTCGCGAGCACGCGTTGGTGTGGAAACTGCGCCAATCTCCGCGCGTTTCCAAGGTTTATTGTGCTCCGGGCAACGGAGGCATCTGCCGGCAAGCCGAATGTGCCCTCGCGGACGTTAAGAGTCTTGACTCCCTGCTCTCGGTCGCGCGCCAGCTCAAGCCCGACCTCACCATCGTCGGCCCGGAACTGCCGTTAACGCTGGGCGTGGTGGACGAGTTCACCACCCGCGGCTGGCCGATCTTCGGGCCCACCAAGGCGGCAGCACGGCTGGAGTCGAGCAAAAGCTTCGCCAAGTCATTCCTGCAACGGCATCACATCCCCACGGCGCATTACGCCATCTGCAATTCGATGGACGATGTCATTGATGCGCTTCCCCACTTTTCCCCTCCGGTCGTGGTCAAGGCCGACGGTCTGGCCGCCGGCAAAGGCGTGGTCATTGCCAAGAGCAAAGAAGAAGCCGCTTCTGTCGCCACCGAGATGCTGAGTGGTCGAATGCTGGGCGAGGCCGGATCCCGCGTGGTGCTGGAAGAATGCCTCGAAGGAGACGAGCTTTCCTTTCTCGTTTTCAGCGATGGAGAACGGGTTGCCCCGCTGGTCGCGGCGCAAGATCACAAGCGGGTCGGCGACGGCGATACCGGTCCTAACACCGGCGGCATGGGCGCGTACTCCACGGCCAACCTCATCGATGACCAGATGCGCGACTGGCTGGTGAATCACATCGCTCGCCCCGTGGTCACCGGCATGAAGGATGAAGGCAGCGAGTTCAAAGGCGTCCTGTACTGCGGATTGATGATGACAGCGCGCGGGCCAATGGTGCTGGAATTCAACTGCCGTTTCGGTGATCCGGAGACGCAGCCGATCCTTATGCGTCTGGACAGTGATCTGCTGGAGGCCATCGAAGCCTCCATCGAGGGCCGCGTCAGCGACGGAGATTTTCGTTGGTCCTCAGAGGCGTCGGTGTGCGTGGTGATGTCTTCCGGCGGATATCCGGGCACCTATGATACGGGCAAAAAAATCGTCGGGTTGGAAGAGGCCAGCAGAATGGAAGGCATCAATATCTTCCATGCCGGCACCACTGAGCGGGATGGGGCGTTCTACACCTCTGGCGGGCGCGTGCTCGGCGTGACCGCGCGGGCAGCGGATTTGCCCGCCGCCGTAAAACGTTGCTATCAGGCGGTCTTCTCGATCGGGTTTGAAGGCGCGCACTACCGCACCGATATCGCCGCGCGAGCGTTGCAGAAGTGAGTTGGGGGGTCTCTGCGCCGCCGCCACTTAGGATTCTGAGGAAGGAAAGGCATGAGCAAACCACTGGTCTCGATTGTTATGGGCAGCGACTCTGATCTGGACATCATGCGCGAAGCGGCCAGCAGCCTGGAAGAGTTTGGAATCGGTTATGAAATTGATGTGGCCTCGGCGCACCGCTCACCGGACCGCACGGCGGAATACGCCAAAAGCGCTGCCGGGCGCGGCATTCGCGTGATCATTGCCGGGGCAGGCGGCGCCGCTCACCTGGCGGGAGTGATTGCGGCACACACCAGCCTCCCCGTCATTGGGGTCCCCATTCCCTCGACAGCCCTGAACGGACTCGACTCCTTACTGGCCACCGTGCAGATGCCGGCAGGAATTCCCGTGGCTACCGTCGCGATCGGGAAAGCGGGAGCATGCAATGCTGGAGTTCTGGCCGCGCAAATCCTCGCACTATCGAGCGCCCGCATAGGCAAGAAAATGCAAGCGCACAAGGAGAAATTGGCCAACAGCGTGGAAGAGAAATCGAGAAAACTGAAGATGACCTTGGGAACATAATCATTAATCAATCCGCTGTCATCCTGAGTTTGTGACTTTTTCATTTTGTCGCACCGAATGATGGTGCGCACAAGCAGCTTAGGTGCCGGAAAAATCGCTTAAATCAAAAAAGTCACAAACACTGACGGGAGCTTGTCCCCGGTCACGGGGGACAAGCGGAGTCGAAGGATCCCTAACCGGCCGTGCTAAAGTTTGAGTTGCTTTAGATATTTTTGGAACTTTTCCCCCAGATCGCTCCTTTTTAGCGCAAACTCCACCGTCGCTTTCAAAAACCCCAGCTTGTCTCCGGTGTCGTGGCGCTTTCCTTCGAAGACGTAGGCATAGATTTTTTCTTTCTTAAGCAGCAGACGCATGCCGTCGGTAAGCTGGAGTTCTCCGCCGCTGCCCGCCTGGGTTTGGGACAGAGCCTCGAATATGGCCGGAGTCAAAATGTAACGTCCAATAATCGCCTGTTTGGAAGGGGCGTCTTCCATCTTGGGTTTCTCGACCATGTTATTGATCTCGAACACGCGGCCGCCAAACCGCCCATCGGACGGCTTGACATCGAGCACGCCATAAGCAGAAATCGAGGGACCGTCGACCACCTGGGTGGCAATCACCGAGCACTGCGTCTCATCGAAGACGTCCATCATTTGCTTCAAGCAGGGAACCCTGGAATCAACTACGTCGTCTGCGAGCAATACGGCAAACGGTTCGTTGCCCACCAACTCGCGAGCCATCAGCACGGCATGCCCCAGCCCCAACGCCTCTTTCTGCCGCACATAGGCTACGTGAATCATGTCTGAAATCTGGCGTACGATCTGCAACAGGTCGGTCTTGCCTTTTGCCTCCAGCAGCTTTTCCAGTTCATAGCTCTGATCGAAGTGGTCCTCGATGGCGGTCTTGCCCCGGCCGGTCACGATGATGATCTGATTACAACCTGCCGCCAGCGCTTCTTCGACGCCGTACTGGATGATAGGCTTGTCCACTAGCGGCAGCATTTCTTTGGGCTGGGCTTTGGTTGCAGGCAGGAAGCGCGTGCCCAGACCTGCGGCAGGGAACACAGCTTTGCGAACTTTCATCTTCATAGCGGTCGGTGGCTGGGGGAACGTGACTGGGAAAACCGAACCAGTGCGACCGATGATTCTACGCCGTAAGCGGCTGATTTGGTGTCCGATAAATAACCTTTCCAAGTGTCCAACAAATATCTTGACAACATGGGACAAGTGCGCTCAGCTGTCCTCATGCCGCGTGCGACTCCCGCCTTGCCCATCCAGGAAGCCGATCAACAACAACTGCGCCAGTGGATATCCGCCTTCGGCACGCCCCGCCGGGTCGCCATGCGCAGCCGGATTGTGCTGGCCGCGGCCGCAGGCCAATCCGACAACGCCATCGCCCAACAATTGCAGGTAGGTCGCCCCACGGTAACCCTGTGGCGCGCCCGCTTTGCCCAGGGCGGCCCGCCGAGTCTTTGGGAAATCGCCCCTGGGCGGGGCCGCAAACCCATCTATGGGCCGGAGAAGATCCAGGCGATTGTGGAGGCCACCCTGCACACCAAACCCAAAGGAATGACCCGGTGGAGTTGTCGAACCATGGCCGCCCAGCAGGGCGTCAGCAAATCCACCATCAGCAACATCTGGCGCAGTCACAATCTCAGGCCGCACCGGAGCAAAACATTCCAGCTGTCGCGAGATCCAAAGTTTTTGGAGAAGTTGACCGACGTTGTAGGTCTCTATCTGAATCCTCCGCAACAGGGGCTCGTGCTCTGCGTGCACGAAAAGAGCCAAATTCAAGCCCTCGACCGCACGCAACCGGGCCCGCCCTTAAAAAAGGGCCGGTGCGGAACCGTGACCCATGACGATAAATGCAACGGAACCACCACCTTGTTCGCTGCCCTGGAAGTCTTGCAAGGACAGGTGATCGGACAGTGCTACGCGCGCCACCGCCATCAGGAATTCTTGAAGTTTCTTGAGCGCCTGCAGCAAGAGTTCCCTGGAGAGGTCCCTTTGCATCTGGTGATGGACAACTATGGCACCGACCAGCCGCCCAAGGTTCGGGCCTGGCTGAAGCGCCACCCGCGGTTTGTGACGCACTTTGTGCCTACCAGTTCCGGTTGGCTGAATCTGATCGAGCGTTGGTTTTCCGAGTTAAGCAGCCAGCGGATCCGCCGCGACTCATTCCCGAGCGTGGAAGATCTCAAGAAAGCGATTGCGCAATTCCTGGCGGCTTGGAATGAAGAGCCGCAACCGTTCGTCTGGACCGCCACCGTGGACTCGATCGTGGAAAAGCTTTGCCGCTGCCGGCAACCTTTGCAAACGATTCAGCCGGGATGCACTCTACCGCGCCGGCGGATAGCGAAACATTGATTTGAAAATTATTTATTGGACACAGCACTAGTCTGCACGGACCTCATCGGCGGGAGCCCCCGCCAGTTGATCCAACAGATTCCGGATGCGGGAAAGAACTTCGTCGGCCCGCTGAAGCTTGAGATTGAACTTCAGAATCCCTGCCGGCGTGAACTGCGCACCCGACTGGGAGGAAACGAAACGAGCCAGGCGCTCGGGCTCAACATTCGCGTTCTCGCGAAAACGAATGCTGACTTGCTCCCGCTTGCGCTCAATTCCGGTCACACCTACGCGCGCGCTCAGTAACTTGAGCGTGGCATACTCCAACAGGTTGCGCACGGCCACAGGCGGCACGCCGTAACGATCTTCCAACTCTGCCCTGACGTCGGCCAATCGCGATTCGCTTTCCACGCCGGCGATGCGTTTGTACATCCGCAACCGTTGATTTTCTTCCCCAATGTAATCGGCGGGAATCCGGATGTTGAGGCCGAGGTTAAGCTGAATCTCTTCTTCCTCGGGAGGGGCTTCTCCCTTAAGCTCACGGACAGCCCGGTCGAGCATGCTGGTGTAAAGCTCAAAACCCACGGCATCAATATGACCGCTTTGCTCCCCGCCCAGCATATTTCCCGCGCCCCGCAGTTCCAAATCGAGGGCAGCGATCTTAAAACCGGCGCCCAGGTCAGAAAACTCCTTCAAAGCGGCCAGCCGTCGGCGCGCAATCGGCGTTAACTCGACTTCCGGCGGCAACAAAAGGTATGCATAGGCGCGCCGATTCGAGCGTCCCACTCGTCCCCGCAATTGATACAGCTCAGAAAGTCCGAAGCGGTCGGCACGGTTGATCAGGATCGTATTGCACAGCGGAATGTCGAGTCCATTCTCGATAATTGTTGTGGACACCAGCACATCCACTTCGTGGTGCATGAACTTCAGCATCACTTTTTCCAGTTCGCCTTCCGTCATTTGACCATGCCCGACGATAATGCGTGCCCGCGGCACCAGTTCCTGGACCTTGGCCGCGATCTCCCAGATCGTTTCCACGCGATTGTGTACGAAGTAGACCTGGCCGCCACGGTCGAGTTCCTGCTCGATAGCCGACTGCATCAACTTCTCGTCCCAGGCGGCGACCACGGTCTGAATGGCCATGCGATCTTTGGGTGGCGTCTCGATGACGCTCATGTCGCGCAAGCCCACCAGCGACATGTGCAGGGTGCGCGGAATAGGTGTTGCCGACATCGTGAGCACGTCCACCTGCTTGCGCATCTGTTTGATTCGTTCTTTATGGCGTACGCCGAACCGCTGTTCTTCGTCCACGACCAACAGGCCGAGATCGGAAAACTTCACGTCTTTCGAGAGGAGCCGGTGGGTGCCAATCAAAACGTCGATTTTTCCGGCTTCCACCTTTTGCAGGATTTCTTTTTGCTCCTTCGTGGTACGGAAGCGGCTGATCATCTCAATGTTGACGGGAAATGCGGCAAAGCGCTGTTTGAAGGTCTCGTAATGCTGGAAAGCCAGCACGGTGGTGGGAGCCAGCACCGCAACCTGTTTGTTGTCGCCAACGGCCTTGAAAGCGGCGCGCATTGCCACTTCGGTCTTGCCGTAACCTACGTCGCCGCACAGCAGGCGGTCCATGGGCTGGGGCGACTCCATGTCCTGTTTCACGTCCACAATCGCCTGTTCCTGATCTTCCGTCTCGCTGTATTCAAAGGAGTCTTCAAATTCTTTTTGCCACTCTGAGTCAGCTGGAAAGGCATGCCCTTCGACCGTCTTCCGCTCGGCATAGAGCCTGAGCAGTTCGTCGGCCATGTCCTTCATGGCCTTTTTCACACGCGCCTTCGTCTTGGCCCAGGTGGCAGTGCCAAGGTGACTCAGTGCTGGCTTGGCGCCCTCTGCCGAACGATACTTTTGAACTAGGTCCAGGCGGGTAAGCGGAACGTAAAGCTTGGCGCCCTCCGCAAATTCCAGCAGCATGAACTCGGTCGGACCGTCCCCCTGGTTGATTTCCTTCAATCCTTGATACTGGCTGATACCGTGCTCGACGTGCACGACGTAATCGCCAACCTGCAGGTCGCGAAAATCGGAGAGGAATGCGGAGACTTTCGATTTCTGGCGCAGCGGACGTCCGACCACCGCTTCTGATTCGTCAAATAGGTCACGCGACCCGAAAATCGCCAGACTGCCTTGGGGCAAAACCGCTCCATCGGGCACGTACGCTTTCACCAGAGTAGTAGTGAAGACTTCGCCCGAAAAATACGCGGTTTCATCAGCGTAGCTTTCGCCGCCTCGGGTGCGGCTTCCCAACCGGAACGGAACGTTGTACTCGGCGAAAATGTCGGCGAGGCGCTCGAGTTCTCCGGTATTGGCGGCTGCAAACAGCACCCGCTGGCCCTCGACCACCAGCTTCTGTACTGCTTCCAGCATCGCCGGAACGGAGCCGTGAAAACGCGGCGTTGGTTGCGAGAGAAAAGCTACGGGCTCACTGCCATCGCGGGTAATCCCGAGGTGCTCCATCTCGGCACCCAGGCGAGCGGTCAACTTCTCTCGCAAATCGTCCGGCGAGAAATACAGATCTTCAGGACGAACGAGATTACCCACTCCGCTGCGCTCGTGAGCCTCAGTGATCCGCGACCAGATGCGCTCCAACTCAGATTTCACGCTATCGGGCTCATTCACCATCACCGCCGCCTGTGGCATCAGATCGAGTACACTGCGATCCGCGCCGGCAACCGGTGCGTAGAATTCCCAGCCGGGAAAAGCCGCTACTCCTCCCGCCTTCACAGCTTGCTCAACGACGTCCTCCGCTCCGGTGATGCGTTTTCCCGAGAGACGGGCGTGAATAGCACCCAACAACTCCTCGCTCACCGGCGTTTCGGTCAACGGCAGCAGCAACGCCTCGTCCACCGGAGTGGCCGAGCGCTGGCTGGCAGGGTCGAACTTGCGAATGGACTCTACTTCGTCACCAAAGAACTCAACGCGCACGGGGCGGTCCGCTTCCGGGGAATAGACATCGAGAATGCCGCCGCGCAGCGCATATTGTCCCGGCATCTCGACCAGGTCGGCAGCGGCGTAGCCAACCTTATTCAGCTGTTGGATCAAGGCCTCGACATCAATCGTCTCGGCTCGGCGCACAGTACGGGCCAGGTCGCCGTAGTACTCGGGAGAGCGCAGCCGTATCGCAGCGGCACTGACGGGCGCCACGACGATCGAGGCCGCGCCGGTCGCAATCTTCCACAACGCCGCCGCACGCTCTTCCTGGATTTCCGGGTGAGGCGACAGATTCTGAAAGGGAAGGACGTCGCGGGCCGGGAACGCGACCACCGCGCCGGCTTCACATGCGCCCGTCAGCTCGCAAAAGCCCTGCAAAACCGGGAGCATCTCTTCCGCCGCCCGGTTGTCCGGCACAACCACGATCAACGGCTTGCCTGCTGCCCGTTGCAGCAAGACAAGGATCAGAGCCTGGGCTGTGGGGGTGAGTCCGGAGATAATGATCCGCCCCGTGCCCTCTTTCAGGTGGGAGGCTACACGCGAGAAGGCGGCAATCTTTTCCGCGTCCGCAAAAACCTCGCGGACGAAAGGCAGGGCCATCGCCTGACTATTCTAGCAGTACATACCTGGGGCAAAGAGCCGCGACGGCCTTGTGGGGATGGGCGCCCTCGCCCGCTGGCGAAGCCGCTTTCCCGTTCAGAAATAAAGGGCCGGCGCACCGGCCCTTCTTTCAAGCTACGTCGGCAACCTTACCGCGGGTTTTCCGACATCGGCTTCTGCTCCGACATCGGCTTCTTGTTTTCGTTCTGGTCATACTTCATTTCGCGGTTCATGAACGCCGAAGGGTTCTTCTGCAGTTCCGCGCGGACTTTCTCATGCTTGTCGAGCCACTTGCTCAGCTCCGGATGGCGGCTAACGTAAGTGGAGTCGTTGACCTTCTGCGGATCCTCCTGCAGCTCCTGAGCGATGTTCGGATGCTTGTTCAGGAACTGGTCAAAGCTCTTGAGGTCTTTCTGGCTGACATTGCCCGAGACTTGCGCCCCCTGCGACGAGGCGTCGTGGTCCCGATCATGATCGCGGTCCTTATCGCCCTGTTCCTGCTGGGGCTCCTGAGTTGTAGCGGGCTGCTGCGGCGCGGTGTCCTTGTCCGGCGTTGGACGCACGCCGTTGTCCTGATCCGGCAGCGTCTGCCCGGGCGCAGTTTGCGCCGGTGAGCTCTGACTCGGTGAACTCTGGCTTGGCAGGGTCTGACTTGGCGAGTTCTGGCTTGGGGAAGTCTGGGCCGGTTCGGCCGGGGACGGCGAACTCTGCGTCGCGGATGGTTGCGCCGGCTCAGATTGCGGTTTCGTGCTCTGTGCCGCGGCACCCAGCCCCAGCGCCAGGCATAGCGAGCCGGCCATCAAAGCCGTGCGCCACTGTTTCGTTACGAAATTGTCCATGGTTCTGCTCCTCCGTTTGTAGCTTTTTGGCTTGTGCGTACGCGCAGGAGTAAAGCAAGCGGACTGCCACAGGTGAGTAGCTGCTTGCTGGCCCAGGGTCAGCTATTTATGGGGAATCACTGAATGCGGGCACGACGGGCATGAATGTGTTTTTTACGCTCACCTCTTGAAGGTGCCGCTCTGGAACACGATCACTACAGGTTTTCGCCGCCCATTCTCGGGTGTCTTCCGTAGATGTTCCGCCGCGTCTAGCTTGCGATGAAAATGAGTTCGTGACCATCGGGATCGTGGATTGCGAACCACCCGTCGGTACTCGCGGCACGCGAACCTTCGCTCACGACAAGGCCTTGGTTGCGCAGCGTTGCCGTTATCGTGTCAACGTCCGTGACTTCTATCCCAATCTGGTTCGGCTGGGCCGGCTCGTTGTTCTTGGACAGATCAACACAGCCCGGCACTCCCGCGATGGCGACCTGGAAGTACTCGCCTGCTTGCTCGCTCATGATTGGAAATCCGAGCCGGTCCACATAGAACTGGCGTGCGGTTTCCAGATTCTTAGTGTGAATGGTAAAGAACTGCAAGCGGCGGATAGGAAGGCTGGACATTCCGTTGATTTTAGATCTCTCGTTGTCGGATAACCAGCCAGGCAGGGCGCTTTTGCGGGTGGACCGTTGGACGCGTCCAGCCGTTCTTGTGGTGGGGATGATCATCGAACCCCGGCGCACTCGCCCTGCCGTGCAGCAGGGGGCCGTATCAGGGTTGACCTACTAGCTAAGTTTCCCATGATCCTGCTGGCTCACAACGGATCACGAAAATAAAATGCGCTGACGTGGAATGATCACTTACGGCTATTTTCGAGGGAACTAGCTCTAGCCTAGTCGTCACAGAATCCATTGGTCAAGCGGGGCGCAGGCGGGACGGCAAAGTCCGGCACGCAAAGGGCCGAGAAACGACCGTTCTGCGCGCTTTGGCTTGTTGGCGACGGGATCAGCGGGGTACGGACAGAGAAGGAAAGAAAGGCCAATCCTATTCGTTTTTCTTTTCCAGCTTCTTGGCGAGCTCGGCCATCAACTTGGGTTTGAGGTCGGCAAGCATGCTGTCGACGATGCTGGAGAGGCTCGCGCTGTCGGCCGCAGCAGTCGGCGCCGGTTCCGCATCGGACTTGGATTCCATCTCCCGGATGTCTTTCCAGCTTGCCCAGGCCTCAGGGCTGGCTACGGCCATTTCGATGTGCTGGTCCACGGTTTCCGCGGAGGGCCCGCTTGCTTGATGGCTTGGCTCAGAGCTGGACGAGGCCGGTATCGGCGCGGTATCCGGTTCTGGTCCGCCAAAAGGCTGCGGGCCGCCGAAGGCCGCAACCGCATGCCTGGATTCATCCAAGGCAGGCGCCGGCGGTGCGAAGGGCGAAGCCGGCGGCTTAGCAACCTCGGCGGGGCGTTGGACATCGTGAAAGCCGACCGCTGCGGCCGCAGCCCAGGCTGATTGCTTTTCGCATGGCTCCTGCTTCGGCTGGTCGATGACAGCGGACATTTCGGCTACCGGCACAGGACTGCCGATCGCAGGAGGAGCCATGCTGGCAAACGTAGGCTCGTCGTCGTGATCGACTGGGGCGCACTCGTACTCAGATCTCGCCGCATGCTCGAAGGCAGCGAATGCGGCGTGTGCCTTGTGCATCTCGCGTTCCAGCACCAGCGCGGCCTCGTGGGCTTCGACCGGCACTTTCTCTGCTATCCAGCGGGAGCCAACGGCCACGGTTACCGGCTCGCTTGCGGCCGGAAAGGCCTGCTCAGGGCCGATTCGGTTCCCATTATCCGATGGGGTCTCGTCCGCTCGGTTGGCCGCCAACGCAGGTTCGAAAGCCGGTTGGCTTTGGGGTCCCTGGATGCTGGGCGGTTCAGCAGCCATGACCTCCGCCGGAACAGGTTCGAAGCCGGATTTGGCGATGTGCGAAGGTTCGGCAGGAACCACCGCCTGCGTGGCGCCCTCGCTTGCGGCTGAAGCTTTCATTTCCGCTGTCTGCGAAGTGGTCTCCTCCATCTCGTCGGCGTCGGTCCGCGCGCGGGTTGACGTGCGCTCGATTTCTTTGCCGACGCTCAGCCCCATGCTGACGCGCGCGACCGCAGCACTGATGGCAGCGATCTCGTCTGGAGTAATGTCCTGGGGAATGCCTGCGGGAAGCGGTCGGTCGAAAGAGACAGCAGCTGGCGTCGGAGCAGCAGGAGCCGGAGCAGCAGGAGCTGATACCTCCGCTTCAGCCAGATCGCGGAGAGTGGCCGGAGGCGCAGGCACTTCCGGTTCCGGTTCCGAGGCACCGGGCGAAACGTTAGGGATCTTCAGGCGCGCCTTCCATCCCGATTCTTCGTCGCCATACTGGGGTGCGCTCTCCGAAACGAGACGCTCAAAGCTGGCCATGGTTGTCATCTGAAGATGGCTATCTTTGCTACGGTCGCGCGGCGTGAGCTTATCTTCTAGTTTGCCGAGAGCGGCGAGAAGTTCGGAAGCTTCGAAGGGCTTAATGATGAACGCATCAGCTCGAACGCGGCGGGCTTCGTCCTGCTTGAAGGGTTCCAGCTTGCCGACGGTCAACAGCACCGGGATGTGCCCGGTTTCGCGGTTTTCCTTCGTGCGCTGGCATACTTCCAGGCCGCTATAGCCCGGCATGTAGACATCCAGCACGATCAGGTCAGGCCTGGCTTCGGTGATTTTCTTAAGGGCGGCGGAGCCGTTATTGACAGTAATCACCTCGTAACCGGCATCGGTGAGGATCTTTCGGCCCATGTTCTGGGCGGTTACGCTGTCATCTGCGAGCAGAATTTTCCGCGCCAAGGCTGTGTCCTCAGGGATGAGCCGAAATTAACGTGTCCCAAGGGGTAAGTCAATGTGAATGCGTGACTAAGCAGGTTACGAGCGGTCAGTCACTCCCAGCCCTTTTGGGTATGAAATTGCGTCTATTAGGATTAGGGGCGAAGGCAAGGTTAAACCGGGGAGATTTCCGGGAGAAACCGCTTTCCTTGGGAATCCAACCCGGCGAAGACGGGAAGCTTCCGCACAAAACCACGATCCCGCTGGTCGAGGCCGTGAGATCAGGGCTTGCTGTCGGAATTTCAGAACGGGAGCAGCTTGTGTTTCTTTTTCTTCTTCTTGCTGGAGGAGACGTTGGAGTCCTCTTCTTCCTTCTGTTTACTGCTGCTCGAGGAAGAGGAGTCAGCCGCCTGGGGGCCGGCCGGTTTGGAATCGCCGGCGTGGGCGGCAGGCTGGTCCTGCGACCCTGATTGGATTTCGTTGAGCTGGGCTGGAGGCGGCGTCTGACTGTTGTCCTCTAGGTTAGGCTTCAGTTCCTGAATTCCGTTGTTGTTCGGCTGCGCCGAGCTGTCGGGTGCGACCTGTTCTGCATTACTGCCATTGGTGCCCGTCGAAGCCGTCGGAGCGGTAGCCGGGTTGCCCGTGGAGGCAGCGCTGTCGGAACGCGGCGTCGATTCGCTGGGAGGCGGTGAACCCCTTTTTACCGTTTCTACGGATACCTTGTTGCTGTCGGGGGCGGCAGCGCCCAGCAGAGCTCGTGTTTCAGACCTGACTACCTCAGTGGCGCTGAGGGGCTTGGGATCGACCAGCGTGGGTTCTCCGGTTTTGGTCGCGGCCGCCACATCCGGATGACGGCTGAAATTGCCCATCAAGCGGCCAAACATGCCGGTGCCCCGGCGGCTGTCCTCTTCCTTCTGGTTCTGCGCAATCGCAGCCTTGGTGGGCGCGGGAACGGGTTGACGCAGAGCCTGCAGGCGCTTCTTGGCATCCTCGGCGCGGGCCATCACCGGATAGCGATTGATGATGCGCGAATAAGCTTCAGCAGCGTTCCGGCTGAAGACCTCGATCATCTTGGCTTTGTCAGTTTCTCGCGCCCGGCTGTTGCGAATATTGGCGATCTGCCCTTCGTAGGACTGGCCCAGCATGTACAACGCTTCGTCTGCGTTGCTGAAGAGCGGATAACGGTCCACCACCGACTGCAATCGGGCAATGGCTGCCGGATAAGATTCGCGCAGATAGTAGAAGCGTCCGACCATGAACTCGCGCTGAGCCAGCACTTCCTGCACTTCCAGGAGGCGCTGCTTGGCCTCCGGCACCAGCTTGCTGTCGGGGAACTGTAGCATCAGTTGCCGGTACTCGTCCTCGGCGCGGAGCGCATGGGTGAAATCGCGGTCGGGCTTTTCCATCTGCTGGTAGTGGATGTTGGCGATCTTGAGCTGCGCTTCCGCCGCTTCGGGCAGGTTGGGGAAGAAGGTAATGAAGTCCTTGTATTCAAGTTCGGCCTGAGTCAAGGCCGTGGTGCCGCCCTCGGCGTACCAGGCATCGCCGACCGCCAGCTTGGCGCGAGCAATGTACTCCGAATCGGGGTAGGTGTTGATCAGGGTCTGCAGGGTCATGCGGGCCACGTCGAAGCGGTTGTGCTTCATGGCGTCCATGGCACGGTCGAACAGCACCTTGTCAGGCTGCTTGGAGCCGACGTTCGCCAGTGGGTTATTGACCTTCTTGTTAGTACAGGCTCCAGCCAGGAGCAGCAGTACTCCCAGCAGAGCAATCAACGAAACACGACGAGACATAACACCCACCTTGGTAAGAACTGTCGACCTGCGCTTCGCCCAGACAGCCGAAGGCGGCCGTCCCTACGACATTTTTTCTTAGACCTTCTGCAGGGTGGCTTCGTTGGCTGCCTTCAGCAGCTTTTGCGCGTTGGTTTTCGGATCGCCTTGCCCGAAGACCGCGTTACCCGCCACCAACAATTCAGCGCCCGCGCGAACCACGTCGGCGACCGTGTCCAGAGCTATACCTCCATCTACCTCGATGCGGTAATTCAGCCCACGGTTGGTACGGAACTCGGCTAATCTCCGGATCTTGTGCAAAGCACCCGGAATGAACTTTTGGGCGCCAAAACCGGGATTTACCGACATTACCAGCACGTAGTCCACGATGTTGAGCACTTCGCTGAGGGTCTCAACCGGCGTGGCAGGGTTGATGACAACTCCGGCCAGCAAACCATGGCTGCGAATTACGTCCAACGTGCGGTTCAAGTGGCGGCAAACTTCCTGGTGCACTGAGATCCAATCCGCACCAGCCTCGGCAAACTCGGGAATGTACTGGTCGGGATTCTCGATCATCAGGTGACAATCAAGCGGCAAGTCCGTAACCTTGCGGAGCGATTTCACCAGGGGCGGGCCAACCGTGAGGTTAGGCACGAAGTGACCGTCCATCACATCCACGTGAATCACCGAGCCGCCGCCCTCGGCCGCACTGCTGACCTGCTCGCCGAGACGCGCAAAGTCTGCCGCCAGAATCGAAGGTGCCAGTTCGATCAACGCTAAAGCTCTCGAGAAACGCGCTGTGGAAATTTTAGCATGTACCCAGTACCGATGACCCCGTAACCCAGTACCCATCCCAAAAAAGCGGCGGCCTGACAGAGCCGTTCAGCAAGACGACATGGGTCGGGTGCGGGGCACTAGAGTCAGCCATGCTAAGCTCGTCGGCTCAGCTAGATGACCGGATCCCCACAACTTCTTTCCACGGGTTTTGCGCTGGCGTCGGCGGCATGCTGGGGTGCCAGTGATTTCAGCGGCGGATATGCCTCAAAACGCTCGGATGCTTTTCTGGTCACGATGCTGGCACATGCCAGCGGGTTCCTGCTCATGACCGCTCTGGCGGTCGTTGCTGGCGCTCCCTTCCCGAACCGTTCCGGCGAGCTGTGGGCTTTAGCCGCGGGGGCTTTGGGCGGTACGGCGTTGGCCGTTTTTTACCGGACGCTGGCGACCGGGAGCATGGGGATCACAGCGCCTTTGGCTGCCGTGCTGGCTGCCGGGATTCCGACCGCGTTTGCCATCATCACCGAAGGTATACCTGGAACACTTCCAATAACCGGTTTTGTTCTCGCCGTTGCTGGGATCTGGCTAATGTCACGCCCGGACGCGGTTGTCGGTCGTCCCGAAGGTCTCTTCTGGGCAGTGCTTGCCGGCTTCGGCTTTGCCGGTTTCTTCATTTGCATCAATCAGACGGCAGACAATTCGGCGGTTTGGTCGGCAGCTCATTCCCGATTGGCGTCGCTGACCTTGGTAGGGGCCATTGTTCTGGCGCAGCGCGGTCCGAAAACACTGCATTTTACAGACGCCACGGTCGCCATTTTTGCGGGCTGCCTGGACTCGACCGGCACCCTGCTGTTCATCCGCGCCGACCAGACCGGAAGATTAGATGCGGCCGTCGTGCTGAGTTCGCTTTACCCGGCAATAACGGTTCTGCTGGCTCGGCTAATCCTGAAAGAACACTTCACGCGATGGAAGGCACTGGGTATTCTGGCGGCGCTCGCTGCCGTTCCGATGATTGCGCTGCAATGACGCGGCCACGGATTGACGCGGGAACCAAATCGGCCGGGCTGCACCCGCTCGCACGGGCGGGGGCACCTGTGCCTAAGTGGTTTTGCTAGTATCAAGGCGTGGCCCTGGTCGAAATACGCAGCCTAACCAAGGTGTTCCCGCTTGGCGAATCCATTTTTGGCGGAGGAGCCAACCGAGAAGTTCGCGCCGTGGATGAGGTCTCGCTCGATATTCAGCAAGGCGAGACGCTCGGACTGGTGGGGGAATCCGGCTCGGGGAAGAGCACGCTGGGACGCCTGATCCTGCGGCTGATTGAGCCAACCTCCGGAAGCGTGCGCTTCGAGGGCCGCGACCTGACGGCTGCCGGACGCAGCGAGATGCGCCGTCTGCGTCGCGATATGCAGATCATCTTTCAGGACCCGTTCGGCTCGCTTGACCCGCGTTTTCCGGTAGAGGATGTCGTCGCCGAGCCGCTGATCATTCATGACCAGCTCAGCCGCGCCGCCCGCCGGGCCCGAGTGGCGGAGTTATTGCGCGCCGTAGGGTTGGATGAATCAGCCCTACGCCGGTTTCCGCATGAGTTCAGCGGCGGCCAGCGGCAGCGAATCGGAATCGCGCGGGCGCTGGCGGTGAGGCCAAAATTTATTGTTGCCGATGAGCCAGTCTCGGCGCTGGACGTTAGCGTGGGCGCCCAGATCGTCAACTTGCTGGCTCAACTCCAGCGTGATTTCGGGCTAACTTATCTTTTCATTTCGCACTCGATGCCCGTGGTGCGCTATCTCGCAACCCGCATTGCGGTGATGTTTCGAGGAAAGATCGTGGAAGTTGGCCCGACAGAGCAGATCACCACGGATCCCGGCGAATCTTACACCCGCAGCCTGCTTGCGGCGACGCCCGAGATCGCGGTTCGGTGAGAGCTGCCCTTGTTTCGCGTGCACCGCTCGGCATAAAATCCGCCGCTACGGCCTTTCCCCCAGGAGGTCCCATGAGTGCCGCGCCGGTTCCTACGCCTGCCGCCGAAGTTGCCGCGTTATCAGAAGGGGCCCGCATAATTAACACTTTCATTGCTCCCACTAAGACTTTTACCGACCTGCGTCGCAATGCCAGTTGGTGGGTGCCATGGCTCCTGATCGCGATTGTGTCGGTCGCATTTGTATATGTGGTGGACCGGCAGGTTGGTTTCGACCAGGTCAGCAAGAATGAAATCGCGAAATCATCCCGGGCGGAGCAGTTCGAGAAGCTTCCTCCGGACCAGAAGGCGAAGCAGTTGCAATTCTCGACCAACCTGACTCGCTACATCTCCTATGCGAGCCCGGTGATTGCTTTGATCGCCTTCGTGGTTATGGCAGCGGTGCTGATGGGCACGTTCAATTTGGCCGCCGGCGCCTCCTTGGCCTTCAAAACGGCGATGGCAATTGTCATTTATGGGAGCCTCCCTTCGGTTTTTCACGCCCTGCTGGGCATCATTGCAATGATGGCAGGAGGCATGTCGGGTTCGCTCGACAAGGAAGCTTTCAACATCCGCAACCCAGTTGCGACCAATCCTGCATACTTCATGGATCCTACGGCGCACAAGTTCGTCTACGCCATGACGACGGCGCTTGATGTGTTCGTGCTTTGGTGTTGCGTTTTGATGGGCATCGGCTTCGCCAGCAATAGCAAGGTCAAGCGCGGAACGGCTATCGGCATCGTGCTGGCTTGGTACCTGGCTTACAAGTTGCTGGGCGCCGGTTTGGGAGCGCTGTTCTCGTGAGCAAAAAGCTGGAGGCTTGACATGAAACGTATCCTCGGCGTTTTTTCAGTGGTGGTTTTTACGGCCAGTGTTTTTGCCCAGCAGTCGCCTGCGAAGAATCCGGTCAGTTCGGCGGTGCGAGAAATTCTTCCCCGGCAACAGAAAAAGCTGACCGAGGCAGTGGGAGAAATGCCGGCCGACAAGTTCAGTTACAAACCCACCCAGCAGCAGATGAGCTTCGCGCATTTGGCAATGCACATCACGCAATCGAACAATTACTTGTGCGCCAAGATCTCTGACACGCCCGCTCCCAAACAGCCGGAACTCAAGGATACGGACGCCAAGGACAAGCTTATAGGGGCGCTGAAGGCCTCGTTCGATTTCTGCAATGCAGCTCTATCCAAAGTGGAGGACTCGAAACTGGGCGATCCCGTGGAGCTGTTTGGTGGACGTCAAGGCACGCGCGCCTTTGCCATGATCGCCCTGACCAATGACTGGGCAGACCACTACGCCGCCGCAGCCATGTATCTGCGATTGAATGGATTGCTGCCGCCGACAGCACAACCGAAGAAATGAGCCGTTAGCCCGGGCGTAAGCCCGAAGTGAATTGGGAAAATGTCTCGAATCCCAGCAGGCAGGGCACGGCTCCCGACTTCAGATCAGAGCAACCCACAGCTAATTATGCTTTAGGAACGTTCCCGGCTTGCCCGTCAAATCGTTGTATAGGGTCTCGGTGAAGGTATCGGCAGAAATGAATTTCCCCGACCACTTGCTCCACTTCTCCAGCACTTTTTCCTGCTGCAACTGATCCAGGGTCTTCCCCTGCTTGACCCCCGCCTCGACTGCTGCTCGTGTCTGTTTCAACATCGAAACGTACTGGCGAACGTCGTCGAGATTCGACACCGCGCCGTGCCCGGGAATCACTTTCACATCGGCCGGCAGCTTGGGAATGATCTCCTCCAGCGCCGCAATCATGCCCTCCACGCTGCCCCCGCCATTCAGATCGATAAAAGGAAAGCCGTACCGGACAAAATCGTCGCCCATGTGCACGACGTTGGACTTAGGAAAAAAGATGATGCTGTCGCCGTCGGTATGCCCGTGCGGATAGTGCAGCGCTCGAATGTCCTCGCCGTTCAAGTGCAGGGTGACATCGTGATCGAAGCTGATGATGGGCAGCGCCTCCTTGGGCTGCGGCTTGTTGAGAAACTTGATCGAGCCCATATTCCCAGGAGAAGAGCCCTCCTCTAATCGTTTTCGCACGTTGTCATGCGCGATGATGGGCGCATCCTTCTGGAAGAGCGCATTCCCGCCCGTGTGATCCTCGTGATAGTGCGTGTTGATGACGAACCGCACGGGTTTGTCCGTGATCCCCTTCAAGGCTGCTCGAATCTTCTCTGCCAAGGGAGCGTACTGATCGTCTACTACGACGATCCCGTCCTGGCCGACGGAAGCGCCAATGTTGCCGCCGGCGCCTTGCAGCATATAAATGTTGCCGGCGACCCTTGTGAGCTGGATCTCAACTTTGCTGAAGTCCTGATCCTGGGCGGCCGCCAGACCGCAGGTCAACAGAATGGCAGCGGCGAGAGCAATCTTGCACATCGGATTCTCCTCACCCTTTCGACTTGCTGATTTACGATCTCAGATTGTAGATTTGACACCCTTGCCGGATAAATCTGCAATCTAAAATCGGGAATCTTCACTCTGAATTTCTAGAAGCGGTCCCCGGAGTCGTCCCTTCATACAACTGCCACAACTGGTCGCCGCCCACCCGGTAGACCGCATACCCGCTGCCCCCATCGGACACCTCGCGGAACAACAGTTCTGCCCGCCCATCACCGTCGGCATCGACAGCGTCGACCAGCTCCATCCGGGGAGTCACATCGAGATGCCGGGTATCCGTCACTGCGGAAAACAGCTTGCGCAGCTCTCCGTATAGGTCGGAATGAGCTACGACGGTAACGTAGTACTCCGGCCCGGGCACGCTGCCAGCTCCCGGTTTTGCGGCAGGCGGGTGAGCCGTCGCCGTCAACACCAGGACCGGCTCGTTGCTCGCCGACACGTCAAACACCCGGAGCTGCACGTCATCAAACGTCGTGCGCGGAGGCCTGGTAACCGTGGTCCCTTTAGGGGAACGCGGAGGAGCTTGCCGCTTCGGAGCAGCCGGGAGTCCCGGTTCGAGCTGCTCGGCTCGCTTCGCAACCTCCTCGGCCGCCAGCGCCAGCACTTTCTTGCGAAACGCCTGCTCCTCCTCCGGCTTTACTTGGTAACTGTAAGACCGGGCCTCCGGGCCCCCCGCATCGGAAACTGCAGGAATGATCTGGACCGCATTCTTTGCCGTAGAGGCTGAGACGGCAGAGGTTGGCGCGGCGGGGGCTTTGGGCGGGGCCTTGGCTGTATTCTCCTTTTCGGTTTCCGCCTCATCCAGCTTTGTCGGCTGTCCACGACGCAAATGTGGCCGGTCGGAATCCTCCTCGGGAGGCGGTGCGCTGGGCGCAACGACAGGAGGGTTGGGGGCCGGCGCAGTCGGGGCTGGAGAAGGGGGCTTCGTTTCAGGCAGTTTGCTTTCCGCTCCCGGCGGAGGCTCCGATCCCGGACGTCTCAATACCGGCGGACCTTCCTCTTCCTCCCGCGGCTTGGATTCTGCTTTGTGTGCGGCCGACTTCTCAGGCTCCGCTCCGGCAGCCTGCCACTTGCCCTCGGCTAGCCAGCGATTATTGCTCCGAAGGACTCCGGTTACAGTGAACAGCCCCAGCGACTCGCCCGTACGTTCCGCCTCGTACACCGTGCCCGAGTCCAGCGCCATGGGCACCGGATCGGCCTTGTAGATGCTGGCATCGTAAAACCTGCCATCCAGCATGATGCAGACGGGTACAAGATGAGCCTTGCCATTCGCAGCCAGCAGCAGCAGACCCAGCGCGCGTGGTCCCTTGCTGACCGTGCCCCGCTTAGCGAACTGCGCGAAGATCACGGCCGCGGTCAGCGCGACTAAGATGACGATTCGGCCCGCGATACGGTATGTTGAAGATGGAGACACTCCCATGGAAGTTAATGATAAAGCGCCTGACTTTACTTTGCCCGACGAGAACGGGAAAGACGTCTCGCTGAAAGATTTTCGCGGCAAGAATGTGGTGCTGTTCTTCTTTCCCAAGGCCGACACGCCGGGTTGAACTATCGAAGCTCGCGGGTTCCGCGAATCGTACAAGAACTTGCAAAATACCGGAGCCGTGGTGCTGGGCGTTTCGGCCGACACCCCGCAAACCCAGAAGAAATTTCAAACCAAGTACGACCTGCCTTATACTCTGCTGTCCGATTCGGACAAGAAAGTCTGCAACGCCTTCGGCGTGATCAAAGACAAGAACATGTATGGCAAGATGGTGAAGGGAATCGCCCGCACCACCTTTATTGTTGGACCCGATGGAAAGATCGCGCATATCTTCAACAACGTGAAACCCGAAGGCCACGCCGAAGCAGTATTAGCTGTGCTGAGAAACGGAAAGAAGTGAGATTGGTCTGTGGACAGTGGGGGGCGGGTCCCCTGCCCGGGTCAAAGACCCGGGCCCACGCTGGTTTCCCGTTATTTGCGCGTGCGCGTTCCTGCCGTGGCCGTTCCAGTCCCGGTCGCAGTGAACGTGATGGCAGCCTCGGCGGGAACCACGGCTTCCTGCTTGCCCGTGTAGGCAGCGACCCCAGTACCAGCAGCGCCGCCGGCGAGCAGGCCGATGCCGGCGCCTTTACCACCGCCGGCCAATCCGCCAATGAGCGCGCCTGCGGCCGCGCCGCCACCAATCTTTTCAGCATTGCTCCGGGTGTGGCTCTTCCCCTTGGCATGATAAGCCGTGGTGGACACCGGCAGGTTCTCGACCGAGCTCAGACGAAGACTCAATTGTCCGGGCGCGTGCAGCCGTCCGCTCGATTTTGCCAGGGTCACTTTTCCCTTCACCGGTGCGCCTGCCTTGGCGATCGTCTTTCCACCGGCAACGAGATCGCGCGCCAGCGTGCCCTCGAAAGCCTGTCCCGTCCTGGCGGTTGCCGAACTGAGCGCCGAGCCGGTGCGTATGGTGATCTTGGCCCCCGCCGGGATCGTCTGCGCTGCAGCTACCATCGCCAATGGCAGGAGAAAGGCGGCGAGATTAAGAGCTTTTTTCATGATTTCTCTCCTTCTCATTTGGGCCTGGTATCGACACGATTGTGGATCTTGAGCTTGCCCTATCAGCGCCAGCCGCGGGGTGGCGGAATCGGTTAACCCCCGGGCGTAAGCCCGGGGGCAAGCCAGAAAAAGTTTTGCAGTCCTGCTAGGGACGAAACTATGGCGCCCGAGAGAAGAGGGTTCCCCACCACGCCTCCGCGCAGGCTTGTTATGATGCGGGCGGGATCACACCGGCTGCATGTGAACAGGCACTCTCCTATGTTACAGAGATTGAAGCGCGATTTCTACGATCGCGATCCCCAGAGTGTCTCGCGCGAGCTGCTGGGCAAAGTCCTGGTACGTCGTGAAGGCACCCAGCTGCTCGAAGCCCGCGTCGTTGAAGTGGAAGCCTATCTCGGCGAAGGCGATCCCGCTGCCCATGCGGCGGCGGGACGCACGGCACGCAACGACGTCCTGTTCGGACCGCCAGGTCATGCCTACGTCTATTTCATCTACGGCAATCACTGGTGCTTCAACGTTTCCTGTTTGCCGGATGGAATCGCGGGCGGCGTGCTTTTCCGTGCACTGGAGCCCGTCGAAGGGATTCCGGTCATGGCCCGCGCCCGGGGCGTGAGTGTGAAAACGGATCGCGAGCTGCGCCTGTTGACCACAGGGCCGGGACGGCTGGCCGAAGCCTTCGGCATCACCCGCGAGCGCGACAATGGCAAAGACCTGACCTCGCCCAAATCCGACCTGTGGCTCGCCGACGACGGCTTCCGTCCGGAACGTGTGGCCACCACCGTGCGGATCGGAATCACCAAAGCAGCTGAGATGCCACTCCGCTACGTGATCCCGGGAAACCGGTTTTTGTCCGGCCAAAAGATCGGGTAGATCTTTACTCGGCGCCCTCGGCGCTGAATGCATCTATCAGGCTTTCAGCACAACGTTGTCGATCAATCGTGTGGTCCCTACAAACGCCGCCATTGCCACTAGCGCATCGGCTGAGATTACTGGCATGAAATCCAAGTTGTCGGGATCAACGACCTCCAGATAATCCAGCCGCGCCGATGCTTCTTGCGCAATTACTTCCTTGCCTGCACTAATCAGCTTAGCTGAGTTGCGCTCACCGCTTCTGAAGACCTCCTCGACCCGCATCAGAGAGCGGTAGAGCACCAAGGCCGACTTTCGCTGTTGCGGATCAAGGTACGTGTTTCGCGAGCTCATGGCTAGGCCATCGGGTTGGCGCACAATCGGGCAGACAACGATCTCAACCGGCATATCCAAATCGCGCACCATGCGGCGAATAATCGCAACCTGCGCTGCATCCTTCTGACCGAAGAAGGCCCAGTCCGGCTCAACAATATGAAACAACTTGGAGACCACGGTAGTCACGCCGCGAAAATGCCCAGGACGCGAGCGGCCGCAGAGTTTTTCGCTAAGCCGCTCCACGATCACATAGGTGACCGCGCCGTTGGGGTACATCTCGTCAACCGAGGGCGCGAAGACGAACTCAACGCCTTCCTTTTCCAGCAGCGCGCAATCCCGCTCGAAAGTTCGCGGATATTTCGCAAAATCTTCCTGGGGTCCGAACTGCGTAGGATTCACAAAGATCGAAACCGCCACCACGTCGGACTGAGCTTTCGCCGCCTGGACCAGGGACAAATGGCCTTGGTGCAGAGCGCCCATGGTGGGAACAAAGCCCAGGCGCTTGCCTCCCGTGCGGGTTCTGCGCGAGGCGGCCCGCATCTCCGCCGCAGCTTTCAGGATCTTCATCTGGATTGAAGAATTGTCGAATTGCCGATTGTCGAATTAGTTCATCAACTCAAAAACCCGGCGATCCGTAAAGGGAATCACCGCTCCCTGGAATCCACCCCGGAGTCCCGGAGCCAGGGACGATCTTGGGCGCGATCTGCCCGGTTAAGTCTTCTTCGTGCTTCGGTGTTTCCGTGGTAGGTGTTTTCGCTAGCGCCGCATCGCCCGCTTCCGCTCCAGCACCGTCTCCAGCGCCGCCTGCGTTTCCTTGGGCAGGTGGTAAGACTCGGCATCGGAGGGATACTGGTGCGAGACAACGTCGGCCCGGAACGCCTGCACCGCATCAGTGATAACGGCAGCAGCGTCCGCGTACCGGCGCACGAACTTGGCCGGAGGCCCGAAGGTCAGGTTCATGATGTCGTGGAAAACGAGCACCTGCCCATCGCACTCGGGTCCGGCACCTATGCCGATAGTCGGTGTCTCGACCTCCGCCGTGATCATGGCGCCCACCTCGCGCGGAATGCCTTCGAGGTAAATGCAGGCCGCCCCGGCGCGGTCGAGAGCCACAGCATCGCGCACCAGTTGTTCGATTGCAGCCAGGCTTTTGCCCTGAACTTTGTATCCACCCATCACGTTCACCGATTGCGGGGTCAAGCCAATGTGCCCAGTCACCGGGATCTCGGCCTCAATGATGCGGCGGATAATGTCGGCGCGTTTCTCGCCACCCTCGATCTTCACCGCTTCGGCCCCTGCTTCTTTTACGAAACGGGCTGCGTTGCGCAGGGCCTCCTCGGAGTTCACGTGATACGAGCCGTAGGGCATGTCAGCCACCAGGAAGGCATGCTTTACAGCTCGACGAACCGCACGGGTGTGGTGCAGCATGTCATCAATCGTGACTGACAGAGTATTCTCGTGCCCGAGCATGGTCTGGGCGAGCGAATCGCCGACCAGGATGATGTCGATCCCGGCCTCATCCACCAGTCGCCCGGTAGCGTAGTCGTACGCCGTCAGGCAGGTGATGGGCTCGTGACGAAGCTTCTTTTCTCTAAGGGTTGCACTAGTGATCTTCTGGCGGGGTTCGCCAATGGGGGTAAGACTCACGATGTCCTCCAGTGCCCCTCCGCCCTGGCGGATAGAGCCTGTACACCAAGCTATTGTAGTGGCAAAGAAGTGCAAGCGCTAGATCGCAGCTAACCTACTGAAGGGGCATCATTTAGATCCCGGCTGCCAGGTCTCACGTTTCCCGCTGCGGGTCTTTCGCCAGGAGCTGTGATAAACCTGAGACCTGCTACCTGCCCCCCAGGACCTTGTTCTTGCTGAGAGCTTCTACACCGGCGCCACCCTCATGCTCAGATCCGCCGCGACCGCAGAATGGGTGAGCGCGCCGACTGAAATGAAATCCACCCCGGCCTCGGCGTAGGACCGGATATTTTGCAGGTTAATTCCACCCGAACATTCCAACGGAATGCGGCGCTCCAGCCGGGAGCAGCGCTCGACTGCTTTGTTGGCATCCTCCGGCGACATATTGTCCAGCAAGACGGCTTCGGCCCCGTGCTCAAGGGCCTCTTCCAACTCGGCCAACGACCGAACTTCCACTTCTATAATCTGCTCGCCACGGCGATTGCGAAGGGCCCGGTCCAGTGTCGCAGCGATGCCGCCTGCCAGCGCGATGTGATTGTTCTTGATGAGCACGCCGTCGGAGAGATCCAGCCGATGATTCTGGCCGCCCCCGCACCGCACCCCGTATTTATCAATCATGCGCAGGCCCGGCACCGTCTTGCGCGTGTCCAGGATGCGCGCTTTCGTGCCCGACACCGCATCCACAAACTGTCGAGTCAGGGTAGCGATGCCGCTCATCCGTTGCAGGAAGTTCAGGATCACCCGCTCGCAGGAGAGGATCACCCGCGCATTGTGGCGAATAACTGCGACCGATTGCCCCTTGTGCAGGCGAATGCCATCAAAAATCTCCGGATGAGTCGTGACTTCGTAGTGCGAAGTCACCGCCCCATCGAGCGCGGCGTAGACATCGAGAATACGCGCCACCGACCCGATGCCCGCCAGAATGCAATCCTGCTTGGCAAGGATGGTTGCCGCAGCGCGCTGATTGGGATCGATGCAGGCGTAGCTGGTAGCATCGCGCGTAGCACGATCTTCCAGCAAAGCATTTTCAATGACGGCGGTAAGCCGACGGCTATTCCAGTCCATGCTCGCTATGCCCGTGGTGACGCGGGCGCCCCTTCGACTTCGCTCTGGTCAGGCTCTCGCCCGCGAACAGCCGGTTTACAGTCGAGCCGGCGCTCGACCGAACCGCCGAGGGCGGCCATCCCTACGTGCTTATCCTGATTCGTCCAGCTGTGTCCTCAGTTTATCCCGCAAAATTTTTAATTCTTCCAGTCGTTTGCGCAACCCCTCTACCACATGCGCCGGCGCCTTGGAGACAAATTGTTCCTTGCCGAGCTGACTCTCCTTGTTTTGAATTTCCTGCTCGACAGCCTCCAGTTCTTTGTTCAGCCGCTTGCGCTCGGCTTCGACATCAATCTTTCTCTCATAGACCACCTGAACGTCAAACCGCGCCGTGCTGCGAGCTCCAGTTTGCTTTGCCAGAGAACTTTCCACAAACGCCAGCCGCTCCACGGTGGCCAGCCGCTCCACGGCTCCTCGATTCTGCTCGATCAAGGCCCGCGCCCCGTTCCCATGAGCGTAAATCTCGATCGGCACGCGGATTCTAGGCTCAATCTTCAGCTCCGCGCGCAGATTGCGCACGCTGACGATCAGGTCCTGCAGCACGGCCATATCCGTCTCGGCCGCGAGATTGAACTGCTTCTCGTCCGCTTGCGGATAAGCTGCCAGTGCAATGGACCTCACGGGCGGCCGCCCCTCGTAAATCGCCTGCCAGATTTCTTCGGTAATAAACGGCATGATGGGATGGAGCAACCGCAGTGCCGCCTCAAACAAGCTCACCAGGTTGCCGCAAGCGACTCGCACTTCACCGGCAACGGTAGAATTCAGCCGCGGCTTGATGAGTTCCAGATACCAGTCGCAGAACTCTCCCCAGAAAAAGTCGTAAATCCCGTTGGCAGCCTCATGAAAACGATAATCCTCCAGCTCGCTGGCCACATCACGAGCCACCCGGTTAAACCGGGAAAGAATCCACCGATCTTCCAGGGTCTTCGGCTCAAACCCGGCAACTCCCGCTTCCGCACTCGCGGGTGAGGGCGCCCGTGCCACGCCCACACGGTCGATGTTCATGAACATGAAGCGGGCAGCATTCCAGATCTTGTTGGCAAACGCGCGATAGCCCTCGGTCCGGCTCTCATTGAATGCGATATCCGTTCCCGGCGCAGCCATAGCGGCCAGTGTGAACCGGGTTGCATCCGTGCCGAAGCGCTCGATGATTTCCAGTGGATCAATCACGTTGCCCTTAACCTTCGACATCTTCTGCCGCTCGGCATCGCGCACCAGGCCATGGATATACACATGGCGGAACGGAACGCGGTCATCTTTTTTCTTATCCGCCCAGCCGCCCGCCTTCTTGATAATCGGATCCTGCTGATGTCCCGCCATAAAGTGGCAGCCGAGCATGATCATGCGCGCCACCCAGAAGAACAGGATCTCGTAGGCTGTAATCAGAAGGGTCGTCGGATAGAACACTTCCTGGTCCCGCGTCTTCTCCGGCCAGCCCAGGGTCGTGAACGGCAGCAGCCCCGACGAGAACCATGTATCGAGCACGTCCGTATCCTGCTGCAGCTCGCTGTTCCCGCAATTCGCACATTGAGTGGGAATCTCGCGTGCCACCACCATGCTCTTACACTTCCGGCAGTGCCACACCGGAATGCGGTGTCCCCACCACAACTGGCGCGAGATACACCAGTCATAGATGTTGTTCATCCAGTTCAGATAAATCTGCCGGTAATTCTCGGGGACAATCGTGATCTCGCCCTTCTCCACCGCCGCGATCGCATGCGCGGCCAGGGGCTTGATCTTCACGAACCACTGCGTTGACAGCCGAGGCTCCACTACGGTCCCGCAACGGTCGCACTTGCCCAAAGGAACGACGTAATCCTTTACACCGAGGAGAAAACCCTGAGCCCGCAAGTCCTCGACAATCTTTTCCCGCGCCGCAAAGCGATCCAGACCCGCATACGCCCCGGCGTTCTCATTCATCCGCGCGTGCTCGTCGATAACTTCGATCTGCGGCAGGTTGTGGCGCAGCCCCGCCTGAAAGTCATTGGCATCATGCGCCGGAGTAACCTTTACCGCCCCAGTGCCGAATTCCGGCTTTGCCAGTTCGTCAAGAATGATCGGGATCTGGCGCTTCATTAGCGGCAGTAGAACGCTTTTCCCACGCAGATGCCGATAGCGCTCGTCCGCCTCATTCACCGCCACCGCCGTGTCGCCGAGCATGGTCTCGGGCCGAGTCGTGGCCACGGTGATGAATTCGTTGCTTCCAATCACCGGATAGCTAATCTCGTACAGCTTGCCCGGAACCTCCTCATGCTTGACCTCAAGATCGGAAATCGCCGTCTCGCATCGCGGACACCAGTTCACGATGTACTTCCCGCGATAGATCAGCCCTTCCTCGTACAGCCGGACAAACACCTCGCGCACCGCCCGCGACAGGTTCTCGTCCATGGTGAAGTATTCCCTGTCCCAGTCCACCGACACCCCCAGCCGCTTCATCTGGTCGAGAATCGCGCCGCCGTACTCGCGCTTCCACTCCCACACCCGCTCGACGAACCGCTCGCGCCCCAGGTCACGCCGCCTCTTGCCTTCCTTGGCGAGCTGGCGCTCGACCATCATTTGAGTGGCGATTCCGGCGTGATCGGTTCCGGGCAGCCAAAGCGTGAGAAAACCCCGCATCCGATGCCAGCGCACGATGATGTCCATCTGCGTCTGGTTGAGCATGTGTCCCATGTGCAGGCGGCCTGTAACGTTGGGCGGCGGCAGCAGCAGCGTGAACACGGGCCGAGTTTCTCCTGGCCGAGGCGTGGGCACCGAGAAGAGCTTTTCCTTGATCCAGTATTTGGCCCAGCGCACTTCAATCGCGCCCGGCTCGTACGCTTTGGGAAGATCGTGCGGCATCAGTTGAAGTCACAACTGCCAGCGCCAGGGTGTGCTGCTGAGCTCCTGTGTGGCGGGGCAATCTTTTCAGTTTACCTGCCGCTGGAAACGAGGGTCAAACGAGGTCGGCACCGTCTTGGCACCGTCTCCGCAGGGCAACCCAGCTGCCGGCGCCTGGCCTCTCGTTGGGACCGTGGCCGGACTTTCGTCATGCTTGAATCTTCACTTTTCGAGGCTACTATTTTGCCGTGCCAGCGTACGTCAGCAACGACGACGTGACCGGGAGCACCCGCTATTTCGTCTGCGATTTGAGTCATGCCGGTAAGGAGTTCTTCCATGCGGTTTACTCGCAGATTCGACGTGGCAACGCTCAACCCTACCTGCTTCGCTTCGTGCCAGTCCTGTGGCTCGGGCTCGTGCTTGCAGTAATGGCGCCCCGGTTGCTTTCGCGCAAGCAGAGGTTAACCAAGACTGCGCTCTCATCGTGCCGCATAATCCGCTGACCGCCAGTGGGCTCGCCACCCCGTATCAACTGTTGGCCACCAATCCCGCCAACGGTCCATATCATGAAGCCGGCAAGAATCAGTCAGCTTTTGTTCAGGCCGCTATCATCGATAAAGATACAGGCCAGATTTCGATCTATGGCCCATTGGTCATCGACCGGGGCCCAGCGCCCGCCGTGGCGCCTGTCGTACCGAAGCTGCCAGCACGTCGCATAGTTGCTCTGTGGTTTGGATTCAACGCCCGGAATCTCTCGCTGGCAGGTTACGGCGACGATTTACGTGAGAACCACTGCCCGGCAATGCTTGAGGCAGTTTGCCTACTGTAATGCGGTGACTTTGTTTCACGCGGCCGAGGAGCAGAACGAAGACGGTAAGCTGGTTGTGCCACTACTGGGCATTTCACCGAGAGACCGCCGCGTCTGTCCCAGTGTACGAAGCTTCGCTCATGTCGAGCAGGATCAGAGCGACAACGTCACCCCGATTTACTTGTTCACGAGCAATGGACAAGTCGCCCAAAATAGCGCCGCCAACCGGACGCAACTAGCAACCTCGGTGGCCAGAGGAAACCCAGTGATAACCGGCTCCTCGACGTGTTCGTCGACCGAGCCCTGGGATGCACGCCCTGGACCGCGCCTGCCATGGCCGATCCCGGGGCCCAGATTCCCGCGTTACCCCTCAATGAACTGCAAGCAGCCAAGTTTCAAAGACCTCCCATAGCACGGACTCCCTTGGGGGACCGGTTTGTTCTCAAGCCGCCCATTACTGGAGTATCAAGCCTCGCTCGGGGTGAACCGGTATCGGCGGGGCGTCTATCAACCGCGTGCCGATGATGACGACGATGCCAGTACGACGACTTATTGTTGGAATATCCGTCACATACCGACAGCCAAGCTCATCTTGGACCGGCCGTTTTTAACCGCCTTTCGATCGGTCGAGATCGGTCGACTCAGCCGTGGCCAACAGCCTATTCACGTTTATGGCGCAACGCCCCAAGGCTACGTGGCGACGTATCAGATTCTCGGCTGCGGGGCGTTGCTGAATCTGCCGGTCAAACGTATCTCTCACCACGGATGCGCAAGGCGTAGCCCTAGCCGTAGATGCCAACATCCAGTGAAAACAGACGGAAGCGGCGACCAGCCAATCTCGCGAGTAAAACGAGGGATTGTCAGCCCCACGTCAGCCCGCATTCTTGTTATTGATATTGAGTCGAGAATCGAGCATACGGCACTCGAAAATTTTCCCCCAAAAGGGCGCACGCCAAATTTGGGCGATGAAGTCATGCGGCCCGCTTCATTTGATCTGAGCGGCGTTCCCAGAAATCCTCGAAGCGCCCGCTGAGCTTGCTGCAGCGCAGGGCGATGATGGCGTTTGCGCCCTTTACCGTCCAATGCATGCCCGCCCGCTTGAGCCGGGTGCCGACCACCACTTTACAGCCTGCCTCCACCACGCCAGTCGAGGTGCAGCAGCCTTGTTGGTGAAACTTCGGATATCGCATACGGTGTCGATTGTTCCCGATGTAGTGAATGCATTCTCGCGCCTCTTTGTATCGGCCGGCGTGGCCATGCAGCGCTTCGACCAGGGATTTCAAGCGACCCGCATCGAGCTCATCATAGCGTGCCTGAATCCATATCTTGCCTTCTGAGCTGTCCCCATAAATGACTTTCCCGACCTGGCTGAGGTGTTCTTTGGCATGAAAACGGTCCAGAATCTGCGTGGCTTGGGGAAATAATTCGCTCGCCGTGTTCCAGATCCAGGCTGATCCATCGCCCAATACCGCCTGACGCTGAGCTGCGGGGAAACCGCGGCGGTTGGCCTCGCGCTGTACGCGCGCCGCGAAGTCCGACAGGTCGGGGCTGGTGTCCAGCATGGCTGCACTTTCAATCGCGGCCGAATAGGTGATCGATCCTGCATCGCGTACCGCTTTGCCTTCCGCATCGCGCGCTTCTGCCGTCCAGATGGTGACCAGCTTGGCTTCGCGGGTTTTAGCCGAGCCGTCTGCTTGCTTGCCCGCGCGATCCTGGACTTCTTGAGCGCGCATCGGCACCCCCGTGCCATCCATGCCCAAGTACAGGGTGGGGGTGGCGGGAGCCACTTCGCCTGTCTTTTCCACTGGTTGCTGTTCATCGACGGCGATCTCGGCTCCCAGCGCTTCTGCGGCTCGTTCCACCTGCTTGACGCTTACTTCCACTCCCGCCAACTCCTGCAACAGCCCGCTGCTCTCTTGGAAGCTCACCAGGGCGGCTGCGCTGGCGGTCATGCGCAGAACTCCGGGCGTTAGCGAAAACGATTCCAGCCCTAGCTAGGGCCCGGTCCCGCGGACAGAATCCGCTCTCGCATTGCTCACAGTGATAGTAGGCCCGCTGCAGGTGCAGGGGCCCGAGTACGCTCTCGAAGGTCTTGGCGTGGCGGCCATGGTACTTGGCCGATCCGCCGCAGGGGCAGGGCAGTTCCGGTCCCACAGGATCGCTGGTGTCGGTGTTCAGCCGTTGTTCCAGCGCATGCGCGGCCAAGCGCAAAGCCTGGCGCCGTGCCGCCATCTCTACCGCTTCCAAATCCAATTCGGCGATCGACTGGCGTCCTAAGAGGTTTTCGATCTCCTGGACGATTTCGTTTTGGAGGTGGCTTTGGAGCCCCCTTTTTCGGCGGCCTCCGAGGAGGCGGCCGGGGAACTTTCCAGTTGGGCATCCGCCCATCGTTCACAGGCTTCCCGATACCGTTCCACCTGCTCCTGAAACTTATGCCCTTGCTCAATTTGTTCCCGCGCCAGCTTGGCTTGTTCCGGACTTAGATACCGGGACTGGGTCTTGCCCGCCTTGGGCCGGGTCAAGCTGTAATAAGGGCCATGACGCGCCTTCGGATCCTGTTGGCAAGGGCAGCTTGCTTTACCGCATTTCATGATGCGCTCGGAGACCGACCCCCGGCGCATCGGTTTAGGTTGCGACAAACCTGCGGCCAGCTCACGTACGGAGGAAGGTACCTCAGGATTGATCTTCATGGATCTATCCTACGGCATATAATGCCGTAGGAAAAGATGGAAAAGAGGCAACTACAGCCTCACACCATTCCTCTGACGTGCACCCCCCCCCAAAAAAACTTTCCCTTGACATCATTCGTGACAAAGGAGTAATATTCTAGCCGCTCAGCCGAACCTCCGCTCCTCTCTCGCGCTCCAAAGAAGTCCGACTGAACCGGCCTGGGTTCCGATCCCAATGAATCGACGCAGTGGCCCTCCCCCAGAACGGGCAGGACCTTCCTCCGATCTCCAATCTGAGGTCTTGCCCGTTCATGCAACTTCGCTATGTGAGTTGTTCGCGATTGACTTTGATGAACTCTGACGGCTCATCCGAGCTGACGACAGTAGCTTCGGGTTGGTTCTTTGGAGCTGCCCACGGCGAAGGAATAATCTCGGTCGGGTTCACTTGCGGAAGCCATCCTCCCTTGCCCACTTGACCGCTGCCCAAGCGTATACCAGGGCTCCCGCAAACTCACGCAATCCACCGATCGGCCTCTGTTTCGCGGACGGTGGCGAGGCGAATGTCGTGGACTACAGGAACAGCCTGACGGCTCATCCTTGTTCTGATGTGGGTGGAAGCGCTCCTCGCACCGGTGACCCCACCCCCCCAATCTTGCAGGCAAACCTGCGAAGCGTCATAGACATATCGAAGCCAAAATCTTGCCCGCTCGACTTCGATAACCAATGCCGCCGTCCCGCCGATCACTACGCCCAGGACCGCGGCCACAAGGTTCCTATAGGTGAACAGGAACGTCATTCCCCCGATTTTGATCGCATGGAGGGAACCGGCGGCCAAAACCGCTCTGCTGGCCGCACTCGACCGGACCAGGCTCGGAACTACGATTCCGGCGATGAACACAGTCAAGGCCAGCCCGAGGAACAGTTGGACCCGGCAGAGACCTTTTTGCCACTTCAGGTTGTCCGCTGTCGGACTCAGGATTTCCAGCAGCGGTCGCCTCCGCGCTTCACCCATCTCGTTTGAAGAATCCATCGCTCCGTTCGTCGCAAAGAGGTTCATGCCCATGCTCCTTCTCGGGTCGTCCGTTCCACTCGACCTGTCTGCTGAATAAGGGAATCGGGGAGCGGGAAAAATGCTGTGGATACCAAAAAACTCAATGGGCGAGAGAGGTGGGCACCCCTCGGTTGTTTCCTGCTACAGTTTTAGCAGAGGAGGGCCGCGTTCGTCCTTTGATTTTCAATTACTTCCGGCAAGTCCGCTCCTTAAGGATTCGCCACTGCCCCGAGGCCAAATCCGGCGCGGGGTCAGGCAGCGACTCCCCACTCGGTGGCATCTCCGGCGCACGGCATTCTTGATGGGAAGAGGTTCTCATTGCCCACGATGCGAGTATTTACTAGTTTGGCGGCGGCGTCGCTGCTGCTCCTCACGCCCTGTTCGAAGGCCCAGAGCCAGGCTTCGTGCACGTCAAGTTCAATTTGGCGTATCCGGATGGAGTGAGCATCAAGCCCAATTGAGGCTTGGCAGTAGTCGCCGCAGGATACTGATAAAATCCAACCGAGACGCCGCTGGCGTTTCTCTTACTCAGGACCGTAGTTGCTGGCTTTGGGAACCGCGAACCACGAGATGCCGCCTCCAGGGTAGCGACTGAAAGCCTTTGTTCCGCCAGCACCCTCCAAGGCTTCCTTCGACGCGACCGGGATCAACCAATCGAATACGGTGGTCGGAACCACGCGAGCACAACTAACACCACGCTGCCACCCCGTCCTGAGCGGCATCAACAAGTGGAACGCTATCGTGGACTATATTTACGCAATATTACGCAAATTCCTACAGCGACTTTCCGCCAGCTTTTAAGTACAAGAATGGCAAGTCTGCGTCGATCAAGTTTTCCTGGCGCGGCAGCGATCATGCCCTCCGCCATCAATTAGCACGGGCCTGGTCGTCGGCACCTATGTAGTGGGAGACTTCGAAAGCCCACCTGACGGTTTCATTCTGCAGAATGGCACTTATAAAACCCTGCCCAACAGCGCTCTCCCGACCGACATTAACAAGTTTGGGACCATGGTCAGCGGGAACGCTATCGTTTACAAGAATGGAGCTACAAGGTCAGTAAAGGCTGCTAGTTCCTATTTGAATGAGAGCAACGTGAACGGCATCAACGATGCCGGAATCGTTAACGGCATGGCCAATTTTCAAAGGTGCCATGCCAACAACACCCTTTCACCGGAAAGCGTTCACTGCGAGCCGCCAGTAGGCTCACGGAGGAGCCGGCGCCCCCGCCTGTCCGGCCGAACCAAGCTCGGCTCCTGCCCCCTGCTCCGCCACTTTTGTGCAAACAATTACTCATTCCGCCCTTTGCTCCTTCATAAGCCAAGGCTTTAGGGCCCCGGATTTTGGCAACGGGCGTGCCCCTCGCCACAGTGGATCAGCGCCATGAAGACCACACTATTCCTGTTCTGCCTTTTTTGTGCCGGAGCGGCGTTTGGACAGTCGACGACCGGCTACGGCGCCTTGAGCAACGAGCCCCAGGTTCTTCAGATGCCCAGCCACCCGCAACACGCGGCGCAACGGCCGATGGCTGCGGAACAGAGCCTGCTGGAAACCTCAGTCCCGCTTTATGCCCGCGGCCAGAGGCCCTTATGGGACTTCGCCAAGCCATCTGAACCGATTCCCCTGGGCGATACAGCACGTGCCCTGCGGCAACAACGCGGTATAAGGAAGAAGGCCCGCGTCTTTGTGGAAAATTGAGCTCGAAATCTTGTATCCCCAGCTTGCAAGGAACGAAAGCTGGGCGACCCGCCGAAGTTTCGGTCAAGTCGATCCAGTCTCGGCCAGCCGCTGTTAAGCGACGCTGCGGCCGGTTGATCCGGCCATTGATTCCGAAACACACCCCGCCAACATATTATTGAGATCTTTAAAGATGGATTCGAATCTGTCCAAGGCCGGAGGCACGTCCGGGAGGGCGTTGAAAACAGCATCCCGGTGCTTAATAAAGTACTCGGACGCTGTGTAACGGCTAAATCCCACGCCGAAGGAGGGCATGGCACGAAATTTGTCCTCCACGACCTTGGCCACGCGTGCTTCGGCCTGCTCGTCGTCTTTCAATTCCGATGAGCCCACTAAACCGTATGCCTTGTTCACCAAGGTAAGATAGTTTCGCCAGCCGATTACATCTTCCATATCAGCCTCGGGCTTATTGACGTAGAGAGGTAAGGTCAGGACGTGACCATCGAGCAATAGCTTGAGTCTTCCCACCGCCGTCGGGCCCTTCTTCTCTTCTCCCAAGCTGTAGTCGACCAACACCGCGACTCGAAGGTTCTTATTGCCGAAGAGGCTAACGAATGCGGCGACGTTATCCACACCCCCAACCGGGCAGACCGTCCATTGCGGGCTCAGGTGAGTCCGGCCTCTATGCTTCAAGGCCTCAGAAAACCCGGTCAGATACAGCAAATCGGAAGGCGACTCGACTATCAGACTATATTCGGCCACAGCGAGTCTCTTACTGATCTCGTAACCGAGAGCGCCCTGCAGGGGAAAGATCGTATCGCGATCGGTCGTACACACAAAATCGGTGACTTTTGAGCCCACGGGCTGCACCCGACCGTTGCCCTCCTCAACGACCACATCTTCCACGGTGAGCACACCCGCCAGATGGTTCGAGTCAACCATGAACGGAGAGTGCGTGGTGTATATGACTTGATAGTCTTTCTTCAGCCTCTCATCGATGTATCGGAGCAAGTCCGCCTGTGCCTTAGCGTGCAAACTGAGGCCCGGCTCATCCAAAAGGATGATGACATTCTTGCCGCAGCTCTTTCTCACCTGCGAAAAAAGCACCAGAAAGGAGAAAAACCAGACGAAACCGCGGCTCCGGTCGTCGAATTTCACGGAAACCTCATGCAGCGGATTGTAAATCCGAGTATGAAGGATTCGGCCCTGGTTGAACGGAGGCGGATCTCCGGGCTGCGCCGCATCCAAACTGAAAAGCACGCGAAGACTACGGTTCTGCGACCAATACTCGAACATCTCGCGAGTAATTTTGTTGGAGGCGGCCTCCAGCCGGGCCTTAAGAGGCTCAAACTTCTCGATGGAACTAATCTCTTCCAGGCTGATACCCACGAAGTTCAGGAAAGCAAGAAATACGGTTTCGCTCGGCGAGAGATGGCCTGAGTTGTTGCCCTTACGCTGTAGCAGATCCTCAAGTGCAACCGTCCCGCTCATCAGATCATAGTCACTGAAGTAGAGAAACGTGGGCAGCCTGAGGGCGGCCACAGCCGTCTTTCGCGGGTCTTGGTCGCGAAGACCGTGAATTCTGTCGAGAACTAGGTTTTCCCGTTCCGAAGTTGAACCGGCGGCAAATTTCGTTTGCAGATACCTCTTGAGTTCGGCAACCGTACGATACCTGCGCGCCCGTGCCGTTTCTTCTGGATCGAGGCCGGCCGCATCAACGAGATGGTCGATGACCCTGGTTTCATCGATGGAGATAACCCAGATAGTTCCCTTGTCATGGTAGCGCTTGTACACGTCGACTTCGCGCGAAGTAACGGTGCGAGGGCCTAAAGCCTTCTCAATTGCGTTTACGTCCGCGTCGTCGAGTTCCCAGCTCGTCGTAACAACACACGCTTCGCGGCCGCGGTGGCGCTCATCATATTCCAACAAGTAGCGCCGGGGATATTCTTCAATTTTGTCGTATTCCGACAATTCGGCGTCGTAAGGGTTTAGACGATGGAGCGCGTCCAGAATCGCAGTTTTTCCCGACTCATTTTTGCCAATCAGACAGGTAACCCGGTCAAGCATGAACTCGTTCGAGTCTTCGACAATCTTGAAGTTAGTGACACGTGCTTTGCGCAGTAACATCTAGGATTCTCCTTTGGGTAGTTAGCGCAATCAGAAACAGAACATTGCGCACACAGGCCGCCGTGCTTGTTCTCTAACCTGGCACGGTGCTCATACCTAAGAACGAGGGATGTTGACGGGTCGTGGCTCTCGGCCAGAGACACTTATTTTTTGGGAAGCCTATTCTCCTCCTCAAATGGACTCCGTGTCAACGTAGCAGAGCACTCGCGACCAAGAGGTGCCCTTCCGGACAGTGGCCATTAGTACATGTACCTGCTGGCAGTGGTGACGTGGGAACGGGTGAACGCCCCTGCCTGTCCGCTCCCGTAGGGCACGATTGTCCTAATATTCCCACCGGATTCGGAAGCCTGGGTCAACGACCCCGGAGTTGTTCATCTAGGTAGCCGCTATCGTGGGACATAGACAGATGGCTTAGTTAGGGTGAAGGATAGATGGCTTAGGCTTAGGGTGAAGGATAGATGGCTAGGGTGAAGCCGTGGGTGACCGCTGTGTCCGGTGCGGACCTCTGTCCGCGCGTGTTAGCCATGATTCAGCACAATCCAGCGCAGACATCAAGACAGCGGCGACCGTACAGCCCTGTCACGACAGAAGCATGCCAGGGAATCTCTATTTTTGCTTGATGACCAGTTCGCCGTTCTCGACGCGCACGTCGTTGACGAAGTCGGGCAGCTTCAGACGATCGCGCTGCTCCATCATTTTCTTCTGCAGTGCGCTGTTGACTAGTGAGACGGGGACATTCAGATCGCCCACCTTGAACTCGGTAGGGTCGAAGGTGGCGTATCCATCTTTGGAGCCGAGGTGACCACCCACGGTAATGTAAACCTTCTTGCCGCCGACTTCGCTCACGAACTGCCCGCGCACGATGTTACCCTCAAAACTGATGATCGGCTCCTGCAGGCTGGCCGGATCTAGCGATCCCGGGCCGACCTTGGCGGCCGGGTTGGGAGAATTGCCGGAATTGGGAGCGGCAGCCGGCGTCGAAGGTGCGGGTACGGCACCGGCCGCTTGGGCAATGGCAGCTCCAATCTCGTTGGCGGTCAGATGCACCTCTGATCCGGTTTGTCCCTGAGCTTGCGCCTGCTGCAATTGGTCTACTTTCGCCTGAAAGGATTGTGCATTAGCAGCTATGGCGGCGGGAGCCTGGGGTGGCGCTACCGGATTGGGTTTCTTAAGGGCAAGGATAAGAGCGAAAACGGAGATCACGAGGGTCGCAATGCTGATCGCGCGGCTAAGCGTTATCCTCTCACGGTTCTCGGACGTGCCCCAGGTGTGCATGCGCTCCGCACCAGTATCTGAGCATTCGGGGCGGGGGTGTATATGACGAAAGGAGGTGAACGTCTGGAGCGTTCGGTTTGTGGTTCGGGGCAGCCCGTCTGTGTCGTCCCTGGCGGGACTTAGTGCAGTTTTTCCCGCCTTACCGGGCTGAGGGGGCGCCGCTGCGCGGCCGGAGCGGGGAGGGGAGGGGATGTTTTGCGTTGACCTCTACCACGTTCACATGCATCAAGAGGGCTGAGCACAGCCCGGTCTATGCCCGAGACCCGACCGCGTTGCTCGATCAGGGGAGCCGGTTGGAGTGGCCCGCACGGCCGGGGGGGGTCCGAGACCCCGCGCCGCCCCACCACCAATGGTTTCTATTCCAGCTTCTTAGAGAGCAGGTCATTGACTAGCTTTGGGTTAGCCTGGCCATTGGTGGCTTTCATGATCTGGCCGACGAAGAAACCCATGACCGTCTTCTTGCCCGCTCGGTACTGCTCGACCTGCCTAGGGTTGATCGCGATCACCTCGTCTATCATCTTCTCAATAGCAGAGGAATCGGTAATCTGCTGAGGTTTCTCTTTCCCGTAGACCGCCGGGAAGTCCTGGTTCCGCTCGAAACAAAGGTCATATAGATCCTTGAGGATCTTGCCCGAGATTGCGCCGGACTCCACCAGGTCGGCCGAGAGGGCCACCCCTTTCATGGAGATTGGCGACTGCTCAATTTCCAGGCCTTTGGCTTTGAGGCGTCCCAGGAGTTCACTCTGGACGAGGTTGGCAACACGCTTGGGATTCTTGGCTGCGGCGGCAGCTTCTTCAAACTGATCGGCCAGGTTCTTAGTGGCGGTGAGCACACCGGCATCGTATTCCGTGATGCCGTACTCCCGAACCATGCGGGCTCGCCGCGCCTCCGGAAGCTCGGGAAGACGCTCGGCGATCTGCGCCTTCCACTTCTCGTCCACGACGAGGGGCAAAAGGTCGGGCTCCGGGAAGTAGCGGTAGTCGTGCGCCTGCTCTTTCGAGCGCATGGCGTAGGTCTTGCCTTGGTTGGCGTTGTAGAGGCGAGTTTCCTGGGAGATCATTCCGCCCGCTTCAAGCACGTCGATCTGGCGCTCAATCTCGTACTCCAGCGCCTGGCGGATGAAGCGGAAGGAATTCACGTTCTTGACTTCGGTTTTTGTCCCGAACTGCTTTTGTCCGCGGGGACGAACGCTCACGTTGGCATCGCAGCGCAGCGAACCTTCTTCCATATTGCAGTCGCTCACACCGGTGTAGAGGATGATTTCCTTCAGGCGAGTGAGATAGTCGTAGGCTTCATCGGGCGACGAAATATCGGGCTCACTGACAATCTCAATCAGGGGCACGCCGCTGCGGTTCAAGTCGATTGCGGTTTTCTCGGCGGCATCCGGAAATCCTTCGTGCAGGCTCTTGCCCGCGTCCTCTTCGAGGTGGAGGCGCGTGATACCGATCTTCTTGGACCCCCCGCCGTTGGTTTTGATCTCGATGAAGCCGAATTCGGCCAACGGCTTGTCGTACTGGGAAATCTGGTAGCCCTTGGGCAGGTCGGGATAGAAGTAGTTCTTGCGGGCAAAGATTGAGGTCTCGTTCACCCGGCAGTTCAGCGCCATCGCGGCCAACACCGCGAACTCAACCGACTTGCGGTTCAGCACCGGGAGTGCGCCCGGCATACCCAGGCAAACAGGGCAAACGTTCGTATTGGGCGGCTCGCCGAAGCGGGTTGAGCAGGAGCAAAAAATCTTCGTGACGGTCAGAAGCTGGACGTGGACTTCCAGGCCGATTACGGGCTCGTACCTGGCGCGAGCAGCAACAGAAGTGTCCGGCGAGGTGACCATCAGTGGTGATTATATCGTTTGGGTCGGAACGGCAACCGCTAAAGCTGGGGTTTGTAATCCCGAGCTGCGTCCCCTCGAGTGCGCTCGGGGCAGGCTCTCGCCCGCGGCCGCGGACGGCTCGGAATGACAGACCTCTGGGTGTGGATGAATAGGCCTAATTCGACCTGGTCGGCGGGGCGCTCAGGTACTTCTCCATGGGAATCTCAAAATACATGAGTTCGTCGCCTTTGTCGTTGCGCACGCCAGTCAAGTAGAAGTGCGCTCCGGCCAGCGGTGTGGACATCCCGGCAACATCGAAGAAGAGAAATCCTGACTGGGTTGAGTGTGGCTCAACCGCCTTGGCGTTGAACCCGGCGTTCTGGATCTCATCGAGCGCTTTTGGACTCACCGCCCCTTTAATTTTCTTACGGGGAAAAGGCAGTGGCGATGAAGGGACGTCGGCGCGCGACGGATGGGAGAGCCGGCGATATATGTCATCGCTATCGGCAGGCGAGATTTTGGCCCGATCCACCGTGACGAGCTGAGCTTTCATGCCGGAGAGGGAAATGGGCTGCTCCGAATCGTTGGTGACGATAACCAATATCGGAAGCAGGCCTTCCTGGCGGTAGTTGATGGTAAAAATTTGGGCCTTGTCGGGCATGTCGTAGGGATCGACCGCTACGGTCACGGCCTCGTCCTTATGTTGATCGTGCGCAGGATAGCTGACGGCCGACTTGGCGGCCGGTCTTACAAACTCTTTGGCGGCAAAACCAAGGACCGCAGGCGTGAGGGCGCAGGCAATGATCGCGAGGCGGTGGCTGACGGCCCTTCGGTGAGCATGATCTTGCATAGCTTCATTATAGGATGCAAAGCGGCGCGCCCTTGGTGCCTCGGCGGGACGCGACGGTTAGAATGTCCCTTCCCATGTACTGGCTTTATAGTGCGCTGCTGGCACTCGGGCTCCTGGTGACCTTGCCGTATTGGCTGCTGCACATGCTCCGCCATGGAAAATACCGTTCGGGTCTGGCGGAGCGCCTGGGGAAAGTTCCGCAACGCCTGAGGATTCCAGAAGCGGCGATCATCTGGGTCCATGCGGTGTCGGTTGGCGAGGTGCTGGCGGTCAGCCGGCTGATCACGGAAATGGGGGCACGATTGCCGCGATATCATGTGGTGGTTTCAACTACGACCGATACGGGTCAGAAGCTCGCTCGCGAACGCTTCGGGGAGGGCAACGTATTTTATTTCCCGCTGGATCTCGCCCTCGCCATTGCGCCTTATCTCGAGAAGGTTCGGCCGCGGCTGGTCGTGGTTGCGGAAACGGAATTGTGGCCCAATTTCTTTCGGCTGGCCAAACGAAGTGGCGCCAAGCTGGCAGTGGTTAATGCGCGCATTTCCGATCGCTCGTTCTCGGGATACTGCCGGTTCCGATTCTTGTTGACCGAAGTGCTGACGCAAATTGATCTTTTCCTTGCGCAGACGGACACGGACCGCAGGCGGCTAGTGGAGATGGGAGCCCCGACGGAGCGAGTGCAAGTCAGCGGGAACTTGAAATTCGACGTCGCGGCTCCCAGTCTGCCCGCGATTGCGGCCAGCTTGCGGGCAGCGTTCGAACGCACCAGCGCTGGTCCCGTCATCGTAGCCGGAAGCACGATGGAAGGAGAGGAACCGCTGCTGCTGCGCGCTTTCGAGATCGTGCGCGGCAGCCATCCTAAGGCCGTAATGATTCTCGCGCCCCGGCACCCGGAACGATTCGAGCCAGTTGCCGAGCTGCTGGCGGCCTTGAATATTCCTTTTTGGCGGCGCACGCTGTGGAGCGGCGAAGACCTGGGCGGCAGTGTTTTGTTGCTGGACACGATCGGGGAACTGGCCGCTATTTACCTTCTGGCGCATCTTGCCTTCGTGGGCGGAAGTCTGGTGGAGCACGGCGGCCACAACATTCTCGAGCCCGCGCAGTATGGGGTGGCCGTGGTGGTTGGCCCCCACTACGGGAACTTTCGCGACATGGTGGACCTGTTCCGCGCCGCGGATGCGATTCGGGTGGTCGGGCCGGCGGAGCTTCCTTTGTGTTTCGTTGACCTGCTTTCGAATGAGGCGGAACGGACAGCCCTTGGTCGGCGGGCGCAAGCCACGGCCCGCCGCCAGACGGGGAGCACCGAGCGCACACTGAGAGCCCTGGAAGCGCTGCTCCTATCCGACGAAACGGTGGCGATTAATTCGTCAAAACCATGAACCCACTCGCCTCGATTTTTGCAGCCGGGGTGCACCTACGCAACGCGCTCTACGATCGCGGCAGGTTGCCGCAGCGGCGGCTGCAAGGACCGACCATCAGCGTAGGAAACCTGTCGGTGGGCGGTTCCGGGAAGACGCCCTTTGTCCTGCTACTTGGGGAGCTGCTGAAGACGCGGGGGGTGAAGTTTGACGTGCTGTCCCGCGGCTACGGCCGCGAGACTCGAGGGGTCCTCCTAGTGGAGGCGAGTGGTTCAAGCCGCGATTTTGGAGACGAGCCTTTGCTGATCGCACGCCGTCTGGGGTTGCCGGTTGTTCTCGGTGAAGACCGGTACGAAGCCGGAGTGTTTGCGGAGAAGAAGTTTGGTCCACAGTTTCACATTCTCGATGACGGGTTCCAGCATCGCGCCCTGGCCCGCGACTTCGATATCGTGCTGGTCACGCCGGACGATGCTCGCGATCGTCTTTTGCCGGCGGGCCGCCTGCGCGAGCCGGTGACTTCCCTGCGCCGGGCAGATGCCGTGGTTCTGAGCAGCGGCGCATCGCCGCAGGTGTTTCCTGTGGCCGGCAAGCTGGTGTGGCGAGTTCGGCGCGGCATTGTTGCCAAACATGTACCTGCTCGCCCGGTAGCGTTCTGCGGAATTGCCCGCCCTCGGAGTTTTCTGCTGCAGCTGCGTACGGCGGGTGTCGAACCCGCCGCCGAGGCCGTTTATCGCGATCATCATGTCTACACGGAAAAAGATATCCGCGAGCTGTTGCGGGTGAAGGCGGAAAGCGAAGCGCAAGGGTTTGTCACCACAGAAAAAGACGCGATCAATCTGGGCGGCTATCTTTCGACCCTCGAGCCCCTCGCGGTCATTCCCGTGAAAATGGAACTGCTCGACGCCACTAATGCCGTGGATACCATGCTGCGGCTGGTTGAGGAACGCAGGCGCGCGGCATGAGAAAATTGCCCTTCAGCATGAAACAGCACCACAAGCAAAGCGATCGGCTCAAAGACGTCGTAGAATCGTTTCCCAAGCTCACGGTCATAGTGGTGGGTGACCTGGTGGCCGATGAATTCCTGTTTGGCGAGATCTCACGCGTGTCGCGGGAAGCGCCGGTCCTAATTCTCAAGCACCGGGAACGCAGGTTGGCGCCCGGCGGCGGAGCGAATGCTGTCTACAATCTGGCTGATCTCGGGGTGAACGTTCTGCCGGTCGGCGTGGTGGGCGATGATGAACCCGGCAAGCTGCTCATCAAGGCGTTTCGCCATAAGCACATTCCGATCACGGGCGTATTGAAGGAGAAGGGTTACACCACCGTTACCAAGACCAGAATTCTGGCCGGGATGACGCATTCGTCGCGGCAACAGGTGGTGCGGCTCGATCGCGAACCCTCGGCGGAACCCAGCCAGCATCTGAAACGCGAGCTGGTTCTGGCCGCCCGCAGGTACGCGCGGGCTTCCGATGGATTGCTGATTTCCGATTACGGCTATGGCGCCGCGAGTCCGCAGATCCTGAGCGCGATCCGGGCGAAGGGCGGGCTGGATCGGCTGCCGGTCACACTCGATTCTCGGTATCGCATGTTGGAATATTCAGGCGTGACCGCGGCAACGCCCAACGAGCCGGAGGTCGAGGAAGCGATGGGCATCAAAATCGGGCAGGACTGGTCCCGGCTGATCTCAGCGGGAGAGCAGATCATCGGACGCATGGGGCTCGAGTCGCTCGTCATAACCCGCGGGCGGGATGGCATGGTGGCCTTCAACAGGCGGCACAAGCCGCTCGATATACCGATTTATGGCTCCGACGAGGTCGCGGATGTGACCGGAGCGGGCGATACCGTGATTGCAACCTTCACCGCCGCACTGGCGGCCGGTGCCAGCACGGAAGAGGCCGCCCATCTCGCTAACTACGCGGGAGGGATCGTGGTGATGAAGCGTGGAACCGCGACGGTCTCACAGCAAGAACTCTTACACGCGATCGAAACCTCTCCCCCGGCGACCAGATCCCATTGAAAACGCCTGCGAGTCCCAAGATCGTGAGCCGCGAAGAACTGCGCCAGCGGGTGAGCGAGTGGCGCCGCGCAGGTGAGCGTATTGTGTTGGGGAATGGAGCTTTTGACCTGTTGCATGTCGGACATGTGCGCTATTTGCACGCTGCCAAGGAACTCGGCGGACGACTGGTGGTGGCCATCAATTCTGACGAATCGGTGTGGGCGCTGAAAGGGGAAGGCCGTCCTCTCATGCCCGCTGAGGAGCGTGCGGAAATTGTGGCTGCGCTTGCCGACGTGGATCTTGTAGTGATCTTTCCCGAACCAGATGTGGGGGCGCTGATCAGGGAAATTCGTCCGGACATTCATGCAAAAGGCACGGATTACACGGCGGACAGCGTTCCTGAAGGAGATGTGGTTCGGGAGTACGGAGGCCGGGTGGCGATTGTTGGCGACCCCAAAGATCACTCCACCAGCGATATCATCCGTTCTCGCCTCAGCCCGCGGCGGTCTTGACGATGGAGGGACAAACAGGGTCGACGTCGGCAAGCCGCATCAGGCGCCTGCTGGTGGTGCGGTTGAGCGCCATGGGGGATGTAATCCACACTCTGCCCGCCGTCGCTGCCCTACGAGAGGCTTTTCCCGAGACGATGATAGGCTGGGCCATCGAGGAGCGCTGGGCGGAGTTGCTGTGTACGCGATCCGCTCGACCCGGTGGAGCACGTTCGCCGCGCAGGCCGTTGGCTGACCGCGTCCACACCTTCAACCTGCGCGGATGGCGACGGTCTCTGCTCTCGGCTCGCACCTGGGAGCAGATCAGGACGAGCTTCGGCGATCTGCAAGCTGAGAATTATGAGGTTGCCGTCGATTTTCAGGGCGCGATTCGTTCCGCTCTGCTGGCGAGCTGGTCGGGAGCGCCAACGATATTTGGCTTTGCTGAGCCACGGGAGAACCTAGCGAGCCTCTTCTACACTCGCCAGGTGCAGGCCCGGGGCACTCACGTCATTGAGCAGAACCTTTCGCTGGCGTCCGCCGTAGCATGGCGGGCCCTTTCGTTGCCGCCTGTGGCGTTTCCGCAGGACGAACTTGTCCAATACAACTGTCAAAGAGCGCTGCAAGCTTTGGGGGGCGCAGACTACCTGATTTTGAATCCGGGCGCGGGTTGGGGCGCGAAGCAGTGGCCGGCAGAACGGTATGGTCAAGTGGCGAAGCGTCTGTCCGAAGGGGCGGGACTGAAGTCGTTGATCAATTTTGGGCCGGGAGAGGAAGATCTGGCCCGCGCCGCCGAGGCCGCGAGCGGCGGTGCAGCGGTGGCCAGCTCCGGTTCCTTAAGCGAATTGATTGTGCTCACGCGGCGTGCCCGGCTGGTGATTGGCGGGGACACCGGCCCCCTGCATTTGGGGGCCGCGCTTCGGATCCCTGTGGTTGGGATTTTTGGCCCCACCAATCCTGCGCGCAACGGACCTTTTGGGACACGCAGCATCGTGTTGCGCAATCCTTTGAGTCCTATTACGCACGTCCGTCGTAAAGAAGCGGACGAGGCGATGCTGGAAATCACCCCGGAGGATGTCATCCAGGCCGCGCTTAAGCTGCTAAAGGTTTCCCGTGGCTAGCTGGTCTCAAATCGCGCGCCGCGTCCGCGTTCCCTTGGGATTCGGGTTAGCGGTGCTGTACTTCTGGCTGGCACAACCGACGCCCGGATCGATTATCGCCGGAGGATGCGTTGCTCTGGTGGGGCTCATGCTCAGAGGAATCGCTTCCGGCCATGTAACGAAAAACCAGCAGCTCACGATGAGCGGGCCTTACGCCTATGTGCGGAATCCACTCTATCTGGGTTCACTGGTGTTGGCGGCTGGCTTTGCCGTGGCCGCGCGCAGTTGGGTGATCGTGATTGCTATGGCCGCGATCTTTCAGGCAGTGTATCTTCCCGTGATCCGCTCCGAGGAGAGCTTTCTTCGGCAGCAATTCCCGGGATTTGAGGAATATTGTCGCCACGTGCCGCGCCTCCTGCCTCGGTTCACTGCCTTTGGTAAGGCGTGCGGCACGTTTTCGCGGGAGTTGTATTGGAAGCACCGCGAGTACAATGCGGTTCTGGGGGCAGCGCTCATGATTGCAGCCCTCGTCGCAAAAATGCGCTGGTTGTCAAGGTAGCCCTGGGATGCATCCAACGGAGAAGTGCCGCAAGGTCCAGGAACTTGCCTAAGCTTTGCTTAAACAGCCTACATTGGTAACCAATCTGCGGTTCGCTGCGCTCGTGGCGGCAGTCTGTGGCGTTTCATCGATATTTTGGGGGAGCGATGCGCAATCTCCCGATCAGCCGCCCATTGCGACCATCGGACCTGCGGCCCGAATCTTTGCGCCCCCCGTTAACCACCGTTTCCCCAACGGGCAGACTTACGTCTACGCCGTGGAATGGCACTTTCTCAATGCCGGCATCGCGCGGGTCAAGATGGAATCCGCCGGGCGGCAGCAGAAGGTCAGTGCCAACGTGGACTCTCTGGGTGTGGTCAACGCACTTTACGGCATTCATGATCGGTTGGAAGCGTATTTCAATCCAAAGACGTTTTGTTCGCAGCGGGTGACCAAGCATACCGAAGAGGGGTCGCGGAAGCGCGACACGCATGTCCAGTTCGACTACGCCAATCACAAGAGCCTGCTGGATGAGAAAAATCTCAAAAATAACCAAACCAGGCACATCGAAAATGACATTCCAGAATGCGTTACCGACATGATTACCGGGTTTTATTATCTGGCTTCGCAGCCGCTGCAATCGGGCGCGATCTACATCTTCCCGGTTAACGAAGGCGGAAAGACGACTGAGGTGAGCGCGAAGGTCGAAGCCAGGGAACGAATCAAGGTGCCTGCCGGTAGGTATCAGGCGGTGCGCCTGGTTGCCGAACCAACCACCGGTCCGTTGAAAGGCAAGACTAAGATTGCGGTATGGTTCTCCGACGATGGGGAGCGCCTTCCCGTGCAGATGAAGTCCAAGCTGGGATGGGGGACCTTGCTGTTCCGGCTGCAGAGAGTGGAAAAGCAATGATCAATCGCTGATTTTAGATTGTTGGTGGTCGATTTGGCGCGTGGCTAAAATTACCGCCGATGGCGTCGAGGCCGCCCAGAAATTTTGCTTGCTCGGCGATGTCGGCGGTTAAGTTCTTAGGCGGTGCCGAGACCAACACGAAACTTGTGTGGACTGCCGTTTCCAACACCGGTGGGACGGGTCGAGGGGCCCCGCCTCCACCCAGCCTTTACTTTTTCGCCATCAATTCCTTTGCTCTCGCCAGTTCCGGCCGCTCAGACGCGGAACCCCCGCATACCTGCAATAATTGGGCATAGTATTCATAGGCTTTCTGGCTTTGTCCGGCGGCCTCGGCGGCGCGCGCAGCTCCATACACGCCATTAAAGCGATTGGGATTGAATTTCAGATCGGTTTCGTATTCCGCCAGCGCTTGCTCAGCATGTTTGGATTCGAGCAGCAGGTCGGCGAGCATTTCGCGAATAGGGATGCCTTCGTCAGTCCGATCGCCGGTAGCCTCTTCCTTCTCCGCCATCGCGCGCAAGGTCTTGATCGCTTTCTTGTCCTTACCCTCGGCGTGTGCAATCCAAGCCAGCGCTATCTGCCGATCCTGTTCGACGGCATCAGCCGGGGATTTCTTCTTGTCTGCCAGCAGCTTGCCGTGGATCTTATTGATCTGATCGACATCCTGGTGCGCTTGCTTGAGATTGGCGATGTGCGCGGCGCCAATAGCTCGCGCCGAGTAGGTTATCGCCGGGTCGCCCTCCGAAGCATTCTTAACCGGAGTCAGAGAGGCTGCCTCGGACCAGTGATGCAGTTCCAAGGCATACCGGGCCGGGAAAAGCGTCAGGGCGAGGGTTCGCGGATCAAAGCCCGCGCCATACATGTCCTTCATTTCGGGCATACCCCTGACGTCGTCGATCAGGCGCAGCGCATCCGCCTCGCGACCACTCTGCAAATACGCGTATACCAGAAAATCCATGGCGTGGAACTGGTGGCCTTCGCCACCCATGTGCATGGCGGCGCTCTTGCGGGTTGCGGCAATCGAGGCCAGGTTCGAATCGATGTCGTCCCGCCAGAGGCCCAGGCGGGCAAAGATGTGCGAAGGCATGTGCAGGGCATGGGGAGCCGCGGGAGCGATCTTGGCGTAGCGCCGGGCCGCCGGAAGGCCGAGTTGCGCCAGTTGCGGCTTGTCGTAGCTGTGGATCAAGTAATGCGCCACGCCCGGATGGTCAGGTTCGATGGCAAATAATTTTTCGAGCGCCTCCGCCGCCTTCTTCCGATTTGCGAATGTGGTGTCACCGTCCGGCTCGCAGGCCAAGAGCGAGAGCGCATAGAACGCGGCTGCCTCCGGGTCGTCTGGGTATTTCTGGTATATGTTTTCCATGGCCCGGGAATAGGCGGTCGCGCGGGCGTGGTGGTCGAGTTTTCCGGAATCACGATAGAAGGTGGCGATTGCGGCGATGTAGTCGCGTTCACGCTCCGTCCTGGGTTTCGCTTTGTCCGCTTTCGCAAGTAACTCATTGGCTGACTTGATTGTGGTGGCATCCGGCTTATTCCAGAGCTGGTGCCACAAGCTCATGGTCTCGCCCCAATACGCCATTGCGCACTCTGGATCGTGGCGGGAGATGTCCGCGAATTCCTCTTGCGCCTCCTCATACCAGAAGGAATGCAGCAGCGCGACGCCGTGCTCGAACGGCTTCTGCACCTCCGGCGCGCAGGACACGGGGAAGCGAACGGTTCCCAGTTGCCCGGGCATCCAATCCTCATGATGGCGGCCTGCCTCATCGGCCAGGATGGGAAACGCGAAGGACAGCACGAGCGCGAAAAAGATCCCAAATATTCTCATGGAAAACACCGCTGCCAGGGGAGTCTAGACCGGCGGTGTGCGGGTGGTCAAACCAGCGCGTAATTGGCAATTTACTGGATTCTGAATCTCTCGTTGATCAACCTCTGGAGGCGGGGCTTGTAGAGGATGTCGTAGGCGAACTCTTTGTCGGGGAACATGGCGAGAGCGGCACGCTTGGTGTTGGCGGCCATTTCGGAGGCTTCTTCGATGGTGAGATCCGGGTCCTGGCTTATGACCGACATGACCATGCTCATCATGATTTGCAGGCGGCGGATTTTTCGGGCTTCCTCCTGGGCTTCGCTTAGATTCCCACCCTGTCCGCCTTGCTCCGAGTTCTCCATGAGCCCCCAATCAGCACTCGGCCCGATCCGCACGAAGGGCCGAATCCAGATTATTGGATGTGCCATCGCCGGGGCAGGTCGCCTCATCCTGTCGAGCCCATTGTCGCGCATTGTCTGCTGAAAGCAACCCCCTTCAGGGCTTTGGACTTAGGTACCCAGGGCGGGGCAAAGCAACCAAGCAGACGGGACACTGTGGGAGAGTTACAATCTGGCTAGTACGCGGAGGATTCCATGGTAGACAAACCCAACTGGCCAGAAACCAGGGAACGTCCCAATCCGCTAGAAAAGCTGGTCAAAGTCTTTGACGCCGAACAAGAATCGGAAGCGCTGGTGGTCAGCGGCCTGCTCGAATCGGCGGGCATCGACAGCGACGTGACCTCGACCGATGCCGCTCAGAACATTTATCCGGGCGTGGGAGGCAATATTGTGTTGGTTCGCGAGGAAGATGCCGACCAGGCTCGTCTAATTATCGAGGAATACCGGCAAGCGGATGAAACTGCCGAGATCGACCTCAGCGAGGAACCGACGGGCTGACCGTGTGTCGGTCGAGGTAGAAAGTCACTGAGCCGTCGAGGTACACCGACCGCGGCATTCGCCAGTCTTTCCAGGATTTCTCTTCGCGGATGACCAAAAGAATTGTGCGCGCTTACCGAAACAACCGCCAATCTGGGTTGCACCGCAGCCCGCATTTCAGCGGAAAAGCAAACCCGGCAGCGGGCAAGGTAAGCTGCGCGGGAAAGAAATACCAGGCCGGCAATGACCCACCAGAGTGGCGGCCGCCAGGCACAGTGGCTGAAAGCCTCCCTGCGGAGAACGCAAGCGCCGCATCGAAGAGTAGAGGCTGCCGCCTCGGAATAGAAGCAGGATGACGCCCGTGACATAGTCCAACGCCTGTCGAACGAAGCAGGGACGAGATCGGTTTTGTCGGGCTTGGGGAGAGTCCTGACTAGCGGACCAACTGCAACACGCTTTCCAGGTGGAAGGTCTGCGGGAATAGGTCCACCAGATGGGCCTGCTCAACGCGATATCCGGCGGCTAGGAGCGGAACCAGGTCGCGGGCCAGGGTGGCCGGATCGCAGGACACGTACATCAAAACCGGTGCGGCAAGTTCGGCAACACCACGAGCCACGCGTTCTCCAAGGCCAGTGCGCGGTGGATCGAGTACCACCAGGTCGGGCCGAACTCTTCCCGCCACGTTCTCCAGGTACTGCTCCACCGTCGCGCGTACGACTTTCATGGGAGCGTTGTATGCGAGGTCGGCGGCGGATTGCTGTGAGGACTCGACCGCGATCACGCGCTCGAATTCCCGAGATAGAACTGCCGAGAACAGACCGACGCCGGCGTACAGGTCCAGCGCAGTGCGTCCCGAGCGGTTTGCTGTGACAATCTTTACAAGTTCGTCAGTCAGGAAGCGATTGGTCTGGAAGAAAGATCCGGCACTGACGCGATAGGCAGCTTGCGCGGTCTGGTACGTCAACTCACCTTTGCCGATGCCAGCAAGCGGCCTTGGCTCGGACTTAGAAGCCATCTCCCGGGGAGCTGCCGGGAAAAGCGCGACGCCCGTGACCTGGGGGAGAGCACGGTTGAGAGTCTCGGCCCAGGGTGGCATTGGGTCCGTCTTCGTCCTTTTTGGATCAAGATAGATCTCGATGAGCAATTGCGAGTCGTCGGCGTTCGCAAAGCATTCGATTTCAAGAACACGGTGGTCAATCTTGCCGGCGCGCCCGAGTTCCCAGATTGCGCGGATGGCTCGGTTAATCAGCGGCGAACTGATCGGGCACTCCTCGACGGGCAAGAGCGCGTGGGATCCGAATTTGTAATAGCCGAGGGCAAAGTCGGGCAGCGTATGGACTCGCATCCGAGTTCGATTGCGGTAATGCCATGCGGGTGAGGGATGGATCTGGAGTTCTGGGCTCAACTCCAGCTTGGCAATGCGGCGCAGGTTCTCTTTCAGAATGGATGCCTTGATCTCTAGTTGGTGTTCGTAGGTGGAGTGCTGGTAATGACATCCGCCACACCGGGTGAAGTAGGGGCAGCCGGGATCAATACGGTAGGGGGAGGGCTCGGCTACTGTCTCGAGCCGGGTGCGGACGAAGCCTGGTTTCTCCTCGACCGTCTCGGCTTCGACGCGCTCGCCCTCCAGCACGAAAGGAACGAACACTCGCTTGCCGCGCCCACGCTGGTCGGCGGGCAGGCGGGCCAGGCCATCGCCGCCATAGATCAGCTTTTCGATCTGGAGTTCCAAGAGACGATTTTAAGCCGGAGTATCGCAAAAGGCCGGTATGGCTGAAGTCATACCCTGATACAAACATGCCCGGTTAGGTGCGGCCGAGGCCGGCAAGATGCCGACGCCACAAATCTGATCACATGTAAAACAAACTCAGCCGCGGAAGAGCATATTTTTCCAGCAGGCGCTTGTGTGTGTACTGCTGCCGCAATTGGTCGATCTGGGCACCGGGCATCTTGCTGCGGTAAGGAGCCAGGTCCCGGTCAGCTTGCGTGCGGACAGCCACGATTTCGTCGTCAGGGGTGGACGCCAGCAGCAGCGCAAACAGCTTCTCTTCAAGCGCGGTCATGCGGCGCTCGAGTTCTTCCAAGCGGCGCGGAGTTTTGCTGGTTTCAACATCTTCGGCCAACTCCAACAGCGTGCGCGCATTCTCCTGAGCGATGGGTTGGGCGGAAATTCCTCCGATCACGGGAAATTTTGCGGCCTGCAATTGAGCGGCATTGCGGCGGAAATATCGGGCGATGGCGGCGGGCTCGAAGCCGAGGGTCTGGCCAGGCTCTTCTTGCTTCTGTGCTCCGACTGCCGCCTCTTTCATCGCTTCCGCCGCGGCCAGCACCTCTTGTGAACAATAGGCCAGGCTGTTCACCTTGCGGGTTTTTGACGGACGCCGCTCGTAGCGGTCAAAGGCAGCGTCAATTCCGCGCAGCACGGCTTCCAGCGGGATACCTGCATCCTTCCAAGTTTCGATGAGCGCCCAGTCGAGGGTGGACAGCAGCAGGCCGGTGCCGCGGCGCCTCTGGAAGTGCTCTTCAATTTCGGTAAAGTAGTTGAAGTAGTTTTCCACGACACTCAGCGGCGGGACTGGCCGCCTGACTTGCTGCCGGGCCAGGGCTTGGAGGAATCAGATTTTCCGGAGCTCTGTGGGTTGGCGGCAGCTTCTCGAGGTTTGCCCGGTTGATTGCGTTCCCAGATGATGCGCAGGCCGTCGAGGGTAAGGAAGTCGTCGACTGCCTTGATGTACTTTGAGCCGCTTCCGAACAGTTGAGACAGGCCGCCGGTGGCCACGATCTTAGAATCCTTTCCCATTTCCCCGAGCAGCAGTTCAAGAATGCCATCAATCAGGCCGAGATAGCCGTAGTACAGGCCAGACTGCATGCTGGTAACAGTATTGGTTCCAATGATACGAGAAGGCTTGCGGATGTCGACGCGCTGCAACCGAGCGGTGCGGCCGAACAATGCTTCTGCCGAGATGCCAATGCCAGGACAGATGACTCCACCGATGTACTCGCCCTTCGCCGAGACACAATCGAAAGTCGTGGCGGTGCCAAAGTCCACCGCAATCGACGGGCCCCCATACTTCTCAAAAGCCGCGACCGAGTTCACGATGCGGTCCGCGCCCACTTCAGCAGGATTCTCGTAGAGCACAGGCATGCCGGTCTTTACGCCCGGCTCGATGAATAGCGGTTTGGTATTGAAATAACGCTCGCATACCTGACGCAGGATGGAATCCAGCGGTGGAACGACGGAGGAAATGACGATGCCCCGAATACCGGGAATTTCGATCGCGTCCATCGCGAACAGGTTGCGGAAGAGGACACCGTACTCGTCGACGGTCTGCGTCTGGATAGTGGCTACACGCCAGTGAGCTACCAGCCGCTGATCGCCAGAGACGTCATAGACTCCCAGGACCGTGTTGGTGTTTCCAACATCGAGAACGAGAAGCATGGTAAAGATGCTCGGGTCGCGCTTTATTGCGGTTTCGGTCTTACGGATCCGCTGAGCACTGTGCGCATTCCGTGCGCCGTACGCACCTGCAGAAAGCCGCGCGGATCGAGGCTTTCGGTTACGCCATCGAAGCCGCCGTTCTCGTCCACGTGAACCTGCATTCCGCGCACATAGGACGATTGCTGGGAGAAACGCCTCAGAATCGAGCCTGGGGCGTCCGGTTTTCTCAGCAGGTTGCGATACTCGCGATCGAGCGATTTTAGCAGAGCGGCGGTCAGCTCCACTCGCGACCATTCCGTTCCTGTGGCCAGTCGCAGCGAGGTCGCTTCCTTTTCGATGGACGCTGGAAAGTCGGAATGATTCACGTTGACGCCGATCCCAACCACCAGGTGGCGAACTCGGGTAGCTTCCGCGCTCATCTCGGTCAGAATGCCGCAGAATTTTTTCCCTTCTAACAGCAGGTCGTTGGGCCAGCGCAAGTCAACTTTGAGGTTGGCGCCAATTTCTTCCACGGCAGCCTTTACCGCGAGTGCCACGGCCAGCGCCAAGATGAGCACGTCCGCGGGCGGAAGCAGGGGCCGCAATACGACGGAGCAGTAAATCCCGGCCGAGCGCGAAGAATGCCAGCTGCGCGAGCTGCGTCCTCGGCCGGCAGTCTGCTCTTCGGTGAGAAAGACACTGCCTTCGGGCGCCCCGGCAGTGGCTGCTTCCAGGGCAGCAATATTGGTCGAGCCAATCTTGTAATAGTGGTGAATGTGCTCGCTGAAGATGGTCCCGCGAACCAGAGGGGCGAGGATGTCGGGCAGCAGAAGATCGGGAAGGGCTCGCAATTGGTAGCCGGTGGCTGGGTGGCCGGCAATGTCGACGCCCAGGCGGCGGAGCTGCTGAATCAGGCGCCAGACTTGGGAGCGGGTGGTGCCGATCTGCTGAGAAATCTTTGTGCCGCTCACGACCACGGTGGCATGATCCATGAGCAGGCGGACAATCTGTCCCAGGCGTACGTCGCTCTGATAAGACCGGCGCGGCGCGGCCGCCCCCGCCCGCGAAACCTTCCCCACTGGAGTTGTAGGCGACTTGGTGATGGCGGAATTATGCGGGAGGACGTGGGAAAGGACAAATAGCAGTCCGGCAACCCGGACCATAACCGAGCTGGGCTTGGCTTAGACGGCCGAGGGCAGGCCGTCCCCACACAGGTGCAGCTAGGCCCCTGCAGCTTCTTCGGAACCGAGTGGAAGGAAGTACTGCGTCCCCTTGATGGGGGCCGAGACTTTGCGCAGGAGTTCCTGCAAGTCTTCGTTACGGTCGACGAAATCGATCTCTGACGTGTTGACGATAAGCAGGTCTGACGAGGTGTAGTGAAAGAAAAAATGCTCGTAGGCCTTAACCACCTCTTCGAGGTATTCCTCGTTGATTGCCTTCTCACCGGCAGCGTTCTTCTTCCTCAAACGCTTCTTCAGGACCTCGGGCGTCGCCTGCAGATAAATAACCAGGTCAGGCGTGGGCAGCTGCTCGCGGAAATAGTTGTAGAACCGATTGTAGGTATCGAGTTCCTGATCGGTCAGGTTAAGGCAGGCGAAGAGCTTGTCCTTCTCGAAAATGAAGTCGGCCACCATGGTTTTTTGCGAGCGGGCGCCCAAGTCGAGAGCTTGGAGCTGCTCAAAACGGCGAATCAGGAAGGCGAACTGCGCCTGGAACGCAGCTCCCGGCTGCCCATCGTAAAAAAGATTGAGAAACGGGTTATCCTCGGGCTCCATCACGCGCTGGGCGTTCAGGCGCTCCGCCAGGATCCTAGCCAAGGTACTTTTGCCGACGCGTATGGGACCTTCGACTGCGATGTAGCGGGGCGACTCAAAAAGATTGGCCATGGCCTAGAAGGAAACGAGAATTTGAGCATAGCTCGGTTGGGGCGCAGAGGCAATTGCGCGCTGAGTTAACCCGGGGTTGGCCAATTCCCGATTGGAGGTTTGGAAATTTACTCACTCGACGCTATTGGCAATGGAAAATTGGCAATCGGCAATTACAATTTCCACGATGCTCGGGTATTGGACGGCGACAGCGGCGGCGCTCGCAACGGCGGGTTACCAATCCATGGCGCCCACCGGGCAGTGGTATGGGCGCACCTTCGTCGGATTAGGCCGCGGCTCGAAAAAACTCGCGCTTACCTTCGATGACGGGCCGAACGACCCCCACACTTTGCGTCTGCTCGAGGTTCTTGCCAAACACGATGTCCGTGCAACTTTCTTTATGATTGGGCACTATGTGCAGCAACGACCCGACATCGCGCGCGAGGTGGCCAGAGGCGGACATGTCATCGGGAACCACACCTTCACCCACCCGAACTTGATCTTTGTCTCCGATCTCGAAACCCGCCGGCAATTGCAGGATTGTGAAATTGCTCTGAACGACGTGATCGGAGAGCACTCGCGCCTGTTCCGCCCCCCTTTTGGAGGGCGGCGGCCGGGTTCACTGCGCGTCGCGCGGTCGCTCGGGTTGGAGCCCGTGATGTGGAAGGTCACGGGCTGGGATTGGAAGACGACCTCTGCCGATTACGTAGAGCAGAGAGTCGCGAAACAGATTCGCGGCGGAGACGTCATTCTGCTGCACGATGGAAGCCACATGGCGATGGGCGCGGACCGGTGGCATACGGTAGTTGCGACCGATCGTTTGATTACCAATTACAAAGCCGAAGGCTATGAGTTCGCGACCATACTGGAAATGATGAAGGCTGGTAATGCCCATGGGGAGGCCGGCCTTTGACCCGCAACCTCACGGTACTCCATCAGGCGGGCGCGAGCGCAAATGCCTGCTTGGCTGCGGCGATGGTCCGCCGGACATCTTCTTCCGTGTGCGCGGCGCTGAGGAATGCGGCCTCAAACTGCGAGGGGGGCAGGTACACCCCGTTGTCCAGCATGGAGCGGAAGAAGCGCCCGAAGGCCTCCGTATCTGATTTGGACGCCGAGGTCCAGTCGGTGACCGGAGCCGGTGTGAAGAACCAGGTGAACATCGAGCCCACGCGGTTGTAGGTCATCGGCACACCGGCCTCCTTCGCAGCCGCGGCAACGCCCGCCACCAGTTCGCCGCTGCGTTTGTCGATCTGGTCGTAAATTTCCTTATGTTCGCGCAGGTAGCGAAGCGTGACGCAGCCTGCTGCCATGGCGAGCGGGTTGCCGGAGAGGGTTCCGGCCTGGTACATGGGCCCGAGAGGAGCGACCAGTTCCATGATCTCGGCTGGCCCTCCGTAAGCGCCAACGGGCAGTCCTCCGCCGATAATTTTGCCCATGGTCGTCAGATCGGGACGGATGGCGTACAACTCCTGCGCGCCTCCGAAGGCCACGCGGAAGCCGGTCATCACCTCGTCGAAGATAAGAATGGTGCCGTTTCTCGAAGTGACTGCCCGCACTGCCTCAAGGTACCCGGGCGCGGGCGGCACGCAGCCCATGTTGCCGACTACGGGTTCCACGATCACACAGGCAATCTGGTTCTTGAATTTGTTAAAAGCTTCTTCCAGGGCATCCATGTTGTGGTAAGCCAACGCCAGCGTGTACTGCGTGAATTCTTCCGGCACGCCGGCAGAGCCGGGGATGCCGAGCGTGGCTACTCCTGAGCCGGCTTTGACCAGGAGAGCGTCGGCGTGGCCGTGGTAGCAGCCTTCAAACTTCACGATGTATTTGCGCTGGGTATAAGCCCGCGCCAGGCGGATGGCCGACATCGTCGCCTCGGTTCCTGAGCTTACGAAACGTACTCTTTGCACATGCGGAAACGCGGATATCACCAGCTCCGCCAGGTCCGCCTCTGTCGGAGTAGAAGCGCCGAAGCTGGTGCCGTTGCGGGTGGCTGAAATAATGGCGTCCACCACCTGGGGAGCGGCGTGTCCGAGAATCTGCGGACCCCAGGAACCGATGTAGTCGATGTACTGGTTGCCATCTGCATCCCAGAGATGGGAGCCCTGACCGCGCACGATGAATGGCGGGTCGCCGCCCACGGCGCGAAACGCCCGCACCGGTGAATTGACGCCTCCCGGAATCATCTGCTCCGCTCGCTTCTGCAGCCTGCGGGATTGTTCGAGTTTACGCGGCATGGGGCGGTCCTCCTGGGCTGGCGGCCGGATTGGGAAACGGCCGACGAAAAGCTTAACTATAACAGCGCAGGGGTCGGGGATGGTCGAGCTGATCACATTGGACGGCGATCAGGCGCGCAACGTAACGTGGAGAGCGAGGACGCCCGCCCCTCCATCTCCGATTTCAAATTCATGGAAAATTCACCGGTCTGCAACCTTGCTGAAATAGAGGCGAGATACTCTGCGACCACTGACATGCCCTTCTAACCGGGAGGGTTTCAGGACAGCTTCGGGGGTCCGAGCTGTCCTCTTGCATTTTGTGGTTCTATGGTGTGGGGCGGATCTCCAACTGGGCACGGGTCTCCGAACCGTCCAGTCTGAGAGCGGCTCGATTCATAGAAGCGATGCCGCGTGAATTTCGCGGGTCAGAGACCCGCGGCCAGACCGCCGTGCCAGATTGCTTTTGCCATCGGGGCCATTTAGATTTTCGGTCGGAAGCACACGCTTCAAGGTCCATGGATTCACCCTGCTTCAACGGACATTCGATGGTCGGAATGCTGCAGCGGGTGATGGTGTGCTCTCCGCGGAATGCCGGCTGGAATGAGCCGAAGAAGGCGAGACATTGGCAGGAGCTGGGCTTTCTGCATGTTCCCGATTTCCCTGCCGCGCAAGCTCAGCACGAAGCAATGTGCCGGGAACTCGCGTCGGCCGGCGCTGAAGTCGTCTATCTGAGGCCTTCCGCCAAGCTCTCCCTGGATGCGGTTTATGTGCATGATACGTCTCTTCCCACCGACTTTGGGCTGATCCTGATGCGCCCGGGCAAGCCGAACCGTGTCGCGGAAGTGTGCGAGCATCGCGAGTTCTGCCAGGGAATGGGCATTCCCATCCTCGGTCAGATCGAAGCTCCGGGAACCACGGAAGCCGGCGACATGGTCTGGCTCGACTCCGAGACTCTGCTCATCGGGCATGGCTATCGAACAAATGCTGCCGGGATCGAGCAGATGCGGGTCTTGATGAAGCCGAACCGAGTCGAAGTGATTCCGGCGCCATTGCCTTATGGCTCGGGATCTTCCGCCTGTTTGCACCTGATGACGCTGATTAGCCTTCTGGATGAACAAACAGTCCTGGTGGATTTGGCGTGGTTGGCGGTGGAAACCGTCGAACTGCTGCGGTCGCGGGGGTATAAGTTTGTTGAGATCGAGGCCAGCGAGCGCCGCACGTTGGCCTGCAATGTCCTCTCACTTGGCAGGAGGCGTTTGCTGGCGCTCCAGGAGAACGATGGAACCAATGATCGCTTGCGGCGCGCGGGGTTTGAGGTGCGAACCTTCCCGGGCCGCGAGTTGGGCATTAATGGCAGCGGCGGCCCTACCTGCCTGACAAGGGCCCTCCTGCGCAGTTAGCGGGGGTTCGTCCCTGGCTGGACTCGGCACATTTTATTTTTGCCCTCCCGGCACTTCCCGTACCGGGCTTTCATAGGGTACGGACCGGGACATTGCTGACCCGGGGTTGGTCAGTCCAGGGCATATAAGAATAAGCCATGCCCTGGAAAGAGAGCAGGGTCGTGGAACTGAGGACCGGGGTGCTGGGCCGCGAAGGGTTGGTCGTGCCCCGGCAAGCGCCGTCGATGCGCCGAACCGATACCTGCTTCACTGATTATTTCGCCCCAGTTTTCCCAATGCTCGCTTCGACAGCCGCCGCCGCGGACGCCGCTCCTCCACGCCTGCGCCTCTCGACCAGCTGGCCCGTGACCTCGCCAGCCGAGGCTTCCTTACTCGTGTCCAAAATCGCTGGGTGAAGACCCAACTGGAGCTGCGCTCGGCCCGACAGGCGACCACCCGATCGCGCCAAAATCGGGCGCGCTGGGGACCCCGGTGCCAGGGTGCCTGTGCCTACTATTTACTAAGTGGACTTTGAATTCAGGGAGCACCATCAGGCACGAGGTCCTCTGACTTCGCGCGGGCTCTCGCTGCGCGAGCTCCCAGCTCCGGTCTGGATGACAGTTGTTGGTCGGTTATTCGATCTGGACGAGGCCGCCCTGGGGCGCGGCTGCGGGCCTCTGGGGCGCACGCCAGGCGTCCAGCACCGACACCTGGTGCACACAAGAAACGGTGCAATGGGGTGCGCAGGACTTCTCAGTGACGTATTCGCGGCGGATGTCGTAGATCGTGTACTTCTCCAGCGGAATGGCAGGATAGCCTCGTTGCTGCGAACAGTAGTGCACCAGGCCGTCTTCACAAATGTAGAGATAGCGCGCGCCTGCGCGGCAGCGCCACTGGTTGGGGCGGCCCTGTGCGATGTTGTCCTGGAAACGATTGATGCGCGTGAAACTGCGCTTCTCCAGCTCTTTCATCGCGTGGTAGACCTGGCGCTCTTCTTCGCTCAACGGTTGGAGTTGTCCGTCTCCGTCGTGAATGATGCCGATGGTTGAGCTGAAACCCAGTTCGACAGCGCGCTTGCCAATCACCAGGGCGTCCTGCGGGTTGCGCCCGCCACCACCCACCACGGAGTTGATGTTCACATGAAAGTCGGCGTGCTCGGCCAGGAGCTGGAGCTTCTTGTCCAGCACTTTCAGGCTCTTTTTGGAAACATCGTCGGGAGTGACATTGTCGATCGATATCTGCAACCACTCCAGGCCGGCGTGGTTGAGCCGCTGGATGCGTTCTGCGGTGAGCAAGTAGCCATTCGTGATGAGGCCCGCGACCATGCCGTGATGCCGGATACGTGAAATGATCGCATCCAGCTCGGGGTGGAGCAGCGGCTCGCCCCCGCTGATCGTGATCACCGATGTCCCCAGCTCTCCCAGCTTGTCCACCCGTCGGAACATCAGTTCGGTCGGGACCGGTTTGGAGAAGTCGTCGAACTCGTTGCAGTACTTGCAGGCAAGATTGCAGCGGCGGATGGGAATGAGGTGCGCCAGGAGCGGGTGCTCACTGGACACTAAGGCGCGCAGAACTTCTCTTGTCCCGCGCAGGTTGCGCTGGACGGCCCGAAGCTGTCGGCGAACCGTACGGCTGGCTTGCATGATGACGAATGAATTTGGTTATTAAAACACACATCGCGGGTAACTGCATCATTTCCAACAGCATTCTGCGGAAATTGAGGGGCGAATGGAGCACTCTAAGAGTTGACCCCAATCACCCCCGTTTAGATTGATTTTGCAATCTGCTCGTGTCCGGCCGTGCGCAGAACTGCTAAGGCCTTTTCCACGAACTCAGCCTTGATTAACACGTAATCGGTGTCGAACGTCGAGATCACAAAGATGGGGATCGCGTTTTCGGAGAGAGGCCGGATGAAGGAACTTAGCACGCCAGTTTCGGAGAAGGAGATTGGTCCTTCTAGCCTGAAACACCTCCATCCGCGATCAGCCTTAAGGTCGAGGGGAACGAACTCTTCCGCACACACGATCGACAATTCGTTATCGGTGCGGACGACTGAACTGAAATAGCGGGGATGCAGGGCGCAAGCGGGAATGGCCGCATGTGCAGCGAGACGACAGATGGCGAATTTGCCTTGCACCAAGGAATATCTGAGATGATGAGCCACGGCTTTATCCGCTGACTGCTTTTCTCAGCGCGGCGCGAGCCAGCAGACGCGTGGAATCCAACGTCGGGAGCGACGAAGCCTCCGGCGTGACCAGCAGCGGGATCTCCGTGCAGCCCAGGACCACGGCATCGCAGCCCTCGTCCTCGAAGCCTCGAATCACTTCTGTGAAGTACGCCAAAGACGCAGGTGTGAACTGCGAGTAGACCAGTTCGTCAAATACGATTTGGTTGATGCGCTCCCGTTCCCTCTGGCCGGGAATGCGGTAGGCGAGCCCTGCTGCTCGGAGCTTTTCGGGATAGACAGGACCTTCCATTAGGACGCGGGTTCCCAGCACGCCAAGCCGCTTGTAGTGGCAGCGTTTTGCCTCGCAGGCAACTTCCTGGACTATGTGCAGCCAGGGACGCGGCGAGCGGTGCTGGACCAAGTCGAAGGCCTGGTGAATTGTGTTATCGGGGCAAACAAGAAAGTCGGCGCCGGCACGCGCAAGTTTTTCCGCCGAAGACATCATCAGACCGGCCACTCCGGCCCAGTCGCCGGCTTCAATACACTTCATGTAGTCGGCGAGCGAGTGCGTATGCAGAGAAACTTCCGGATGTCCGTGCCGTCCCATCAGTTTGGTGCCTTCGAGGCAGATGGTGCGGTAGCACAGCGCCGCTCCTTCCGCGCTGCAAGCGACGATACCGATGTGCTGGGACATGAGCAGCTCTATTTCCGATGGAGAAGGGGCGTTCCCACCCTTTGTGCACGGGCGGGGCAAGCCCGGGCCTCCATGACTGCAAGTTATTTTACCCAACCCAGCTTTTCGCGAGCGTAATGCCGACCGCCTACGATCATGGGCGCGACGCGGTGGCGTCAAACAAATTCAGCAACTCCAACTTCTTTTCGGCGGGCAGGAAAGATGCCTCGAACGAGTTCCGCGCCAACTCCCGCAGGTGCTCGTCCGTGAAACCGAAAGCGCTTTGGGCCAACTGATATTCCCGTGTAAGAGACGTGCCGAACATGGCCGGATCGTCCGTGTTGAGCGTAATCATCAAACCATGGTCGAAGTAGTTGCGTACGGGATGCTCCGGCAGGGAAGTACAACAGCCGGTGCGCAGGTTGCTGGTAAGGCAAATCTCGATCGGGATCTGCCGCTGCGAAAGTTCCTCAACCAGTTCGGGATCTTGGCCCGCATGCAAACCGTGGCCAATCCGCTCGACTCCCAAGTTCAGGGCGCCCCAGACAGATTCCGGTCCGCAGGTCTCCCCAGCGTGGGCGGTAAGGTGCAGGCCGCGCTCGGCGCAGAAGGAATAAACGTCCCGGAAAAGCTCGGGCGCTGCCTGCCGCTCATTTCCGCCGATGCCGAAACCCACGACATTACGATCTTGGTAGCGCACGGCCAACTCCGCAACTCTCTGCGCCCGCTCGGGACCGAAGTGGCGTACTGCATCGAAGATCCAGAGCAGGGATACGCCAAAATCCCGCTCACCTCGCTCGCGGCCGCGTTCCAGACCTTCAAAGATGGCGGCGAAATCCAGCTTCCACCACAAGCAAACGCCGACCGAAACATAGACTTCGGCGTGCAGAACATTTCCCGCCCTAAGCTGATCCATAAGCTCGTAGGTGATTAATTCGTAGTCTTCCGGTGTTCTCAGAAGCTCGCTGACTCCCTTGAAGGCAAGTAGAAACCCATTGAAGTCGCGGTAGTGGTAGAGTTGCTCGACTTCGGCGACGGTTGCGTTCGGGAATCCGCGGCGCTTCTTGAGTTCCAGCAGGGCAGGAGGCTGAATCGAACCTTCCAGATGCAGATGCAATTCGGCCTTGGGAAGGGCAACGATAAACGGACTGGAACTCGGAGCCGAACTCATGCTTTCAGATTTCACCGCCGAGATCGCCCAGAACGCCGAGAAGAAATTGCCCCTGAATTTCTCCGCGCTCTCGGCGTACTCCGCGGTTATCTTTCTGCAAATTCACTGCGATGCCGGCTATAGAAAGAGTAGATGCCCAGCCCAATCGTCAGCCATCCGAAAAATCGAAGCCAAGTCAGGATAGGAAGGCCGCTCATCAACAGCGCGCAGAAGAACACACTCAGCACGGGAGCAAGAATCCCTCCAGGGGCGCGGAAGCCGCGGTGGCGGCCGGGATCACGATAACGGAGGATAATCACACCAATTGACACCAGGACAAAGGCAAACAGGGTTCCGATGTTGGACAGGTCTGCCAGGGTTCCAATGTCCAGGATTCCTGCCGGGATACCTACTACCAAGCCCGCAATCCAGGTCGCTGTTGAGGGCGTACGGAAGCGGGGGTGGACTCGGCCAAAGAACCGGGGCAGCAGGCCGTCGCGCGACATGGCGAACCACACGCGGGCTTGCCCCAGTTGGAAAACGAGCAGGGAGGAAATCATACCCATCATCGCGCCAAACAGCACACCCAGCCGTACCCAATGCAGGCGGTGTGAACCCGTGGCCAAGGTGAGCTTCTTCATGCTGTTGACAACGGGGGCGGCGTCGTCAAGCAGTGATTGCCACGGCACAATTCCCGTGAGCACCACCGCGACACCGATATACAAGATCGTGCAGATCACTAATGTCGCGATGATTCCGATGGGCAGGTCACGTTGCGGATTTCGTGCTTCTTCGGCAGCGGTTGAAACTGAATCGAAGCCAATATAAGTGAAGAAAATGATAGAGCCGCCGGTCAGGATGCCGGACCAGCCCAGCGGCGCGAATGGATGCCAGTTGGCGGGGTGGATATAATGCGCGCCCGCGATAATGAAGGCCGTGATGGCCGCGATCTTTAAGATCACCATTGTATTATTGGCTTCAGCCGACTCACGGATGCCGCGCACCAGGATTACCGTGAGGATCATGACCACGAGAAATGCCGGAAAGTTGAAGCCCAAGTGCAGGCCCGGAGCGTAAAGGACGCTTCCTTTTAGGTCGCTCAGGCCGCCGGGCAGATATGCGGGTGAGATCCAGCGCAGGGGCGGATGCCATCCAAACCAATCGAACATGTCAACCAGATGGGCGGCGAAGCCGACGCTTACCGCCATGTTGCTAACTGCATACTCAAGGATCAGGTCCCATCCGATGATCCATGCGATCAGCTCGCCCATGGTGGCGTACGTGTACGTATAGGCGCTGCCCGCGATGGGAATCATCGAGGCCAACTCCGCGTAGCACAGGGCCGTAAAACCGCAGACAATGGCTACCAGCACAAGCGACAGGGCGAGAGCAGGTCCCGCCCCCGGACGGCCGAGGGTCGCAGTACGGTGAACGAAATAGTCAAGCAGGGGTGCGTTCAGGATGGAGGACGTGTCAAATTTTTGCCCGGCGATTGCGGTTCCAACTACCGTAAAGATTCCAGATCCGATCACAGCGCCTATTCCCAATGCGGTCAGGGAGAGAGGCCCCAGAGTTTTCTTGAGCCGCCGGTCCGGCTCTTCGGAGTCGGAGATCAACTTGTCGATGGACTTACAGGCGAAAAGTTGGCTGCCATTCTTCAGACTGGCAGGTTGCTCGGTGGGGTTGGTGGTTGCTGGAGGTTGTGCCAAAAGGCCTCGTGTGTGTGGGCCCGCATTTTCTGACCCGGGCAGGCGGGTCCACGCCCCGCCTCCACACGGTCAATTATGCACGTTTCGCCTGGCCACGGGCCAACTTCTTCACCTTGCGTTTCTGCGACCCGCGGGCGTACTCGCGCGGTTGAAGCGGCTTTTCGGTTTTACGTTTTTGGCGCGCCGCCCGCTTGGCCTTTTTGCGTTCTTGCTTACTCAAACTTGCAGTATTCGCCATTAGTGCTTCGTCTTTCCTCTCTGGAGAAGTTTCAGGTTTCGCGTGGGCAGTTAAGACCACTGTCGTTCGCTCGAACCTCAAAACCCAAAACTTGAAACTGAAGTTCCCTAGGCTCTTTCCAGCTGGGCATATTTCTCGACCAGCTTCTTCAACCCGAAGCGTAGGAATTGTACCGTAATCTTAGCGTCTTCACCTTCACCTTCGCGCTGGTAGACCGTTCCTTCGCCGTATCTAGGATGCCGGACTCTTTGTCCGGGGCGGAAGCCTCGGCTGCCTGTAGGCTGTTTGACCGGTACTTTAGGCAGGCTGAACTTCCGGCCGCGCGAAGCAAAGAACTCGGCAATGTTCTCCACCGAATTGTAGGTCTCGCCGGAATACGAGGGCTGCTGCTTGCTGCCTTGACGGCGGTTCCAAGCTGCACTCTGGTCTTCGTCTTCATAGGCGTAGTGAGAGGAGTCTCGGAGGTGGTCGGTTGCGGAACTGCGCTCCGCCTGGGTGGGTCGGAGAGCCGTCCCCCTGCTCCTGGCGCCCCCACCTCTTCGACGCGGCGAGCCGATATCTTCCAGCAACCGCGAGGGCACTTCCTCGAGAAAACGGGAGGGCACGCTGGCCTCGGGAAGATCGCTCCCGTAACGGCGCCGGTAAACAGCTCGCGTCAAAACCAGAGCATCCATTGCCCGAGTCATGCCGACATAGCAAAGGCGCCGCTCCTCCTCAATATCGTCAGGCTTGAGTAAAGTTCGAGAATGCGGAAACAGTCCCTCTTCCAACCCGCACAGGAAAACCAGAGGAAACTCCAGACCTTTGGCCGCATGCAAAGTCATCAGCGTAATCTGCGCGCGTTCATCATAGGCATCGGCTTCGCTGACGAGGGCCGCGTGGTCGAGAAATTGATCGAGTGTCTCGCCGCGATCGCGGGAATCCATGGCTGCATTTACCAATTCCTGTAGGTTTTCGATACGCGAGTAAGCCTCTGGAGTGTCTTGTTCCTCGAGTTGCGTGATGTAGCCGGTGCGGTCAATTAAGAATTTCAGGATCTCGGCGGTGCTGACCCGGGGAGCTGGGAAGTCCGATGGCACTTCGCCCACTTCCGTTGGCGGGGGCGGGACGCCCGCACCGACAGCCGGCGAGACACCGGCGCTACCGCTCTCAACGTCGAACTGCTGCGGGTCGAACCTGGTTGCGTCCTCTTCTTTGTCTACGGCTATCGCAGCCGGTAGGTCCGTTGCTTCTTGCTTCCGAGTGCGCTCCAGCCGCTCTCCATAGGTGCCGGCGAGCATTGCGCCAGCATCTTCGATAATCTCCTTAAAGCTCGTCAGCGCGGCCAAAGCCCTGGCCGGGAGAAGTTGACGCCTGACAGCCTCGCTAATCGCACCCCACATCGAAACTCCGGTTTCGAGCGCCAAATGCTCCAAGGTCTCCAGGGTAGTTTTTCCGATTCCGCGGGCCGGCGTGTTGACCACGCGCTGCAGGGAAACCGAGTCGTCTGGATTCTGAATGACTTTCAGGTACGAAATCATGTCCTTAATTTCGGCCCGCTCGTAGAAAGAGAATCCACCGACCACGTGATATTTCAGCTGGTAGCGGCGCATCGCCTCTTCGAAGAGGCGTGACTGTGAATTCGTGCGGTACAGGACTGCCACCCGCGCCGTGTCGCCCCGATCAGCCGCCCGGCGCACATAAACGGCGACTCGGTCGGCTACAAAGAGAGCCTCATTCTCGCCGTCGGGAGCCTCGTAATACCCGATCTTTGCTCCGCCCTGGCGCGAAGTCCACAGGTTCTTGCCTTTGCGCTTGACGTTGTTGGCCACGACCGACGAGGCCGCCTGCAAAATATTCTGCGTGGAGCGGTAGTTTTGCTCGAGCCGGATGATCTTGGCTTCCGGGAAGTCTTGTTCGAATTCCAGGATGTTGCGAATCTCGGCGCCGCGCCAGGAGTAGATCGACTGGTCCTCATCGCCGACGGCGCAGACATTGTGGCCAGAGCCGGCCAGAAGCCGCATCAACTCGTATTGCGGACGATTCGTATCCTGGTATTCATCGACGAGGAGATACTGAAAGCGTCGGTTGTAATCGTCGCGCACTTCCCCGGAACTCTTCAGAAGGCGGACCGCTTCGAGCAGCAAGTCGTCGAAGTCCATCGCGTTCGCCTTGCGCAGTTCTTTTCGATATTCCTGGTAAATGTGTGCGACGCGCTGAGTTTTCGGATCGCCCGATTGCAGATAGATCTCCTGCGGATCAAGCATGTGGTTTTTGGCCCAGGAAATCCGGGACAACACGGTACGGGGCGTGAGCTGCTTGTCGTCGATGCCCAGCCGCCGCAGCACGCCCTTGACTACTTGCTGCTGATCGGCTTCGTCGTAGATGACAAAATTCTTCGTGAGACCGATAGGGGGCTTGCCTGGAACTCGGGAAGCGATTTCGAGAGCCTGGATGTCTCGCCGCAGCACGCGTACGCAGAAAGAATGGAAGGTGGAAATAACCGGCTTGACAATTGAGCAAGCGCCGACCAGCTTTTCTACCCGTTCCCCCATCTCCGACGCGGCCTTGTTGGTGAAGGTAACGGCCAGGATAGACTCCGGCATCACCCCCATGTTTTCGATGAGATAGGCGATGCGGTAGGTGATGACGCGCGTCTTGCCGCTACCGGCACCGGCCAGGATAAGCACCGGACCTTGGATGGTCTTGACCGCCTCGCGTTGTTGGGGATTGAGATCGTCAAGAAACGACAAGGTGCTTACCACCCTCTTCATTGCCAATTTCCGAGTGGCAATTGCCGATGGAGAAGCGAGATTCCTCGCCTCGCTCGGAACGACCGGATTTAAATTGGCAGCGGCAATTGAAAATTGGCAATTGGAAATTCATATCAGCTCTTAGTTTTTACGGTCTCCCGCACTGCCTTACATTCCGCGCAGGGGCACACATCCCGCAGAAACTGCCAGGAATAGAGCCCAAGGTCATGCTTGTCATTCCAGATGAACTTGATGGCGTACCGGCCTACCGGCTCGACCTGGTTGGGCTTGGCGGTCGGCTTAAACATCGGCAAGGCGCCGGGCGCCAGCTTCGGCGGGTCTCCGGGCTGACGACCAGTCTTGCTCCGTTCTTCGTCGCACAAAGCGCAGGGGCAGGCATCCCGCAGAAAGGTAAAGCTGTAGTTCGAAATATGTCCGTCCTTCCACACTATTTCCATGCCCGTGCCAGTGGTGACGTTCACCTTGACCGACTTGGGTTCTGCCCACGACTCCATATTTTCAGTATCGCACAGGCTGGCGCGGGGCGAACGCGGGAGGACAATCGATGGCGACGGAGCAGCGCTCGCTTGAGCGCCCGGTGGACAAGCGCGGGCAGGTGTCCGCGCCACGGGGGCTGTTGTTCTCGCGTTTGTCGAAACCGCCGCCCGTCCGGTAGAATCAATAGTTCGTAGAACAGCTTCTGAAGTTTCTGGAGAAGTCATGGCACAGGTATGTCATATTTGCGGCAAGGGGCCGCAATTCGGCAACAACATCAGCCACGCCCACAACGTGACCAAGCGGCGCTGGAACGTCAACCTGCGCCCGGTCCGCGCCAGGGTGGGGGGCTCGACTAAGCGCATCCGCGTCTGCACTTCTTGCCTGCGCAGCGGGAAGGTCGTCAAGGCGTAGAAATTCCCTGGACCGAAGCCGCACGTCTCAGGCGAGAAAACAGGTGCCGCCCCGCAGCAGGCTGGCACAGGCCCGGCCTCGCTCCCACCGCCTAACCAAGCGGTGGGTTAACGGATGCCACCGTTACTCGGCTCAAGCGAAGCCGCAAAGCAGGGTTCAAGCCGAGGGCGTCTGTCCCCACATCGATCCTTACTGGACGCCCAGCAGCTCCACGTCGAAAATCAAAGTTGATTTTGGCGGGATGACTGGTGGATAACCGGCCTCGCCATAGGCAAGCTGGTACGGGATACGCAACTGGCGCTTGCCGCCGATCTTCATACCGGCGACGCCTTCGTCCCAGCCTTTGATGACCTGGCCAGCTCCGAGCTTGAAGGTGAACGGTCGGCCTGCGTCTACCGAGCTGTCGAACTTCTTGCCGTTGGTCAACCATCCCGTGTAGTGGACTTTGACGGTCTGTCCTCGGGTTGCAGTTGGCCCAGGACCCGTCTTGATGTCCCAGTACTCAAGGCCGTCGGCGGTCTTGGTAGGCTGTCCTGTGACCTTGGTGGGCACGCTGGTATCGGAGGTGCTGCCTTTCTTCTGTCCCCACACCATAGGCGCGGCCAGCAGCAGGCCCAGTATTAGAACCGTCATTTTCAACATGAATCTTCTCCAGATTGTGGCTTGCGAATTTTCCAATTGCCGATTGATTCTAAATTGGCAAGCCAGAAATTGGACAATCTCTTACGCCAATGCGATGACATCGATCTCGACCAGCACGTCTTTGGGCAGTCGGGCAACTTCTACGGTCGAGCGTGCCGGGGGCTCGGACGAAAAGTACCGGCTATAGACTTCGTTCATGCCGTTAAAGTCGGTCATGTTCTGGAGAAAGACGGTTGAGCGCACGACCTTCTCCAGCCCGCTCCCCGCCGCTTTCAGTATTCCGGCAAGATTTTTCAGCACGCGATCGGTCTGAAAACTTACGTCTCCGGAAACCAGGGTGTTGGTTACCGGATCAATGGCAATCTGCCCGGAAAGGAACAGGAATCCGTTGGCCTTAATTGCCTGCGAATACGGCCCGATGGCCTTCGGACCATCATTTGTCGCAATGACCTCTTTCATGAAACCTCCATGATCGGAATTCAGATTTTAGATTGCAGATAGACAAACGAGGTGAAAATCGAGACCCCTCGCTGGGTGAGGGATGACAACAGCAGCGCCGGCATCTTGCCGGGCCCAGGCGCGGGCGGGACGCCCGCGTGACAGCCGTCAAGGTCCCTCGACTCGCGCAAAAAAACCGCGCTCGCCCGGGATGGCAAGGCTGGTGGTGCGACGCGTTGAGTGGTGATTGAGCGAGGCTTTCTTATCTTAATTTAATAGCGCTGACTTCTATATTTTCTGCAGTCGTTGGACATCGTGCACGCCTGGGATCTTTCGTACGCCCGAAACAATCGTCTCCAGGTGTTTGAGATCGAGGATGTCGAGGACCACGTCGATGTTAGCCTGGCCATTGGCGGTGCGCGCTTCGATGTTCCGGATATTGGTTTTGGTATCGCTGATCACGGCCGTGATCTGCTTCAACATGCCCCACTTGTCATCGCAGAAGAGCGTCAATTTAACCGGATAAGCGGCGGCTGCGCCTTCGTCTTTAGCGCGGGTCCACTGCACATCAATGCGCCGCTCCGGTTCGTAGAGCAGGTTAGTGACGTTGGGGCAGTTCTTGGAGTGCACGGCCACGCCTTTGCCGCGAGTGACATAGCCCACGATGTCCTCGCCGCGGATGGGGTTGCAACAGCGCGCGCGATAGACAAGCAGGTCGCCGTGGCCTTTGACGGTGATCGCGTTGGCATCGCCGCCGAAAACCCGGCGTACCACGCTGGCGAACCCGCCGCCCTGATCCTCCCCTTCACCCGAGGGCTGTGTGCCCGCCGGCGCGAGTCGTCCCAAAACCTGTCGCGCGGAGTATTTTCCATAGCCGATGCCCGCCATCAAGTCGTCGGGCCGGCCCAGGCCGTAGTCGGAGGCAATTTTTTGCAGGGCTTCGTCCTTCACCGCTTTGAGGGAGATGCGATACTTGCGTGCTTCCTTTTCGATCAGCTTGCGGCCAATTTCGATAGCTCTCTCGCGCTGGTGGACATTCAGCCAATGTTTGATCTTATTTCGTGCGCGAGACGACTTCACCACGGCCAGCCAGTCGCGGCTGGGCTTGTGCCCGAGCTGGGTAAGGATTTCGACGATGTCGCCGCTGTGCAGCTTATGACGCAGCGGCACCATGCGCCCGTTCACCTTGGCGCCCACACAGCTGTGTCCCACCTCGGTGTGGACAGTGTAAGCAAAATCGATGGGGGTTGAATCGCGCGGCAGAACAACTACCTTGCCTTTCGGCGTGAAGGTATAGACCTCTTCCGGATAAAGATCGATCTTCAGAGTGGAAAGGAACTCGTTAGGATCGGAAACGTCGCGCTGCCAGTCCACCACCTGGCGCAACCACGCCAGCCGCTGCTCGTCTTTGGCGGAAACCGAGCCATCCTTGTACTTCCAGTGCGCGGCAATGCCTTCTTCCGCCATCTTGTGCATCTCTTCGGTGCGGATCTGCACTTCGAATGGCGTGCCGTTCTCGGCAATGACGGATGTGTGCAACGACTGATAGAAATTCGGCCGCGGCATGGCAATGAAATCCTTGATGCGTCCGGGCACCGGTCGCCACAAGTTGTGGATGATGCCGAGCACGGCATAGCAATCCTGCACTGACCGCGTGATTACCCGCATGGCGCACAGATCGTAGACTTGCTCTACTGTAATCCGCTGCCGCTGCAGCTTCTTGTGGATACTGAACAGCCGCTTTATCCGGCTTTCCACGTTGGCGGTAATGCCCGCCTCTTTCAGCTTGTCGCGCAGCACGGTCTCGACGTGCGACAAAAAGGCTTCGCCTTCTTTGCGCCGGGCCTCGACCGCGTCATGAACCTGCTGATAGCCGATCGGATCGAGGTAGCGGAAGCCAAGATCTTCCAACTCTCCGCGAATTTTCCCCATGCCGAGCCGGTGCGCAATCGGCGCATAAATGTCCAGCGTCTCCCGTGCGATTGTCTGTTGGCGTTCCGGCGGAAGGTGCTCCAGCGTGCGCATGTTATGCAGGCGGTCGGCAAGCTTGATGAGCACCACGCGAATGTCGTCCACCATGGCCAGCATCATCTTGCGCAGGTTTTCGGCCTGCTGTTCCTCACGGGTGGCAAAGTCGATCTTACTGATTTTGGTGACGCCCTCGACGATGTGGGCCACCTGATCGCCGAATTCCTTTCCGATATCGACGATGGTAATGGAGGTGTCTTCGACCGAATCGTGCAGCAGCCCGGCAGCGATGCCGATAGGGTCCATCTTCATTTCCGCCAGGACGCAGGCGACTTCAAGGGGATGAACCAGGTAGGGCTGGCCGGAGGCACGGGTCTGTCCGGCGTGATATTTCTGGGAATACTCGTACGCCTTGCGGACGATTTCCAGGTCGTCGTTGGGCCGGTTGGCCTCCAACTTCTTCATCAGGTCACGGAAACGGGTGACGGTGAGGACGTTGGTGGCAATCTGTTGACGTAGAGTCCCCATACTCGATTATAGCCGGAAGATGCGCTAATTGAGCCGTGTGAGGAGGGGCCTACGACCCGTCCAGGAGACGGGACACACCCTGTCTCGGCCTCAGTTCTGCTACATTTACCGACATGCCTGCACGTATCCTGGTCAGCGGCGTTTCCGGTCCGCTGGGCGCCGCTCTCCTGCCCTCTCTCCGCGACCGCGGCTACAGGGTGGTTCGCCTGGTGCGCGGAGCCGACTCGGACGACGAGCAGATCAGTTGGGAGCCAGCCAAGCCTTTGCCGGTGGAGTCAGTTTCGGGGTTCGATATCGTCATACACCTGGCCGGCGAAAGCATTGTCGGCCGCTGGACTGCGGCGAAGAAGGCCCGCATCCGCGACAGCCGTCTCCTAGGTACCCGGAATCTGGCGGAAGCCCTGTCACGGGCCGCTGAGCGCCCATGGGTTCTAATTACCGCCTCTGCGATCGGCTACTACGGGAATCGCGGCGACGAGGTGCTGCGGGAGGACAGTTCTCCCGGTCGGGATTTCCTCGCGGAGCTGTGCCGCCAGTGGGAAGAAGCCACCCAACCCTCTGCTCAGGCGGATATCCGCACGGCGAATCTGAGGATTGGACTGATCCTCAGCTTAGCCGGTGGTGCCTTACCGCGGATGCTCATTCCCTTCCGGATGGGAGTGGGCGGCAAGATTGGTCAGGGCCGCCAGTGGTGGAGTTGGGTTGATGTCAATGACGTGGTTGGCGCCATTCACCACGTCATCAAGGCCGATAGTTTGCAAGGCCCGATTAATGTAGTTGCCCCTAGGCCGGTGACCAACGCCGAGTTCACCAAGACCCTGGCTGAGGTTCTCGACCGTCCGGCAATTTTTCCGATGCCTGCATTTGCAGCGCGGCTCGCGTTTGGGGAAATGGCTGACGAACTGCTGCTAGCCAGCCAGCGGGTGGAGCCTGCGAAATTGATTTCCAGTGGGTACCCGTTCCAGCATTCAGAGCTGAGGAAGGCTCTGGAAGATATTCTGATCCGGTAAGAAACCCGGTAGGAAAAACGAGGCCATGGATTTTCCGGACCCGGAGCTTCTACTTTCCCTGCTGCATTTCCTGGCTAAGCCTATCCAGCAGCTGGGCGCGCTGCTCGGTAGTCAACTCGCGGCGCAGCTCTTCCAAAGCCAGAGCAACGATGTGGTAGTGATGAGCGCCGGCATACTTGGGGTCGCTGGTGATCTGTAGCCAGAGGCTATGCAACAATTCCAGGTCCTGCGGGCGCAGGTGGGGCGCGTGCGGGCCGAGCAAGTACTCGTGGACAGAACCATCGGGCGAGTAGACCTCCAGGGTGAGACGCGGTTTGGGCTCCGGCAGCCGCTCCCAGGCATCGCCGCTGAGTTTTCCCTGCTCGTCGGCGGTTAGCTTGTTGGACAGTCCGCAAACCACGCGGCTGGATTCGAGCCGCTGCGCGGTCAGCAAAATGGCCTCGAACACGTCCGTGGCCGGGACTACCAGCAGAGAAACCGGCTTGCCTTCCTTTTCCGCCACCGCTACGACGCTGGTAAATAGCTCCTGCTCGTAGCGATCAAAGATCTCGTTGGCCTCGTAAACGCGGCTGCCGCTGAAACTGTGCTCACGATGGTAGAGCCGGGCCGTCATCACCACCACATCCTGACGCGCGGTATCGGTGTGCGCGAGGATATTGCGCAGGTAGTACAGATTCCGGGGATCCCGCACGGCCACCAGGATGTTCCCTGGGCGGGCACCGAGAGCACCGCTGCCTAGTTCCTGGTTTCCATAGACCCGAAATTGTTCCAGTTGTTCAGGCTTGCCATGCCGCTCTTTGGCGACCCGGTGCTCGGAGTAAGCAAATAACGCAAAGAACACGAGGCTGAACGACACTCCAGCAATCGTCGCTTCTGTTTTGGTGAGAAGATTGACCACAGCGGTCATGAACAGCACCAACGAAATGATGATCAGGCCGACAGGAACTTCTTTGCCCCCAATGGGAAAATTAAGTGGAACCTTCCATTCGCGATTAGCCGGCTCGGTATAGCGCAGCACTAACACAGCCAGGGATTTCAGAGCAAAGCTCCAGATCACGCCGAAGGCATACAGGCCGGCCAGGATGAACACATTGCCTTTGCTGGCGATGATGGTAAGCAGTTGCAAGCCGACAACGAGGTTGACAATGCGGTAGCTGGTTCCATAACGCGGATGGGGCTTCTGGAAGGCAGAGGTCAGCACGCCATCTTCCGCCACCCGGTTCAATACGCCGTTGGCGCCGACAATCGAGGTGTTCTGCGCACCCGCAAGGATCAGCACGCCTACCAGAACAACAAAGCCATGAAAGAGCAGCCTGGCCCACATCGGTCCGGCCAAGTACATCGAAATGCCGCCAATCAGGTTGGCGAAGTACTCCGGCCGCACCTTGTCGGGGATCATCATGACCGCGAAGAATGAAACTAACGACGTGAAAAGCAGGCTGTAGATGAAAATCACAAGCCCGGTTCTTTCCAGGTTCTTCAGCTTGGGGTGTTCGATTTCGCGATTTACCTGCGCCAGTGTTTCTTCGCCGCTCATGGCCAGCACGGAGTGGCCGAAGCCCACGAACAGGATGATCATAGTGAGCTGGCTGATCCAGGTGCCGTTCAGCCAGCCTAAAGATTCTCTGTCGAGCCTGACCACACCGAGGTGGAGAGGATTTGGCGGGAACTGGATCGGCGCCCTGAAAATGCTGACCAAACACCAGACGATCAGGATCACCACCATGATGGTCGTGATAACCATGATCTGCACCGCTTTTTGACTGGATTCGTGGATTCCTTGGGTATTCTTTCGCCAGAAGTAAAGCACGATGAGGCAGCCGAAGACGGCGGCGAAGCCGTTCTCGGGAAAATGCGCCAAGGGATGGCCAAGATAGCTGGCAATATCTTCTACAAAACCGGCCAGGTACTGTCCGGCGGAAACCGCGCTGATGGGGCCGGTCAGAACGTAGTCAAAGAGCAGCGCGGAGACCGAGAACTTGGCCAACGTGCCGCCCATGGCCTCCTTGACCACCCTGTAGACGCCGCCACGCACGAACATGCTGCTGGACTCGATGTACAGAGCCCGAACCGCGTAGCTGAACAGCATTACCGCCAGGATGAACCAAGGAGCACTCTTGCCGATGACTTTCTCAGCATCACCTCCGGCATAGTACGCCGAGGACGCCAAGTCTGAGAGCACGATGGCCGCCGCCCGCCAGAAGGAGATGAACGATAACATCACTGTGGTGGCGACGAAAACCTTTACGGCGGGACGTTTAATTTGCAGGGAACTCGCCATTAGACCTGCAGAATCACTTAGGCAGTCTAGCGAAACCATTAAAGATAGCACACAGCACGGTGTCGGAAATCAAAGGCGAGAGCCGTAGGAGTGCCGAAAGCCACTGCGCTGGGCGTGTGTTGGGGGGAGCTCGACCCGAATCGCAGCCCGGCTAGTAAGGGCTTATCTAGGGGCCAAATAGGTCTGTGTGATTCGGTCGTGCCAGCACAGGGCATCCTCGTCGAGATAGCACCAGGCGAATCCCAATCCCAGCGAGACAGCCGACAAGATTGACGCCAACACGCGCCAAAAGCGGGTTCGGCGATCCACGGGAGTTCCGTCGAAACGACAAATACGCAAGCGGGCCAGTCGCAGGCCCGGCGTGCTCCCCGTGTAAACCAGCAATAGGTACTGGTAGCCGACCCAGAGGGCGCCGCTCATGCCGACCCTCACAACCAACCCTTGTGGCAACGGTGGTACGAATGCAACCAATTTGAAAAATATGTAGGCAAACCAGGCGCAAGCCAAGGTGACCAGGAGTCCGTCGCAAGCACCGGCTAGAAGGCGGCGCGGCACCGGCGCAGCCTGCAGCGGGATCTCAAATTCGGGTCGCTTCTCAGGCTCGGTTTCCTCGGGCTCCAGAATGATGCCACCTAAGGCGGGAGCAGGAGGAACGACTTCCGGGACTTCCACGATGCGGGGGCCCTCCACCGCAGGCTCGGCCAATTCGTCGAAGGCAGGAAATAGAGCAGAATAGGGCCGTGGGAACTCGATGATCCTGCCAACTTCGGGCGACGCGGTTTCCCCCGGTGCTGGTTTCGACCCAGAACCCGGCCGAGCTGATTCGGAAATCAGAGGGGGTTCGGGGCAGGCCTCGTCCGTGCCCTTAACGTTTTCGCATTTCGGTTCGGCCGCTTCGAACCTAAGCCGCAATGACGGATATCTCGGTGGCTGTGGCTTGCGTCGAGCGCGATAACGGTTCAGCCGCTCCGCAACCTGATTTTTCCAGCATGGAGGATCAGTAGGAGCCCCGAAGCCGTCGTCAGCAGACCCGGTCGGGACATTTTGCTCATTTCTGTATGCCCCCGCAGGGTTAGATCCGGGTTGGACTGGGTTGGCCGGTGTTGCAGCCGAGGCATTCGAACTGGCCGAAAAGCGTTCATCGCTTGCGTCGTAGGCGTCCGGACCGAGGAGAACATGATCTGGTGCCGGCGAGGAGCCGTTGGCCGGATTTGCATTAGGCGGCAACGGGGAAGGCGGCGGAGGACAGGAGTCAGGGAACGGCGACGCTAGGGTGCAATGGCAGACGTTGCCGCAAAACGGACAACCCATGGGCCGGTGTTCGAAGAATTCCAGAACCAGAGCCGTGCGGAGCAACCAAACGGGCGCGCCAGCGATTCCAACTTTCCCTGACGAGCACGACCGTGTTAACGTCACCCTGTCTTCAAACTGGCGGACGGGCGGCCGCTCGTGCGCTTCCCATGATCTCCCGCATACGATTGCTTATCACGGCGGCGTGGCTTTGTCATCTGCTTCTCTTCCCCACCTTAGTTACTAGCCAGTTGCAGTTGCAATGTCCACCCCCCGTGACCTCGCAGGATAAGGCAGATATTTGCGCCATCACGCAGGAAAAGGATGGGCCGGTCTACCAACTGCACGGTCGGGAGAGAATTCACTACCGAAACCTTGATCTCTGGGCAGACGAAGCAACCTATAACTCGGAAAGCGGTGACCTAACCCTCCAAGGCCATGTCATTCTCGATGGTGGTCCTAACCATGAGCGCATTCAGGCCAGCCATGGGAGCTACAACGTAGACACAGAAATCGGCCGCTTTTACGACGTGGTGGGTATGATCGGAGCAACCCCGCACCAGCATCGCGCCTTCCTGACCACCTCCAACCCTACGGCTTTCACCGGCAAGATGGTCGAGAAAACGGGTCCCGACCATTACGTCGTGCACCATGGCACGGTGACCAGTTGTGAACTTCCGCATCCGAAATGGCAATTCAATTCGCCGCATGTGACTCTGGAACTGGGCAAGCGCGCCATGATCTACAACAGTACGTTCCGCGTGCGCGGCGTGCCCGCCCTGTTTTTTCCGATTGCCACTCACCCCTTGCAGCGCCTGCCCCGGCAATCCGGATTCCTGATTCCCGGCTTCGGCACATCGACGATCAAGGGTACGGTTTTCGGCGATTCTTTTTTCTGGGCCATTAACCGGAGCGTGGACGCCACGATCGGCGCCGAGTCTTACTCCAAGCGGGGATGGGCGCAGCATGGCCAGCTTCGCCTGCGACCCAGCCAGACTTCTCACATCGAGCTGTTCTACTTTGGGGTGCGCGATCGCGGCCTACGCACCCCTCGGGTCAGCCAGGGCGGTGAAAATGTACGGCTTAGTGGAGAAGCTCGTTTCGGGCACGGCTTCCGAGGCGTCGCCGATGTCGACTACCTGAGCTCCTTCGTGTTTCGCGTGGTTTTCAACGAGGTTTTCACTCAGGCCGTGTACTCGGAAGTGAGATCACAAGGCTTTCTCTCCAAAACTTCCCAGGGATATTCCTACAACGCTCTGATCGAGCGTTATCAGAACTTCGAGAGCACGAACAAGGGCGACGTAGTCACCATTCTTCATGCCCCCAGCCTGGAATTCTTCAGCGTAGACCGGCCTCTCGGGCGGTCTCCCTTCTATTGGAATTTCGACACTGCGTTGGAGGGTTTGTCGCGCAGCGAGCCGGGGGTGACCGGACGGTCGGGAACCGAGACACCGTTTCGCACGGCTCCGCTGGTCGGACGTTTTGATTTCAGCCCCAGCATTTCCTTGCCCCTGCAGGTTGCGGGATGGTCCCTCCTTCCATCGTTCAACGTGCGGGATACCCTTTATAGCCAGCAACTGATCCCATCGTCCGGAATTGGAATCGCCAGCAATGACCCGATTAACCGGCGGGCTCTCGAGACCTCCGTTGAGCTTCGTCCACCGTCCCTCGAGCGGGTCTTCAACCGGGGACTACTCGGACGCAGCCTGAAGCACGCGGTCGAACCGCGCGTGGTGTACCGGCGCATTTCAGGCGTCAATAACTTCGGGGAGATACTCCGGTTCGACGAACGTGACGTGCTCAGCGACACAAACGAAGTCGAGTACGGCCTGGTCCACCGTCTCTATGCGAAGAAACGTCCCAAGCCCGAGAACTGCGGGTCCGCGCTGACGCCTTGCGCCAAACCAGCGCCAGCCCGCGAACTTATCAGCTGGGAGCTGGGGCAAAAGTATTTCCTGGATCCCAATTTTGGAGGAGCTTTGGTGTCTGGTCGTCGCAATGTTTTCACCACCACCACAGACTTCACCGCTATAGCATTTCTTACCCAGCCTCGCCACCTCTCCCCGTTGATCTCGCGTCTTCATATCGGACCCAGTTCGCGACTGGAAGCCGGCTGGGACTTCGACTACGACTTCAAAATCAGCCACATGAGCGCCAGCAATGTTTTCCTTAACTATCACATCGGCCAGGTCAGCTTGGGCTGGGCCGATGCTTATCTGGAGACGCCCGGCGAAGTGTTGGTGTCCAACAATTTGGCGCCATCCAAGTTCCATCAATTCCGCGTCCAAATGACGTATGGGGCCGCCCTGAAGCGCGGTTTCAGCGGTACTACGGTATTTGGCTACGACCTGAATACCGGAATTCTTCAGTACTCCGGCGTGCAGTCAACCTACAACTGGGACTGTTGCGGGATCACGGGGGAGGTTCGCCGGTTTGCCTTGGGTACGGTCCGTCGTGAGAACCAGTACCGCTTCCAGTTCACCCTGGCAAATATCGGCGCCTTCGGTAACTTGAGGCGGGAGGAGAGACTGTACTAGCTAGCTAGGGAAGGGAAGAGCCATGCGTGCTGACCTGTCCCGCCGAGCGGAGCCCGGCTTCCCCTGTTATCGGCCAGCATTTAAGATACTTGTCATGGGGTCGATCAACGCCGAGCTTAGTCAAAAGAGCAAAGCTCTGGATTCCCATCTGCGCACCCTGAAACGTACCCTGGTTGCCTACTCTGGCGGCGTGGACTCGGCTTTTCTCGCCTACGCCGCGCATGCCGTCCTGGCCGACGACATGGTCGCGATCATCGCCGATTCTCCCAGCCTGGCCCGCACGCACCTCGCCGATGCCGTGGCTTTTGCGCGCGAGCAGAACATACCGCTTGAGATAGTCTCAACCGCCGAACTCGAGCGCCCGGAGTACGCTAGCAACGATGCCAACCGCTGCTTCCATTGCAAGGACGAACTGTTCACGGTGATGGAAGGTATCCGGAGTTGCCGCGGATTCGACACGATTGCGTACGGCGTGAATGTGGACGATCAGGGCGAGTTCCGTCCCGGCCAGCAGGCCGCCAGTCAGCACAAAATCGCAACCCCCCTGCTCGAGGCGGGACTGACAAAGCAGGAGATCCGGGAACTAGCCCGTGCCGCCGGCCTCCGCGTCTGGGACAAACCCGCCTCGGCCTGCCTCTCTTCGCGTATCGAATACGGACGTCCGGTGACGCGCGCAGCGCTCAGTGCGATTGAGCAGGGGGAAGATGCGCTTCGGGCCCTCGGTTTCCGCCAATTTCGGGCGCGTCATCACGGCGAGATGGTGCGAATCGAAATCGCTCGCGAAGAATTGCCGCGCGCCCTCACCCCAGAAATGGCCTCCGAATTTACGCGCATTTTCCAGGCCCTAGGCTTCAAGTTTGTCACGCTCGATCTGGAGGGCTTCCGCTCGGGCTCGATGAACTCATTGCTGAATGCTGATCAGCTCACCCGCAAGGGCCATTGATTTTCGATTGCCCCTTTTCCAATTTCCGATTGCAGCAGCTGACGCTTGCCTCCGAATGACGGCTCTCTTGCCGCTTTGCCCGTCGGTAACCCCGTATTCTGGCCGTTCTTCCGTAGGACGACAGCGCAGATATGAGATAATTTCTCCCTGATTCCTCCATGTTCAGGCGGTTCCTAGTGACGTTTTTTCGACGTGGTTTTGCGGTTTTTTTGCTGATTTGCCTGGGTTGCTCGGCGCAATCGGCTCCCCCCGATTTAGCCAAACGCATCGAGCGCCAGGTGCGGTCCTTCTACAGCCTGCCAGCCGACGTGAAAGTCACGGTCAATCCGCTCAAGCCGAGCGAGTTTCCCAACTACGACGCGCTTACTGTGACTCTCAACAACGGCGATCGCAAGCAGGAAGTTGCGTTCCTGCTCTCCAAGGATGGTCAGACGCTCGTCCGCTTTAACAAGATGGACCTGAGCAAGGATCCCTATGCCGAGATCATGAAGAAGATCGACCTCAACGGCAGGCCCACACGTGGCAACAAGGATGCCAAGGTAGTGGCCGTCAACTACGACGACTTTGAGTGCGCCTTCTGTTCGCGCATGCACCAGCAGTTGTTCCCCACGCTGTTCAACGAATATGGCGGTCGCGTATTGTTTGTCTACAAGGATTTTCCTCTCGCCGAGCTTCATCCCTGGGCAATTCACGCGGCGATCGACGCGAACTGCCTGGCCGCCCAGAACAACGACGCGTACTGGGATTTTGCGGACTACGTCCATGCCAACCAGTCAGTGGTAAATAGCGCGGGCAACCTGGATGCCCGTTTTGCCACCTTGGACCGGCTGGCATTCGAAGAGGGGCAAAAGCGAAATATGGACTTGTCCAAACTCCAGTCTTGCGTCAAAGCGCAGAAGGACGATGCGGTAAAGAGCTCGATGCACGAGGCTGAACTGCTGGATGTAACCGCCACGCCGACAGTGTTCGTGAACGGCGAGAAGATTGATGGTGCGCTGCCTCTTCCACAGCTGCGCGCAGTATTCGATCGCGCGTTGAAAGATGCCGGCGTGGCTACGGCCACGTCAGCACCGAGCCCGGCTGCCTCGGCCGCCACCGCACCCACTCCTAAATAGCGTTTTGGGATATTTCGTAGTCGTGTTTCTCGGGCTCTGGAGGCACTGCTTGAAACCTGAACGGCTGGCGGCGCGCCCCGCGCGCACGATGGGTATCGTTCTGCTCAGCGTTAGTAGTCTTGTCTCACTGGGATGTCGCGAAGGCAGAGGCGGTTCCGACGTGATGGCCAAAGTAGATGGGCGACAAATCTTCCGGGCAGACGTCGACAAGTATTATCAGAACCAAACCTCCGGCTCCGAGCAGCAACCTAGCGGCGAACAGGTTTCCACCCTGCGTTTGAACATCCTTGACCAGTTGATCGAAACCGAAATCCTCATGCGCCGTGCCGAGAAGCTGGGTCTACTTGCCACGGATGAGGAAGTCGAGCGCAAGCTCACCGAGATCAAGTCTCCCTACACGCAGGAGCAGTTTGACCAACGACTGAAAGACAAGAAGATCTCCCTGGAAGATTTCAAACAGGATTTGCGCCGCAGCTTGACCCGCGAAAAAGTCCTGAACAAGGAGGTCACTTCCAAGATCAACATTACCGACCAGGACATTACCAACTACTACAACCAGCACCGAGCTGAGTTCAACCTGATTGAGCCGCAATATCACCTGGCGCACATTTTCGTCACACCACTCCCCAACCCTCAAGTCCGCAATCTTCAGAACAGCAAGGCCCAGAACGAAGCCGATGCCCGCAAGAAGATGCAGATGATCCTGAATCGGCTCGATAGTGGTGAGGATTTTGCCACTTTAGCGATGAACTACTCGGAAGATACCGATACTACCAGCAACGGTGGAGACCTGGGTTTTACTCCCGAGTCCGCGCTGAACAACACCGACGCTGCGACTCGCGAGGCCGTAATGAGGCTCAAGCCGGGTCAGTACACTGCGATTATCCCGGTCATGAATCCCGCGACCAAGCAGGTTTACGGCTATCGGATCGTGAAACTGGTGGCCAAGGAACCGGCGGGTCAGCGGGCATTCAATGACCCACGCGTGCAGCAGGCAATCCGCGAACAACTCCGCGACCGTCGCGAACAGCTCCTGAAAGCTGCCTATTACGAGACTCTGCGGGGCCAGGCCAAGGTCGAGAATTTCTACGCGCAGGAGATCCTGGATAAGGCGGGAGCGGGGAAGTGACGAAGGTCACAGTGAGCCGACGCTGTCCGGCCGAGAGCGAAGCTCGGCTGATGGTCACTCCACAATCGCCAGCACGTCGCCAGCGTTAACGGCTGCGCCCTCCGCCGCCAGAACTTTCTGCACAACGCCCTTCTTAGGTGACTTCAGCTCGTTCTGCATCTTCATCGCTTCGACAACCATGACGCCCTGGCCCGCTTCCACTTCGGTCTGAGCCGGAGCCAGCACGCGCACCACTCTCCCCGGCATGGGAGCCACCAGTTTTTTCGCACCACGCTCGTCGGCCGCACTGCCCTTCCGGCTGCGCAGCGAACGCGGATCGCGCAGCTCGACAGCAAATCGCTCAGCCCCAACCCACAGATGCATGTCGGTGGGCGTGCGCTCGCGCTTGACCTCGTAAGCCTTTCCATCGATCAGCACCGACAAAACGTCGCGGCGCGTCAGCACGGCATCGAGACGAATCTGGCGACCATCGAGCCGGCATTGCCAGAGGCCATCAGCTCGCTCCAGTTCCAGGCGGTGGCTCTTGCCGTCGATTGTGACTTCGTAAGTCATAAGACAAGTGGCTAGTGGTCACGGGACAGCGGCCAGCAAGGAGCTTGCTCCGGCCCCTGACCACTATCCGCTTCTCAATCCTTCCGCGCGCGCGGTTCGCTTCCAACTGGACGTCCCATTGCGGTCACCGCCGCCATGGGAGGAAGTTCCATGGCTTGATGGGGCGATCGGTTCCAATACTGCAAACAGGCCTGCGGCAACCGCCGCAATTTCTGATCCCCCGGCAGGCGCCGATGCGGTCCCCGCCGAAAGCGCGAGTAACCGATCAAGGTAGCCCGTGTCCAGGTTTCCTGCCTGGAAGTCCGGATCATTCAAAATCCTTCGGAACAGAGAAAGGTTGGTCTTGATGCCGCCAACGAAATATTCATTCAGCGCCCGAAGGAGCCGGCCGATGGTCTGCTTGCGGTCGGTACCGTATCCGATCAGCTTGGCCAGCAGCGGGTCGTAATCAATCGGAACCGTCCACCCTTCATAGATTCCGCTATCGTGGCGAATGCCCGGTCCGGATGGCGCGAGCAGCAGCGTTATCTTTCCGGGGCTGGGGAAGTAGTGGTTGTCGGGATCTTCGGCGTAAATGCGGCACTCCATGGCGTGACCACGAATCTGCACTTGCTCCTGGGTAAACGGCAGCTTCTCGCCTGACGCGATACGGATCTGCAGGTGAACCAGATCGAGCCCGGTGATCAGCTCCGTCACTGGGTGCTCCACCTGCAATCGAGTATTCATTTCGAGGAAGTAAAAGTTCTTTTCCTGGTCGGAGAGGAACTCAACTGTGCCGGCGTTGGTGTAGTCGGCGGCTCTGGCGACACGCACTGCAATTTCGCCCATGCGCCGACGCATGTCGGGATCAACCAAGGGGGAGGGCGATTCCTCGAGCACCTTCTGATGGCGGCGCTGTATGGAGCACTCGCGCTCTCCCAGCCAAACACAGTTCCCCTGCTCATCCCCCAGAATCTGCATCTCGATGTGCCGTGGATTGACGATATATTTCTCTAGGTAGACTTCGCTGTCTCCGAACGAGCGCTGTGCTTCGCTGCGAGCGGCTTCGAGGGCCGACTCCAGATCGTCCGGCGACCCAACGAGCCGCATGCCTTTGCCGCCGCCGCCCGCTGCTGCCTTCAGCATCACCGGATATCCGATTCTGGCGGCCACTTGCTCCGCCTCATCGAAGGACTCGAGGGCCCGCGACGTTCCCGGCACAAACGGCACTCCGGCTTGCTCCATGCGCTGCCGCGCCCGGGTCTTGGACCCCATCATTTCCATGGCGGCTGCGGTGGGGCCAATGAACTTGATTCCAGAGTCGACACAGGCCTGCGCAAACTTTGCGTTCTCAGAGAGGAAGCCGTAACCAGGATGAATTGCCTCAGCGCCACTCCGCCTGGCTACATCCAGGATCTCGGCGATGTTCAGGTAGGATTCGCTGGCCGCTGCCGGGCCTATGTAGTAGGCCTCATCAGCCTTGCGCACATGCAGCGACGCCCGATCCACATCGGAATAAACCGCCACCGAGGTAATCCCGAGTTCGCGGCAGGCGCGAATCACCCGTACCGCAATTTCTCCTCGATTGGCGATCAGGATCTTTTTGAACATAAGCGAAGATGTGGGGGGACGGGCGTCCTTGTCCGTTCCGCCGAGCGCAGTCCGCGGCTCTGGCTTGCCGAATCAAGGCCGCTGAAACGTCGATTTTAACGGAGTTCCGGCACGGCGGCGCACCCTCCGGCAAGTAACTCTAGCAGCCTGTATTGCCCGCCTTGTGTGTTCCAGATCACACGGCGCTGTGCTCTGGGCCTTCTCTCAACCCAGACGGTTGCGAGCTGAAAAAGCGAGCTTCGGAGACCAAAAACACCGCCAGGATCAGCAGTTCCGGTTCAATAGGATGGCGATAACGTGCATGGGCGAAAACAAAGTAGTAGACCGTGGGATAAGACAGCAGGAGAAGAGCAAACAGTCCGGCTCCCATCCTTTTCTGGCGCAAGGCGCGCACCAGCCCGCCTAACGCCAACAGCGACGAAGCTAGAAAGACAAGGCTCCTCGCGAGTGCGGCCAACATGCTATCGCCCCGCTTGGGCGGTGCCGCCCAGTAGTAGACGAATCGCTTCAAGCTGATGACGGCAAAACGGCCCGGATTCTCCCGAATAAAATCGAAGGCTTCCCGCTTACGCTCCCTGGCATACGCCAGTTCGCCCATCTGTTCAAATCGGCTCCGTTCGGCGGCATTCAGATTTGGCTGAAGATAAGCCATGAGGATGCCATCTGCATTGGGTCCATTGCCCAACCGGAACTGCTGACCAAAGTCGTCGCGAATGAAAACGAATCTCCCGAATGCATGGTAATTGCGCACCAGCCAGGGGCTGAGGCACAGGAAGAACACTAACCACGCCAGTACTACGCCGTCGAACGAAGACAAACCATGCTTACATCGCCGATACCACACCCATAGCCCGCAGAACGGGAGGAACGAGAGAATCGAAGGGTTCATCAATGCGCCGATTCCCCACAGCACACCGAACAAAATCCATCCCTTGAGGCCTGGCCACTCCTCTAATCGCAAAGATAGCAGAAAAATCAGGCTCAGGATCAGGGGAGTGATGGTGGTATCCCAGACCCAGTGAATCGACCAGTACCAGGTGTACGGGAGAAGAGCCCACGTCCAGGCAGACCAGCGCGCCACTCTCTCGCCCAGGGTCTTGCGGGCAATCAGGTATAAGGGGATCGAGGTCAGTGAGGCGAACAGGCTGTTGATGGTCAACAGCACCCATGCGGAGGCAACGGAATAAATTCCAAACAGGGTGAAAACCCCGCCGATCAAGTAGGGGTATAGGGGCGGCTCCCACGCGCTGGGGCCAGCTCCTCGACAGTAGGGGTCGCTGAAGCCCCGGCCTTCGGCGAGGGCACGTCCGATGCAGCCCATCTCCCAGCCAAAGCCGAAATGGTTGTCAGTTGCCCGAATGCGATACTGGCCGAGTAGAGCGATCGCGGCCACCTGCAGGGCTAATGACAAAAGAACCGCTTGCCACACGAACTTGGGCAGCTTCGGGCTCTGCGATCTCAAGGTGTGATTCCTGCGGTCATGGTATCGTGCAGGGCAGGTCGACCTCGGTAACTCAGTCGCGGGGAGAGCGGACCAACCCTACCGCGAAAGGCGTGGCCTCGTTCAGGTCAGAGGAGACGACCTGCCGCCGTGATGCGAAGCGAAAGCGAATCAGGGTCCAGATTGCCAGAAATCCATCCGCGTGGCGAATCTTCTTGCCCTGATCCCGGGTGCGAGGGGTGTATTTGACGGGAACCTCTGCAATGCGTTCACCGAGGCGGGTCAACTTGGCCGTCACTTCGGGGCAGAACTCAAAGCGCCGGCACTCCAGACGCAGTTGCTGCAGCACCGAGCGCCGAAAGACCTTGTAGCAGGTAGCTTCGTCGTGAATTCCACAGCGATACAGAAGGTTGGCCAGGCGAGTCAGCAGCTTGGCACCCAGAAAGAACCGCAGCCCTCGCTCCGGCCGGTCGGGTCGCACACCGTAGACCACATTCGCTTTACCTGCGCGCAACGGCTCCAGCAGCACCGGATAATCCTGCGGATCGTATTCGAGATCTGAGTCCTGAATCAGGACATATTCGCCGCGGGCGTAGCGTAGGCCCGTGCGAATGGCCGCCCCCTTGCCGCAGTTGTGCTGGTGAAAGACCAGCGTGGTGTCCGGGGATGGTCTCAAATTCATGAGCTTCTCCCGCGTCCCGTCCGTGGAACCGTCGTCAATGATGATGATTTCCTTCGCCACCGGAGACGCTTGAATTTGCCGCAGCAGCTCCTCGACGTGGTCCATCTCGTTGTAAATGGGAACGATGACCGACACGCATCCCGTGCGTTCCGCTAGCTGCGGAGGACAGCGATCAGCCACGATTTCCGTACCAAGGGCCGGCAATGTCATGGGATACAATCGGCGGAGCAGACCTGCCGTCATATTAACATTGGAATCCTCCTGCTCCAACGCGTAGGGAGAGAAGGTGTGGCATCTCCTGACACCCTGGAAAGGTCGCGGCAATCGGGCAACCCGCCTCTGAACCGCCGGTTTTCACGGGCGTTGCCACTGCTTCTCGTCTCGACCGCGATGGTGCTGGCGGCCGTGCTCCGGTTCCATGCTATCGGCCGGAAACCGATCTGGATTGACGAAGGCGTCAGCATCGAACTGGCCCGCCTCGACTGGTACAACTTCCTGCGTATCCTCTGGCGGCATGAGGGAAACATGACGCTGTACTACGTCCTGCTCCGCGCCTGGCTCCCGTTTGGCAACGGCGAGGGTTATATACGCGCGCTCTCGGTGCTGCCTTGCCTGGCTGCGATTCCCGCCATCTACGCTCTGGGCCGACGGATGCTCAATTCCGGTGTCGGCCTGATTGCGTCGCTTCTGCTCGCCCTGAACGCATACGACATCCGCTACGCGCAGGAGGCACGCAGCTATTCACTGTGTCCGCTGCTGTGCATTCTTTCGTCAATTTATTTCCTGAAATGTGTGGAAGAACCTTCGCGCTCTAGCCGGATCGGACATGTGCTAACCGGCGCTCTCGCTGCTTATGCCCACTTCTTTGCGGGATTCGTCGTTGTCGCTCAGTGGATTTCGTTGCGCATGCTCGATCGCGAAGATCTCGAGCGGAAAATGAAGGAGAATTGGCGTCAGCTCGCGATCGCAGTGGCGCCGATCGCACTGTTTATTATCACGACAGGCACCGGCGTGATCCGATGGATTCCGCGGCCTGGACTCTCCTCGCTCAGAGACTGCGCACGCTTGCTGACGGGCAACGGCGGCATGGTGCTTGCGCTCGGTTTTCTGGCTGCGTGCGCCGGCGCATTGGTCCCTGTTTTCCGGGCTGGTCTAGTTCAACGAGTATCCCGGGATAGCTGGCACTATCGTTACCTTCTCCTGTGGCTGCTATTTCCAATCGGGTTTACTTTTGTGATCTCGCAACTGAAACCTTTCTTTCTCATCCGTTATTTCATTTTTACGTTGCCGGCGCTGGTTCTATTGGCGGCTAGCGGGTTGGCCCGCTTGCGGCCGCGCTGGTTATTGGCCGGAGCCTTAACATTTTTTGCGATCTTCTCGCTCCGCGGCGTCTTCTCCTTCTATGAAAGGGATTTCGACATCGCGCGCGAGGACTGGCGCCCCGTGGCCCAATACCTGCTAAGCCATGCTCAGGCGGGGGACGTGATCCTGTTCCATCAGCCGATCGCCCGCATGCCCTACGAGTACTATCGCAGCCGAATTCCCGCGGCCGCCCACCCCAAGGTCATCTATCCGGAGCATAGCGACCGGCTCAGCTATCGCGATTTTTACGCGGGCCGCGTGCCCGAGAAATTCCTGGAGGGCCTGCCTGCCCAGCATCCGCGGGTGTGGGTCGCGCTTGCCTACAATGAAACGCCGGCCGGCCCCGATCCCACCACAAGTTCCATTTTCAGCATTTTTGGCCACGCGTATGCCGCCATGCAGCAGGATCAATTCCCCGGCATCGAGCTGAGGCTCTATAGCAAGTCCAACGGCACTAAACATCAGCCATAGTGGTCCAAACATGCCCCGAGCGACAAGAACAGCCGATTCTTCAGCAATTCAGGAGTTCCGCGAGCCGGCTCAGCGCCCAATCGAAGCCCTGATTCTCTCTCTACTGATGCTGATCGCTGCTGTCCTGGGTTTCCTGTTTTTGGGGAGGAAGGCATTCTGGTTTGATGAAGCATTCAGCGTTGCGCTGGCGCGCTTCGGTTGGCACAACTTCGCGGGCCTGGTCTGGCAACGCGAAGGCAACATGGTGCTGTATTACTTGCTCTTGCGTGCCTGGACGGGTTTTGGACACACTCCGTTCTTTTTTCGAAGTTTGTCGGTTTTGCCAGCCGTAGCGACCGTGCCGGTTGTGTATTGGCTGGGGCGTCGGCTCTATGACGCGCGCGTCGGCCTGATCGCCGCTATGCTCCTGACCTTCAATGCCTGGCAAATCCGTTATGCCCAAGAAACCCGCAGCTACTCGCTTCTCATCTTTCTAGGAGCGCTGTCCAGTGCGTTTCTTGTGGCCCATCTTCGGCGGCCATCACCTTGGACGCGGGTTGGACACATTGTAGTCAGCAGCCTGGCCATCTACGCCCATTTCTACGCGGAGCTTCTGGTGATCGCGCACTGGGTGTCGCTAAGATTCGTGCAGCGCGCGGAAATTCCGCCCAAAACCAACCGGAACTGGCGCTGGATCGTTCTCCTGACGGCTCCGGCCATGATCTTTGTTGCCAAGACGGGATCGAGTCCTTTGCACTGGATTCAGCGCCCTGGGACTCGGGACCTCTATCAGTTTGCGGGACAGATCACGGGAAATGGTGGCGTGCTGCTTGTGCTAGCGTATGCCTGTGCCTCGATCGCCGGGCTGCTGCCCATAAACCCGACACCGTGGCGGGTTCCCTGGCATGGTTGGCGCGAGCGGTTTCTGCTTGTCTGGCTGCTGTTCCCGGTTCTTTTTACGCTGGCAGTTTCGCTTGTCCGGCCATTATTTCTCAGCCGTTATTTCGTATTTTGTCTGCCGCCCCTCGTGCTGCTGGCGGCAGCAGGCATCGCTCGCGTGAATAGAACCCTGCTTCTGGTACCCGCGCTGGCCGCGTTCCTGGCGCTCTCGCTGAAGGGGACCCTATCCTACTACGACCACGATTTCGATTTGACCCGCGACGACTGGGCGGGAGTTTCAAACCACCTGCTGGCGCATTCCCGCCCCAAAGATGGGCTCGTGTTTTACGTGGCAATGGGGCGCATGCCCTACCAGTTTTTCCAATCTCTCGCGCCCAACGGTGCCACCTCGCCGGCCATTGTTTTTCCCGGGAAAGGAGACCGTTTAGATTTTCATGAATTACTGGCAAAACCTACTGCGGACGATCTGAAGGCAATTACCGACGAGTACACCCGCGTCTGGGTCGTGCTGATGAACAACGGGACAGCGTCTCATCCGGACGCGACTACGCGCACCCTGAACGAGATTTTCAGCCGACGCTTTCCCGAGCCGGAGCGGCGGGTCTTTTTCCCTGCCATCGAAGTGCGCCTGTACAGCAGGAATCGTTGAGGAAGCAGTTCCTCGCAGATTTCTCCGCGGTGAATACAAAAACCAAAGGCCCTTCCGCTTCCTGGAAGAGGCCTTTTCCTTTCTGAGGAGAACGCGACTACTTGCTCGATTGATCCTGCACGATGCCGGTAACGCCCGGCTGTTTCTCGGCCTTGGCCTTCTTGGTGGCCATCGTCTTATCGACCCACTCGTCGGCCATCTTCAAATCTGCCGCTCGCGCCGCCGGATCATCGCACTCGAGATCGGCTTTCTCGCGATACATGAGGTTCAAGTATGCCATGGCATCGTCGTAATCGGGACGCTGTTGCAGCGCCTTGTTGAGATTGTCGATACCATCCTTAATCACGTCGCCGTTCTTAGCTGCCAGGTCGCGGCAGACCTTCTTGTCCTTGAGCGGCTCGTCGGGTTTCAAACCCAGCTTGGCACGCTCTTCCATGCGCGGCTGGTAAGACTCGGTCCAGTCAATTACGCCGATGGAGTAATAGGTCTCAGGGTCATTAGGATCAAGCTGCGCTACCTTCTGGTGATACTGCTTGGCCAGGTCAAGCTTCTTCATGTTGAAGTACAGCGAGGCAATTCCTTTCAAGCTGCTGACCTGCTGATCGCGGCCAGGATGCATGTCGAGCACCTTCTTAAACTGATCGATCGCTTGCTCCGCATTCCGATTGTTGTCTTCCGTGTCGGCTCCGGGAATGTACTGCTGAGCGTAGGCAGTGGCCAGATAAAGGCGTGCGTTGAGCAAACTCGAATCCAGCTCGACCGCCCGCTGAAAATGGTTAATGGCGTCTTCGTATTTGGCGTTTTTGTAGGACTGGACGCCTTTGTTGAGCTGGTCGCGGGCCCGCAGCTTGTTGCAACCTGCTCCGCCAAGAAGCGCCAAGGCCGCTGCCGCTACTGCCAACCCTCGTAGGCTTCGGTTCATTGTGATAAGAATCTCCCTTGCCATGAAATGCCGGGACCTGTCGGTGATGGCATGCGCGGGGCCCGTGTGCGACCTGGAGGCGCGCACGCACCCGCCGCACCCCGGGACTGGCATCTAATCGAATTACGAAACGGTTAGCCGCCCGCTTCGATCTTAGCGGTGATCAGTCCGACCTTCTCTACCCCTGCCGAGTGGGCGATGTCAATCACGTCTGCCACGTCGGCAAACGGAATGTTGTTGTCGCCCTTCACGAACATCACTTTTTCCGCGCGGGTCTTGAAGATGTCCGACAGCCGCCCTTGCAGGTTCTCCCAGGTCGTATCTTCCTGGTTGATCTTCAGAGCCGGCAACTGCCCGGGACCACGATCCAGCAACTGCACCACAATGGTACGGTCGGGGGTGGTGTTCTTGGGCGCATTCGGCGGCGGGGGCTGGGGCACGAGTGCTTCGAGGCCCTTCGGGGTCAGCGGCGTAATCACCATGAAGATGATCAGCAGCACTAGAAGTACGTCAATGAGCGGGGTAACGTTGATGTCCGCTGTCGGACCGCCACCCGCTCCTCCCACTGCCATTCCCATAATCGATCTCCTCTATTGCCCGCCGGCCGGCGGGGTTTGCTGCTGTGGCGTATTCTTCTTTTGGTCGGTCAATAAACCCAACTGGTCTACACCCGCGGAGCGTACGTTGTCCACCACTTCCACGACCGAGCCATACTTCGCCCGGGCATCGGCGCGGATGAAAACCCGCTTGTCGGTGCGATTGGCGAGCCGGTCCTTAACCTTTTGCGTCAATTGATCGGGAACCACCGGGTCACTGCCGAAAAATATCTTCCCGTCGCGCATGACGGCTACGATCAGCGCGTCTTCTTTGTCGGCGTCCGGCATCGCTTCCGGACTGTTGACCTTGGCCAGGTCGACGCTCACACCTTTCTGCAACATGGGCGTAACGACCATGAAGATGATCAGCAGCACCAGCATCACGTCCACCATGGGGGTGACGTTGATGTTGGAATTGATCTTCTTCCCTTCATCACGTTTTGCCATTGACATAAGCTTCAGGTCTCCTGCGCGGATTGCGCGCTCGCTGGCTTCGGGCAAGTCCTTGGGTCGGGAATTGGAGCCCGCCGGCGCCGGCTTCAGCAACCGGCGCCAGGCCGGCAACTCAGGACCGCAAACTCCCCTTCGGGCTTAGGCCCGGCGCATTCCCCGCCGCTTCAGGAAGTAATCGATCAATTCGCTCGAGGAGTTATCCATCTCCACGTCGAATGCTTCCACGCGGCCGGTCAGGTAGTTGAACATCATCACGGCCGGGATAGCCACGAACAACCCGATGGCGGTAGTCACCAGCGCTTCCGCAATGCCGCCGGCGACGGCAGCCAGACCGGTAGCCTTCTGCTCGGAAATTCCCTGGAAGGCGTGTAGAATGCCCATCACCGTGCCGAACAATCCGACGAAGGGAGCGGTCGAGCCGATGGTTGCCAGTCCGCCCAAGCCGCGCTTCAACTCGGCGTGAACGATGGCTTCGGTACGCTCCAAGGCGCGCTTGGAAGCCTCAATGGTTTCGCCGGGGATTTCCCCGCTCTCCTGGTGAGCGCGGAATTCCATGAGGCCGGCAGTGACTACCTTGGCCAAATGGCTCTTCTTGTTGCGCTCGGCGACCCGGATGGCCTCGTCAATCTTGCCATCCCGCAATGCGCCGGCCACGGCCGGAGCGAAGGACCGCGACTGCTTGCGCGCGGCGCTGAAGGCCATCCAACGGTCAATCATGACACCGATGGACCAGCCGGACATGATGAACAGAATGATGACCACGATTCTGGCGGCCCAGTTCATCTGGCGCCAGAGCGAGATCGGGTCCCAGCCCACCGGTTGTTCCTGGATAATCCAGGCAGCCAAGGTGTACACGTGCACAAATGCTAGGCTTGCTAGGTTCGCTAAAAGCATGAGTTGCTTTCCTCCTCAAAACTTTCTCAATGTCTGGTTCTTTGATATCGGTTTCGGTCGCAATGTTGTGCGCTACGCTGACCAATTCAAGGGACAGTCCAAGGTCAACGCGCACAAAAACCACATCTGTTTCCCCGGCCACGGGTTGCAAGGTGGGAGGGGAAGGCAACCGCGGTCCTGCCGCTGTCAACTAGCAGCCCGGCTCTAGCCTCCGGACAGCGAAAAGATCACAGTAATCTGGGTCTCCACTTCTACCGGCTCGCCATTCAGGTAGTAGGGCTTGTACCGCCACTGCTTAACCGCCTCGATGGCGGACGGTGCTAGCATGGGGTGGCCGCTGATCAAGCGCAAGTTCTGGATCGAGCCATCCTTGCTGATTTCCGCCTGTAGCACGACCTGGCCCTGAATGCGGGCCTGCCGCGCCAGAGGCGGGTAAGGCGGCTGTATCTTCTTGATCAGGAGGCCCTGCGAGACGCCTTGCGAAACTCGTACCCGCTGGGGCGCGGCCCGCCGGGTACTCCACCGGGCACGCCACCCACCACGCCGCCCATGGAAGCCAGCGGCGGCGCCTCTTCCTCTTTAATCATCTGGACTTTCTCAGGAATCTTGGTAGGGGTGCGGAGTTGGCCGTTCATGATGTCGCTTTGCACTATCTTCACCGTCCTGACCGGCGTCGCAGCCGGAGGTGGTGGCGGCGGTGGCGGCGGAGGTGGCGCCACCAGGAAAGTCATTAATTGCTGTTTGGGCAAGGCTTCCGTGAACAATAGCGGGACCAGAACCAGCACGCCGACCAGGGCCACCTGCAAGACAAACGAAAGCGCCGTCGTCATGCCCCGCTTAGTTTTAAGCCTGCCACCGGACTCGATAAGGCTGTCTTCAAACATAGGCACGCTCCCGAGACACTACCCTACGTAGGTTTAGACACCGCCCCCGCCCTGTTTGCTCCCGCAGCCAAGCACCTTAGCGGCGACGGAAAGCATAGCCGGCAGACATCGGCCAAGTAGAACAAAATGTGAAACTTACATCAACCCGCCTGCCCACCATCGGATTCGGCGGCGAGCGGGTTGCTAAGCTTTCACCTTTACTTTCTCGCGGCCCTTTTCTGCCGGTATTGCAACGGGCCGTTTTCCCCTGCCGCTTCGCCAGTCCTGGTAGGCCACCAGGATGGGGGCAGCAATTGCGATCGACGAATAGGTCCCGATTAAGATGCCGATTACCAGGGCAAAGGAAAACCCGTGCAGCACTTCGCCCCCGAAAAGATACAGCGCCAATACTGTCAAAAATGTAAGGCCCGCGGTCAGAATGGTCCGGCTCAGGGTCTGATTAATGCTCTTGTTTACGATGTCGGACAGCTTCTCCCGCCGCAGCATCTTGATATTCTCGCGGATACGGTCGAAGACGACGATCGTATCGTTGTTCGAGTAGCCCACCAAGGTCAGGATGGCCGCGATCACCGTCAACGAGAGTTCCTTATTCGTCAAGGAAAACGCTCCCACCGTGATCAGGGTGTCGTGGAATACCGTGACCACGGCAGCCAGCCCATAGATCCATTCGAAGCGGAACCACAAGTAGACCAACATGCCGAGCAGCGAATACAAAATCGCCAACTCGGCCTGCCGCTGCAGTTGTGCTCCTACCTGAGGGCCAACGATTTCGACGTTGCGGACCCCGAAGTTCGACAGGAAGAAGTCTTGCTGCAATATTGCTACGACCTCGGGAGGGGCCGCAGCTTTCAGCTCATCAAAGGAGCTCAGCACGCCGCCTTTGGTCCGGTCGCGGTAATTCACGATCGCGCGTGCGATGGCCGTGTAGCGCTCGTTGGCGTCGGTGCCCGGATGCAGCGGGTCCTTGTCCATCAGGTAATTGAAAATTGTCAAAGAGCTGGCGTTATTCAGGTCCGGCTTGCCCTCTGGAGTACTGGTCTCCAGCGCGTTGATGATCTGGGTTTTGCCCTTGTCCAGCGCCTGCTCGCTGGTTTCTTTTTCGTCCAGCGCAATCAGCACTTCGTTGTTGCTGGGCGGACCATAGCGCTGAATTCGTGCCCGGTTCAGCCCGACGCGGTCCAGAGACGCGCGGATGTGATTGTCATCGGGCGTCCCCACGAACTTGACGTACACCAGCGTGCCGCCCCGGAAGTCTACACCTAAAGGGATGTGATGCCAAAAGAGCATGGACAGCACACCCGCGACGCTGAAGACTAGGGAAAAGGCGAGAAAATACCACTTTTTCCCGAGAAAATCTATGTCTGGATTGCGAAAAAATTCCACGCGGTCGTAAACCCCTCTCAAGGTCTCGAGGTTTCAAAGTTCCGGGTTTCGGAGTCTTTGGCCCGGCAGACCTTGGAACCTCTGGAACTTTGAAACCTAAATGCTTAGTGCTTCGCCGCGCTGCTTGCGGCTCAACAGCCAATCAAAAATTACGCGCGACACAAATACAGCCGTGAATAAGTTGGCTAGCAGACCAAAGGTCAGCGTCACGGCAAAGCCTTTCACGGGCCCGGTGCCGAAGATGAACAGGATCGCGGCTGACACAATCGTAGTCACGTGCGTATCCACGATCGTGATCCAGGCATGACTGAAGCCCTGTTCGACCGCTGAAGGCGGCGTCTTGCCGTTGCGCAACTCTTCCCGGATGCGCTCGAAGATCAGGACGTTGGAGTCCACGCCCATGCCGACGGTGAGAATCACACCCGCAATTCCCGGCAGCGTGAGCGTAGCTCCGAAATAACCCATGAACCCAAGCAGGATGATCAGATTCAAAATCAGAGCCAGGTCGGCATTGACTCCCGCGCCGCGGTAGTAAACCAGCATGAAGATGAGGACGGCCAACATGCCGATGATGGCCGCGCGGACTCCGGCGCGGATCGAGTCTGCGCCCAACGAAGGACCCACCGTGCGCTCTTCGAGGTACTTGATGCTGGCCGGCAAGGCTCCGGAATTCAGGATCAAGGCAAGGTCCTTTGCCTGCTGGTCAGTGAAGCGGCCTTCAATGACTCCCTGGTCTCCAATCTGGCTCTTGATCACGGCAACCTCCATGACTTTGTTATCCAGCACCACGGCCAGGTAGTCGCCGACGTGCGCCCCAGTGAAATCCGAAAAGCGCTTTCCACCCTCTGCGGTCAGGAAGAACTCGACTTCTGGCATGTTGGTCTGCGAATTACGGCTGACCCGGGCTTCGCGCAGATCGTGTCCCGCGACCGCAGAGACGCGGGAAATGAGGTAGACCACGTCTCCTGAATCGGATGGGTCGGTGCTCCCGATGCTGCGGCCGTGCAGCAGAACTGTGTTGGGAGGAAGCACACCGCCGTTGGCTTCAAGCGCGGCCTGCTCATTCGCGTAAGGGGCACCGTTGTTCAGCGCCTGCCGGACCTCCAGCATGGCGGTCGATTGCATGATTTCTTTTACGCGGGCCGGGTCATCCACGCCCGGCAACTGGACCAGAATCTGATATTGCCCGAGGCCGTGTTCCTGAATGACGGGCTCGCTGATGCCCAGTTTGTCCACGCGATTACGGATGGTTTCGATAGCCTGTGCCACCGCCCGGTTCTTCAAGTCCGCGAGAGCGGTCGGCTTCATAGCAAGGGTCCAGGTGTTCTGGGCCCCGGATGCGGCGTCGTATTCCGGCAGGCGATCGGTGATCAAGTTGCGAAGGTCCGAACTTACCTCGGGGGGCACGCCCTTGATAACAATCTGTTCGGGATGATTTACCGGGTCGGGCTTGCTGATCTCCGTGTAATTAATCTTGCGCTTGCTGAGGCTTTCCTTCAGCCGTTCAATCGCCCGGTCGGTATCTGCGTTCACCGCGTCGTTGACTTGCACTTGAAGGATCAGGTGCGTCCCACCCTTCAGGTCGAGGCCCAGGTGAATGCGCTCGGTAATGGATTGTACGACTCCCGCTCCCGACCAGCTCTGAGGAATGCCGATGAGCCCGAAGAAAAATACCAGCAGCGTTGCGATGATGAGGATCAGTTTCCAACCCAGATTCTTGTTCATGACTGATTATGATTCCCGTCGCGCCGGCGGCGGGCCGGCTTCACTCCTTATTTGGTCGTTTCTTCGGCAGCGGTCGTCACCGACACAATGGAAGCCTTCGTGACTTCCAGCTTCAAATTATCCGGAGGCACCCGCAGGGTTATCGCGTCGTCCTTCATGGCGAAAATGGTCCCGCGCAGGCCGCCGCTTGTTACTACCTTATCGCCGGTCTTCAGGGTGTCGAGCATAGCCTGCCACTTCTTCTGGCGCCGTTGTTGCGGCAGGATAAGCAGAAAGTAGAAGACGGCGAATATAAGGAGGAGAGGGGCAATGCCGAGCCAACCGAATCCTCCCGAGGACGACTGCCATAGCGCCGCTCCTACCAGCTTTTCTGCCACCATAAGTTTGGGCAAACATGAAAGCTTGCGGAACCCTTCCCCTGCTGCCAACCGGGCCCTTACTAATGGACTCCGAGCCCCTCGATTTGACTGCGGGATTCTTACTCTTTCAGGCCGGATGTTCCTTCAATTTCAGGCACGTACGGGGATGCCTAAGGTTTCGGTGCAGATCGGACACCAGAAAGAAAACTAGCCTTTTCCCCAAGTGCAATAGAATGACGTACCCTCCCGATAGTGTCAAGGTAGAAGCTCAGGTTGTGGACGGTGTTCAAAACCTGGGCCAACACTTCATTGGACGCGTAGAGGTGACGCAAATAGGCGCGCCGGTAGCGCGTACAAACCCGGCACGCGCAGTTCGGGTCCAAGGGGCCATCGTCGCCCGCATAGCGGGCCTGCTTGATCGAGATCTTGCCCTCGGACGTAAATAGCAGCCCATGCCGGGCCGCCCGTGTGGGCAACACGCAATCCATCATGTCGATGCCGAGATTCGCGTACTCGGCAATTTCCTCTGGAGTTCCCACCCCCATCAGATAACGGGGCTGGTCGGAGGGGAGGTGTTCGACGGTGGCTTCCACGATCTCTCGAGTAACAGTTCGTGGTTCACCGACACTTAGGCCCCCAATGGCATACCCGGGAAAGGCAATCTCGACGGTCCGCTCGGCCGATTCTTTGCGGAGTTTGGCATCCATCCCACCCTGCACAATCCCAAAGAGAGCCTGGGTGGCTGGGCAGCCGGGGCCGGCTGCCCCGACATGGGCAGGGGCAGAACCTTCATTTTCCGGTTTCCCGTTTATAGCATGGTTCTTGCCCGAAACTTGCACCTCGAAACTTGAAACTTTCTTGGCTCCGTACTGGGCACTGGGGGCTGGGGATTGCCGCCCCCACGGCACTTCGTGTCTATGTTCTGCAAAATATTTTTTCGACCGCTGCCCCCAGCGCAGAGTCATCTCCATCGACTCGCGCACCCGAGCCGGCTCGGCAGGGTATTCCGTACACTCGTCAAAGGCCATAATAATATCCGCCCCTAGCCCGATCTGGGCTTCCATCGCGCTTTCCGGACTGAAGAAATGCGAGGAACCGTCGAGATGCGATCGGAAAGTCACTCCCTCTTCGGTGACCTTCCTCAGCTGGCTGAGGCTGAACACCTGAAATCCGCCCGAATCCGTGAGAACGGCTCGTGGCCAGGACATGAATTGATGCAGACCGCCCAGTCTTCTGACCCGCTCCACGCCGGGCCTTAAGTAAAGGTGGTAGGTATTGCCGAGCAAAATCTGTACACCAAGATCCTCGAGCACATCCTGGGGGACGCCCTTGACCGAGCCCAGTGTACCTACGGGCATGAACACGGGCGTTTCGATTTCCCCATGCGGTGTAAGCAAACGCCCGGCGCGGGCGGCACCCATCGTGGATTCGACCCGAAACTGAATGGACATTGTCTGGAATTGTAGCTCGGGGACGTATCCACGGGTCGGCGGGCGAGTACGCACGCAGGATGCCGGCGCGCTACAAAAACCCTCCCGGTGCGCCTCCCCGGAAACCTTCACTCTCGAATCCTGACGATCTCACCGCTAATCCTGCCGGCTTTCATCATCAACTTCCCTATCGTAATCGGCAGGCGGAAGCGCTTCGGACCTGCGCTCCCTGGATTGAAGTAGAGCACGCCGTGCCGGGTTTCCTGCTTAGGCATATGCGTATGCCCAGATATGACCACGGAAAACCCTGCTGCCTCCGGTTGGAGCTCGAGAGTCTTCAAATCGTGCAGGATATAAATCGACGCGCCTTCAACTTCGAGCACCTCGGTCTCGGGAAACCGGCGCGCCCAGTGTTCGCGGTCCACGTTGCCGCGCACCGCTGTGACCGGCGCGATCTCGGTCAGCGTTTTCAGGATGCCGGGGTCGCCGATGTCCCCGGCATGAATGAGGTGATCCGACCCCTGCAGCGCCTCTAACGCTTCCTGTCGCAGTAATCCATGCGTATCAGAAATGACGCCGATGGTGACTGCTCTTGACATGAGATGCCGGGCCCGACCACCGTCAGCTCGCGCGGTCGGTCATCATGCGATTCACCTCAGCATGGGACGGCGCTCCTTCAAGTGCCACGTAGGTTCCGGCGGCCTTCAGTTCTTCGGCTATCCTTCGCATCAAGCCAAGCGTCGCCCGCATGGGCGCTGACCCGAGGCTCACTCGCGCCACCCCTAGCTTCTCCAATTCCAAGATAGAGGGAAAACCGGGGCCGGCCAGAATGTTGACCGGAACCTTCAGTGCCGCGACAGAACGTGCGATGGTGTCGGCATCGCGCAGGCCGGGAATGAAAATGCAGTCTGCCCCGGCATCTTTGTAGGCCACCGCCCGCCGTACCGCCACGTCATAACGCTTTTCCGGATCGCCCACCTGGTTTAGGTACACGTCGGTGCGAGCATTGAGCACGATAGGGATATCCGAATCGGCGGCCTCTTCCCGAATCGCTGCGATTTTTTCCAGCTGCAGCGAGAGGTCGACGAGAGGGTTGTCGGCGTCCTCCCTTCCATCCTCCAAGTTCAGCCCTACGGCACCTGCCTGGATTACGCCTCGGGCGGTGAACGCCGCATCCTCCGGGCGATCTCCGTAGCCGGCCTCCACGTCGGCTGTCACCGGCACTTTCACTGCACCCGCGATTCTCGCCACGACCGACAGCATCTCCTGGCGCGAAATTTTCTGCCCATCCGGATATCCAAGCGTATACGCCACCCCGGCGCTGGTGGTCGCAAGGGCGGGAAATCCGGCATCCTCAACCATGCGCGCGCTCGAGACGTCCCACACATTGGGCAAAACCAGAGTTCTCGGTCCACGGTGCAATCTAAGAAACTGGATGGCCTTACTTCTCTGTTGATCGATGTTGCGCCCGAGTTCCTTTGGGGAGGGCTGCATGATGCAAATCCCAGTGGAAGGATCCGCTTGGATTAGATCGTCCCATGCCCAAATAAGTTTCGGCCAAAGGCGGCCACGGATTGATCGGATTCGACCACTCACCCTCCATCAAGTCTGGTCTCGGTACGGGCGACTCGGTACGGGCCGCTTTCTCTTCATCTTCTCCAGAAACTTTCCCGCGCTTACTACGGCGCGGGTCACCCTTCCTCGCCCAATCTCCCGCACCTCATCACGAGCGGTGACCTGCAAAACGTAAAATCGCCCGCGCAATGATTCCAGTACGGCCTCGGCTTTAATCCGCGCTCCCACCCCGCTCGCCGCCCGATGCTCGACGTTAATGGCCGTGCCGACCGTAATCTCATCTCCTTCGCAATACGGCTGGAGCGCGTTGAAAGCAGCCGTTTCCATCAAGCGGATCATGTCCGGCGTCGAGTAGACGGGCGGCAGCTTGGGGTGGTACGCGGTGAGCGTGTGTTTGAACTCGACGGTCTGCTCCATCTCGCCACGGGCACCGACAGGAACTGATTTTGCCATTTTCGTTCTCCTGAAGCTGTTGCGGAAAATGCCGGAAAAGCGGAAGGGGGAATCTGCCCCCGCGGCACGGAGACACGGGGTTGGGAACAGAAACACGAGGATCCCTCGCTGCGCTCAGAATGACCTGATTGTTGTCGGGTACAATCCATCCTTCTTATGAATTGCCCGTCTCGCTCGCCGACAACTACACTATATCTATATCGCGGTACACGACAGGAGACTTCATGCCCTTGAAAGTTGGCGACATGGCGCCTGATTTCGAACTTCCCGCCGTGGAAGGGGAACGCCCGTTGGTAGTTCGTATGCGCGAGTACCGCGGCAAGCAGAACGTCGTACTTGCCTTCCATCCTCTCGACTGGACGCCCACCTGAGCGGCGCAGGTGCCAGCGCTCAGCTCCGCCCGGGAGAAGTTCGCTGCGCTCAATGCCCAGGTTCTGGACATCAGTGCTGATTCCACCGTCAGCCACGTGGCCTGGCAGAAGAAAGAACTCGGCACCGTCAACATCCCAATGTGTTCCGATTTCTTTCCCCACGCCGACGTGACCAAGCAATTTGAGATTCTGCGGGAAGGCCCGCCCGTGCCGGGAATTTGCGAGCGTGCCGTGTTCATTGTCGACAGGAACGGCAGAATTACGTTCGCAAGAGTCTATCCCCTCGACCAGGTGCCGAACGTCGATGAACTGTTGAACGAGGTCAAGAAAGCAGAGGCGTAAAGATTGGACATTGCCCTGCCGCCACAGCGGGACCGTGGAACGGGAGGGTAAAAGAAGAGCCGGCAGGACCTAGCATAGCGCGACCGAGCTAAGCCGTACGCCTGTGCCGCCGTCCTTTAGGCGACTCGATTTGGGTAACCCCACCTTCTTTTGAATCTTTTGAATGATTCCCTTTGCCGACCTGCTTGGAATGATCTTTTTTGGTGACCCTTGCGGGTTCCACGCGTTTGGTGACCTCTGCGGGTTCCACGCGTTTGATGACCTCTGCGGGTTCCACGCGTTTGATGACCTCCGCGGGTTCCACGCGCTCCACAATGACCTCCTCTTCAGTCGGAACTTTTGAATCGAAGAGTTGTCCCATGTACTTGTCCTTGCACCTGGTTGAGCAAAAATGGACAGCCAGGGGCAGGACGGCACGGTCTCGCTCCCAGTCGGCCAGAATCGTCGCTTCCCGCCGAACAGCTGTGTAGCCGACGGTCTCTGCCGCGATGCCCAGAATCCAGGCCTCCTGCGGTCCTTTCAGACGCGAACACCAGTCACACGAAAACCGGATCATGGTTACCTCCCCGACTAGTATCGCCAACCAAACAATTGGTTTCCATCGGGTGAAGGCTGTACCAATGTTCGGCTGGGTTACATTACATCGCAAGGATTCGTTAGATCGGAAAGAGCGGAACGTTCGCGCGAGGCGTCTTGCTAAGCGAGGGCGATTCTGAACGGCCTTATTAAATGAAGCTTTTCAGCGCGGCAAGCAGCGCCGCGATGTCTTCCGCCGAATTGTAGAAATGGCAAGAGACTCGGACACCGCCGACATTGGATGTGTAGCGCACCGATACCAGAATCTTGTTCTTCTCGAGCCGCCGCACGAGCCGAACGTTCTCTTCGGCGGAACCGGCTGAGAAAGTAATGATGCCGGAGCGATTCTCGGGCGCCCGAGGAGTGACGACCTTTACGGGAAGGGAATCGAGACCAGTGAGCAGTTGGTCGGTAAGGGCGACGATGTGCTCCGCGATCTCATGCTGGCCCAGCTTGTCGATCAAGTTCAAGGAGGCTGCCAATCCCACAGCCCCCGGATAGTTCGCAGTCCCACCGGTCTCAAAACGGCGAGCGGTATTCACCAATTGATAGTCACCTAGGGGCGTGATGTTTGGCGTTTGAAAGTATTCCCCCCAACCGCCGGGCGGATCCTGAATGCTCAAATATCCGGCGAGCGGAGGCTGTAGCTGGGAGAAGGCGGCGCGCCTGACATAGAGAAATCCGCAGCCAAATGGCGCATTCAGCCATTTGTGACCGCCACAGGCAAGGATGTCGACGGGAATCCGTCGGACGTCCAGCGGCACTGCCCCCAACTGTTGAATGGCGTCCACCACCAGCCGGATTCCGTGCTCCCGGCACAACTTGCTCAGTGCCTCCAGATCAGCCCGGTAGCCGTTGTTCCACTGCACGGTGCTGATGGCAATCACACGTGTGCGCGGTGTGATTCGTGCAGCAAAATCCTCGACTCGAGCCTCGCCGTTCTGATTGGGAACCACCTCGATCTCGATTCCGTCCTTTTTCCTCTGCACCCACGGCAGCGCGACTTCCAAGAACTCAAGATCCGAAATTAAGACGCGATCGCCACGTTCCAAAGGAATCGAAGCCGCCGCCAAGGTGAGGCCGTGTGTGGTGCTCTCTACCAACGCAATCTCGTCCGGATGGGCGTTGATCAGGCGGGCAGCCGCGGGGCGCGCTGCGGCGCGCATTTCATCCATGAAGATGTGGTGATGGGTGGAGGAGTCCAGCGGACAAACCATCGCCAGATCAAGAAACTTCTCGATCGCCTCGACAGCAGGACGTGGCGCAAGCGACACGCAAGCGGCATCCAGAAAGACCTTGTCGAAGAGCCCGGGAAAGTGCTGGCGAGCAGAGAGCATGGCTGCTGATTTAACCACACTGCTCAGCTCTGTGGCTTGCGCCAGAGTTACAAAGCGGCAGCCTGTTCTCGCCGCCGGGCCTGGATTTCGATGTACACGTTCACCAACGATACAGCGGCCGGGGTGACCCCCGGAATTCGCGAGGCGTGTCCCAAGGTGCGAGGCCGCACTTTGACGAGCTTCTCCTGCATCTCGCGCGAGAGGCCGCTTACGGAGCGATAGTCGAACCACTCTGGAATGGTGCGTTGCTCGGCTTTCTTCAGGCGCTCGATGGCGCGCTGCTGCTGTTGCAGATAACCGGCATACTTCACCTCCGTCTCTACCGACTTGAGTTCATTGCGAACTTCCCAAGGCAAATCCGCCGAGATGGCCGTGCAGCCGTTTCGCTCAAAGAATGCAGGATTCAATTCCCGAAGCACCGGCACAAGATGCTCGATGATCACCTCCGGCCGCCTCAGCAGCTGGGCGCAGCTTTGGCCAAGTGTTCCAGACAAATCCACCTGCGATGATTGAATAGGCGGAGCCAGTCCATCGTCAAAGTCCGTGTCGGGGCGAGTCTCCTCGGCGAGGCTCGCGGGGGGACGCCCGCCCTCGGCCGTCGTCCGGGCGAGCGCAGCTCGGCTTGCTTCTATTACTCCCTCGATCTTTTCCCGTATCTCCCCGCTAACTCTAGTCTTCTCCAGCAACTGCTTCATGGACTCAAGCCGTTCCTGCGTGGCCAGGAAATCTGCCCAGGCGACATCGGAGATAAGCCCTACGCGCCGTCCATGTGGGGTCAGACGCCGATCGGCATTATCAATCCTCAGGTGCAGCCTAAATTCGGCCCGCGAGGTGAACATGCGGTAAGGCTCATTCGTTCCCTTGGAGATCAAATCGTCAATGAGGATGGCGGTGTAGGCTTCGGTGCGATTCAGCACCAGCGGCGCCTCACCCTTCACCGTCAGCGCCGCGTTAATCCCCGCCATGATGCCCTGACAAGCCGCCTCCTCATAGCCGCTGGTGCCGTTGATCTGGCCAGCCAGAAAAAGTAGGGCAATCTTCTTGGTCTCGAGAGTGCGCTCCAGTTCGGTGGGATCGATGGCGTCGTATTCGATGGCATAGCCAGGGCGCATCATCTCCGCCGTCTCGAGACCCGGGATGGACTTAATGATGGCCAACTGAACGTCGATGGGCAGAGAAGTGCTCATGCCGTTCACGTAAATCTCGTGCGTGTTCAGCCCCTCGGGTTCCAGAAAAAGCTGGTGCGTGGACTTGTCCGGAAACTTAACGATCTTGTCTTCAATCGAGGGACAATAACGCGGTCCGATGGACTTGATCTGCCCGCTGTACATCGGCGAGCGATGCACATTCTCGCGGATGATGCGGTGGGTTTGCTCGGTAGTCCCCGCGATATAGCACGGCACTTGCGAGTCATGATGCGCCACCCGCTTGGTACGAAAGCTGAACGGCGTGGGATCGGGGTCGCCGGGCTGCAACTGAAAACGAGACCCTAGACCCTTCAACGCTTCCCCGAGCAGGACCGCTGGCGGCTCTCCGCTGCGGCCTGCGGGGTATTGCTGTTCCCCGCAGTGGATTACGCCGTTCAGAAACGTACCGGTCGTGATGACTACGGCGCCTGCCCGCACGGTACGTCCGTCGCGCAGCTTGATACCGACTACAAGCCGTCGCGGCCTCTGCTCCACCGAGCTTGGCTCGGCTGGACAGCCGAAGGCGGCTGTCCCTGCGTGGTCCGTGGAGTCTTCCACGATCAAGTCGGCGACTTCCGCCTGCTTGACTTTCAGGTTCGATTGAGACTCCAGCACCTCGCGCATCTTGAGCCGGTAGGCTTGCTTATCGCACTGGGCGCGGGGTGACCATACCGCCGGCCCGCGAGAGGTGTTCAGCAACCGGAACTGGATCCCAACCGCATCGGTGACTTCGCCCATAATGCCGCCCAGGGCGTCTACTTCGCGGACGAGGTGTCCCTTGGCAATGCCGCCAACCGCCGGGTTGCAGGACATCTGCGCAATCAGATCGATGTTGAGGGTGTAGAGCGCGGTCTTCAGGCCCATGCGGGCGGCCGCCATAGCGGCCTCGCACCCGGCATGCCCGGCACCGACCACAACGACATCGAACTGTTCGTTAAACGGCACGGATCAGCAGAACCCCACAGAGTTTTATTTTACGGCACCTAGCACGTGGCAGTTAGCGTTTGGCCCCTGACCCGCGTAGCGCTTCCCACAAAGCCAAGGGGCCAAATGCCAACTGCTAATTGCTAACAGCTCGGCACACCAAAATTAAAGGGCGACCTCGCGGCCGCCCTTCGTCGCAATGTGATTGGAGTGGTTTACAGAGCCTTAACGTTCTCCGCTTGCCAGCCCTTGGGGCCCTTCACGACGTCGAACTGCACCTGTTGACCTTCCTGCAGGCTGCGGAATCCGCTCGACTGAATGGCGGAGAAATGCACGAAGACATCCTCGCCATTCTGACGGCTGATAAAACCATAGCCCTTGGCATCGTTAAACCACTTCACTGTTCCTGTTTCCATTGTGTTGCTATTTCCTTTTATCTGATTTTGCGCTGATTCGAGAGCAGAGTGCTGCAGGCAGGTCACGCTGAGGGCAGAGTTACTGCTTACAACCGCTAAGATCAAACGCATGCCTATTCTACATAGATTGCGTTCAAATATCCATCTATGTTCCTGGGCAGAGTACCTCCTTAAGCAGTCAGGCGCCTGTTGTCGGGAGTCGGCAGGTCCCAGTTAAGACAAGTGAATCCAATAGATTACAAAAGAATTGCTGACTCCTGAGCCCTACGGAGTGATGAGCCGGCTACCTGCCTCTTGCGGCGCCCGAATGGCTGGTTCGGGAAACTGGCCGAAGAGGAAATCAAGGAAGGCCCGGGATTTCGGCCGGCCGGAGGTGCGCCCGTGCGCCAACCTGATCAGAAACACCAGGGCCTTGAGCACGTCTGAATCGCGCAGGGTGGAATACCCCAGATACCGCTGCTCCGCCTCGCGGAACTGCTCGAGCCGGTTCTTAACCTCCTCCGCTACGGTCTGCTGGCCAATTCCGGCAATGGGAGTTTGGTAGTGCAACCCGGAACTGATCAGGGTCTCATAGGTTTTCGCCATTGCGGTCAATGCGGCGATCAGGTCGCGGTCGTTCAGGCTGCGGTCCGCGCGCGCACTCTTGGCTAGCGCATAACTCAGTCCCATGAGCAGGTGTTCGCGGTCATAGATGAATTGCTCTCCAAACTCGACCTGAAGGAAGAGCTCCGCGTTTTTCAGTTCGTCGCTGGAGCGAGGCCGTTCATGCGCACGCGCCTGCTGCAAGTAGACGCACCCGCTCGGACAATCCAACGTCACCTCGCGCTGTGCTCCACAACACTGCGGACAAATTCGCCTGTGCACCGCGGGGCAAAAGCGCTTTTCTTTCCGCGTCTCGCAGATGGCGCAACTCACTGTCTATGGCTCCTGATTCATTATGACATGCCGGGACAGGCACACTCGCCCCTCGGGGGGAACATTCAAAGGCACTCGAAAGCCTGCTTCCAAGGGCCTTTTGTCAGCGCTACTCCCGAACAACCTGTTGTTATGCCCCCTTTCATGGTGCTACTCAAAAAAAACCGCAAAAAATGCGGGCTAAACGCTACTTTTCCACAGCGTCGCTGGTATAAGATGCCTTCGACCTCAGCACTACAAATTTTAGGAGGACTTCATGGCAGCTGGAATGACCAAGACTCAACTCGTCCGTCACCTGGCCGAGAAAACCGAGCTCAACAACAAGACTGCGGCGGCATTTCTCGAGCAGCTGGCCGACACAGCCATCAAAGAAACCAAGAAGAGCGGCATATTCGTTCTCCCCGGCCTCGGCCGCCTAGTGAAGGCGCACCGCAAGGCCCGCGTAGGACGCAACCCGCAGACCGGCGAACCCATTCAGATCAAGGCCAAGACGGTGGTGAAGTTCCGCGTCGCCAAGGCCGCCAAGGACGCGATCGCCCCCAAGAAGTAGTTTCGAGGAACAGAGTGGCTCGGACGGTTCTGCCCGCGCAAAAGGCCGGCGCCATGCCGGCCTTCTTTTTTGCAGTCGTGTAAAGGCATGCAAAGGCAGGTGTTGACCCGCTGCTTTCGCACTTGGTGGAGCAACGGACGTCCCGTCCGCTCTACTTACGGGCGAGGAAGCCCGTGCCTCCATGATCTATTTTCCGTACTGATTCTTCACCACCTCGCCGCCCTTCATCACAAACTTCACGTGCTCCAGCGTGGCCACATCTTTTAGAGGATCGCCGTCCACCGCAATGATGTCGGCGAATTTTCCTGGTTCCAGCGTCCCAATTCTGTCGGCCCAGCCCAGGAGATCCGCATCGTTCACGGTCGCCGACTGAATCGCCTGCAAGGGCGTCATGCCCAGCCGGACGTAGACCGCCAGTTCATGGGCATTCAGCCCGTGCGGATAGACTGCGGCATCGGTCCCTAGCCCGATTCTCACGCCCGCGGCGATCGCCTGTTTCGCATTGCTCTGTGCCGCATCGGAAACCATCTGCATCTTGCGCCGTGAGAACTCCGGCACATCACTGTGGGCGGCGTTTTCTCTGTGCCAATCGATGAGATAGAGGGTAGGCACGAGGTAAGTGCCATTTTTCTTCAGCGCGGCTATGGCGGCGCCATCCATGAGGTGACCGTGCTCGATCGAGTCAACCCCCGCATCCGATGCCCATCGCACGCCCTCGGCCCCGTGCGCGTGGGCGGCAACTTTTCTTCCCAGCCGGTGGGCTTCGGCCACGATCGCCTTCATCTCCTCGAACGTGAACTGCGAGGCATTGGGATCGTCGCCCTTGGACATCACGCCGCCCGTGGCGCAGATCTTGATGACGTCTGCGCCATACTTGATCACCTCGCGAACCTTGTGCTGGACATTCTCAATTCCGTCGGCGACACCGTCGCCCTGGGCATGATACTCGTAAGGCAGCAGGTTGTTGTCGCAGTGGCCCCCGGTTATTCCGAGAGGCGGGCCGCTGGCCACGATCCGCGGACCCGGCACATCGCCGGCATTGATGGCGTCGCGCAGGGCGATGTCGCTATAGCCGCTGGCGCCCACATTGCGCACCGTAGTAAAGCCGGCTTCGAGCGTGATGCGGGCGTTCTTGGCCCCGGTTAACGCCTCCCGAGGAGTTGAGATTCCCAACCGCGAATAGCCCGCTCCGCCGGGGTCGAAGGTCAAGTGCGTGTGCGCATCAATCAGGCCCGGCAAGACTGTGGCATTCGAGAGGTCGACGGTGACGGCCTCCGGGGCTGCCTTCGCCTGCGAGGCTGGATCTACGCTGACAATCTTGTCGCCTTCGATCACGATCGTCTGATCCGCCAGCATCTTGCCCCCCTTCACATCGAGGAGATGGCCGGCGCGAACCATTACGCGCTTAGTCGGCGCTGGCGTCTGCGCAACGGCAGCCACGCTGGCAATCGCAACTGAGCACACGACTACACTTCTGAATGCCTTGCTCATGTTCACCTCTTTTGGATTTGAAGGATAGTTAACTGAGAGTGATCTGGTTATGCCGTCATCTGTCCAGGGCCCGCGGTAGAGAGGGGGGCTTGCCGCGTTTCCCGATTGCGTCAGATACCCCCCACCCGAGGCGGGGAAGCACTGGAGAAGGGGACCGCCGAAAACCCCTTAGCCCCCGGGCCCGTCATTTGCCACGTATTGCTCCAGCGAATCCAGTTCCTGGCTGAGATCGTCGATGCGCCACTCCAACAGATTTCGTATGGATAGGATGCCCAGCAATTTCCCATTGTCATCGGCGACCGGCAAGTGACGGTAATGACGCTCGACCATGGTGGCCATAGCTTCGCCTGGTCTGGTAGAGAGCGTAGCCAGCACCACCGGGGTGGTCATCAACTCGCGGACCGGGGTATGGGCCGGATCTCGCCCGCTGAGGGACATTTTCATCAGCACGTCGCGCTCGGTGAAAATTCCCGCCACGCGGCCGTCTAGGTCGATAACACCCACCGCGCCGACGTGCCGGTTTAGCATCATGCCGATGGCGTCAGCAACGCTTGCCTCCAGCCGGACGGCTGCCGGCTCGGGATCACATAATTCCAGAAGAGTCATAACTACCTCATTGGGTTGGATGCGGCATTATGACTGGTATGCCGTTCCTGTCAAGGGGTGATCCCTAGGGTCTAGCCTCCCTAGCCTCCCTAGCCTCCCTAGCCTCCCTAGCCTAGCGGGACCATATACTTGCTTTTGCGTTCCCGGCCCTTCCGTGCAGGGTTTTCCTGTTCCGCCGCCGCACGGTCTCGGCGAGCTCGAGGCGGTATCGACAGTGGGGCCCGATCTCCGACCCGGGCAGGCGCGCTTAGCCCGTCAAATTCGGGCTAGTAGCCGTTGGCGTTGAGCCCGTGTAGCCTGGCGGCAGGGACCTGTGCGAAGATCCGTCTATTCACAAGTTATCTCGGATATTCATTTTCCGCCGAGTTGGTTCTGGAACACCTTCCCATCCTTCATGACGAATTTCACCTTTCCGAGTTCTTTGATATCCCGCAAAGGATCGCCCGCAACGGCAATCAAGTCAGCCAATGCTCCGGGAGCGATTACGCCGATCTGCCCGGCCCGGTCCAGCATCTCTGCCGGCCGGGAGGTGGCGCTTTGGATGGCATCCATAGGCGACATCCCCAGGTCCACCATGCGTGGAAACTCCTGCGCGATCGGCTCGGTCCAGGGAATTCCGCCCATGTCGGTTCCGAACACGATCTTCGCCCCTGCCTTCAGAGCTTTCTTGAAAGTCTGCTCATGCACGGACGCGCGCTTCCGATCCCGCTGGCCGGCGGCTGTGTCCGGCGGCGCCCAGTCGGTGTAGTAAACGCTGAGGGTAGGACAGTACCAGGTACCTTGCTTGACCATCTGCGCGATCTGCGCGTCGGTCATTTCCAGTCCGTGCTCGATTGAATCGCAACCGCCGTCCAGCGCCCGCTGCAGTCCGATCCCGTTATAGGCATGGCACGCGACTTTTTTTTCCCATCCATGAGTCTCGTCCACGATTGCCTTCAGTTCCTCCAGAGTCAGCGTGGGCTGCGAAACCAGTTCGCCGTTCTTACCCACCCACGAGCGATGCGTCATGTAGACCTTGATCCAGTCCGCGCCGTGATCAAGTTGCTCCCGCGCTGCCTTGCGCGCCTCAACCGGGCCGTCGATGGTCTCGACGCCTTTCGGCATCGTCAGCTCCGGCGCATAACCTTCTAAGGGGTATCCACCTGTCGTGGAAATGGCGAGCGTAGAGACGAACAGCCGCGGTCCGGGAATGTATCCGCCTTCAATCGCTTCCTTGATTCCGACGTCCCCGTAGCCTGCGCCCTCCGTTTCCACGTCGCGCAGAGTGGTGAAGCCCTGTTCCAGCGCACGTCGCGCCGACACCGTCGCCCGCGCCGCACGCAAGGCGAGCGGATACTTCAGGATGTTGGCGTCATAGCCGCCCTGCTTCGGATCTTCCCCTTGTAAGAAGATGTGGGTATGGGAGTCGATCAGCCCTGGCAACACCGTCGCACGGGACAAATCGATCACGGCGGCGCCTGCCGGAGTCTTTGTGCTGCCGGCGTCGGACACGCTGTCGAGTCGGTCCCCACGAATGACGATGACCTGGTCGTGCCGAACCGTATCCGACTTGCCGTCAATCAGCGTCCCCGCCCGAATCACCACGAATTGCCGAAGCAGCGGAACGCCGCCCTCCTCCTGCGCAGCCCCGGCACAAGTAAGAAGCGAAAAAACCACAGCCCAGCGAAGAATTCTCATGCGTCCTCTCCTCCTCGAAGCGCACGATTGTACGCCAGTAGCGGTCCAGAAAAGAGCGGGACTCGGGTTTCAGCCCGCCACGATGGCATCCACTTCAATTTCCACCAACATCTCCGGCGAGACCAGCGCGCTGATCGCAACCATGGTGGCCGCCGGGCGTATATCCCGGAAGAATTCGCCATGCGCTTTTCCGACTCTTTCCCAGTCGGCAATGTTGATGACGAACATGCGCGTGCGCACGACATGCTTCAGCGCGGCGTCCACCTTCTGCAACGCAGTCTCAATGTTCTTGAAAACCTGGACCGCCTGCGCATAGGGATCGCCCACGCCCACGATCTTTCCATCGGGCCCCGTGGCGGTGGTGCCGGCCACGTGAACGTAAGGTCCCACCCTAACCGCCCGTGAGTATCCGACTTTGGGTTCCCAGGGCGTGCCGCTGGAAAAGTTCTGCCGTTGCATCTGCATGAATGACTCCTCCGAGGTACCAGTTGGAATCTGGGAGCGTACGGTCGCTCGTCGAGGCCACTACAGGCCTCTCGGTAACCATTTCGATTAGCAGTCGCCAGAGTTGGCTGCCAAAAACCGCTTTTGCAACGCTCTGACGGCGCGTCTCTTCTAACTGATTACGGGTTTTTGCGGGCGGCTTACGAAAGTCACTTGCCTTTGTGACTAAGCTGCGATAAAGAACTCGCACGCAGAGTAGTTGGAAACCTTGACGGAGGCGGGTTTCCGAAAGGGGGTCCATGATTCCGGAATCGCACCCATTGCAGCAGTTGTTCGTCGAACTGGTGGGGCGGCACTACGCCCAGGAGATCGGCCTGCGCGACCCGCAGTTGACTGCCTACGTGGCCCACCTGCTGTCGGAATTTTGCGACGCCGACCAGCTGTTCCAGATCCGTAATGCCGCCGGCCGTCCCCTCAGTGACATTGGCGAAATGCTGCTGGAATCCGATCCGATTTTTGGTCCCGCTCCCTCATTCGACCGCGAACGCCAGGTGCGTAAACATATCGGCGACTACGCACTGTTCTTTACCGGCATGTTCCCTGAAAGCATCAGCCGTTTCCGCCTGCGCCGAAATCGCCTGGAGAACTTCGTCGATTGGATGAAAGCCGGCAAAGAAAGCTATTACATCGTCTCCAAGTTTGAGTTTTTCGAATATTCGAAAGTAGCTCCGCTGTTTGCCAAACTCTCCGAAAATTTCGAGCAGTGCGTCTATGGTCTGAACCAGGTTAAGAACGAATTGCAGGAGATGCAGCACCCCATCATCCGCCGCACCGACGAACTACTGATGTGATTAGGTCGGATTACCGAACTCTCCGGTTGCACAGGCTAAATCCTTCCCTCCCAGGCGCTCGCACAGCATGACGACCTTTAGTAGGAAGTGCTTCCCAGCTGTCATCTGACAAGCCTATAAAAGCTCAAAGCCGCATCGCCCTGTTCCAGCTTCCTGTAGCGTTGAAGCCGCCCGAATTGCGGGCCCGGATCGAATTTTCTCTCGTGCTCGGCCATCACCACGCTGCTACTGTTCAATAGCGGCGCTCCGGACAGCATCTGCAACGTTCTCGTGTAAACATCCTTCATTCGATAGGGGGGATCCAGGAACACAAAGTCGGCCACCGCACCCGCATGCTCCAACTTAGCTATCGCCGCGGCTACCTCCAGCGCCATCACTTGAAATCCATCTCTGATTCCGAGTGAATGCAGGTTTGTTTCGATCAATCCTGCGGCCTTCCGGGAGGATTCGACGAAGATCACCCCTCCTGCGCCCCGGCTCAACGCCTCAATTCCGACGGCGCCCGTGCCGGCGAAAAGATCAAGCCACACCCTGCCCCCCAGTGCTCCGCGATTCCCGGCACACAACACGTTGAAAAGCGTCTCGCGCAGCCGGTCTGACGTCGGGCGGACATCGGTGCCGCGCAGGGACTTAAGCGGCCGGCTCCGATATTTCCCCGCAATCACCCTCATTATAATGCCTAACTGTGGTCTGCAGATCGTCGGCCACTCCTGGTACTTCCGGGTTCCTAAACCGCAACGGCAATGTCGCGTCTGGCGTCTAAATATATAGAATGTCGGTAGCCAACGCGGCACGAATCTCATGAGAAATTGGTCCATTTCGGTGGGGAAGATTTTCGGAATCGAACTCCGTATCCACCTGACTTTTTTTATTCTGCCGCTGTTCATCTGGTGGACCGAGTATGCCTCCCATGGCAAGGCCGACAGCGGCCGCGATTTCGCGTTGCTGGGCATCATCTTTGCCTGCGTAATTCTGCACGAGCTGGGTCACGCCGTGGTTGCCATGCGGGCGGGCGTGCCTACAAAGTCGATCATCCTGTTGCCGATTGGTGGGGTCACGATGCTGGACGACTCGCGCCTCTTGGCGGAGAGTTCCACCGGGAATGTGAATTGGCAGCGTGACATCCGAGTCGCGCTCGCCGGGCCTGCGGTGAACATTCTCCTGGCGCTCATTTCGGCCGCCGTCATTGCCGACGTGCTGCCCGGAGCGCAACTTTGGACATGGCCTTTTCTCCACTCCAGCAACTTGCTGCGCAGCTTTGTCTGGACCAACATTTATCTGGCGGCTCTGAATTTGCTTCCCGCCTACCCGCTGGACGGCGGCCGCGTCCTGCGCGCGTTATTCTTAAGAAAAAGCGACCCGGTTCACGCCACTCGCCGTGCCGTGATTATTGGCCAGGCGCTTGCCATGCTCTTAATGCTGCTGGGCATGTTGGTGAACGTGTGGCTCGCCCTGGTGGGCTTCTTCCTGTTCGTCGGCGCACAACTGGAAGAGCGCTCCGTAGTCTTTCACTCCGTGCTGGAGACGGTGCGCATGGAAGAAATCATGCTTACCGATTTTGCAACCCTTTCCCCAGCCGACACGCTGGAAGACGCTCTCGACAAGGCCGTGCATTCCTTGCAGGATGATTTCCCGGTAATCCGCGGCAGCGACATGGTGGGCGTGGTCTCGAAGCAGAATATTCTGGAAGCGCTGCGCGCCCAGGGTAACGGCTACGTGCAGTCGGTCATGCACCGCATCTTCGATGTGGCCAGCCGCACGGAGTCCCTGGCCTCCGCCTTCCGGAAGCTTACATCCCGCAATCTCACCATCATTCCTGTGGTGGAAGACCAGCACCTGGTAGGGATCGTCACGCTGCAGAACCTGACGCACTCGATGGCCCTGCTGGCCGAAAGCCGCAAACTGCGCCGCGAAGCGTTAAATCAGTAGAAAAGGATTTCACCGCCGAGAACGCCGGGAGCACAGAGCCAAGCCCAACTTCTAGAAAAGCCGAATGGCCTTGGCCTGTTTGACCGCCGGCACCTTTCGCAGTGCAGTCAAAACCTCATCCGGGACCTGCCCATCCACGTGCACGACCGCAACCGCCTCGCGGGGTTCACCTTCTTTACCCCCGCTCGGCATCGATGTCCCGTTTCCCGCCTGCCGGCCCAGGGAAAAGTTGGCGATGTTGATCTTGTGCTCACCCAGAATCGTGCCTACACGGCCAATAACACCCGGTACGTCTCGGTTCCGCATGTAGATCAGATTGCGTTCCAGCGGAGCTTCTACGTCAATGTCATCAATGGCGAGGATTCTGGGAGCATGTCCATGCAGAACTGCCCCCTTAGCTAGGTGCTCCTGGCTGCTGGTTTTCAGAAAAATCGATACCACGCTGCCCGCGCCGCCCATGCTGCTCTTTGCCTTGCGCGCCTCATGTACGCGCAGCCCCCGCGAGTCGGCGATGGCGGCGGCGTTCACCAGGTTTGCCTTCTCCTCCAGCGCCTGATTGAGAATTCCTTTGATGGCGGCGTTCCGCACCAGTTCGGTTTTCCACTCAGCAATATGACCGCTGTATCGAATGGTGATTTCCTCTACGCTGCCATCGGAAGCCTGCGCGAGGAAAGAACCTAAGCGTTCGGCGAGCACGATGTACGGTTCCATCTTGGCGTACTCATCGTGTGAAACCGACGGGACGTTGACTGCATTCTGGAACACTCCATGCTTCAGGTACTCCTTCACTTGCAACGCGATCTGGTATCCGACGGCCTCCTGTGCCTCGTGGGTAGAACCGCCGATGTGGGGCGTCAGAATCACGTTGTCCAGCGCAAGCAGCGGTGAATTCCTCGGAGGCTCCTCGGTGAAGACATCTATCGCCGCCCCAGCTACAGGCCCGTGTTTGAGCGCGCCCGCAAGGTCCGCTTCGTTGACCAGTTCCCCGCGTGCACAGTTGACCAGCCGCGCTCCTTTCTTCATCTTCTTCAGCGACCCGGCATTGATCATGCCCATGGTCTGTGGAGTAAGCCCGACGTGTAGCGTGAGGTAATCGGCGGCCGCATAGACCTCGTCGAGGGTCGTCATGTGTATACCGCATTCCTTGGCGACACCGGTCGACACAAAGGGATCGTGTGCGATGACCTCCATCCCGAAGCTACGCGCCCGCTTTGCCACCTCCATGCCAATCCGGCCCAGGCCCACGATGCCCAGCGTCTTGGCGCGTAACTCAGTACCCTGCAGCGATTTCTTCTCCCACTTCCCGGAGTGCGTTAACTCATTGGCCCGGCAGACGTGGCGGGCCATGGCCAGCATCAGCGCCAGCGTGTGCTCGGCGACGGCCACCGCGTTCGCCCCGGGCGTGTTCATGACCGCGATGCCCTTGCGGGTGGCAGCATCGAGATCAATGTTGTCTACGCCAACGCCGGCACGCCCAATCACCCGTAACTTATTGGCGTGCTCGAGCAGCCGCGCGTCAACCTGCACCGCCGAGCGCACAATCAACGCGTCCGCTGATTCAAGTTGCGACGTTAGCTTTCCGTCCAGCTGATCCGCCGTGACCACCGTCCAGCGGGGTTGCTTGAGTAATGCCACCGCCGAGGAGGAAATCTTTTCTGCGACGACAATTTTCATGGCTTCTTGGTATCTGCGCGCCCTGCTCCGATTGTAAACGCGGGACAGGAGTTTGCGGTGTGATAGCAATCGCGCTACGAGGACGGCGTCCTCGCCCCGTCCAGTCGGCCGGAAATGGCCGAAGTTTTACAAGAGAATGACATCCTGGTGACACTCGCGTTCGAGGTGCGGGTTAGCCTGGCTTCTGATCCGGAAGATCCTGGTCCGGAAGATCTTGGCAGGTGGAAAATGCGACTTACCGCTCTTTGGTTTGTGCCACTCCTAATGGTTGGGTGTGGTTACGGGTCCAAGAATTACAACCCCGGCATGACGGGCGGAGCAACTGCGCCCACGATCGCGACACTGTCGCCCAGCAGCGCCATGCACGGGGGCTCCGGTTTTACTTTGACAATCAACGGCGGCAACTTCGGCACCGATGCAGCGGTCTACTGGAATGGAGCGGCCCAGGGAACTATGTACGTGACGGGAAACCAAGTCACGGCAGCCATAACGGCCACCGACATTATGAACGCCGGGACGGTTCCGGTTTACGTTCGCAGCGGCGGACAAAATTCCACTCCGGTTAATTTTGACGTGCAGTAAAGCCAGCGGGCTCGGCCTCCATCACACCCTTCTCTCTCCGTGATCGCAGGCCGAGCCCGCCCGGGTGCATCTTCTATACCACCGCCGGGACCGTCTCACGGTTCGCCTGGCACGCGTAGACTTCCTGAGCGGCCCGTAAGCCGGTTCCGTATTGGATTGGGCGCCCGCCAATTTTTGCCAGCACGTGTTCCAGGGCCGCCACAATACCGATGGTGTCGACATAATCGTAGTAGCCCAAGTGTGCGATGCGAAACAGCTTGCCCTTCATCTCGCCCTGACCGTTGGCCACCACTGCGGCAAAAGATTCGCGGAATTCTTTGACGATCGCGCCCGAATCAATTCCTGGGGGAGCCGAAATCGCGGTAAGTGCCGCGGCAGGGCACGACGGCGAAAACAGCTTGAGCCCCAGCGCCTGAACTGCCGCGCGTGTCATTTCAGCACAGAGTTCCGCGCCCGCAATGAGCACCCCTCGTCCAGTCACAAGGTCCCCCTCCCCCAGCTGCCGTATGTAATCCAGAGACGCAGACAGCGCCCCAATCAGCGAGGTGGCCGGAGTAAATGCGGACTCGCCCCTGGCTGCGGCTTTCCGTTCCTTGCGAAGATCGAAGTAATAACGCGGCGACTGGGTGGATTCCATCCTTTGCCATGCACGCTCGCTCACCGCAAGGTAGGCCAGCCCCGGCGGGATCATCAAAGCTTTCTGCGAGCCGCCGATGATCAAATCGATTCCCCAACCATCAATATCGAAATGCGTGGTTCCCAGGCCGGTAATGGCATCAACCACCAGCAACGTGTTGTCGCCGTTTGCACGCACCAGCTTCACGATGCCTTGTACGTCGTGGCGAGCACCGGTTGAGCTCTCAGTGGCCTGCAAGTAAACGCAGCGCACATCCGAGGTCAGTCGCTTGCGAATTTCATCCAGCCGGAAGGTCTCGCCGTAAGGCACGGTTACCAACTCGATCGCACAGCCGTAAGCCTGGGCCAGATCCCGCCAGCGCTCACCGAACTTGCCGGCAGTCAGCACGAGAACCTTATCGCCAGGGGAAGTGAGATTCGAAACCGAAGCTTCCATGGCACCGGTTCCCGAGGACGCAAGTACGAGCACGTCATTCTTGGTTCCGACGAACTGTTTCAAATCGGCCAGCGCCCGCATGTACAGCGTGCGAAAGTCTGCGGTTCGATGATGCAGGCTGAAGGAAGCCATGGCCGCCTGGGCCGGAGGCAGCAGCGGTGTCGGCCCGGGGGTGAATAAACGATTCTTGCGCAGCATAATCAGTCCTGGTAATTGGAGATCAAAGCTAGTTTAAGCCAGCCAGCGCTATCCTGTACGGCAACTGAAGGAAATGGCCACCGATTAGCACGGATTCGACGGAGCCGATCCGTGGGATCCGGGGCCCGGGTTCTTCCGCTGAGGGTGCCGAGAAAAGCAGATTCCTCGCTTCGCTCGCAACGATAAGCGTCCACCATCAAGGACAACCCTGATAATGTGTCTCTGGACCGCTATAATTCCCGGCATGAGCATCTCGGAACAAATCCAGAAAGACATAACTCAGGCCATGAAGGCCCGCGACGAGCAGCGCCTCTCCGCGCTGCGCATGGTGAAGACTGCCCTCAAGCACCGCGAAGTGGAAAAGATGTCGCCGCTCGATGACAAGGAATCGCAGCAAGTCCTGAGCACGCTGATCAAGCAGCGCAAGGACTCCGTCGAGCAATTCCGTAAGGGCGGCCGGGAGGAGATGGCTGAGAAAGAAGAAGCCGAGATCGCCCTGATCGAGTCTTACCTCCCCCAGGCCGCCGGTCAAGAGGAAATCCTGGCCGGGGTGCGCGCTGTAATCTCGGAGATGGGTTCGCCCGCGATGAAGGACATGGGAACCGTAATGAAGAATGTGATGGCCCGTTTCCAAGGCGCGGGTGTCCGGGTGGACGGTAAAACTGTTAGCGAAGTCGTGAAAGGCGAATTGAGTAAGCCAAAATAGCCGAGGGCCGCTGTCCCTACCTGTCTATTTGCTTCTCTGCAACTCGCGGTAGGCCTCGCTCTTGGAGATCCCCAGTTGCTTGGCGACTTTCTTCAGGGCTGCTTTTTGGTCCACCTGCTCATCCGTCATGATCTGCTTCAGCCGCGCGCGGACCCCCGCTTTGGCCGCAGCCGTCTGGATCGAATCTTCCGACTTGCCGATCAGCAACGTGATTTCACCCTTAATTTCGCCGCGCTGCTTCAGTTTTTCAAGCAGTTCCCCAGCCCGGCCGCGCAGGAATTCTTCGTGGATCTTGGTCACTTCGCGCGCGATCACCACCTGCCGGTTTAGCCCGAGCACCTCGACGACATCCTCCATCGTCTCAATCAGCCGGTGTGGCGCCTCGTAGAAAACTTGGGTGCGAGGGGAGGCCAGAATGTTTTCCAGCAGCTCGCGTCGTTTCCCGTGCCTGGGAGGCAGAAATCCGCTGAAGCGGAAAGAATCGGTGGGCAAGCCACTGGCCACCAGCGCCGCCAAAAAGGCCGACGCACCGGGAATCGGCACAACCGGCACATGATGTCGGATGGCAAGCGTAATCAGGCGGAAGCCGGGATCGGAAATGCCGGGCATGCCGGCATCGGAAACCAGAGCAATGCTCGCCCCTCGTTCCACGTCGACGATCAACTCGGCGGCCCGGGTCATCTCGTTGTGCTGGTGGTAGCTGACCGTGCGTTTTTCGACGCCGTAATGACTGAGCAGCTTCTGCGTCTGGCGGGTATCCTCGCAGGCGATCAGGTCCACTTCCTTGAGCACACGCAGGGCCCGCAGCGTTATGTCTTCCAGGTTGCCTATCGGAGTGGCCACAAGATACAGTTTCGGGCCGGGCGCGCTCCCACTGCCGTTTGAGGGTTGATTAGCGGCATGGTTTGGAGACTTCATGCCCAAAGTCTATCACTGTCCTCGGCCGCGCAACCGTGATGCAAATTGACGGCGGCGAGCCTCCACCCTAGAATCTAAGTAGCCCTCCCCAGGCAGCGCGTCAGGGAGACCCATGCCGCTTTACGAATACGAGTGCAAAAAGTGCCACCATCGTTTTGAGCGAATCCAGAAGTTTTCTGATCCGCACGTGAAGAGTTGCCCCAACTGTGCCGGTCCGGTGCAGTTGGTCATTTCGGCTCCGGCCGTACAGTTCAAGGGCTCGGGTTGGTACGTCACTGACTACGCTAAGAAGTCCTCCGCACCGGCTTCTCCCACCAATGGCGGCTCGTCCGAAACAACCGAAAAGAAAGAAGAAGCCAAGCCTACAACTGAAGCCAAGAAAAGCGAAAAGAAGAAATAAAGCAACCGCTTAGCCGGTTTCCTCTGCCCCGGCAGTCTTCCGAAAGAGTTCCCCATCTGTAATTTCGGCGCGTTTTCCTGTTGTAACAACAAATTTTTGTCGTGCGCTCCGTAACTTTTTGAGCTTCTAACCGGATTAGCCAAGCAAGAAAGGCACCCGGGGTAAAGGTTTTGAAGGCTCTTGAGAACGAGACAGACGAGCGGCTCTTGATCGAAGCGGCACAGCAAGATCCGGCTCACTTTGCCGAGCTGTATGAGAATAATTTCGAGCGCGTCTACGCCTACATAGCGCACCGGGTACAAAACCGCGAGGAAGCTCAAGACCTGGCAGCGGAGGTTTTTCACCAGGCACTGGCGAGCATCACCTCTTCCAGCTCGTCGAGAGCCTCCCACCCGATCAACGGCACGTCATCATCCGGCGCTTTGTGGATCAAAGAAGCATTCAGGAAGTCGCGCAGGAGCTTAGGCGCAGCGAGGGAGCTGTGACGCAACTCCAACTTCGCGCCCTGCAAAGCCTCCGTGTGCGCATGACGGAGTAATCATGTCCAGCATCGCTCTTGCCGACCGACTCGATCAGGCCATCAAGGTGCTCATCGCAAGTTCCAATGGCGACCTTCCAACCACTAATCCCAAGATAAGCGGCTTGCGGCGAATTGCTGCCGAGCTTCGATCTCTTCCCAGCCCGGATTTCAAAGCGGATCTGAAGGCTCAGCTTTTGGAACACGCCCTCGGAGGACCATGTGGAGCGCCGTGCTTCCCCTCGAGCGGTGGTTCCAGGAACCGACCTTGCCCCCTGTTCTCAGGTGCCGGACGTTCCGGCTGCCCTGTCCAAGGCAGCAACCTGGTGCTTTCTTTCTTGGCGCACGCAGCTGGAGTCGCCTTTCTTCTCAGCTCGGGCTTATGGATGGCGCAACACAAACTCATACACCAGGAGATGGTGGTTTCGCTGGTGACCGACTCCCATCCGTATAGCCTGCCAGGGGCTCCAGCGCAGTCACACGGAGGTGGCGGCGGGGGCGACCGGGACAAGTTCCACGCCTCGCGGGGACATGCGCCACGTTTCGCGGCTGAACAGGCTCTGGCGGAGGAGTTGGAGGTGGAACGGGCTCAGGGGTTGGCCCGGGTTGGGGTGGCGGCATTGGCGGAGGCGTCTATCGAGTCGGCCGCGGGGTGAGCGCGCCGCGAGCAATTTACGAGCCTGATCCCGAATACTCCGAGGAGGCGCGCAAGGCAAAGTATCAGGGCAAGGTAATTTTATGGGTCGTAGTTGGGCCGGACGGCACACCCCACGATGTGAGGGTAGGACGCTCGCTGGGCATGGGTCTCGATGAGAAGGCGATCGAGGCGGTCCGGAAGTGGCGTTTTGAACCCGCCATGAAAGACGGCCATCCCGTCGCCGTACAGGTCAACGTGGAGGTAAGCTTCCGGCTGTACTAGTTTTCAGATGGGGGTCTCCTGCTGGTGTTGAGGGTAACCGCCTTCTCCAGAACGTGCACGGCGGCAACGTACATGACGAAGCACTCCCACGCAAAAGGCAGGAATCCGAGGTATCCCGGTGCGGGCATTTCAAAAATCTTCCAGCCCTGAGCCATCGGAAAGAGGTAGTGCCACTTTGCGGCAGCCCAATTATTCCAGAATTCCCACAGCCACCCGCAGACCCAGCCGGCAAGCAAGAGAGAATAGAAGCGGCCGCGGCGGCCGCTGGCAAGATCGCCGAGAAGCGATGGGAGGCCGCGATTGAAGTTAATAGGATCGAGAAGGAAGATGAAGCCGATCCACACCAGCACAAAGAGGTAAGCGGCCACGTACTGCGGAACCAGCAGCGGCACGCTAAGGCAGATCGCCCCAAAAAAGATCATCCCGCGCCGCACGGCCGGAGAGAACTCCACAGGTGCTGAGGGTTCGAACCATCCGAAGGCTTCAATCAAGTCCGCAGTCTCAAAGATTCCTGGCGTGATGGTCGCAAACGACCAGCCATAGCCCAGCAGAGCTCCTGCCCGGTTAACTGGAACTCCCACGTAAGTCCAGTTCGCCAGGCGCAGGTTGTAAGCTTCGAAAATCAACCACAGCGGAATGGAAAGCAGGGCGACACCCAGGAACGAAAGCGGTTCATCCTGCAGACGCGAGTGCCCTGTGACGGCCCGAACTGAGGCATCTGCCAGCAGGATGTAGGCGGTCCAGGCAATAGGTGTGAAATATGTAGCGACCGGGGGAACCCCGCGAAACATCAGGAGTTCCCCGGTTATTAGGACCGCCCCGCCGAGCCAGCCATAGACAGCCAACGGCGCCCGTCGATGCCGCTGGAACTCGGAGACCAGCACGCCCACATTCATTCCCGTGATCGTGATTCCCACCCCGACCATACTTGATGGTAACGCACCTGAATTCATTCGAGGGCCCTTGAATGATAGGGTAAGTACCCAGGAGGCGCGATGCTACTACAGCGCTGCTACAACCAGAGCGAAGATCAGTTCCCCCTACCGCCCCACATCCGGGAGCAGTATGGTCCTTTCGGCTTTCCCCAGCCTTGCGACGCGAGCAGGCCGTATATCAGCTCCAATTTCGTTATGGGCCTGGACGGCAGGGCGTCCTTCCGGGAATTGCCCGGCCAGGCCGGCGGCCGAGAAGTCTCGCGCAGCAAGGAAGACCGCTGGCTGATGGATTTCATTCGTGCCCATCACGATGCCCAAATCATGGGCGCCAGCACGCTTCGAGAAGAACTCGGCCGCGACAGCAAAGGCTGGGACTACGCCGTAGCGGATGAGGACTTGGGGCAATACCGGGAAAAAAAGCTGGGGCTGGATCGGACAAGAGTGATCATTGTGACGGGCTCGGGTGAGGTCGACCTCACGTTTCGTGTATTCAATTCCCCTCGCGTTGAACCGTGGATCGTGACCACCGCCGCCGGGGCGCAGACCTTGCAGACGCGCCTGAAGGCGCTCGGGAAAGGGGCGGACCTAAAAGTAGTTTCAGTCGGAGAGGGTTCCATCGTGGATCTCCCCGCCGCTATGCGCGTGCTTCGCCAGGAGCATGGGATTCGCACTTTGCTCTGCGAAGGCGGCCCGACTCTTTACGGGGAATTGCTGCACCTTCGGTTAATTGACGAAGACTTCCGCACCCTCTCTTTGCAGGTGCCGGGCAAGACGACCAAGCCGCCCATCGAACGTCCCACCACCTATGGTCACCTGAGCTATGTTCCTGAGACGGCCCCCTGGTTTCGCCTGATCAGCTTGCATTACGCGCTGCCGTATCACGCGTTTTTGCGGGTGCGGTATGAAGGGCCAAGGAAATTTGACAGTTGAATGGACCTGTCATCCAATCAAGATCACGAGTCTTGTGACTTTTTTGATTTAAGCGGTTTTTCCGGTAGGTAAGCGGCTTGTTTTCAGCATCACGAGCGAACGAAAAAGTCACAAACGCTTGATGAGGGGCGGGAACTACTCTTTCTTGACGTACTGCACAATCTCGAACGCATTCCCCTCGCTGTCCTTGGCCATCATGACCCAGCCGTACCGCTCTTGGGACAGACCCTTCCAGAACTTCACTCCTCTCCGCCGCAGCGTTTGCTGATCTCGTTTGGCATTCTTCGTCGGTAGCGTAAAGCTCGGCCCACTAGCGTGAACTTCGTCGCGTTTCTCCAGCGCCAGGACCGCGCCCTGGGTTTTGAATTCGCTGTAGGTGGGAGTCTGAAACTTGAGCGGTAATCCCAACTTCGAACGATAAAAGTCCACCGCCCGCTCCATGTCGGCGACGCCGACAATAACAACCGCGATTTTCTTCTCCATAGATGCCGCAAATCATAGCGCAGCTCTGGGGTGATGACGATCGTCCACGCGACAAAAAGGCCCCGACCGAAGTCGGAGCCCTTTGCCTTCATTGGCCGGCTTGCCGGGATGAAACTTATTTTGCCGAAACCGCAGCTTCGGTCATCAGCGAAGCAATCTTCTCGATGAGCACGTCCATGCTTTGCCCAGTATCAGTGTTGGCGTCGACGCACGGGTGGCGTCCGCCATCGGCATGCATAACCAGCACGCGCGTGCCCTCGTGTGCCTTCTTCACCATGTAGGGCAGGTGATGACGATCATTTCGGCTCAGCGTCGGCCCGAGCACGACCAGATCAAAAGCATCTCGACGCATGGCGTCTTCCACGCCCTTGCGTCCCACTGCGGTGTCCACGTGATGACCGGCTGTTTGCATTTCGGCGGCTTGCGAGGCCAGCACTTCGGCGTCCCCCTCGCTGTAGAGGATCTTGAGTGTGAAAGCGGATTTCGACATTCGCGGAGCGTAACAACCCACCCTCAGCCTGAGTAGGTCACCGAAGATCTAGTACCGGCGCGAAGACTCTGCCTTACGGAGCAAGCTCGAAGCGATCGCGTCACGAACTCCTGGACGGTCAGACTCCGTCGGTTACTCTGTCGTTACTAGCGTGCCATGACTTTCGTAACTCGCGTCCAGACCCGCATAACAACTAGTCTCTGCCGCGGGGGTTTTTGCCCAGCTATGACGAACAAAATCACTAATTCGCTGATAGCCCTGACCGTGGGGGGACTGATGTTGGCCGGTTCCGCCGCTGCTCAAACCGCAACCTCAGGCGCAGGACCGGGTGTGGTTGATCCCGGCCATCCGCGCGTGAATCAAGTGAACCGTCGCAAAGCGCGCCAGCAGAAGCGCATTGCGAAAGGCGTAAAAAATGGCTCCCTGAGCCCGAAGGAGACCGCCCACCTGGAGAAGCGCGAAGCCAGCGTGCAGCGGCAGGAGCAGCGCGACATGGCAAAGCACAACGGCCATCTCACCAAGGCCGAACAGCGCCAGCTCAATCGCCGCCAAAACCGGATCAGCCGGAGCATCTACCGAGACAAGCACAACAATAAGTAATCTGCCCTGGCGATTCGGAATCTCGGGATACAGCCGCAGGCATGCTGCGGCTTTTATTTTGTTACTTATACTGTGCCTTTAGCGCGTAACAGCTCTGCCACGTCGCCGATCTTCTCGCCCAGCAGATTCAGCTTACGCGCCAAGCCCTGGATCTCCGCTTCCGCACGTCGATTAACATCGAAATCGAGCTCGCTGCGCAGCCGATCCTTGGTGTCCTGCCGGTTCTGGCTCATCATGATGATGGGCGCCTGAATGGCGGCCAGCATGGAAAGAAACAGGTTCAGCAGGATGTAAGGGTAAGGATCCCAGCCGCGCGGGCCTAGGGACGCATTTACGGCCACGTAGATCGCCAACACCATGCAGAAAGTAGTGATGAAAATCCAGGACCCGCCGAATCGTGCCACGGCATCCGCAATGCGCTCGCCGGGGCTAGCTTCCTGCTCGATCACCTCGTTAGGATTGCGGTTGGCGCGAAGACGCACCAGCCGCTGCGCAGAGTGGAACTGCTTTCCCAAAACCGCCAGCATATCCATACCCGCCATCGGCTTGCGTTGCAGCAGAACGGATATGTCGTGCCGGTCCACTTCCACACAGACAGTTTGCTCCAGAGCGATGGCCTCAGTTTGATGCGGAGTTTGATCCAGCATCGAGGCGAAGCCGAAAAACTCGCCATGACTCGGTTCGTCGACGACCACTTCCTGCTGGTCTTCATCCACAGTGGTCACCCGCACTCTGCCTGACACCATGACATAAGCTCGTCCGCCGGCGTCGCCCGCCTTATAGATGCGCTGCCGGGGAGCGAACTGCTTTACTTCCACCTGCCCGGCCAAAACAGCCGTCTCCTCTTCGTCCAGCAACGAAAAAAGTGGGACATGCTTTAACACTTCGGGGTTGCAGGCCATCGCTCACCTCGTGCAATCGTGATTGCTGAGAGGTATTTTATCGATGGCTGGCGAGAAAGAATTTCACCGGGCGGCTCGCCTGCCTAGCCCAGTTCACTGCATCAGATTTTTTAGTGCGGCGCGAGCCACGGGAAGCTGCCGCAGGCGGGTGTGCGAACCCTCGAAGTGAGAGAGAAATTCCTCATCCTCATTGATAGCCTGGTCCCGCTTGCCACTGTTCGTATAACTGGCTCAGCGAAATGGTCTCAGCGCTAAGGTCCATGATACCCGTGTGACGCGGGCGCCCCGCCCGCGAGCAATTAATCCCCTGCTGTATTGCTTTAACTAGTCGAACTGCTTCTTGAACTCCGCGAACTGCTGTTGCAGCTGCCCGACTTCATCGCGGAGGCTGGCAACTTCCTGCTCCAGTTGCGCAATTCGATAGCTGTCGCCTGAGACCACCGCGCTGATAGGAGGCGCTGCTTCCCAGGTTTCCGCCTCTTTCGACAGCAGTTGTGCGAAACGTGCTTCTTTGGTGCCGGGCTGCCGGGCAAGCATTTTGACTAAGGGCGGCTCGCGCTCTATTAGGCGTTGCAAGGTTGAGGTGACCTCGTCCAAGGCCTCAAATCGATACATGCGCTCGGTACGCCCGCGCAACTCACCAGCAGTTTGCGGACCACGGAGCAGCAACACGCACATGACCGCGATCTCACGCCGGTCGAAGTTGAAGGCTTCCTGCAAACGATGTTCGTACTTGGTGACCCGGCTGTCGGCGCCGCCGGCGGGACCGGCTAGCCGCTTCTCCTGTAGTGAGTGCAACGCCTGCCGTACGGCATCTTCGTCCAGATTCATGACGGGATCGCGGTTGTTCTTCTGGTTGCAAGCATTGACCAGCGCGTTCAGAGACAGCGGGTAGTAATCCGGAGTGGTAATGTCCTTTTCAATTAATGAGCCCAATACCCGGGTTTGAACCGCGTTCAAAATGAAATTCACGCTGCAAATGCCTCCCGGAGGTGGAAGGCGATTGTACTAAACAGCGGGGACGTGGGGCGCACCCGCGGACAGGGGTGTCCGCGCCACACCGAAGTAGGAAAGGCCACGCCCGTGCCACGTGGCCTCATCCCTAGTTTTCGGCGACTACTTTACAGCGGGGGCCTCCGTCGACTGAACCGTCGGTCCGGCCGCCACTTGCGGCTCGGCCATTGGCTTCACTTTCACGGTGACCAGGATCTTCTCCAGCTTGCCGAACACTTCGTTGCGATCCACCGGCTTGCTTTGATCGTCAACCTTGTCGCCGGATGTCCCAACTGCCATCGCGAATTCATAGCACGCTCCGTTTTCGAAGACGTGATAGTACTTCGCGTCGGCTGACTTCATCGGACCGAAGTCTTCCACTTGGTTGAACTCGGTTTCACCGACTTTAACTTGCGAGGGCGATCCCGGCTCGCTGTCGGGATGCTCGCTCTTCGGAAACGCGAAGTGCGTGCATTGGTCGGCACTCAGGCTCTTGTGCACGCTGAGGTTGAACAGCGCAGAGCTGAAATCGGTTCCGGGATACGAATTGCCGGGCATCTCGACGGTCGCCAACGCGATGCCGCCCGGCTGAACGAAATTCATCGCAACAGAAGATTTCGCATCCAGCTTGTCGCCCGTCTTCAGCGAGTATTTCCTCGGATAGCGGAAGGAAACGCCGTAGGTCTTATCAGTGTAAGTGACCGTCGATGGCCGCTTTTTCCCAATCTTCTTCGGTGCAGCAGGCCGGCTCGCCACCGGTGCCGTCGGCAACGAAACGCTGATGGCCGGCACCTGCGGCGAGGAGTTTTGGAGATTCTGGTTTCCGGAATCGGCCACCGCCGGCTTGCTCGTCCCTTTCGAGCAGCCATTGGCTCCCAACAGGAAGATTCCGATTGTGGAAGCAAGCATGAGCGAGCCGATGGTGATGATTGTGCGGCTGGACTTAAGCCCTTTGTGCCGAGCAGCATCCAACGTCTTCGGTTCGGTTTTTGCCTGCAAGTTGAGTTGCGTAAACTGTGCCATATTGGCCTCCCGTCCTGGTTTCCCCAGTTACCAGAGCACCTGGCAGGAAGCGGACCATTTTAGAAAGTTGCTGATTAGGCGTGGTTTACGGGAAAAGCCGAGAAGAGAAATCGTGGTTGCCAATGGACGTCGTGGCTTGCCAGACACATCCGAGAGACGCACAAGCAGCACGACAGTAATGCGGCTAGCAGCCGGGCTGCAGGGTAGCACGACATCGTTGCGCGCGTTGCGCTGCGACGAGGTCTTCCTAATGCGGTTCAGATACCGGTTGACCATCATGCTTGTGGGCCTGCTGGCATCGAGCGGGTGGACGAGCGATGCGCAGTCCCTCGGCGACCTGGCCCGTCAGCAGCGCCAGAAGCAGCAGCCCAAGCAAGCGCATCCTAAGGTCATCACCAACGAGGATCTTCCGAAACACCCGGATTCGAGTCCTCCCACCGACGACAGCCCTTCCCAGCCGACCAAGAAATCGGAAGCAAGTTAAAAGTTAAGTTCTTCACCGCTTGCCGCCGGCAAAACAAACATGCTAGGCGAGAAATGGAAGGCGCAGATTCAGGAACCGAAGAATGTGGTGGAGGAAGTACAGAGGCGCGCGCGGATGCACTGGCCGGTTCCATCCATTTCGTCGACCCGAATGCGTATGGGAATGGTTGGGAGTACAACCAGCATCAGTTGCGAAGAAGGCAATACCTCGATCAGCTAAAAAAGCAGCTTGCCGAGCAAAAGAAGAAGCTCGAGAACATCTAGGAAGCTGCCCGCCGCCAGGGGTTCGGCAATTCCGGGTACGATTCGTAAACACTGCTTAGCGTTCTGCGCGGCCTTCTCGCTAGCTTTGCGGCCACGTCTTTGGTTTTCTGTGCGCCGTTGCTGATGGTCGCTAATAATAGGGTTGTGCACACAAACCCTGGATATCGCGGTCGTCTGGCTCCTTCGCCGACCGGTCTGCTTCACATCGGCCATGCTCGAACCTTCTGGATTGCCGCCTGGCGAGCCGAACAAAATGCAGGCACGCTGATCCTGCGCAACGAAGACCTCGACCCGCAACGCTCGCGTCCTGAATTCGCTCAAGCCATGCTGGACGATCTGGGCTGGCTGGGTCTTCGCTGGAGTGAAGGTCCGGACTGCGGTGGCCCGTGCGCTCCGTACTCACAAAGCGAGCGACGCGGCCGTTACCTGGCGGCATGGCGCAACCTACGGGACGGCGGCTTCATCTATCCGTGCTCCTGCTCCCGCAAAGACCTGGAGCAGGCAGCCACTGCTCCAAATGATGCCGAGGATGAGCCGATTTATCCTGGGCGCTGCCGCTCACGCGATGATGCGGCACAATTCCAAAGTCCTGCCGGGGTGAATTGGCGTTTTCGCGTGCCAGACCGCGAGCAAGTGCGCTTCGCCGACGTACACCTTGGAGTTCAAACTTTCGCGGCCGGGCGAGATTTTGGCGACTTCATTGTTTGGCGCCGCGATGATGTACCTGCGTATCAACTCGCCGTTGTTGTGGATGATGCTGAAATGCACATCACGGAAGTCGTGCGCGGTGCCGACCTGCTGAAATCGACAGCCCGGCAAATTTTGCTTTGGCGGGCGCTCGAGTTGGTCGCGCCCGCCTATTACCATTGCGATCTGGTGCGCGACGAAGCCGGCCTTCGCCTTGCCAAGCGCCGTGATTCGCTTAGCATTCGCCATCTGCGGGAAAGGGGCCTGTCCCCTGACGATATTTGGAACAAAGCAGGACTGGGTGAAATCTCGCGTCCATCTTCGTAGATGCTCATTTATAATGATTGCAAGTCGCGTCAACTGATTTTCAACCGTGGAAACCGCGAGTTTCTCCTAATCATCCAAGCACATTCATGACACGAATTCTGGCTATCCTGTTTTCCGCAACAACCGTCGTGCTTGCAACTGCGCTGGGAGCAACGTGGTGGTTCGCCTATCAGCTCATGCAGTCGACCAATCCGCCTCCACCTGAGCCGCTGCCTGTGCTGCTGCCGAGTCCGCAAGTGTCGCCCCTGCAAGTTCGCTACCAAGTCGACCTGCCGGGTCGTGGTGAAATCTTCCCTGCTCTAGCTTCCAGCAACGCCAGGGATTACTGGCCGGTTGCTGTACTGACGATTTCGAACGCCTCCGATGGTCCAGTCCTGCAGACCATTTCCGCGGAGATTCCGGAATGGAGCCGACGCTCGACCACGAGCTTGATCGTGGGTCCTCGGGAAACACGAGTGGTGCACATCAATCCGGAACTGTTGCCCCAGGCTTACCAGAACACGGAAATCCGGCGTGCTCTGCTCGAGTTGCGCGCCAGTGCTCCCGGCAAACAGCCGGGATTCGACCAGGCTCGCCCCGTGTTCCTCCACGCGGTTTCCGACCTGTACTGGGGGAATAAATTTGCCAATGCCCAATTCATTGCGCGTTGGGTTACGCCCCATGATCTGGCCGTAATTCGCTTGGTGTCCTCGGCCAGAAATTACGTCCCGGCTGGGCGCCTTGCGGGATACGGCTTGGCGGGCAATACTCCCGAACGCGTGTCGGCGCAGGTCCGCGACGAAGCACGCGCCGTCTTCGAAGCGATGCGCCACCTAGGCATCAGCTACGTCGACAGTCTGTTCACCTTTGGCAACTTCAGTGGCGAAGCGCAACGTGTGCGACTGCCGCGCGAGACGCTCAATCAGAGCAGCGCCAATTGTGTGGACGTCTCGGTGGCATTCGCCTCCGCCATGGAAAACCTGGGCATGGACCCGGTGATTGTGATTGTGCCTGGCCACGCGTTTGCGGGAGTGCGTTTGGCACGCGATGCGCGCGAGACCCTCTATCTGGACCTGACCGTGCTGCCGGAGGGCAGTTTCCAGCGGGCCATCTCGCGCGCAGGATACTGGCTGAAGAAAACACCTGCCAACCAGCAACTGGTCATTGATATCTCTGCTGCGCGTGCGCTGGGCATCTACCCCATACCGCTGCCGCTGCAGGCAAAATCCGCGAGACCGGCTGCGCCACAGCACGAGGCGAGCAAAACCACTTAGCTTCGGGTGGGCCATAGGGGTGAGCTGGCGAAATTGCCGATGTCAAGCGCGGCGAAGGAACAAGCGCTGGTTTCATAAATCATCTTCGGGGATAAAGCCTGGGTGGCTTAAGAATGCAGCCGGTGCTGATGCTGTCTGTGGGTTCAAACCAGAAGCCCCCGCCATTTTTGATTTCTGAAACGCAATACGAATCTGTCTCGGGTACAGAGCTGTACTCGAGAGGGTAAAGCGGAGGCCTTTGGCCCCGCCTTACTCCCCCCTTAAGGAACCGGCTCTTGTCGCTGAGGTGACTGGGTAGAGCCGGATACAATTTATGAAACCAGCGCTATGCATTCGTCGCATCCCGGTCATATATGCATGGACATGCAGGGATTCTTCGATTCGCTTGCTGATGACAAAGACCACTAACCTCAATGGAATCAATACGCGCCTAGAACCTGGTCATTCTAGTCCTAAACCGGCCCTCGCGGGGGGCTAGTTTGTCGCGGGGCTAGTTGCGCAGAATGACTAGGCCCTCATTGCATTCTACGGCATGTCGCTGTCCTATCAGTTCTCCTGATTACCCCAAACCACCCGGCTGCGTGGTGAAGAAGATTTGTTCTTCCAGGATGGGGAGGGTGATTGTTTCGGCCTTCCTGCGATAGTCCAGCGCGCCGCCGCGATTTCTCATGCGATATCTTTTGCCCATCACGAAAATCCCGCAGCGCTCCTCACAGCGCACGACATATCTGTGATTCGCCTGCTGCAGAACCATGGTAGGACTGTGAACCTGGAGGGCCAGAAACTCCGGTTGCAGTAACAGCAACAAGTCACTGGAGTGAGCTAGCAGCAGCTCCACGCCTACGGCGGCGAGCAGAACGATTGTGGCCCAGCGCGCGATCCGTCTCATCTCCCAGGCTCTATCCTGGCGCAAGGTTAGCAGTAAACCTCAGCCCTATGCCAACATCAAAATCAGGACACGCATTTTCGTACCGCGCAGGAGGGACACATGGCAAGCAATCCGTAACTTTCAGAGCAGAAAAGACCCGGGCGGGGCCCACAGGTGGCGCCCAGGATTCAGGTGACCTAGAAAGAAGCCATTTCGTGGCCGGTGATTGCGCTCATCATTGCTGCCGCGATGCTGGTTGCGGTAATCGCGTGGCTGCCGCGTACGCCGAAAGCGCGGCCCGGTCCAACTGCCGCGCAGATTCCGGTACAACCCAGGCTCGCTCAGATACAGCTATCGCATTTCAAAAGCAGCGCCAGTCGGCAACGCGTGCTACGTGGGTGCCCTGCTGTTCAACAACGGCGACACTGAACTCACCGGTGCACAGGTACAGGGTCGTTTTCCGGGAGCCAACGGCCCAACCGTCCAGGTGCAGAGCCGGCGCTGGGGCGAGGCAGCTCGCCGCAATGATGCAAATACGCATAGGTGCAGCAGCCGATCAAGCCTCACCAGTCGCGGCCGATTCGAATCTACTTCGACCAGATTCCTGCCCTCTGGCACAAGCAAATGCCGGAAATCACAGTTACTAGCGCGACTGCGACCAAGCCATGAGGCGAGCAGAATAGCGAGACTATCCGCGTATGCCGCCGCCAGCTCGGCAAATTAGGAACAGACACATGATTTGCCGCGGGCCCTGATACGAACGACATTTCCACTACCGTGTGACGCGTGCCTTGATCGGTGTCTGTCCTTTTGTCAACGCTCTGGGCCACCAAGTTTGTCCCGAATTCACCGTGATCGGACATGAACAATCGATTGCCCAGCGGTCCGACATTGTTATGGCAGGTGGCAGGGTTGCTGCAATAATGATGCAATGGATCTTGCTTTCCTCGAAGAACGTTGGCTTCCGAAGTCTGTGCTTTGTCTGCGCGGGTACACCAGCCACAAATTCCTGCATGACCTGCTGGCCGGAGTAACGGTTGGGCTGGTCGCCCTGCCGCTGGCCATGGCCTTTTCGATTGCCTCGGGCCTCACGCCGCAAGCCGGAATCTACTGTGCGATGGTTACCGGCTTTCTTGTCTCTCTGCTGGGCGGCTCGAAGACTCAGATCGGCGGGCCAACTGGCGCTTTCGTCGTGGTGGTGGCTGGAATTGTTGCCGTGCATGGGGTGGATGGCCTGTTCATGTGTACGGTCATGGCGGGCGTACTCCTGGCGATCATGGGAGCAGCCGGCATGGGCACGGCGGTGAAATTCATTCCACGGCCTATCGTCATTGGGTTCACTAACGGCATCGCCATTCTCATCGCCAGCACCCAGATCAAAGATTTCTTGGGATTGCAGATGGACAAAGTCCCCGGGGAGTTCTGGCATCGCATGGAAGCCCTGTCCGGCCACTTGCGCACGCTGTCGCCTGAGGCAACTGTTCTCGCGGCGGCAACGATTGTCATCATGGTGTTGTGCCGCTTGATCTCTGCGCGTATTCCAGGACCCATCGTGGTGCTGGTGCTGGGAACGGCAGGCGTCATGTTGCTCAAGCTGCCGGTCGAGACCATAGGATCGCGCTTTGGGGGCATTCCCAGCGGCTTGCCACATCTTGAAATCCCGAAATTTCGCCCGGAGTTGATCCATGGCCTGCTCGGCCCGGCCTTCACGGTCGCCATGCTGGGGGCGATCGAGTCGCTGATGTCAGCCGTGGTCTCCGACCGCATGAGCAAAGACCGCCACAATCCCAATGTGGAGCTGATCGGTCAGGGCTTGGCGAACATCGCTTCGCCGATGTTCGGGGGCTTGCCCGCTACTGGCGCAATCGCCCGCACCGCCACCAGCATTCGCTCAGGGGCGCAGACGCCGATCGCGGGTATGATCCATTCCGCGACGCTGCTTTGCGTGCTGTTGTTTGCAGCGCCGCTGGCGCGGTTTGTCCCCATGTGCGTGCTGGCGGGAATCCTGATGGTGGTCTCTTACCACATGGGCGAGTGGCGCGAAATCCCGCAACTGGTGAAACTGACGAAGACCGATGTCAGTGTCTGGCTGGTGACTTTTGCGCTCACCGTGTTTGCCGACCTCACTGTAGCGGTCGAAGCCGGTATGATCCTGGCAGCGCTGCTGTTCATCAGTCGCGTGGCGAACACCACCACGGTCTCGCAAGTCACCGATGATTACATTGAAGACGGGCGCGTGCACATCCTGCAGGACAAGGACATCCCGTATTACGCGACCATCTTCCGCATTCATGGGCCCTTTCTTTTTGGCGCGACCGACAAGATTTCCATCGTGACCGAGAACATCCACCAGCTGCCGCCAGTAGTGATTCTTCGCTTAAGAAATATGACCGCTCTCGATGCCACCGGCCTGTTCGCGCTGGAAGAACTGGCCAAACAACTGCATGCCTCGAAGCGTACGCTGATCTTGTGCGGCGTTCGCGAACAGCCTTCCCGGCTCATACATCAAGAAGAATTCGAGGAACTGATTGGGCGCAAGAACATCTGCGAGAATGTACAGGCCGCCCTCGACCGCGCCGAGGAAGTCTACGAGAAACTGGAGGCCAAAAAAGCGGCCAGCGGAAAGTAGATTGCATTCAAGCCATTGCAGGGAAGAAGCCCCGTTTAGAGGCGGATGGCATGAAAAACCAAGTTTGCTGCTGTTCGTGACAGCATTGGCTGTCCTTCCTGTGGGGTTGATCGCACGCGCCGGCAGCCAGCCCCGACACCTTGTCGGGCCAAAATCAACCCATATGTAAACCCCTACGTGGAGGACAAGAACTTCAGCGGCTCGATTCTGATTGCCAAGGCAGGGAAGGTTCTCTTCAGCAAAAGCTACGGCATGGCCAACTATGAACTGGCTGTGCCGAACCGTCGCCCGGACCTGTTGCCGAGCTATGCAGGGTGATACCGGTTCGGGCCAGAGTTTGCGTACAACCCTGGCGCCAATGTCGGCGTGGAGATGACTGACGAGGGGCTCCGGCTGGTTTCGGGCAACAGCGTGAGCTACCTGCTTCCGATCCCGGAAAACAAGTTTGTGGATCACTTGTTCGGAGGAACCGTTGCTTTCAACGAGCAAGATGGGTATCTGAGCTGGGTTTTGGAAGAAGCTTCGTCGCAAAGAAACCTGAAGTGAACGTTGGCGGCCCGACGCCGGAGTCGGATCCCACGCTCGTTGTACACTCTCTCCATGCCGCAGGAACGTCCGGGTCTCTTCCCCGTCCACAGCAACGTTCCCGATTCTTATCTGGTCGCCTACATTGATGGCGGAGCACGGGGGAATCCCGGACCTGCCGGGTACGGGGCTGTTATTAAAGATCAATCCGGCAGCAAGGTTGCCGCGCTAAGCAAATATCTTGGCCGGCAAACCAACAACTCTGCCGAGTACAACGGCTTATTGGCCGCTTTGGAGTACGCGCTTCAAAATGGCCGCAAGGCACTGAAGGTCATCAGCGATTCCGAGCTACTGGTAAAGCAGATTCGCGGGCAGTACAAGGTGAACAGTCCAGCTTTGCAGCAGCTTCATCGGCGGGCACAGGAGCTGATCCGGCAGTTGGACTGGTTTTCCATCCAGCACGTTTTGCGGGCCCAGAATCGTGAGGCGGACGAGTTAGCAAATCTTGCGATGGACGAAGGAATGGGCCGCGCCCGTGCCGGCACGGGCCCCCCATCGCTTGGCTCGGGGCAGCCCCTCGCCCGTGCCGGCGGCGAGGAATTTGACGGGATCGTGCGAAATGGCGTCATCGAACTCTCCGACGGTGAATTGCCCGAAGGCACTCGCGTCCAAGTGCGGATCAAACGCTAAGGCAACCGAACTGGCTCGCGACGGCAAGCGACCTTGTAGTGGTCACACGTTATTGTTACTGACTATCAGCACCGGCTCACACTCCGTTCTCCTGAGCCGCTGTTATCCTGCTCATCGCTGTGCTGCCGACGTGTGATCGTGCACTATTTTCCAGCCATCCGCGAACCTGCGGAAAATCAGCGTGAACAATCCGTGCGGCGTCTTTCCATCCGGCATGGTGAGCTTCCATCCGCCTCGCACAAAAGCGGCATCCGCGCTAAGCCCCTCAATCTGAAGATCGGAAAATTCCAGTTTGCCCATCTCGCGGCCTTCACCCTGGTAGCGCTTACGATAGCGGTCTAACGTCGCCTCCCAGCCCTTGGCCAGGTTGTCGCCGGCGAAGAATGTCAGCTGTGGCGAGTTCCAGTAGCCGGTCATGAAACCCTCCAGGTCGTGACGATTCCAGGCCTGAACCTGGTTTTTCAGCACCTGCTCAACGGCGGCCCTCTCCGCCCCTTGGGCAAGGGCCGGGGAAGCAGTCGATAACAGAACGATGAATGCGAGGGTTGCGCGCATGTGCGCCTCCAGGGCGCAACAGTGTCGCACAGGAGGCAGGTTCTTAACAGGTTCCGAGAACGAGATTCGTGGCTCCGCGAGGAATAACAAGAGCCCAATGAAGCCACGGATTGACACGGATTCGACGCCCCAGATCCGTGAGATGCGTGGCCGTGTTTTCTTGTCTTACACTGAGCAAATGCCGGGACCCTTTGCGGCTAGAGGCCCGCTCACGATGCAGTTGTGAGGCAGAGTTTGCCTGAGACCTGATACTCGAGATCTGGGATCGAAAAAAACAGGTCCTTCGACTCGCGCACCGAGCGGATTGCTCGGGATGGCAAGGTTTTGCAGGGGAGTTACACGCGGCTCTTTTTGGCTGCCTTCACTCTGGCGACCCCGGCTATTTCCCAAGGCCGTTTTGTCCGTTCGGGCTCGGGTTTATCGCGGTCTTCGACGCGGTCGTACTGGTAGGCCTCGCTGACGGTTCCCAGCGACTCGTTGTAGAGGCTCGGCAGGCCCAGGGCTTCCTTCATTTCTTCGGTGAACTGGTGCAGCGCTTTGAGGTGGTCAACAGTGGCCGCGATTTCCGTCTTGGAGGTCTTAAGTACCTGCTGGTATCCCTTGTTCACGAGCTTGGAGATCTCGCTTCCAACCAGGTAGCCGGGATAGGCAAAGATCTTAACACCCTCGCCACCGTCCTTTTGGATGGCGGCCGAAACGTTGTACTTCTTGAAAAACACGCGGTTCTGCGTTCCGGGAGCCTCGATGAGGTCGAACCCGTGATCACGCAGCCAATTGACCGCGTCTTCGTAAGTGCGCTGCTCCACCTTGTCTGCCATTGGTTCCTGTTTGCTTCCTTGCTGACTTGCGCCAGATTAGATGCTGCGTTTCAGAATCGGGTACCCCGCTACTTCTTCCTTGGATCTAAAGCTATTCTTCGATAATCTAGACACAATTAGTAGCCGTTTTTGGCTCCGTGGGCACATTACGATAGTCACGGGGACCTCGTCCAACATGTTCAAGCCGTCGCCCAAAAGCGCGGAAGTTGCTCACGCTGCAGCACATGGGGGAGGTCCGTTCGGTTCCGGCCTGGGTGAGGATCCCTTGCAACGTATCGGCAATACGCCCCTGGTGCAGTTCGAAACCTTGACCGGAGAGCGGCCCAACGTGCAAATCCTGGGCAAGGCCGAGTGGTTCAATCCCGGAGGATCGGTCAAAGACCGCGCCGCCGCCAACATCCTCGCCGAGGCTCGCCGGATGGGGAAGTTCGGACCCGGTAAGATACTCCTCGACTCGACCAGCGGCAACACCGGCATCGCGTACGCGATGATTGGCGCCGCTTACGACTTTCCGGTCACTCTGTGCATGCCGGAAAACGTTTCGGCCGAGCGCAAGCGCATTCTGCACGCCTATGGCGCGAACATTATCTACACCGATCCGGCGGAAGGATCAGATGGAGCGATCCGGAAAGCGCGTGAGCTTTTCGCCGCCGAGCCGGAGAAATTTTTCTACGCTGACCAGTACTCCAACGAAGCCAACTGGCGCGCCCACTACCAGACCACAGCCAATGAGATCTGGTACCAGACCCAGGGCCGCATCACCCATTTCGTCGCCATGCTGGGCACCAGCGGGACGTTTACCGGCACGACGCGGCGCTTAAAGGAACTGAATCCCCGCGTTCACTGCACTTCCCTGCAGCCGGACTCCGCCTTTCACGGCATTGAAGGCGCCAAGCATATGGCCAGCGCACTCGTACCCAAGATTTACGATCCCAGCCTGGCAGATGACAACCTGGAAATCTCAACCGAAGCTTCTTACGAGATGGTGAAGCGGTTGGCGCGGGAAGAGGGCTTGCTGGTTGGCATCTCCGCGGGCGCAGCCGTCGTCGGCTGCCTGCAGGTGGCGGAGAACCTGAAAAAGGGACAGAACGCAGTGATCGTCACCATCTTGTGCGACTCCGGCGATAAGTACCTGAGCGAGCGGTTCTGGGACGAGAGCTAGCCAACGAATCTTAGATTTCAGATTTTAGACTGCAACTTTAGAACCGGATCTAAAATCTGAAATCTGACTAAAGTCTGCAATCGCTAAAATCGTCTTCCATGTTGAAGATCCCTCAAAAGGAATATGTGGCCATCCGGCAGCACGGCGAGGAAACCTATCCCCACGAGTGTTGCGGGGTTCTCCTGGGCACCGCGGATGGGGACGAGCGCGTGGTTACCTCTTCTGCCCGGTGCGGGAATACTCGGGTTGATTCGCCTCACAATCGTTACCATATCGATCCCAAGGAGCTGGTGCGCATTCAGCGTGAGGGCCGCGATCGAGGTGAGGATATCGTCGGCTTCTACCATTCGCATCCTGACCATCCGGCGCGCTGGTCTCTCACTGATCTGGAGGAAGCGCACTGGCTGGGTTGTTCTTACGTGATCACGAGCGTGGCCAAAGGCAAAGCGGACCTGACGAATTCCTTCGAGCTTGCCGGGGATGGGGAAAGTCAAAAGAAGTTCCTGGACGAGCAGATCCAGATTGTCTAGCGGGGGCACACCACACGTAGGCCAGCCGCTCCCGGCTGTCCGGTCTGTCCAATCGGCGGAGATTTCAATTGGCAGGGGAAAGCTGCTATAAAGGCGGTTAAAACCCCGCTGAATCCAAAGCTTAGCTGTAGGCATCACTACGGAATGGAGAGCATGGCCAAGATTCACATCCCAACGCCGCTACGACAGTACGCGGACAAGCACGCAACGGTCGAAGTCAACGCCGGCACAGTCGGAGAGGCGCTAACCGGGCTCGTGAGCAAGCATCCTGACTTGCGCCGTCATCTTTATACTGATGAAGGCAAGCTCCGGGCCTTTGTGAACGTGTATCTGAACGACGAGGACATCCGCTACCTGCAAAAGGAAGGCACTGCTTTAAAGGACAATGATAGTATTTCCATCGTGCCCTCCATCGCTGGAGGCAGCCAGGATATTGACGAAGTGGCGAATTTGAGGATTGTCGAATTGAACTCCGCCCTACCAACGTGCTGTTGTCCTGCCTGTTGCTGTTGACCGTCCGAAATTCGTCAATCCGAAAATTTCAAAATGCGAGAATTTGAGGCTTTCATGGCCACTACAACTGACGTCAGAGGCGAGCCGGCAACGCTTAACAACGACGAAATCCTGCGCTACTCGCGCCACCTGATCATGCCCGAGGTCGGCATGGAGGGTCAGCAGAAGCTGAAGGCCGCGCGTGTGCTCTGTATCGGGGCAGGCGGACTGGGCTCGCCGCTGGCCTTGTATCTCGCGGCTGCGGGCGTGGGTACGCTTGGCATGGTGGACTTCGACGTGGTGGACTACACCAACCTGCAGCGCCAGATCATCCACACGACTGCCGATGTCGGCCGGAAAAAGCTCGAATCCGCAGGGGACAAGCTGAAAGCCATCAACCCGTTTTTGAATCTGCGGAAGTTTGAAACCAAGCTGACCAGCGAAAACGCGCTCGAACTCTTTCGCCAGTTCGACATCGTCGCCGATGGTACTGACAACTTCGCGACCCGTTATCTGGTAAATGACGCCTGCGTGCTCACCGGTAAGCCGAATGTCTACGGCTCGATCTTCCGCTTTGAAGGACAGGCCAGCGTGTTCGCGACCAAAGAAGGCCCGTGCTATCGCTGCCTGTATCCAGAACCGCCACCGCCGGGGCTCGTTCCCTCCTGCGCCGAAGGCGGAGTGCTCGGCATTTTGCCCGGACTGGTAGGTGTGATGCAGGCCACCGAAGTCATCAAGCTGATTCTGGGGAAGGGTGAGCCCCTGATCGGCCGCCTGCTGCTGATCGACGCCCTGGGCATGAAGTTTCGCGAACTCAAGCTGCGCAAGAACCCCGATTGCCCGGCCTGCGGCACGCATCCGACAGTCACGAAGTTGATAGACTATAACGAGTTTTGTGGAATTCGCGGCGAGGAGAAGCCGGTGGAATCAAGCGTGTCGGAAATCCAAGTGGAAGAACTGAAGCGCCGTCTGGACGCGGGCGAACCGTTGTTCGTGCTCGATGTCCGCGAGCCGCACGAATATCAGATCTGCAACATTGGCGGGCACCTGATTCCGCTCGGCGACTTGCCGAAGCGGGTGCACGAACTGGATTCCAGCCGCGAGATCGTCGCCCATTGCCGCTCCGGCGTGCGCAGTGCAAAGGCGGTTGCTTTCTTGCGCCAAGCGGGATTCCGCAAGGTGCACAACTTGGCCGGAGGCATTCTCGCCTGGGCTGACCGCGTCGATCCGAAGATGCCGAAATACTAGTGGTGGCCGCGCCTGTTCCTGACGAGGAGAGCTGGCGCACCGCTGAGGCGGCGCCCTGATACGTTCACCAAGTAACCGGGATCACATAGCGTCATATATGCCGGTGAGATACTGCTTACCTCCCCTGTTTACGATCAGTAGGAGGGGCAATCCTGTCTTGGTATCTGCTGGTCGTAACTTGTCTTTTGTCTTTTGGCCTCTGTGCCTGGCGCAGAACAACGCTACTGCTCAAGGTAAAGCGCGCGGTTTTTATAACCGGACAGCAAGTCATGGGAGTATCGGGCGGCGGCGGTTCCAGCCAGGCGTTCGCCACCGCGGGGCTAGGGCTAGGTGGAGCGCGCCCACAAGCCGCAGAAATCATTAAGACTTTTGGCGAGCGGTGTCCGGAAGTTATCGTCAACAGCAAACAGGAGAAAGCCGATTACGTAGTCCTCCTCGACCCTGAAGGAGGAAGAGGCATTTTTCGCAAGGGACAACCAGGCGGCGCGGTCTTTGAATTAAATTAAACTTTGAATTAAATTAAACAAAGAATGGTGATCCGAACAGCTTATGGCCATTCTACTTGGCTGCCGGGCAATTCAGTCAAAGGTGCTTGCGACGGGACCAGGAAAGACTGGCCAGCCTGAATTCAGCGCTCTGCAACATCGAGCTCCGAGAGCCTGCAGAATTTCCGATCCCCCGCCCCGCCTCCGCCACCAAGGCCCCCACTGCGGAATTAGAGGAATTGCAGATAACATCGCCTCCCGCTGGCGCCCATATTGAGATCGATGGAGACTTTGTTAGAAGTACCTCTTCGACGACAGGACTTGCGGGGAGCACCCGCGTGCTCCCCTCTATTTTTTTGGAACCGGTTCGGACTACTTGGTAGAGTCGGCTGACCTCATTTCGGGGGGCTCGTTGCCTAGCGCCAACGCGAACTTCTTCCCGGCAAACCGGATTTCACTGACCGACTTGCTGCCGTCGGTGTTCTTGTTGATAACCACGGCATCGTTGCTGGATCTGTCGTTCAGAGCAAGCACGCGTGCCGGCGCCTTGGCCAGCACCTTCTTGCCCTGCTTAATGCTCAGCTCCACGTTGGGGCCAGCACCTTCCCACTGCACCTGGTATTGGCCCGGTGCGAGCTGGCTGCCATTCACCTGCGCCGCATTGAACAGCTCCATCGAGGCTTTGTGGTTGTCGCTGCCGGCAAAAGCACTGACTGTCAGCAGCAGTGCGAGGGCTGGCACCATAATTTTGGAACTCGACGAGAATTTCATACTGCTCCTTGTCCTCCCGATACGTCGGGAACCGTTTGCAGGCGGCCCGCCTTGGCCACGCGCTGTAGCTTGCGTTTCGCCGCGAATGGCCTACAATGCTCGACCGGGGTTCAGTGAAAAGAGCCGGGCCACAAGACCTCGCGCTCTCGCTTTAGGGATTGTCCTCGCCTGGGCCGCCAAACCGTAGACGGGAACGATCCCTGAACCCTTCCACCCTTGTAGTGAAACCGGAAGAAACGTCGTCCTTCCGGTCCCCGCAGTTAGCATCAAGATACGCCGGTGTTCCTCACGAAATTCCCCACAATCGCGAGTTATCGGGTTGGACGATAGCTTTCCAGTCGCGTTAGCAAAATTAGTGCTGCACAGTGCGAACTGGAAATAACAGGTAAATGTCTTGGAATGTCAGCTCAACCTCGGTGGATTAAATATGCGGATTTCCTATGTGTGTAGTCGGCAGCTAACGCCGGCCTCGGGTAGGAATGCATTTCAGCACGCCTGAACCGCCTGCTGGGAAAAACGTCGAATTCGTGTCAGAGAATCGCTTTCGCAATCCCGCAGCAGTGCAATCGGCGCTTTAGCCGCTAAGGTGGCTACTCAATTTTCAATACCACTTTGCCGAAATTCTTGCGCTCCAGAAGCAGGCGATAAGCCTCCGTCGCACGATCGATAGCAAGCGTGTGCCCGACGATGGGGCGCAATTTGTCCGCATTGGCCCACTCTGAAAGCCGCTTCCAGGCGTCGCTCATGAGTTGCGGGTTTTTCGACAACTGGGTGAGCCACAGTCCATGCACGCTGGCCCCCTTCCGATACAAAATCCGGGGATCCAGTTGTGCCGGCTGGCCCGTTGCCGAGCCGTAAGTGATGACGCGTCCAAAATCGCGCAAGCAACGAACGCTCTTCTGCACATGCTCGCCACCGAGCATCTCGAAGACCACATCCACACCTTCGCCTCGCGTCAACTCATGGACGGCTTGCTGGTAATCCTGCGCTTTGTAGTTGATGGTGTCTAGGAGTCCCAGCTTCTTTACTTTCGACAATTTGTCTTCAGACGAGGAAGTGCCATACATCTTGACCCCGAGCAACTTGCCGATCTGGACGGCCGCGGTGCCAACCCCGCCCGCCACGGCATGAATCAGCACGCTGGCTATGCGCCCCTCGGGAGGTTGCAACAATGCCGCTTTCCAGTAGGCAAAATAAGCTGTGAAGTAGTTCACGGGGAAGGCGGCTGCTTCCACGGCACTCCAGCCGTCTGGGACGGGCCAGAGCAGTTCGGGCCGCGCCGCTAAGCGCTGGGCAAAAGCACCCCATTGCGTGTACCCCATGACCCGCTTGCCGGTATCTTCGCGCACTCCGGCAAACTCCCGGCCGGCGATGATCGGGGGATCGGGAAGACCCGGGTAGCCGCCGGATGCGGTAAGAACGTCGGCGAAATTGACCCCGGTCGCCGTCACTTTAACCAGTACTTCTTTCGGCCCGGGTTGTGGCTCGGGAACATCCTGCCACTCCAGAACTTCCGGCCCAGCCCAGCGAGGTATCACCATCGCTTTCATGGCCTAGGAGTGTAGCAGGCAGATCCGAGCCGAATCGGAAGGCGCGGCAATGCACGCGGTTGCGGGTCAGAATGGAACTTCCGTACCGGGGGGACGTTCCCTTCCCCTTTTCAGGTGCCCTGCTTTCGGCCCGGGTATATACTTCGGCTGGAATAACTTTTGTGGTAACCGCCGGCTGAGTCGGGCCGGCACGGAGCGTCTGTTTATTCTTTAGATTCTTAGGCTCCGTTTTTAGATCGCTGGTCTCTTAGGGTCAGTCGAGGCCAGCTCGGGAGGTTTTGCCGCCCTTGCGAGGCAAACCACCCGAGGGAGGGCCTTTCGTGGACTTAGTTCTTATTCGTCTCCTATTTATCATCTTCGTTGCTATCACCTGCTATCTGATCGAACCGTTCGGACTTCCCTCCAAATTGGATGCAGCAGCTGTCGGAGGGCTCTTCGGATGCATCATTGTCGTCTTCGAATGGCGTCTACGCATGATGAGCCTCAAGCGGCTGATTGGGGCTGCCATCGGCAGTGTGCTTGGCATTTTCGGTGCCTATCTGTTTGCGATTGTGATTCGGAACAGTTTGCCGGCGGGTCCCACGCAAAGCTTCCTCATGCTGATGGTCATGTTGCTGATGGCCTACGTGGGCCTGATCGTGGGGGCTAACAAGGGCGACCTGCTGAACCTGGCCGCCCTCGGCGGCATCTTCGGCGGTGAAAAGCAAGCCAAGAAAAGCTACAAGATTCTGGACACCAGCGTCATCATCGACGGCCGTATTGCCGACATTGCCGAGACCGGGTTCCTCGACGGCATCATGGTCATCCCGCAGTTCGTATTGCGCGAGTTGCAGCTGGTAGCCGACTCGGCCGACTCGCTCAAACGAAACCGGGGCCGTCGCGGCCTGGACATCCTGCAGCGATTGCAGAAAGTCGCTTCGCTCAACATCCAGATTGTCGAAGACGACTTTCCGACCATTCGCGAAGTGGATATGAAGCTGATCGAGTTGGCCAAGCTGTACGAAGGCAAGATTGTCACCAACGATTTCAATCTGAACAAAGTCGCGCAGCTGCAGGGCGTGGAAGTCCTGAACATCAACGAACTGGCGAACGCGCTGAAGCCGATCGTGCTCCCGGGCGAGACCATGAAGGTCTTCATCCTGAAGGAGGGCAAGGAGTACAACCAGGGCGTAGCTTATTTGGACGACGGGACGATGGTGGTGGTCGACAATGCGCGTAAGATGATCGGCAAGAACGTTGACATTTCGGTGACGTCGGTTTTGCAGACCACTGCGGGCAAGATGATCTTCGGAAAGTGGGACGAGCGGCTGTCCGGACGCGTGGAACCTGCGCGTCCCGTAACCATCCCTCCTGCCGTTCCGCCTGTACCGAGCGTTGCTCCTGCGGAAACCAAGAAGCCGTTCATGGCGGAACGGCCCATCGAATAAATTGTGCAAACGGAGAGTGAGGTTCGCCAGTCTTCGTACTGTGTACTGTTATTCCGTGGGAATTGCCGAGCCTACCGCGATTGTGTCTCCCTGAACTGAGCCGGTAACTTTGGCTTTCTGCCCTGCCAAGTACCCGAGATCGTCAGCGCGACCGCTCAGTTGATAAGTCTTCTCTCCGGCCACAAGCACGTAATGTGCACCCTTGCGTTGACAGGTGCGGGTACACTCCTCCGCACTCTTATCGGGCAATTTATGCCGCGGACCACAAAATGAATCGCTAATGATGCCTACAAAGGTGTTCGCATCCGCCTGGCCCATTTTGAGCGGCTTGTCATGGGGACCCCTAACCGGCTGCTGGGCCAGTGTTGTCCCCATTACAAACAAAATGACTGCGGCCAGGGTGGGCCCCCTCATAGACTTCTCCCAGGTTGAGTCCGTGCCTGCCAGGCTGCCCTGGCTTCAAGACACGGGAAAGTAAGACCCTCGGACGAAAGTTACGCGCAAAGCTTCCGCATCTTGGATGCCATCTTCTGGGTGCAGGCAGTCTGTCCTAACTAGACAAGTCACGGGGCGTTACACTCTTCCGGCTCGCATGGTGCGAGGGGCCGTAGCGACTCAGGGGTTTCGCTTAGGCAGAACAAGGCAGAACCGTCCTCCTGGGAGGCAAATTGGCTCTAAAGCTATACTCTTGCATTCTCCTTAGGACTAACCATGAAACGGGTCACGGGAATCGGCGGCATCTTCTTCAAATCGCCTAATCCAGCCGAGTTGCTCGCCTGGTACGAGAAACACTTTGGTATCGAGCGTTCTCCGGACAGCCCTGCCGATAGTCCGTCAGCAGCTTTCGAATAGCGGGACGCGCAGGACACCGCGACCAAAGGCATGACCGTCTGGGCGGTCTTCACGCGTGAGAGCAAATACTTCGACCCGAGCCGCTCTGCTTTCATGATTAACTACCGGGTCGAAAATCTGGATGCGCTGCTCGAAACCTTGAAGAGAGAAGGGGTTGAGATCGATCCGCACCGGGAAGACTACGATTACGGCCGATTCGCCTGGATTATGGATCCGGAGGGCAATCGCATTGAGATGTGGGAACCACCAAAACAGAAGCGGTAAACTGCAAATCTTGTCATTCCGAGTGAAGCGAGGAATCTGCACGCCCTGGTGAATTTGAACTGGCGCCACTACGCTCGTATACTGATCGCCCCGCCATGAAGGTGATTGTCATTATTCCGGCCGCCGGGCTGGGCACGCGCATGGCCCCCCCCAGCAGCACGCGCGGCAAAAAGTCGAAGCAATTCACCGAGTTGGCAGGCGCTCCTATCCTTGTTCATACGCTCAGGAAATTTGTTTCCAGCCCGGCAGTCTCCGAAATCTGGGTGGCTCTGCGCAAGTCGGAGATCGGCGACTTCCGTGCCCGTCTGGAAAAAGAATGCAGAGACACCCTACAGAAAAAGATTGAACTGGTGGAAGGCGGCGAACACCGGCAGCAATCGGTGGCGAATGCGCTGGCGGCGATCTCTGCGCGCGCCGACGACATCATCCTGGTGCACGACGCTGTGCGGCCGTTTGTCACCCCGGAGACCATAAAGGAGGTCATTCGCGCTGTCGAAAAATATGGGGCAGCGATTGCCGGAATGCCTGCCGTGGATACGGTAAAGCAAGTCGAGCGCACCGCGGAAGGAGCTCTGATCAGGGCTACCGTGCCCCGCGAGCGTGTGGTCATGGCGCAAACGCCGCAAGGCTTTCGCTACGGCGTTTTGAAAAAGGCTTTCGACGAAGCTGAAGCCGACGGTTTCCTGGGCACCGATGAAGCATCCTTGGTGGAGCGCTCCGGTAAAGAAGTCGCGGTGGTGATGGGATCGGCTCGCAATATCAAAATCACCACTCCGGCAGATATGGAGTTGGCGGAGTTTTATCTGAAAAACTAGCTATCGACCAAAAACCAACGACCAACGACAAACTGGAAACTGGAAACTTGAAACTGGAAACTCGCATTGGCTACGGATGGGATTCCCACGAATTCAGGCGTGGCGTTCCGCTCAAGATCGGCGGACTGACCTTTGACTATCCGAAGGGTCTGGGGGGCCACTCCGACGGCGATGTCCTACTGCATGCCATCACTGACGCGCTTCTCGGCGCTATTGCGGCTCCCGATATAGGATCACTTTTCCCGCCGTCTGATCCGCAATGGAAAGGCGCGGACTCGTCGGTATTCTTGCAGGAAGCGCTGAGGCGAATCAGCGAAGCCGGCTACACCATCACGAATCTCGATTCAACTCTCATCCTTACCGAGCCAAAAATTGGCCCGCACGCGCAGGCGATTCGAGCGCGGGTTTCTGAATTGCTGAGTATTCCTGCGGACGCGATTGGCATCAAGGCCAAAACGCCTGAGGGCATGGGAACAGACAATGCCGCCATCGCCCACGTGACCGTCTTATTGAAGAAGAAAGAAAACCGGGCAGCAAAGCCGCGCGCCAAACGATCCGCCCAAGCGAAGAGCTAAAAGCCTTTTTTATAGAGATTCGAACTCGCCCGCCAATCTCAGGTGCTCCGCTTTAGCCGCTTGCACAAAGGCCCGGAAGATCGCTCGCGATGCTTCATCTTCCATCGCTCGTTCCGGGTGCCACTGCACGGCCAGAACAAAATGATCGGGAGCGGCGCCTTCCAAGGCCTCAATGATTCCGTCTTCGGGGCAGCGGGCCACGACTCTGAGGCCGTCCCCCGCAACATCTGCCGCCTGGTGGTGGCTGGAGTTGACGCTAAGGGAGCGGGCTTCAGGTCCAACATTGAGAATCTTCGCTAATCTCGAACCGGAATCAATTTCCACCGTATGCGCGATCGGCACTTGCCGACCCGCGGCGTGCTTGATTCGAGACTCGATGTGCTGGATCAAGCTTCCTGTGCGGTAAACGTTGAGAATCTGCAGCCCATAACAGATGCCGAGCAGCGGCTTGCGCATGTTGTACGCGTCCTGCAGCAGCAATTCGTCAACCGTATCGCGCCTAGGATCAGCAGGGTTGGTTTTCGGGTGTCGTTCGGAGACCCCGTACTTCGAGGGATCGACGTCGGCGACGCTTCCCGGAAGAAGGACTCCGTCGCAGCGCTCGATGATTTTCATGACTTCGGAAGGCGATTTGTCCAGCGGGATGCGGATGGCTTGTCCGCCAGCCATTTCGATGGCCCGCTCATATTGCGGCAGAGAGCCTTCCACGTATTCGGGATTGGTCGAAAGCGGCAGCGGGATCGCGATCCGTGCAGGCATAGATTCATTGTAGCGAGTTCCTGACGGCGATGGTCACTATGAGTGCAGCGAGGAACCTGCTGTTTGCTTCTCAAGGGACCAGAGCGCTTTCGCCTGACGATAGTGCCGAACCTCCATAACCAAGGAGACCAGAAGCACAATGACTGCCACGACGACCGCACACGGCGCGGCGATATTGCGGTAGGCCAGGGTCAGATTCGGCCGGATCCGGTACACCCGGGAGTAGATCAGGACCCCGACAATTCCCAGCAGCAGACTAACTGCGAAAGAAAGCAAAGTGATGAGGAACGTCACCAAGAGTGCCCGACTGGGCACCAGGATTAGCCGCGGCTTGCGCCCCTGAGTTGCTGGCATGGTTCTACCCTACAACATGCGCCGCTTCTGCGCCCAGCCTTGCCGCGCGGGTGCGCTACAATAACCCAATGTCTCACGCGGCTCCCGCGATTACGCGCTCTCCCGCAGACGTAGTGCGCCAGACGCCGGTTTCGCAGGCTTCCAACGGGGTTTGCTACGCCGTCGCCGGCCAGATCACGCTACCCGAGGCGGATTTGGAGCGGATGATTGCCGCCGTTCCGCGTTCCGCGGCGGCAGCTCTGGAGCGCAAGGCCTACTATTTTGTTCCGCTTACAGTGAGCCAAGGCGACGATACTGTAATTGCCGATCGGTACGACATCGCACTCAGCGACAACGCCGTTTGTCACCGCAACCTGAACCTGGGCGACTCGCAGTGCGTGTTCATCTCCACGCGGTTGATGGATGACAAGTTCTCGGTCGCTTTCGAGTTCTACATCAATGTGGGCCATGCCATTGTGGAGCGCGCCGGGGTGTCGCAGGCGTTTGCGGATTTGGCCTGGAGGCAGGTGGAGTCCGGGGTGCGAGGCGAAACTTCCCTGGATGCCTGGGAAGCGCGCAAACTGGCCACCGGACATGGCCCGGACGCCGAAAAGTACAAGAACGAATTCCTCGCTGCAGCGTTTGCCGACGCAATCTCCATTTACCTGCTATCGCTTTTTCTGGATGTTGATTATTACGACCTGCGCGAACGCGACTACCCGCTGCTGGCACCCACTCCGCTAAGCGAGCGTCTTCGCAAGGTGGCTGAGCTATTCCCGCCCAATTCGGGATTCGACTTCGCGATTTACTACAAGCGGCGGACCTGAAATGAGCCACGGATTTACACGGATCTAAGTACAATCGTTCCTCCATGATGGTCACGGTTCGGTCCTTCGCCAAGATTAATCTCGGCCTGTCGATCGGTGCGCTTCGTGCTGATGGCTTCCACGAACTGGGCACGGTGTATCAGACCATCGCCCCCCATGACGTGCTGCGCGTGGGCATCGCGAAGGGCTCGGGGATTGAGATCCGCTGCCCGGACCCGCGGGTACCGACTGACGAGACGAACACTTGTTATCGGACCATCGAACTCGCTATGGCCGCGCTCCGGGGTAAGGGACGGGTGTTGCTTGAAATCGAAAAGCGCCTGCCGGTGCAAGGCGGCTTGGGCGGAGCATCTTCCAATGCAGTAGCAGCGCTGTTAGCTCTCGAACGGGCACTGAAGAAACCACTCTCGGCTGTCAAGAAGCTGCGTATTGCGGCGGAAGTTGGCTCGGATCTGCCCCTGTTTCTGGTGGGCGGGACGGTGCTCGGCGTCGGGCGCGGCGAACAAGTCTATCCGCTGCCGGACTTACCTTCAACCTATTGCGTGCTGGCTGCCCCGGAGATTGGTATATCCACACCCAAGGCGTTTGCTGATTGGGATGCGATCATGGCAGGCCCAGCCGAGCGGCGCTCGACCGGACAGCCGGGGGCGGCTGTCCCGATGCGTAATCCAGGCAAATTGACGGTATCTACTCAGTCCGATAATATAGTTCAGTTCGGCCGCACCGTTTCTTCGTGGCTGAGTGGTTCATCCGGTGTCCCTGCCCGCGGCAGGGGCCGGGCCGAGACTCCGCTTCTCGACCTCGTCCGTACCGGGATCGAAAACGACTTCGAAAAGGTCGTCTTTCCCAAGTATCCCGAATTGCGCGAGGTGAAGCGTGTGCTTGAACGAGAAGGCGCACTATATGCGTCTCTGTCTGGCTCTGGTTCCGCTGTTTATGGCCTGTTTGGTGCGCGGGTGGAAGCCGATCAAGCCGCGGCTCGATTGCGAAAACAGGGCATCCCGGCACAGACGACCGCCACTCTGACCCGAGAACAGTATTGGAAGAAAATTTTTTATTGTTGATTTTTGATGGTTGATTGAAAATTAAGATGCCGACCGGTTGCCAAGCAACCATCAGGGGATCAAAAATCAACAATGATCGACTGGGCCGTCGACTAATGGTAGGTCAAGTGCCTTTGGAGCACTTTGTCTAGGTTCGAATCCTAGCGGCCCAGCCAGAAAAACCAGCTTTTAGCTCTTGCTTTTTCGCGTGGAGTTCAGGGGTTCAAGCATTAAGAGCTAAAGGCAAGAGCTAATCCATGGCCACTCTCGCGACAACCGCAGATAAGAAGGCGCCGGTAAGCCCGGAGGAGAAGCCCGAGCGCAAGCCTCAGCGCTCCCGTGTGGATGACAAGTTCAAGATCTTCTGCGGCACGGCGAACGAGTCGCTGTGCGATGAGGTCTGCGCGTTTCTCGGCATGACTCGCGGCCAGGCAAAGGTGACGCGGTTCTCCGATGGTGAGGCTTATATCCAGATCCAGGAGAACGTGCGCGGCGCTGACGTATTCCTCATGCAGCCCACCTGTCGTCCGGTAGACATGCACCTGATGGAACTGCTTTTGATGATTGACGCCTTAAAACGAGCTTCGGCCCGCCGCATCACGGCGGTGATCCCCTATTTTGGCTATGCGCGCCAGGATCGCAAGGACAAGCCGCGTGTACCGATTTCCTCCAAGCTGGTGGCTGATTTGCTGACCACGGCCGGCGCGGATCGCGCGCTGGTCGTCGATTTGCATGCTCCGCAGTTGCAGGGCTTCTTCAATATTCCGGTGGATCACCTGTTTGCTTCGCCTGTGCTCGTGGACTATTACAAGAAGCTCATTTTACCGCATCTCACCGTCGTTTCTCCTGACGCGGGGGGCGTGGAGCGCGCCCGATTTTTTGCCAAGAAGATGGATTCCGCCTTGGCTATCGTTGATAAGCGCCGGGTGGATGTGAACGTCGCGGAAGTCATGCACGTCATCGGCGATGTCAAAGGCCGCACGTGCCTGGTCATTGACGACCTGATTGATACTGCCGGCACCCTGGTCAAGACTGCGCACGCCCTGCTCGACGATGGCGCCACCGGCGTTTATGCCTGCGCCTCGCACCCGGTACTTTCCGGGCCAGCGGTGGAAAATATTTCCAAGTCACCAATCACCGAGGTGGTGGTCACCAACACTATTCCGCTCTCCGAAGCCGCCCGCAAAGAGCCCAAAATCAGAGTGCTCACAATTGCAGGACTGATTGGCCGCGCCATTCAGTCGATTCATGAGGAAACTTCGGTCAGCAAATTATTCATGTAGGCAGGAATCAGAAACTATGGCTACAGCAACCGAGACGAAACCTGAAACCAATTTTCTGGAAGCGGAGCCGCGCCAGCCCGGCAACAAGAACGATGCCCGCCGGGTGCGCCGCAGCGGGAAGATTCCCGCGGTGGTCTACGGGGCCGGCAAAAATGCGGTGCCAGTCAGCGTGGACCCGCGGCAGGTCTCTCGGATTCTGCACTCCGAGAGCGGTCACAACACGATTTTCGACCTCGCCCTGGACGGCCAGCGCAGCAAGGCCATGATCGTCGATTGGCAGTACGAACCCATCAAGGGCGCGCTGCTGCACATCGACCTCAAGCGCATTGCCATGGACCAGAAGCTCAAGGTCCTGGTGCCGATCGTCCTCAAGGGCGAAGCGGCGGGCGTGAAACAGCAAGGCGGCATTCTGGAGCAAGTGCTGCGCGAGGTGGAAGTGGAGTGTTTGCCCGGCGACATCCCCAGCCACATCGATGCCGATGTGACCGAGCTGGTCTTCGGCAAGGTTTTGCGCGTGGCGGACCTGCCGCATGGCGAAAAGCTGAAGTTCCTTACCGACCCGAATCAGACCGTGGCTCACGTCACGGCGGTTAAGGAAGAAGTGGCGCCGACGCCGGAAGCCGCTGCCGCCGAAGCCGCGGCCGTTCCCACCGAGCCGGAGGTCATCAAGAAGGGCAAGCAGGAAGTCGAAGGGGAAGGTGCCGAGGAAGCTGCTCCCGAGAAAGCCGAGAAAGCAGAGAAACAGGAGAAGAAGGAAAAGAAATAACCGTCGTCGGTCTTTGGTCTCTGGTCATTGGTCATTGTTCTCTCTGGCCAACGGCCGGGGACAAAGAGGTAACTAGGAGTTAGCAGCTAAGAGCTAAGCCGCGTGAAACTGATCGTTGGCCTGGGCAATCCGGGAATCGAATACCAGTTCACGCCGCACAACTTAGGATTTCTCGCCATCGATCGCCTCGCCGACGAATGGGGCGTGGACGTGAGAAACCGGAATTGCCGGGCACTGACTGCCCGGGCCGTTATCGGTGACCAGCAGGTTCTCTTGGCCAAGCCGGAGACCTACATGAACCTGAGCGGCCTGTCCCTGCGCGAGCTGCTGGCACAGCATGAGCTCAAGCCGGAGACGGATCTGATCGTCATTTATGACGAACTGGATCTGCCGCTGGGCACGATTCGCATTCGGCAACGGGGCAGTTCGGCTGGGCACAACGGGATGGAATCGGTGATCGGCGCGCTGGGTACGCAGCAGTTTTTGCGAATCCGTCTGGGAATCGCGCCGGAGAAGAAGGTCGCGGATGGCGTGAAATATGTGCTTACGCCCTTTCGCAAGAGACAACTTAAGGTCGTGGACGAGGTCCTCGACAAGGCTGCTGAAGCTGTGAAGGTGATTTTGACCGAGGGGCCGGACGCGGCGATGAATCGCTTCAACCGCAAGCCCGATCCGGAAGATTAGAAGATTAGTGGTTGGGAGAAACGGAATGAATCGCACTTATGAATTGATGTTCATCGTCCGCCCGGACATGGCGGATGAAGATCTCGACAAACTGATTTCCACGCTGGAATCGCAGGTGACCACCTCGGGTGGAACCGTGAACGGCGTGGAGCGCATGGGCAAGCGTCGCCTGGCCTATACCGTTCGTCGATTTCAAGACGGCATGTACGTTCTGCTGACGGTTGAGGGTGGCGGGGCGCTGATTCACGAACTGGAACGCCGTCTGCGCGTGACCGAGCCAGTGATCAAGTTCCTCACCGTCCGGATTGACGAAGAGCGGAAGCGCCTGGACAAGATCAAGCAGATTCGGGACGCGCGGCGCAAGGCGGCACCCGCACCTGCTACACCCGAAGCTGGCGGCGAAACTACCCCGGCAACGCCCTAAGAGGGTCGTTGGTCCTTGGTCGTTTACGGAAAAAGCCAATGACCAACGACTGACGACCAAAGACAAGTTTTACTAAGGAGCAACATGGCTGAAGAAACCAAGACAGCAACCCCTGAACCACCAGCCGCTGAAGCACAGCGGCCTGAAGGATCGCGTCCGGAAGGACAGCGCGAGAGTCGATTTGGGCCCCGTGGACCGCGTCCTGCCGGAGGTCCCGGCGGCGCCCGCGAAGGCGGCCGCAAATATTTTCGCCGCAAGAAGGTTTGCAAGTTCTGCGTGGAGAAGATCGAGGCGATCAACTACAAGGATGTGCGCCTGCTCTCGCAGTTCGTCGCGGAGAGCGGCAAGATTGTTCCGCGGCGCCTCACCGGCGTCTGCACACCTCACCAGCGGCGTCTCTCGGTGGCGATCAAGCAGGCGCGCAACATCGCCCTGCTGCCCTTCGCCGGCCGCGCGTAAAAACCTCGTCGGTCATTGGTCTTGGGTCATCGGCGGTCTTGGGTCATCGGCCATAGATAACCTGAGCCAGATGCCGCCTTGCCAACGACCAACGACCAACGACCAACGACCAACGAGTAAATTACGGGGTCATACGATGGAAGTCATTCTGAAAGAAGATGTTCCCAGGCTCGGTTCCCGCGGCGATGTGGTCAAAGTCGCCGAGGGCTACGGACGCAATTTTCTCTTGCCCAAGAAGCTTGCTATCGAGGCCAGCCAGGGCAACAAGGCGGTGATCGAGCAGATGAAAGCCGCCGCGGTGCGCCGCTCCGCCCAGGAAAAGGCCGGCGCTGAAGAACTCGCTAAGCAATTCGACGGCGTGTCGGTGAGCTTCCAGCGGCGTTCGGGAGAGCACGACCAGTTATTCGGGTCGGTGACCTCGGGCAACATCGCCGAGGCTCTGGAGAAAAAGGGCTTCAACATAGACCGCCGCAAGGTCCAGCTCCATGAACCACTGAGAACCTTGGGCGAATTCACCGTCCCGATAAAGCTGCATAAGGACGTTACCGCTCACCTGAAAGTCCTGATCGAGAAGGAAGCGGGCGAGTAGATTCGTATGGGGTGGGTCGGAGACCCGCCTCCCGAGTTAATTCCTCCAGCTCAAAATCTCAAATTGCACCTCGCCCGGTGCGAAGCTTCCCTCTCTCGGTCGTATTCCAGCTAACCCTCGCTTCGGCAATCAGTTACTGGCGCAAAATCAGCTACAAACCCCTATAATCTTGCTCACGGTTCTGGGTCTTCCACGTCCAAACCTATGCAAACCAGAAAGAAAGGCTGGTACTCAGGTTTGCGAGGACAGAGACCATGCCGGCCGACGCTTGGGCATTATCTATTGGCGGTTGTTCGACTCCGGGCGCAAGTAGCGATCGCGCGGTACGAGGCAGTGGCACCCAGAACCCCTTCGCGCGGGGCGACATGGCTGGGCACAACATAGCCCGCATTGACGATACGATGCTCGTCCGCGAGGCGCAGCGGGGCAACCGTGCCGCCTTCGAGGAGTTGGTGCGTCATTACGATCAGGCCGTTTTACGGCTGGCCCTGCACCTTACCGGCTCGGAACACGACGCCCAGGATGTCTATCAGGATGCGTTTCTGAAGGCCTACAAAAGCCTGGGTAATTTTCGTTTCGAGTGTTCCTTTTACACCTGGATCTACCGCATCGTCACCAACCTGTGCCTGGATCAGCTCCGCAAGAAACAAGTGCGCAAAGAAGACGCGCCGGTAGCCACCGACGCCGGCGGCGAGCAGTTCGACGTGCTCGATCGCGTGCCCGACGGCCGGGCGGGTGCGAATCCGGAGCGCGACCTGATGCGCCGTGAACTGGGCAGCCGCATCAATAGTGCCCTCGAGCGTCTTACGCCTAGGGAGCGCATGGTCTTCGAGCTGAAGCATTACCACGGTCTGAAGTTGCGAACTGTCGGCGAGATTTTAAATACGACGGAAGAAACAGCAAAGAATACGCTATTTCGGGCGACGCAGAAATTACGCGGCGCCCTGGCGGACATGCGATGAGGATACAGGTTCCGGAGCAACGAAATTCGTTAGCCCAGCCGTCAGCCGTGGGTAGTCTGGGAAAACGGGGGCCGAGTCCTGTAGGGACGACAGCAGAGCTTCTGTTAAGAAAGGTCAACCCCGATAGGGGAGTGCAACTATGAAGTGCGAATGGGTTAAGGAGAACATTCTCCTCTACGTTTACCATGAACTGGCCGACGACACTCGCTACGAACTCGAGCAGCACGTAGCCCGCTGCGCCGACTGCGCCGCCGAACTGAAAGCCACGCGCAAGTTCCACGTGACCTTGTCGTCGCTGCCGGTCGAGGAACCAACACCGAATCTGCTGGCGGCCTCGCGCATGCGCCTGCAGGAAGCCCTCGAGACCAGCGAGCCAGGTGGACTGTGGCAGCGGCTGACCTTTGACCCATGGGTCTGGCTGCGGCAGATGCGCTTTTCGCCCGCCCTCGCCGCCGTCCTCCTCATCATCGGCTTTGCCGGCGGGATTGGCACAACCTACTCCATACTTCGCCCTTCCCCCGGAACGCCGGTTATCCCGACCATTGACCAAGTCGCTCCTTCCGAATCCAGCATCACGGGCATTCGCTCCGTCGTGCAGGAGGCGGGCACGAACAAAGTCAGCATCAAGTACGACACTGTCAGCACTCAACAAGCGGAAGGTTCTCTCAACGATCAGAAGATCCAGCAACTCCTCCTGTTTGCCGCGCGCAACAATTACAACTCTGGTGTGCGCATGGATTCCGTGGACCTGCTGACGCAAAAGCCTGATAACGCGGGGGTGCGCGAAGCCCTGATTTACGCCCTGCGTTATGATTCCAACCCGGGCGTGCGACTCAAGGCTCTGGAGGGTCTTGGACCGTATGTGAAGAACGATGTCCGCGTTCGCGACACAGTTTTGGAAGCTCTGATGAATGACGGCAATGCCGGAGTTCGCACCCAGGCCCTGCAGTCGCTCAGGCCGGTGCGCGCCGATAGCAGCGTGCGGGTTGTGCTGCAAAGCCTGGCGCAGAACGACAAGAATCAATACATCCGGTCGCAGGCGCGCACTATGCTGGTGCAACTGGGTGAGATGGATTAGGTATTTTTCCGACGGGCCAGGGCGCCCGCCCCTCGGCGGGAAGCAGGGGCTTAGCCCCCTGGGAGGAGGAGGAAAACGAGGTGCAGGTTGAAGCAGTTCTCTAAATTCGCCGGGACCGTGGTAGCGCTGTTGTCCATGGCTTCGGCGGCGCAACAGGGCCGCATTTCCCGGGAAGGCGGCAACTGGACGCAGCAGAGCTCGGGTACGCTTTCTGCCGCCAGGAACCTTCGGGTCAAGGTCGATTTCGGCACAGTGCGCGTGCAGGGCGGCGCCCAGCAGGACATCAACTACGTTTTCCGCAATATTGCCTACACCTCCTCGGAAGAGAAAGCCCGCCGCCAGCTTGACGCCTACAAAGTCAGCACCTACGTTCGGGGCGAGACCGCTTACATCGTCGCGGAAGTTCAGGGATCTCGCGCGAGCCGATGCTCAGGGGAGTTTGTGGTCAATGTTCCGCGGCAGATGGAGTCGGTGAAAATTGAAACCGACGGCGGCAATGTTCTCGTCGACGGCATTGCCGGGCGCCTCGAGGCGGAAACCGGGGGCGGCAGCATTAAAGTGGACGATATTGGCGGCTCGGTCTCTGCCGAAACCGGGGGGGACTATATTGATGTGGGTACGGTTGGCGGAGACGTGAATCTGCAAACCGGGGGGGGGCGGATCTCCATCCGCTCCGTAAAAGGCAAGATCAATGCCTCGACCGGCGGTGGCGATATGGTCATCTACTCCGGATCGCAGGGTGCAGTTCTGGAAGCCGGCGGCGGCAATATCCAGGTCAAACAGTGCATCGGGAAGTTGAGAGTCTCGACGGGCGGCGGCAATATTGACTTGGGTGACATCGCCGGCCCCGCCGAGATTGAAACCGGTGGCGGAAGTATTCGCCTGGCTTCTGCCAAAGGCCCGGTTCGCGCTGAAACCGGCGCGGGACGGATTGAACTCAACGGAGTACCTTCGGCGCGGGCAGAGTCTGGCGCTGGCGGGATCGTCGCCCGCTTCATTCCGGCTGGCGAGCGAGCCGATTCCATGCTGGAAACCTCGGCGGGCGACATTACCGTTTATATAGCTTCGGGAGTTGCCGTCACTGTGCGTGCCAGTATCGAGCTCTCCAACGGACACCGCATTCAGTCCGATTTTCCAGAACTGCGAGTCACCACCGAGGGCGACTGGCCGGGAACAGGATCGGCCACTGCCGAAGGCAGTTTGAACGGCGGCGGTCCCTTGCTGAAGGTGCGCACTACAGCCGGAGACATCCGCATCCTTCGCGCGCCCTGAGAACCAGAAGCCGAGGGCAAGAGGGGCGGCGCCACCCCGGCGCATTTGTGACAATCCGCTTTATGGCACGTCCCAGGCTTCGCGAGCACGTTACCGGGCCAAAAGGGAGGAACAACATGCCTAGGTACCTCCTCATTGCGATCATGCTGCTGCCTCTGGCGACGGCAGCAGCTCTTTCCGAACAGACACCCAGCTTCGACCCGGCAAGCGGGTCCTATGCGTTCTCCAGCGATGAGCCTTCCGGGAGCACTTCCTATTTAGGGGTGGACACCCGCGACGTTACTCACGATCGTGTTGCGGAGCTGAAGCTCAAGGACGAGACTGGCGTGGAAGTCACGGTGGTCGACCAGGACGCTCCCGCCGGCAAGGCCGGCATCCGGGAGCACGACGTGATCCTAACCGTCAACGGCAATAAGGTGGAGAGTGTCGAGCAACTGCGCCGCATGATCCGCGAAATCCCGGCGGGACGTGTCGTGAATATCGGCCTGAGCCGCAATGGCCAGCCACTGAATCTGCAAGTGCAGTTAGCCGCGCGGCGGTCGTTTTCGGTCAAGATTCCACACATTCCGCCTATTCCGCCCATCATTTCTATGCCGCCAATGCCTCTAATGCCGGATATTGACGTTCCCATGTCCGTCGTCGTTGTGCAATCAGCCATGCGGAGCGGGCTGATGGTTGAGAATCTCACTCCCCAGCTTGGCGAGTTCTTTGGCGCCAGGAACGGGCAGGGCGTGCTGGTCCGTTCGGTTGAGAAGGGCAGCCGTGCCGAGAAAGCCGGCTTCCACGCAGGCGACGTGATCGTGCGCGTCGACAAGGATCCAGTGCACGACACCGGAGACTTCAGCCACGCTCTACGCTCTCATCGCGGCGGGGAACCGGTCCGCGTCGGGATCATTCGCGACAAGAAAGAACAGAACCTTACGCTCACCCTGCCCGAGCGTCGCCAATCGGGTGACCTGTTTGAAGAAAGCTACGATTTTCCCAACATCAACATCCAGGCCGACCTGCACCTGGATGAACTGAAGACTGAGCTCGCCAAGCTGCAGCCACAGCTTGAGCTCGCGATGAAGCAAGCCAGCCGCAGCCTGGATGAAGTCGGCAAGCAGATGTGCGATCACCAGAAACAATTGCGCGAGCAGCAGAAGCAGATGCAAAAGCAGATGCGCAAAGAAAGCCTAAAACTGCGCAAGGAATGGAGAGGCCACGAACGTGAGCTCCAGCGCGAACTGCAGGTATTACGGCGTAGCGCAGCCGAGATCTAACCTAACCGGGGCGCGCGGAAGTTCCTCGGGCGCGGGCGCTGCTGCCCGCGCTTTTTTCATTCGCTGTCCAATTTCTTCATCCTGAGCGGAGGTGAGTCCGGGAAGGATCTTGCGGGCACGACTCGGGCATTTAGCCGGTATCAGGAATGCGCCGACGCCGCGTTCGCGATGGGCGCCAGGCAAACCCGATTGCGCCCTGCCTGCTTGGCGGCATACATCCCGGCATCGGCAGCTTGCACGAGTTCATCGCGGGTGGTGCCATGGCGTGGAAAGACGGCGGTTCCGGCACTGATAGTAACTGGGCGTGGCACGCCTGGAAACGGCCAAGTCTCCACCACGCCACGCAGCTTTTCGGCCACTCGCAGTGCCTGCTCGACGCTGGTTTGGGGTAACAGGATCGCAAATTCTTCTCCTCCGTAGCGGCACACGACATCGATCTTGCGCAGGTGTTGAGAGAAGATAGAGGAGATTTGTCTTAAGACTTCATCCCCCAGCAGGTGTCCGAACTCGTCATTCAGCCGCTTGAACTGGTCTACATCCAGAATAATGACCGACAGCGCGCTATCGAATCTTTGTGCGCGCTCAATCTCCTGGTTGATACGCAATTCAAAGAAACGGCGGTTGAAGATGCCGGTCAGGCCGTCGATGTAGGCCAGTTGCCGCACCCGCTCCACGTGATGAGCGTTTTGAATGGCATTGGCGCAAATGTCGGCGACCGACTCCAGGGTTGGCCGGTCGGCAGGGTTAAAGGCAGCAGTACGAGTGCTGTCCAAAGCCAGAACTCCTAGGGTTTGCCCGAAAGAGAGAAGGGGAATGCACATCTGGGAAGAGGTTTCTTCGAACAGTCCAACGTAGTCGGCATCTTTTCGGACGTCATCCACGATTGCACTTGTGCCCGCAACCAGGGCACGTCCCCATATGCCTGCCCTGCAGGGCAGGCGCGCATCTCCGGGTATGCACAAAGTCAACCTCCCCTCGTGTGCCCGCAACACCAGGTCCTCTTCTTCCTTCAGCAACACGGAGACGTGATCCAACTGGAAGGCCTTTTCGACCAGCCAGCAGACCTTAGGCAGCAGCTCTCTGAGTTCCAAAACCACCGTCATTTGCTGTGCGATGGTGTTGATCGCCTCGAGCTGTTGCGCCCGGCGACGCTCCAGGGAATGCAGGCGGGCGTTCTGCACCGCCAACGATGCCTGAGTAGAAAACAAGGTGAGCAGGTCAATGGTTTCCGAATCGAAGCCATCCGCGCTCTCGCTTTGGCAGTCGAGCACGCCCAGCAGGTCCTCCCGCACCATCAACGGCACGGCTAGTTCGGAAAACTGGTCGCGGGCCGAAGTCGGGCAGCGGGAATCCCTGCTTGTATCGGGAGCATAAATCGGCCGCTTCTGCGTCGCCGCTTTCCCGATTAATCCGTTTCCTACGGGCACTCGGAAATCTTGCTTATTCCACCCCGTTTGGCTTCTTAGAACCAGTTCCTGCTTTTCCTTGTCCAGCAACAAGATCGCGACTCTTTCGAAATGAAAGAAGTCACGCACGATGATCAGGATCTGGTGCAGCACCTCATCCAGTTCGAAGGTGGACAGCACGGCCTGACTGGCATCGTAAAGGAGGGCAATCTTTTGCATAGATTGGCTGCTGGATTTTACCGTGCGGCAATGGGACTGACCGAGGTGCCGAAAGTAACCACCAAGAGTGGCTCCGCCTCTCAGGAATTAGGGCCTACAGCGATCTCTCTTCGCGATTACAGGATGTGCTCGATTGGGCACAACTCTGGCGCTGGCTAGCCTGATGCAAGGGAAAATTTATGCCGGAAAAAGAAACCATCGAGCGCACCGATCAAGATGCCCGCCAAGGCAAATCGCCCGGCACCCAGGCAGGCGAATTTGTTCGCGAAGAGATGCATCACGTGCGCGAGGGTAAGCACGGTGCCCGCTCCGCCAAACAGGCAGTTGCCATCGGATTATCCAAGGCCCGCCGATCGGGAGTAAGCCTTAAGCCACCGCGTCGCGGCAGGGCATCGGCGCGTACCAGGAAACAAGCCAGCCGCGACTATCGTCGAGGACGCGGCCACGCTCGCCGCCAGAGGTCGGCCCGGCGTTCACGCGCGACTCGGGAAGCCTTGCGGCGCGAGGGCCGCAGCGCCGCTTCCCGCAGATCGCTCGCCCGGCAGGCTCGCAGTTCGGCCCGCAGCCGCGGCTCGGCCAGCCGTCATCGCTCCGCGAAAAAAGCTGTTCGCACCAAAGCAAGAAGCGGCTTGCTTCAGGCCGCCCGAAAAGCGGCTCGCACCCGCCGCGCCCACGCCCGAAGATAGGCCGAAGGACGGTCCACCGCAGCCCGAATCCCTCGGGATTCGGGCTTTTTTCTGCATACGGAACTGTGAGGCGCGGACACTCCAGTCCGCGCCTTTGTTAACATTCCTCCCAGGTGCTCGATCCCACTACCTCCGTCCAGTACGTCAAGGGCATCGGTCCGCGTCTTGCCGAAGTCTTGGCCGGCAAAGGCATTCAGACAGTCGATGACCTGCTGCACTATCTGCCGTTCCGCTACGAGGACCGCCTGAACCCGCGAGGCATAACCGAGCTGCGTGCGGGAGAGATGGCGACGGTAATCGCTGAAGTCCGGAACTCGGGCCTGTTCCGCACCCGGCGCATGCCGATTTTTCAAATAACTGCGAGCCAGGGAAGAGCGCGCCTGAAGTGCCTGTGGTTTCACGGTACCTACTTGAAAGACAGATTCAAGCCAGGGCAGATGGTAGCGCTCTACGGCAAAGTCGAGGCCGATCATCGTACCGGCGAACTCGAGATCATCCAGCCGCAATTTGAAATTCTCGGCGACGCCAGCGAGGAAGGAGCGTCGGATAGCGCCGAGCAGAAGCTGGCGCGCTCACTCGAAATTGGCCGCATCGTCCCCATCTACGAATCTCTGGGGCAGGGACGGCTGACCTCCCGCTGGTTCCGCCGCGTGATCCATTCCGCGCTGGAGAACCTGGCGCCCGCGTTACCCGATCCCATACCGGACGTAGTTCGTCGTCACATCGGCTTGGTCTCCCCGCGCGAAGCACTTTGGCGAGTCCACTGGCCTGATCCGGGCGAAAGCCTGCAGGATCTGCAAACTTCGCGCACTCCGGCCCACGTCCGTCTCATTTTTGAAGAGCTGTTTTTCCTGGAGTTGGGTCTTGAACTCAAAAGCCGCCAGCAAAAAGCACAAACCGGGATTGCTTTCCACCTGGACGACCGGGTCCGCGAGGCCATCAAGAAAATCCTGCCCTTCCACCCGACTGCCGCGCAGAAGCGCGGGTTGAAAGAAATTGCTTCCGACATGGAAAAGCCGTTTCCCATGCGGCGTCTGCTGCAAGGCGATGTCGGCTCCGGCAAAACGATCGTTGCCTTCGAAGCGGCCATAATCGCTATCGAGAACGGCCATCAGGTCGCGCTTATGGCGCCCACCGAAATTCTTGCTACCCAGCACTACCTCTCCGCGCGCCGCATCCTGGAGAACGCCGGCTACCGGATTGTTCTTCTAACCGGCTCACTGGAAGAGGACCGCAAGCGAGAAATACGGCGCCACGTAGCCCAGGGCAATGCGCAACTGATTATCGGTACGCATGCTTTGCTGGAGGAGAAGGTTGAATTTGAAAAACTGGGTCTCGTGATCGTTGACGAGCAACACCGCTTCGGCGTCCTGCAGCGACTAAAGCTGATGAAGAAAGACAGGGCGGGTCTCCGAGATGCTCAGGCCGAGCGCAGCTCAGCCGAGCCGGATGTCTTGGTCATGACGGCAACGCCAATCCCGCGCACACTGGCTTTGACACTTTACGGCGACCTGGATATTTCGGTACTCGATGAAATGCCGCCCGGCCGCACGCCCATAGTCACTCGCCGTGTCTCCGATGAACGTTCGCAAGAAGTCTGGGATTTCGTACGCAAGCAGGTTGCCGCCGGCCACCAGGCCTATGTCGTCTACCCGGTCATCGAGGAAAACGAGGAAACGGAGCTCAAGGCGGCAAAGAAAATGTACACGGAGCTGGAGAGCCGCATTTTTCCCGACCTCAAGGTCGCCCTCCTGCACGGCCGCATGGAAACCGATCTGAAGGACCAGGTCATGCGCCTGTTCCAAAAGGGGGAGATCGAGGTGCTGGTCTCCACCACGGTGATTGAGGTCGGTGTAGACGTGCCCAACGCGACGGTGATGGTCGTCGAGCATGCCGAGCGTTTTGGCCTGGCCCAACTCCACCAGCTTCGCGGGCGCATTGGCCGCGGCACCGCCAAGTCGTGCTGCATTCTGATGACAGGCGGCAAAATAACCGAGGAGGGCGATCGCCGGCTTGATGCCATGGTCCGCAGTAACGACGGATTTCAGATTGCAGAACTTGACCTCGAACTACGTGGTCCGGGAGAATTTTTCGGCACCCGCCAGGCCGGCATGCCTAGTTTCCAGGTCGCCAACCTGATTCGCGATCGGCAGTTGCTGGAGGCCGCGAAGCGCGAGGCGAGCGCCATTCTCGCCGGGCCCAATTCAGAGATCACGCAGCCAGAAATTGAGCGCGCCATCTGGCACATGCGCAGTCGCTGGCAACACAGCTACGGGCTGGTGGAAGTAGGATAAGCAGGTCGGCGAAACTGCTCTGCGCGGAATTCAACCCTGGAGGCTGAATCATGCGCGCGGGCGCGACGGGTTTGGCGGTCATGATTGCAAATCACCGTCCCTTGACCGCCGACCTTGAACCCGCAGATGAGTACGACCAGAAGCTAAGTAGACCCAATCTTACCCGGAATAGTTACTCCTTCCCGGGTGTGTACTTCAGCCGGAGCAAGCCGCTGCTTGGCGGCCTGCTCCCTCCGCTAATTAAATGCGCTGGGCTAAAGCTAAAAGACCACCAGCGGTCTCATCATGTCGTGCTCTTCGTGTTCGAGAATGTGGCAGTACCACAGATACTCTTTTCCAGCCACACCGAGGGTTCGGCTCAAGCTGTTCGGCATGGTAGCTATCCCCGGAGGATTGGGCGGCAGATCGAACCGCATGATCACGGTCGTCACCGTGCCGGGATTCATCTTGACGGTTTCCTCCTTCCACTCCAACTCCGGCCGATCCGGTCCGACCACCGGGCCGTTGTAGTCGGAATGGCAATATCTGAGGTGGGGCCGAAGGAGTTGAACGGCGCCGCTGCAGCACCTGCACGCTCACCAGCTGGAAGTGTATGGGATGAGCGTCGGCCGTGAGGTTGACGATCTGCCACACCTCGGTCGCGCCCGCGAGGGGATTCTCGGTCGAGGGATCGATATTGTTCCGACCGAACGTGTTGCCGCCTTAGCCTGATTGCACGCTCGTTCCCGGAGGCTGGACAAGACGGCCCTACCAGTCATAGTCCTCATTCAGCGTGAGAATCCGGACCTTGCTGCCGGGAGGAGGCGGAAGCGGAGCGGTGGTCCAGGTTCCAACCAGCGACGGATCAATGCTGCCACTTAGATCCGTGGTGGGGATAATCGTCAACGGCGGATCGGTGTTGGTTGCGGGAATCACGTTGAAGCGCATGATCTGCCGCGTATTCGGTCCAAAGCCTGGAGGCGTGATCGTGGGATTCCTCCGCGCACTCGGGAAGTAATCGTTGCGCGGGTCGCCCATGGGGAACGGGGCGGGCGCGCCGTTGTACAGAATCAGTTTCTTCCCGGCAAAGCCGCTGAAGTCTACGATGATGTCCCAGAGCAAATCCGGGACCCTCGGCATTCGTGGGCGCCAGGGTCGCCGCATTGAGCGTAATGCCACCTGCGCTGCCATCCTCCAGCTGAAGCTGCACTCAGGAAGCGTGCCTGGGTCGCGTTGAGAATGCGCAGCCGATAGCGTCGCCCCTCAATGGTGGCTTCCGGATACACCGTGCCGTTCGCGGGCATGGTGTCGCCGAACATCTCGGGAATCGAGGATGGATCCCCAATCGGAGGCGTATTGTCGCCCCCCCGTGTATTTCCGGCGGTTGCGCTCGTAGGTGTCTGCATACCGGAGGCTGCCCGGGTGTTGGGGCAGTGAGGCACTAGTCCGAAGAACTTCGGACTAGTCAGCGAGAGGGCAACAAGACGGCGGCAGCACATCGGAGCCCCCCGCGTTGTTCAGTTCCCGCGTACCTGCCCATAATTCAGCAAGCTGACGATAACCACGCCGCCCAAGACGTTTCCCGAAGTCGCGAATAGCAGCCAGTGGAAGTAGCCGGCTAGCGAAGCCGATCCGGACACTACTGCTGCCAGGATCTCGCCGCTGGAGGCAATACAATGCGAGAATTTACCGACTCCGACCACGAAGGCCAGCAACCAGATCATCACCACTTGACCAATTGTCCACTGGCTGGCCGTCACCATCCATGCCACCAGGGCAATCAGCCAGCCACCGACAACCCCGCTCCAGAAAAAATGGGCCCCTGATCCGGTGCTGCTGAGGTTTCCCAGGGTCACCAGCTGAGCTGCGATGTCGGCCGACAACGCCCCAGACTTGATTGCCAGCAACGCGAATAGGAAAGCCCCGGTTACATTCGCGCCGAACACGACCGCCCAGAGCCGCAGCGTCTTTACGAGATTGTCCCGGCGACACTTATGTTCATCGAGAACCAGCACGACCGGGTAGAGCGTGTTCTCCGTAAAGAGTTGGGCACGCCCGATGATCACGGCGATAAAGCCGATCGGATAGACGGCAAACGAGGCCAGTTCCTCCCAGGTGCCGCTACCGAGAATGGCCCGTACCGAAGCCACGCCCAGACCCGTGAGTCCCATGGCCAAGCCGCCCGCCAGGCCGGAGAAGGCTAGACTGCGCGCTGAGCGGCGTAGTTCCTCCCTCGCATTCTCGACGGCGGCGCTGAAGATCTCCGGGGCGGTAAGACGGCGTGTTTCGACCGCTAGTTCTTCCTGGTTGCGCACCCGGCATTGGATTCCCAAGCGCCGCTCGGGGTTGATTCAAGAGACGGGAAGGGCGCACCGGAGAGGCAGATCAGGTAGGCAGATCAGGTAGGCAGAAAGGACATGCGCAAAAGGAGGTTTCGCCCCTTGGAACTATTCTTGTCCTGGATCGCGTCTCCCAAGTCGTTGCCAAAAAATGAGCCTCCGGCAAGCAGGGCTTCAATGGCCCGAATCAAATCGCGGGCAGCGTGCGATTTGAGCACGTATCCACGCGCACCAGCCTTGCGAACCGCCTTCACCAGGCTTTTGGAATCGTGCATCGTGAAGATCAGAACCCGGCTGCCAAGATTCAGCGCGCATATTTCCTGAGTCGCTTCCAGCCCGCTCATGACTGGCATCGTGATGTCCAGGATAACCACGTCTGGCTTGCTTTTCATGACGGCCTGCACGGCCTCCTCTCCGTTTGCGGCCTCCCCCACGATCTCCCATTCCGGTCGAGCCTTCAGAATGGTCCGCAGGCCTTGGCGCACAACTTCGTGGTCATCAACGATCAAAATCTTGATGTGCATCCGAAAGTCCCCATTTCATGGAGCGCAGCAGGCGCAAGCCAAGCTTTTCGCGAGGGAGGAGCCCACTGATGCCAGCCAGTCTCTTGACCAGCTACCCCAAATTTTTGGACGTCGAATGGAGCCGAGAAACTACTGAAGCGACGAGTAGGCGCGGTCTTTACGTCTTTCTTACATCTTTGCCTTTGACCAGCCACTATGAACTGTCCAGGTCAGCGAGAAAACGATATCTCTATACCGCCAAATCCCGACTCGCAAGTCCATACAGTGTTTACTGTAGTTACAAATCGGGGCATACGTCTGCATAGTAGACAGAGCCGCTCCCCAAGAACTCAGCTTAGGTCGAGAACAGAAACCTATACACAAACTCGACTGGAACGGAGATCCCGCTTCGGGGAGAGCGCTTTCGAACCCAGCAGAATCATCCCTGGTGTCTTATGGGCAATGTTCGCATTTTGGTCGCTGACGATCACGAAATAGTCCGCAGAGGTCTGTGTAACCTGTTGCAATCCCGCGGCTGGGAAATCTGTGGGGAGGCTGGCGACGGACGGCAGGCTGTGGAAATGGTGCAGCAGGTGCACCCGGATGTCGTCATTCTCGACATAGGAATGCCCAACCTGAACGGCCTGGACGCCACGCGTCAAATCCTGCACAAGAATCCGAACCAGAAGATTTTGATCTTAACCATCACGGACACGGACCAGGTGGTGCGTGACGTCTTGCAGGCGGGAGCTCGTGGTTTCGTTCTCAAATCCGATGCCGCCCGTGACCTGGTCGCCGCTGTAGATGCTGTGCAACAAAATCGGACTTTCTTTACACCCCGTGTCGGCGAGATGGTGCTGGAAGGCTATCTGAAAGGCGGCGGAGTCTACCAAGCCGAACCCACTATTCCAAGTCTGACGCCGCGCGAGCGCGAGATTGTTCAACTGTTGGCCGAGGGCAAGAGCACCAAAGAGGTGGCCTCAGTTCTGGATCTGAGTGTGAAGACGGCGGAAACCCATCGCAGCAATATCATGCGCAAACTCAAGCTGCATTCCGTCGGAGAACTGGTTCTCTATGCCATCCGCAACAATATCGTGCAAGTTCCCAAACGCGACCTCGGTCAATCCTGAGCGCCCAGTTCTATTCCCAACTGGTTCCCTCCTTCTTCGTCTTCCAGACATGCCATAATCACTGGTCATGAAGGCGATCAGGCGCTCCGATCTTTACCGCAAGCTTCCGGCGATAGACGCACTGCTGCGCGCTCCCGAAGTCGCTGCCCTCGTCGCCCGCGAAGGACAGGTTGCCGTGGCCGAGGCAGCCCGGGTCGTCCTGGCCCGCGTGCGTGACGAGATCGCTGCAGGAGTTCTCGATAGCACCCGATTGGAACTTGCCATCGCCGGGTTGCCCCCCGCTATTGAGCGTCAGCTCCAGCAATCCCTGGCTTATTCTCTGCGCGAGGTAATCAACGGCACGGGAGTCATCCTGCACACCAATTTGGGTCGCGCGCCCTTGTCGGCCCGAGCCCTGGACCATGTTCGTGATGTGGCCCTGGGCTACTCCAACCTGGAATTCGATATAGCAGCCGGAGCGCGTGGCAAGAGAGACGTCCACGTCGACCGCCTGTTCCGAAAGTTGTTGTCAGAGCAAACAGGCGATGTGGAAGCGGATCTCCCACCCGCTCAGTCCGAGCGCAGCTCGGCTAAGCAAGCGGCTGAGATCTCCACAATCGTCGTAAACAACAATGCTGCCGCCGTCCTGATCGCTCTCAATACGCTAGCTGAAGGTGGAGAAGTTATCGTCTCACGCGGCGAGCTGGTTGAGATCGGCGGGTCGTTTCGTATCCCCGACGTGATGGCCAAGTCCAACGCAATCCTGCGCGAGGTAGGCACCACCAACCGCACGCGCATCGCCGACTACGAGCGCGCCATCAACGACCAAACACGCCTCCTTCTCCGGGTCCACCGCTCCAATTTCCAGATCACGGGATTCACCGAACAGCCCTCGCTAACAGAACTGACGAGACTTGCCCGCAAACGAAGCGTTCCCCTGATGGAAGACGTGGGGAGCGGGGCACTGTTCGATCTGCGCTCGGTTGGCATCACTGGCGAGCCGGGAGTTCTCGGCAGCCTGCGCGCGGGAGTGGATGTTGTTACCTACAGCGGCGACAAATTGCTGGGCGGTCCGCAGGCCGGAATTCTGAGCGGAAAACGCGAGCTCATCGCGCGCATTCGGGCGAATCCGTTGTTCCGGGCGTTGCGCGTCGATAAGTTGACCTATGCCGCTCTGGAAGCCACGTTGCTGGCCTACGTGAAACATGACCATGACGCCATCCCCGCGCTGCGCATGATGCGCCTGTCAAAGCAGGAGATTGGAGCCCGTGCGGAAGCGATGCTTGAGCAGCTACCTTCGCCGAGGTTGTCGGCGCACATCATCGATGGGGAATCGGTGGTCGGCGGCGGCGCGGCGCCTTCGGCAGCGCTCCCAACCCGTCTGATCGCGCTCACGGTGAGGGCTCTGAGCGCGGACGAATTGGCAGGACGCCTGCGACAATCCGGTGTAATAACGCGCACGGAAGAGGGCCGCGTCCTGCTCGACCTGCGCACCGTGTTTCCCGAGCAGGATCCGGCAGTCGCGCAAGTCTTGAGGCGAGCCTTGGAAGATTGAGGTCTGAGAGCTAAGCAAGTAAATTCCCCTTGGCGATCCTCTATACCATCGGCCACTCCACCCGCAGTTTCGAGGAACTGGTCGAAGCACTGCAAGCCCACTCAATCCAGACGCTGGTCGACATCCGTTCCCTCCCAATGTCACGGCGTTTGCCACATTTCAACGGCGGCTACCTCGAGAAAGCGCTTCCCGAGGCCGGGATTCATTACGTCTCCATGAAGGCCCTCGGCGGCCGCCGCAAGATGATCCGCGACGATTCACCTAATGTCGGCCTGCGCAGCCTCAGCTTCCGCAATTACGCCGACTACATGCTGACCAGCGAGTTCCAGAACGCCGCCGCTGAACTGGTCAGGCTCGCCCAGCATTCGCGTACCGCGTACATGTGTGCCGAACGAGTCTATTTCCGCTGTCATCGCATGCTGGTCTCCGACTACCTGGTAGCCCACGGCCACGAGGTGCTGCACATCGACGCCACCGGTCCGGTAAAGCGGCACAAGCTGACCTCCGAGGCACGCCTCATCGATGGACAATTGATCTTCCGCGGCGATCGCCTGCTATGAAACGTGTGCAGATGGAACCTGAAGCGCGTCTCGGCCCCGCCCGGCCGATCAAAGCTCCGCTTGTGTTACCTTGACGGGATGATCGTCGGTTCGGGCATCGACGTGGTCGAAGTCCCGCGCGTGGCGGCAGCCATCGAACGCTTTGGCGAGCGCTTTGTCCAGCGCGTTTTCACGGAACAGGAAATCCGCTACTGCGAGTCGAAAGCCAACCGTGTGGAGCGCTTCTCGGCGCGATTCGCTGCCAAGGAAGCAGGCATGAAGGCGCTCGGTACGGGCTGGAGTCATGGAATCGGCTGGCGCGATTTGGAAGTGCGCCGCCAGCCGGGAGGCCGGCCGACGCTTGTGTTCCATGGCAAAGCCGCCGAGTTTGCGAGGCTAATGGGCGTCGCGCATGTTGCGCTCTCGCTCACCCACACCGCCGCAGAAGCCATTGCGCAGGTGATTTTGGAAAATTAGGTCCGAGACGGTTCGAGTCGAGGTTTTGTATCAGGGTACCAGGGTACCAGGGTACGCCTTCAAGCGTACCGCTTAGGGTAAGGCGTTCGCTCTTGCCAATTCCGGCGGCGCGGCTTCAACCCGCCGAGGAACCTAGGGTGCCTTGGCCGCTTCGCCCTGCGACTTGGCAGGCACGATCTCGAGCCGCTCGACACTGACCGCTTTAAACTTCTTTTCCTCTGCAACCGCATACGTCGGCTGCAAGGCACGTAGCAGCTGCACGGTTCTCCCCTCCGGAGCAAAATTTGGAAATACTACGACCCAGACCTGGCGATGAGTACGGGCGAGCTCGGAGAGGGATGCTTTGCTCTTTTCGTAGTCAGGCAGTGCGAGCTTTGGCGCCGCTCCTGGCGCGTACCAGCGGCTCGAGTAATACACTAGCGGTGCCATCCCAGTACCGACGAACGCCGTATCCCCGTCATGGACACGGCTCAGCAGGTAGCGCATGGCGCCTTCCCAATCTTCTTCAGTTTTGTAAGCCAACCCAACCGAGACCAGCGATAGGCACAGGGCAATGGCCAGAATTCCGGTACGCACGCGGGAGGACCGCCAGTTCGCAATTCCGTCGGCTACCACCAACATAAACGCGGGCCAGCAGACGATCAGGTAACGGAAGAAAAAAACCGGTTTCAGGTACGAGACCAGGAAGCTGATTGCAACTGGAAGAATCAGCCATAAGGCGGGAAACGCCTGTCGCCAACTCGGCAAAGAGCGCGCGCTGCTGACCCAGACTCTCCACAAGTCTAAGAAACTCAGGAGGCATAGACCGGCACAGATGAGCAACAAAACGTAAGCCACACCGGTGCTTCCGGCTCCGGCCAGGAAAACTGCCCAGTGGACCAATTCCCACAGTTTGGGCTTCGGGATCCAGGCCAACTGACCGGCATTATGGGTGATGACATAAGCTGCGGCGGGGCTAAGCAGCAATCCCAGAGCAACCAAGGCCAACCGTAATTGCCTCCAGGGAATTTCCTTCCGGCGCAGCAAGAGCAGCGAAGCCAGTTGCGCCACCAGGGCCAGCACTGCATAAAGGTGGCAGTAGACCGACAGGGCAGAGGCGATCGCATACAACAACCAGTTGCGAAACGTCGGCCGTTCCAAGCCGCGCACCAGAAGCCACGTTGCCACCACGAGCAGGAGAAGCATCAGGCTGTAGCTGCGAATCCACTGCGAAGCTCGCACATGGGACGCGCTAACTGACACCAGCAGCGCGGTGATCAGCCCCGTTCGTCGGCCGTAAAGCTGATTTCCCAGGGCATACATTGCGGGCACGGTTGCCACCCCGAACAAGATTGAAAGGATTTTGGCTACGCTCTGGCCGTCCCCGAGGTAAATCCAGCCTCGCAGGAGAAGGTAGTAGGCGATCATGTTGCCTTCTCGCGTGCTGATCTCGCGCCAGAAGCTGGGCCAGCTCATGCGCGCGTACAACATGCTGTAGATTTCGTCGAGCCAAAGACTCTTACCAGCAAGATGAGGCAAGCGCAGGACCAGGGCGATGAGCATCAGCCCCCCGAGGACCAGGGCGGTCGACCGCGTCGAGGTGCCGTCGCTCAGCCGAGAGGTCCAGCTGCGCGCGTCGCGTTGGGAAGTAGTTACATCCGTGCTCAGCGGAAGATTCATGAATCCGCCATTGTACGGCCTGGTAGAGCTAAGTCCGTGTCACCGGCCCTTCCGTGCCGGGTTTACCATATTGCCCGTGCGCGGCTGTTATCCTTGAGGCTCTGAGTCCCCGGCGGAAGCAATAACACATGCAGAGATCCTCCGCTTCGCTCAGAGTTTGTGACTCTTTCGTTTTTCTCGCACGGACTGATGCTGAAAACAAGCAGGTTACGTGCCGAAAAATCGCCTAAATCAAAAAAACTCACGAACCGTCAGGATGTCAAGTCTTCCGGATTGGTTGAATCGAGTTGAGGCTCCCCAATTTAACGATCCCAAGCTTTTGCCGCGACGGTTGCCTTATGCGTATGATGTCGAATTCCCGACTCGAACCAACCCGCAATCCCGGAGAACCCAGGGGAAGATGACCGTAGCGCCTGCACTGCCCAATCAATCGAAGCAACTTAGCCTCCGGGAGGCTGCCCTGCCGCTGGGTCTTGCGCTGACCAGCTTCGCGGCGCTGCTGCTGGAGCTGGCGTTAACTCGGCTCTTCTCGGTCGTGCTCTTTTATCATTTCGCGTTTCTTGCTATTTCGTTGGCTCTCCTCGGACTCGGCGCTGGAGGAATATTCGCACACCTGCGCCGCCCGTGGCTGTTGCGTTGGCCCATGCCCACTCTTGCCGCCGCCGTGTCCGGACTGTGTTCGGTTGTCATCATCATCGTCCTGGAAATTGTCTTGCACTCTGCGGTCCACCTGCAGCTCAGCTGGAAAGATCTCCGTCATTTAAGCACGCTTTATGTCTCCGCCGCGGTTCCGTTTTTTTTGACAGGTCTGCTGTTTTCTGTGGTTTTCGCTCGGAATGCTTCCCGCATCTCGCATTTGTACGGGGCCGAGTTAACCGGAGGCGCGCTGGCCTGCCTCGCGACGGTGCCATTGCTGAACCAACTGGGCGGGCCCAACACCGTCCTGTTTGCCTCTGTGGCGATGGCTCTAGCCTCGGTCGTCTGGAGCGACAATCGAAATTGGCGCCGGGCCGGCGCTGGACTGGCCGTGTTGTTGCTGCTGTTAATCGCGCTGAACATCCGCTACCCTCTGCTCGACGTGGTTTATGCCAAGGGAAGCCGCCGCGATGGAGTTGGGCTCGAGTACGCTCGCTGGAACGCCATTTCGCGGGTAGAAGTGGATCGCGAGAGAGATGGCTCGCGTTACATCGTGATCGACGCCGACGCTTCCACCGCCATCATGAATGTTAATCCCCATCCCGGGGAGGGCACTGCGCGCTGGCTGATGGCAGCCGCTCCCGCCGTCTGCAACGTTCTGCGCCCGCACGGAGATTTCGCCATCATCGGTCCCGGCGGCGGCGTGGATGTTCTGCGCGCTGTCGCAAGCGGAAGCACGCGTGTCACCGGGATTGAAATCAATCCCATCATCGTCAACGACATCATGCGCGGGCGCTACGCTGACTATGCGTATCACGTTTACCAGATCCCCGAGGTGGATATTCATGTCAGCGATGGCCGCTCTTTCCTTCGCAATTCGCGCGGCCAATACGATGTGCTGGAAATGACTCTGGTGGACACCTGGGCCTCGACGGCGGCTGGCGCCTTCGCGCTGGCCGAAAACAATCTCTACACGGTAGAAGCGTTCAAGGAGTATTTCCGGCATCTGAAGCCGGACGGCATGATCGCGATTACGCGATGGGAGTTCAAGGAAGCGCGGGAGGCACTGCGGGTTGTGTCAGTAGCCATGGAGGCGCTGCATCAGCTTGGCATTGCCAATCCGGCTGCGCACTTTGCCGTCGTGTCCGACGGCGCGCTCGATGCTGACGGCCGCCCCGTTCTTGTCGTCGCCAAGAAAAGCCCGGTGACCTTCGCGGAAGAAGCAGCAGTTTTGGAGCACATCAAGAAATATCCCAAGCTGGTGGCGCAATATCTGCCTTCGTCGCCGGGTGCCAATGCGTTTTCGCAACTAATATTGAGTAATGATCCCGTCGCCTTCGCTCATCAGTACAAGTTCAACGTCACACCGGTTTACGATAATGCGCCATTTTTCTTCTTCACGCTGAAATTGAAGCAAGCTCTAACCCGCGGGCCGGTCCAGGGGATCGACTGGAAGGTAAACGTTGGCGTGGCTGTCCTGGGCATGGTCCTGCTGCTCTCGCTGGCGGTGGTGATCGCGTTTTTGATCCTGCCGCTCGCATTTCATGACCGCAGCCGGGGAAAAGTCCTTCCGCTCCTGTATTTTGTCGCCGTTGGTCTCGGCTACATCCTGGTAGAGATCGCCTTCATCCAGCGCTTCGTCCTGTTTTTGGGTCATCCTACTTACGCACTAACAGTGGTCATTTTCCTGCTGCTTTTGTCCAGCGGCGTCGGCAGCCTGCTTTCGCGTCAATGGCTGACTCGTCCGAGATCGGTCCGAACGCCCTTAGCAGTAATCGCCGCGTCCATCCTAGCTTACGTCTTCTTGTTACCTGCCCTGTTGCCATCCCTCGTGGGACTTGCCTTCCCACTCAAGCTCGTAGTGAGCGGAATTTTGCTGGTTCCACTGGCGTTGGCCATGGGGATGCCGTTCCCAACCGGCTTGCGAGCGCTGACCGGCAACTCGCCTTCCGAAGCTGCGGCTGACGAGACCGCAGCCGACAGTTCCGTGGAGTGGGCCTGGGCGATGAACGCTGCCGCCAGCGTGCTGGGCTCGGTTCTGGCGATGGTGATCGCCATCCGCTTTGGCCTGAATGTCACCCTGGGGTGCGGCGCAATGGCTTATGTTGCTGCCCTGTTGGCGAGCGCAACGCTGACGCCAAGGCGGGCATGAGCAGCCAGACAGTACACAGCCTGTAACTCCGCAAGCCACGCGGGGTCTGCTATGATTTTCACAAATCCACCGCTTTTGCGGTCTGGTCGAGACTATCTGAGGAGAAGGTGCCTAGCCAGAAGCAGGTTAAGTGGTCGCAACTCAAGGTTGGCATCACAGTTATAGTTGCCAGCATCACGCTCATGGTGCTGGTCTTCCTCATGAACCAAACGGGCGGGATGTTCTCCCGCAAAATCACTATCCAGTCCTTCTTCGACAACGCCAGTGGCCTGCGCCAGGGCGCGCCGGTGCGTTTGCAGGGTGTTGACGTCGGCAATGTGACCGCCATCCGGGTCGTTCCCAACAAGCCGCTCACGCCGGTAGAAGTCACCATGAAGGTGAGCACCCGCTACATGGCCAACCTGCGCAAGGATTCGGTTACGTCTCTGGAAACGGCGGGAGTTTTGGGCGAAACCTACGTGGAAATCGAAAGCGGACAAGCAAGGGGCGCTCAGATCCAGGAAGGGGATGTGCTTATCACCCGCGAACACCCGGATTTTCAAGATGTCGTTCGCTCCAGCCAGAGCACGCTGCAGAACCTGGACGCGCTGCTCAAGCGTCTCGACCGCATCGTGGCCTTCGTGGAAAGCGGCCAGGGCTCGATCGGCAAACTCATTTACGATCCGAGCTTGTACAACCATTTGAATACGACCTTGAATGAGTTTCAGGCAATCGCCACGGACGTGAGCCAGGGCAAGGGCAGCCTGGGCAAGATGGTGGCCAGCGACGAGCTTTATCAGAAGGCCGACACCACCATAGATAAGCTGAACGGCATTATCAGCGACATCGAGCAGGGCAAGGGTTCCGCGGGCAAGTTCCTCAAAGATCCCGGGCTCTACAACAATGCCAACGAGACCGTCGCGAACATCAAGAAATTTACTGAAGATGTAAACGCCGGCAAGGGCGCCCTGGGCAAGCTGACGCGAGACGAGCAACTAGCCGCCAGGCTGAAGGACACGATCGAAAAGCTGTCGATCATCTCCGATCGCCTGGAAGCGGGTGAAGGCACCTTCGGCAGTCTGCTGCGTGATTCCTCGCTCTACAGCAACACCGACCAGATGCTGGTGGAAACCCGCGGCCTGGTCAAAGCCATCCGCGAGAACCCCAAACGCTATTTGACGATCCACATGAAGGTGTTCTGACAGTCCTCTCCCAACGCAGAAAGATGCTGACTCAAAGCAACTGCAGCTCTCTAAGGCGAAGTAGAGTGGCTTCGAGGGGGGAACGCACATTTAAAGAATTTGGCCGCGCGGCCCGTGGGCTTTGTTGTCCTGGAGATGAAGTGAACCGCATTGAACGCGACAACTTTGGGAACTGTTGCAGTCAGGCTGGAACGGTAGCGTCGGCCTGTTCGTGCGCGTGGTAACTCGAACGTACCAGCGGGCCTGATTCCACATGGCGGAAGCCGACGGAAAGTGCTTCTTCCTTCAACCTGCGGAATTCCTCGGGCGTGTAGAAACGGGCAATTGGCAGATGATCGCGCGACGGTCGCAGGTATTGGCCAATCGTGAGAATGTCTACGCCCCGCGAGCCCAAGTCCCGGAAAACTTCGACCAGTTCCGGCATGCTCTCGCCCAGGCCTACCATAACACCGGATTTCGTCACCAGGCCGGGTGACAACCTCTTGGCATTCTCCAGCAGATTTAACGTCCGTCGGTATCGCGCGCCAGAACGAACCGCACGGTACAGTCGCGGAACCGTCTCCGTATTGTGATTAAGTACGTCCGGATGCGCGTCAAGGACGACGCGTAAGGGCTCTTCCAGCCCCTGGAAATCAGGAATGAGTACCTCGACCCGGCAACCGGGCGCAAGCAGGCGGATTTGATGAATCGTTTCTGCAAAGACACGGGCTCCGCCTACGTTGTCGTCGTCTCGGTTAACGCTGGTTACGACGGCATGCCTGATGCCGAGCTTGGCCACCGCTTCCGCGACTCGGCGCGGCTCTTCGTAGTCGATGGGCTGAGGCTTGCCCTTGGGGACGGCACAGAACCCACAACGCCGCGTGCAGATATCGCCCAGCAACATGAAAGTCGCGGTGCGGTGGTTCCAGCACTCGCCGATGTTCGGACATTGCGCCGACTCGCACACCGTGTGCAGCCCAAGTCCGCGAGCAAGTTTCTTAAGCTGGTGAAAGTTCTCGCCCATGGGAGCCCGCGTCTTCAGCCACTCCGGCTTGGGCTGCGGGATCCGGGGTCCCAGCTCGATCTGCACTAATTGGGAAGTGCCGGCCATGAACCATTTGATTCTACATGCGGTCTGGTTGATTCGCGAGATGAGCCGAGCTGCGCTCCCGGTAGGAGCCTCGGCCGGCCAAATGCTAAATGCTGATTAAGGCGAAGGTTCCTGATACAGCACGCAAGATGCTTCCCCGGCTTACGCCAGCTCAGCATGACGCCATAGGCGGGGGAAGGATCGGTGATCACCTGTGCTTCTCCCGTTCCGCCTCCCACACCGGCTTGTAGTCGTACGTGGGATAGAAGTCGGTGTGGTATGCACCCCATGCCCCCTGTTCGATGGCCAGGTTCACCTCGCGCAACTGCTCCGCCGGAAAGCGCAGAGTAACTACCTGCCCGATGCCCATCATCACGTACCAGGAAACCACTTCGGTCCCGGCTGGCGGAAAGTTCTTGTCAAACCCGGTCTGTTTCAAGTGCGCTTGAATCTCGTCCAATTTCTTGGACTGATCGTGCTTCAGAAAAATGGTGAGCATCAAGGTTCCCGGAGCGGTTGCCGACGATGGTTGAGGCAGGGCCGGCGCGCTGAGACCCGAAGCCGCAAAACAAATCAAAATCAGAACGGCCGTAAGCGCCACCTTGGATAACCGAGACATAAGAGCGCCTTTTCTTGTTCTTGTATAGCTGCGCCTGTTTGATGCCGCCATACAGATTTTGAGTTTTTTCGCGGACAAGACTGTCAGTGCCAATTGTGGGAGCTGCAGCTGTCTTCTGGAGCAGCTAGAATCACAAACCCAGAGTCGTACTCGGCATCCAATACCCATGCGCTACCTGCTGTTGGCAACCGATTATGATGGCACGCTCGCATCTCACGGCGTAGTGAGCGACCAGACTGTCTCACTGCTTCAGCGGGTACGGGCTTCAGGCCGCAAGATCGTGCTGGTAACCGGCCGCCACCTGCCCGACCTGAAGAACATTTTTCCGCAGCTTGACCTTTTTCCCCGGGTAGTCGCCGAAAATGGCGCCCTTCTCTATCGGCCTTCTTCGCACGAGGAGAAATTACTCTGTGAGCCTCCCCCGCGAGAATTTCTTGACCTTCTCCGCGAACGCAACGTGCCTTTTACCGCGGGGCGGGGTATCGTAGCCACGTGGGAGCCGCAGCAGGAAGCGGTGCTCAAGGCCATTCACGATCTCGGACTGGAGCTGCAACTGATCTTCAACAAGGGCGCGGTTATGGTGCTCCCATCCGGCGTGAATAAGGGCACTGGACTCAAGGCGGCACTCGAGGAACTCAGCATCTCCTTTCACAACGTGGTGGGCATCGGCGATGCCGAAAATGATCATGCACTGCTTTCGGCTTGTGAATGCGGGGTTGCCGTAGACAACGCCCTGCCCTTTCTGAAACAGCGCGCCGACATTGTCACCCAGGGCCGAAACGGCGCCGGTGTTTCCGAGATCGCTGAACGTCTTTTGTCCGATGATCTCGCCGAGTTCGACATGCATTTGCTGCGTCATTCCATTTTGCTGGGAGAACGCACAGATGGCAGCGGTCCGCTGCGCATCCCGCCCATCCGAAGCAGCATTCTGGTCGCCGGCCCGTCCGCCAGCGGCAAGTCCACGGTCGTGGCCGGACTCCTCGAGCAACTTGCCGAGCAACAATATCAGTTCTGCCTGATCGATCCGGAAGGTGATTATGAGAATTTGACCGGAGCCTTGACTTTTGGCACTGCCAAAGAGCGCCCGGATCCTCGGGCTGTGTTAAAGGCGCTGGAGATGCCCGATGAAAACGTGATTGTCAACCTGCTGGGGATGCCGGTGGGCGAGCGCCCGGAATTTTTCTGCAAGTTTCTGCCGAGCATTCAGGATTTGCGTGCACGTACCGCTCGCCCACACTGGCTGATCGTCGACGAGGCGCACCATCTGCTGCCGTCCTCTTGGTCGCCCGCCTCGACTACCATCCCGCAGGCGCTGGAGGGGACGATTCTGGTGACGGTTCATCCCGATCATGTCTCGGCGGCTGCCTTAGCCCCAGCGAATGCTTTAATCGCAGTCGGAAAGTCGCCCATGCAAAGTCTCCGTTCCTTTGCGGGAGCTCTGCGAATCTCCCTTCCTGGAGGCGACGAAGTAGAGCTGAAAAGCGGCGACGCTCTGGTGTGGTTTCGGCAGGAGCAGGGACCTCCCCTTCGCGTTCGTACCAGTGCTGCCAAGGAGGACCGAAGGCGTCATCTCCGTCTGTATGCCGAAGGCGAGCTTTCCCCCCAGCAGAGCTTCTATTTCCGGGGTCCAGACCGCAAACTTAATCTGCGCGCTCAGAACCTGATGATGTTCATGCAGCTCGCCGAGGGAGTTGATGAATCCACTTGGACATATCACCTCCGCCGCGGCGATTATTCCCGCTGGTTTCGTGAATTCGTCAAAGACCACGAGCTGGCAACCAACACCGCCGCTATCGAGCAGGACAACCGGCTTTCGGCGGAGGAGAGCTGTCGACGAATCAAAGAAATGATCCAATCGCGTTATACCGCTCCGGTCTGATGAGCGAGCATGTGAGCTGGATTTGCGGCATCCGGGAATCTGGGATTGACCATCCAAATGTGGCAGATATAGGGGGTGTTATGAAACGCGAGAAGCTGTTGCTTTGGTCGGCAGGGTTGGGAGGTTTGGCTGCCGGGCTGATCCAGGTTCTGGGAATCGGTTCTCGTCTGAGGGGGAGAAGAAGCTCTCGGCGAGAGGCAGGCCTTGTGCTAGACATCAATTCAGCAAGTCCGGAACAATTGCGAGCGCTTGGCCTCGACGATCGTGCTATCCAGCGGCTGATCGAAAATCGTCCCTACCGCCACAAGCTGGAACTGGTCTCGCGCCTGGTGCTGCCCAGAACGCTGTACGGACGAATTCGACACAGAATCGGAGTCCACCAGGGGCGGGTTCCCGCAAAAGTTGCCTGACTCTTTCGTATTCCTGGACATTGCAGAGCCCCCTAGCCGGATTTTCTTCTATCTCTGCGGCTGCTGTTGTTGTTGTTGCGGGTGACGTTTTTTGCCGAATGCACCCAACAATTGCTGTACGGCGTTCTGTTGTTGTTGTTGTTGTGGCGATGCTTGTTGTTGCCGCGCAGGATTCTTTCCTTTTTGCCCGATCAGGTTACCCAAAACTCCGGAGATGGCGCCACCGGGATTCTTGGAATTCGGCGCCAGGCCCTTAAGCTTCATTTGCGCAATTTGTTGCACGTCGGGCTGAAACTTCGGACTCTGGAACGTCCCGGTGACCAGGACTGGGATCACGATTTCCGAATTGTTGTTGGCCAGCGCCGTTTGCAGGTAACCGCCGACGCCGGCGGTTCCGCCCAGCTTCTGGCTGAACTGCTTGGACAGGACAGCAGTAGTCCGAAGATTGAGCGTCTGGTCGACCAGGTTAGCCGTGCCCGTCACCCCGAGATTGCCGATGTCGAGCAGCGCCTGCAGATTGCTGGTTTGGGCAATGCCGTTCTTGACGACAACGTTGCCAGTCATGCGCAAAATGTTGGTGATGCCCTGGCTCTTCTGGTTCAACTTGCCGGTGAAGCCGGCAATCGTGCCCAGTTGCTGAGTGAAGTCGGCGCCCGCGTATTTCACGTTATTAAAATTCAGGGTCAGGTTGCCGTTCAGAGCGCGCATGATGCGGTTGGAGTTCAATGAGGACAGCGGCCCCGCGGCGTGCATGTCAAGGTTCAGATCGCCGGCGCCGCTGACCTCATCCAGTGCCGTGATTCCATAGGCTTTCGCTATCGAGAGAATCGCCGGCAAGGCAGCTTGGGGAGCCTTAAGCGTTGCGTCGATCATCGGGTTTTTCGACAGGTACTGTTTCAGGGCAAACTGGGCCGCCGCATTCGTCCCGCCCGAAGTTACATGGAAATTGTCGGAGCGGATTTCGGAGGGCGTAAGCGTCAGGTTGATCGCAGGGATCTGTACCGGCTGGGGCGCGTCTTTGCCGGTCATTTGGAGGTTGCGGCCATTTACCGCGCCGTTCAAAGCCGGCTTATCGGCTGCTCCTCGCGCCTGGATGTCCGCATTCACGTTTCCCGTGACGTTGGTTCCCGGCGGCAAAGCGGTTCCAGAAGCTGCCGCCAATTTTGCCAGTTCCGCAATGGAAACATGGTTGGCCTTCAGGTTGAGATCGAGCACTGCGGGTGTGGCTTTGGAATTGACCGTTCCATTGACATGGAACGGTGTCTGTCCGAGGTTCAAAGTCGTATTCCGCAGAGTGATAACGTCGCCAGGGAGATCATCGGTCACGTCGTAATCCGCTCTGATTGGGTAGCCAAGGTCTATTCCATGCATCCGTGCGTTGGCGACGTCCATCCGGCCTTGTGCCGCCAATTTTCCGGATTGACTGTTAATTTTTGCCTGACCCGAGACAATGCCGTCAGCGTTGACGAGGGCTGGAGAGTTAAGGAATTTTGCCAAGCTTGCGATGCCAACCTGCTTCAGATTCAGCGTCCCGTGAAACGGAGTGGTAGCCGGATCTGCCGCGACAATCGGTCCGCCCTCGCCTTGCAGCCAAACTTGCTGCGCTCCCTGACCGGGGAGATGGGCCGCTGCATCCAGGGTAACCAGCCGATGGGGAGCGAAATTCTTCAGGGTGAGATCGATGTGGTCATACACCGCTCGCGGCTTCTTCGCTTGCATATCGGTGAGAGCGAGCTGCCCGTCGCGTATGACCAGTTTGCCTAGCGAGAACTGCTCCGCTGGTTTCTGCTTCTCCCCACCTTGCGAGGTGCCAGTCTGCGGCATTGACGGCACCGGCTGTTTGGGCTGGCCGGGAGCCGGTTGCTTAGGTTGCTCCGGAGCGGGCTGGGTCGCATTTTGGCCGAGAGACACGAAGTTCCATACTCCCTGCGGGTTCTTGACCAGTTCCACGTTCGGCCGTTCGAGGTCCAGCGAGTCGACTTCGACTGATTTGTTAAGGAGCGGCAGAATTTTGGCCGAAACGTCCAATTCCTGAGCTTGCACAAAGGGTTTCTGGGACCGGAAGCGCGGGTCCTCGGCAATAGCGAGGTTCTGCACTCGGAGGCGCGGCGGAAACACGCTCAGGTGCATGTCACCCAACGTCACTTTGCGTCCCAACCGCTTTTCCAGTTCCGCCTGGATCGTCCCCCGATAGCGGTTCACGTCGAACGTAGCGGCCAAGACTACCGCCGCGACAATGAGGAGCAGAATGATAATTACCATCGCAATGCCGACTTTACGCATGATCGTCTCTCCCACAAGTCAGGCCAGCTCTCCCCTGAATATTCAACTCTTTAGATGAGGTTTTGGTAGCCGGCGTTTGGCGGGAAATGACGAATCCAGGTGCTGGTTAGCTGCTGGTCAGAGTGTGTGCAGATAAGCCAGCAGATCGCTGATCTGCCGGTCGGACAGGGTTTGTCCAAAGCCGGGCATCTTGCTTCGACCCAGACGGATGATTTCGCCGGCTCGTTCATCGTTGGCGGGCAACCCACTTACCGCCATATACGGCTTGCGAAAAATGCCTTTTAGCGGCGGCCCTTGTTTGTCGCTGGTGGAGTAAGGCTCGTGACAACGGTCACAGTAGGCATCATAAATTTTGCGTCCCTCTGATTGCTCAGGAGTCAGCCCCAATTCGGCATCGCTCAGGCGGCGTTGCGCGTGGCACGCCAGCAGGGTTCCGGCCAGCAAGCAGGCAGTCAGCAGTCCGAGGTGCGCGTGTTTCATGACCGGTTGACATCCTCCGTTGGTCCGGCCGCGCCTCAAAATTCTCTGCGGACGTACAATAACTATAGAGCAAAGGCCAATGCCGATTACGGTCAAGCGAGTCTATGAGAAGCCTGTGCCCGCAGATGGAACACGCGTTCTGGTCGATCGGCTCTGGCCGCGCGGCCTGAGCAAAAAGAACGCGGCGGTCGACCGTTGGTTGCGCGACCTTGCTCCGTCCCATCAGTTGCGCAAATGGTTCCACGCGAATCCTGATCACTGGTCTGCCTTCCGCAGCCGCTACCTGAAGGAGCTGACCGGCTCGGAAGCAGCCAAGGCGCTTGAAGACCTTTATCAACTCGCGCATCACGGCGAACTCACGCTGTTGTTCGCGTCAAAGAACCAAGAACGCAACAATGCCACCGTGCTTCGAGACCTGCTGGAAGGTGCGCGTAAGCCTCCGACCGGCTGTGGGCCCGCCGTGGCGCGAGCCGCTCGCATTCGCAACGCCCGCCGCGTTCCCAGGCGATGATGCATGGTTCTGGACCCGCTGACCGATAACGAAATCCCAAATGGAAATTTATCGGCAACCATTCCCGCCTGGCAAGCTGTCGAAAAGAAACAGAGACAAGCGGCGAATGACTGGTGGTTGATTGCGCAACCCGATCATGCTGCGCTGGCCGGCGACTTGGCTGCCAACCTGAACTCCCCGTTGTTCCCACCGCTCGACAGAAATGTAATCCGGGCAATTGCTTTGCACGACGCCGGCTGGGCGCAATTTGATGGCGGAGAACGGGGTACCGGTCACGGCTTGCAAGTCGTGCTGCGCGACCCCAAGCTCGACGCCCAGGGCAGGCCGCTATCATTTCTGGAAATGACTCCCGAGCAATTTCTGAGGGCCTGGACGGACTCCATCGTTCAGGCGGAGCGAGCCGCACCCATCGGCGGCGTCATAGTGAGCCAGCACTTTTGTCGGCTTGCGGAAAACCGCCTGCAGTCGTGCATCGACAACCGGCAGGACACGAATCGGCTGCACCGGTTTGCCCAGGATGAAGCTGAGCGCCGGGAACAGCTGCGCGAGCACGATCCACGGCCGCCCCAACAGGTTCGTGTGCTTACTGATGTGCTTCAGTTTTGCGATCTGCTGTCTCTCTATCTTTGCTGCGGCGCCGTGGATGCGATCGAGTTTCCTCAAAAATTCCAGGGCCAGACCATCCGGCTCAAAAGGGAAGGCGAAATGTGTCGTCTGGAGCCCTCGATTTTTGGAAAGGGCGTCAGCTTGGGAGTAACCGCCCGTCATTATCCCTGGCTCGGCACAGTCAAAATCACAGTTCTCCCGTTTTTGCTCAGCTAACATGCGGAGGCGGGTCTCCGACCCGCCGGACGAGTCAAAGACGCGCCCCCCGCACTCTATTTCTTGTTGGGAGCGTCTTCCACGATGGCTTCCACAATTCGATCGACGGCGTCCTGCGCCTGTCGTCCCGGCACGTCGAAGTTATTGGAGAAGATGGAGAAAGCCACGCGGTCGCCGCTGACCGTCGTGGCGTAGCCGGAAAGCGATTTCACGTGATCAAGGGACCCGGTCTTGGCCAGCACCAGTCCTTGCACCGGGGTACCGTGGAAGCGGTCGGCAAGAGACCCATCCAGCCCCGCAATCGGGAACGTTTCACTGAACAGCTGTCCCCACAGTTGTTTCGCCGCGTATTGCAGCAACGCGACCACGGCGTGCGGCGTCACCAGGTTTTGCCGTGAGAGGCCGGAGCCGTCGTAGAAGACATATTCCCCGGCCGGAATCCCCGCCTGGGTCAAAAAGCCTTTCAGAACTTCCAAGCCACCTTCGACCGTGCCTGCCAAGCCTTTTTCTTTTCCGAGCAGGCGCAGCATGATCTCCGCATGTAAGTTCTGACTGACCTTGTTAATCACCCGGACATCATCGCTCAAAGGCCTTGACTCATAGGCGGCAAGAACAGCGGATGGCTTAGGAACGGTTGATTTCTGTTCCATGTCCCCGCCGCCGTGTGCCGTAGCCAGCGCAGTCACGCTGAAGGTCGAAAGGCTTGCCAGCTCCGTGTGATGCGTAGTCGTGCGCCCGTAAATAATGACTCCCCGCTTTTCCAGCAGGCTGCGGAAAAGGTTTGCGGCAAACCCGGCAGGATCTTCTACGGCGAGGGCCTCGTTGGCGCCGGCGTCCCCGAGCGGCATGTTTCCCCACAACGTCAGCACCATGGAGCCGGGTTCGCGGTTAATAAAAATCTTCCGGCCCGTGCCCGCAGGAGTCGTGATGATACGGTTGTCAATTTGGTAGTAATCGGCAAACGGCGTGATGCTCACGAACGCCCGCTCTCCCGCACGGTCCGCGGGCAGAATGTTTACAAACACCACGTTATCATTGATCGTTAGCGCGGAAACCGGCGCTCCATCGGCCCAGACCAGATCGTCTTGCGTCCACCCTTCGCCATAACGCTCGAAAGCAAAATAGGAATCGTCGGCGATCACATTGCCGTCAACGAATTTGAGTCCTTTCTGTACCAGGGTGTCGGCCAGATCCTCCAAAACCTTGATCGGCAAGTCGGTGCGTTCCGTACGCATGGCATAAGGCAGAACGCGTCCTGACAGATTGGGATCACCACGTCCTACCAGGATGAGGTCCCCCGAAAGCCTCCCATGCTGATCGAGGGTTCCCGTGGTTTCGATCGTGGTATGAAACTTGTAATTTGGCCCGATCAGCGCCAGGGCCGCCGCCGTGGTGAACAGTTTCGTATTCGAGGCGGGGATAAACAGCTTGTCGGCGTTCTGCGAATACAGTACCTGCCCGGTGTTAAGCGACACGACCTCAATGCCCCAGAAGCCGCGCGCCAAGTCCGCATCGGAAAGAACGGTATTGATGCGGGGCGCCAGCGGTCGGTGTTCGGCGGCCTGAAGCTGGGCCGCGCCTACAAGCCACAGGACGCCGAGAATGGCTGCGCGGGTCCGCCGCATAGCTGGATTCTAGCACTGGGAGAACCCGAATTCCTCTACCCGCGACCCGGCTGCACGGACGCCTCGCTTCCGCGCGCCAGGTTCGGTTTCCGGTAATCTACAATCCTGCGATATGCGGCCGGTCTACCAATGGGACCTGGGATCCCGCAGCCTGGAGCTGGGGAAACGCACGCTGGTCATGGGCGTTGTCAACGTGACCCCCGACTCGTTCTCCGATGGCGGCGTGTACTTCGATCGCGACCGTGCGGTTGAGCATGCGGTCCAACTCCTCGCCGATGGCGCCGACATTATTGATATTGGCGGCGAGTCCACGCGTCCCGGCGCCAAGGTGGCGCCGGACACGCCCTCGGATAAGAAAAGCAAAGCTGGGAACCCCAGCCCGCCTCAAGCCGCCGTTTCCGAGCAGGAAGAACTGGAGCGGGTAATTCCCGTCATCAAGTCTCTCAAACAGAAGAAGGCCGATGCTGTCATCTCGGTCGACACCTACAAGGCCAAGGTCGCGAAAGCCGCGGTCGAGTCCGGCGCCGAAATCGTGAATGACGTCAGCGGCTTCCGCTGGGATGTGGAGATGCGCAAAACGCTGGCCGAACTGAAATGCGGGGCCGTGCTGATGCACATGCGCGGCCGACCGGAAGAATGGCGCAATCTGCAGGCAGCTACTGACATCGTCCTGTTGGTCAAGCGGGAACTCAGCGAGTGGACCCAGGACGCAGTGCGCCTGGGGATAAAACGGCCGCGGATCGTAATCGATCCCGGCCTGGGGTTCGGCAAGAACTTCGAGCAGAATTATCCGCTCCTGAAGCGTCTGGAGGAACTCCACTCGCTGAAGTTTCCGCTGATGGTGGGCGTGTCCAGAAAGTCGTTCATCGGCCGCGCCCTTGCCAAAAGTGGCAAAGACGCCGAAGTGGGCGAGCGTCTCTACGGAAACATAGCCGCCGAAACCGTCGCTATCCTGCACGGAGCTCACATTTTGCGCAGCCACGATGTGAAGGCCACCGTCGATGCCGCCCGGATGGCGGATGCTCTCGGTTAATTGGTCATGCTTAGCGAAGATCTCTGTATTTCGATTTTTGATCACCGCGCATACCGGTAACTAAAAAACTTTCTGTGAATCCAACAGAATGGTGACAGGACCATCGTTCACCAGTTCGACCTGCATCATTTCCTGGAACCGGCCGGTTTCGCAGCCTAGCCCCGCAGCCCGAATTTGTCCAACGAGGTATTCATAAAGCTGGCGCGCTTTTGCTGGAGGCGCGGCCGCATCGAACGACGGCCTTTTGCCACGTCGAACGTCGCCATACAACGTGAACTGGGAAACCATCAGCACGGAGCCGCCGATCTCGGCAATCCCCCGATTCATCTTGCCGTTATCATCCTCGAAGATCCTCAATCCGGCGATCTTCTCGGCTAGATAATCAGCGTCGGATTCCGCATCCTCCGCACCGACCCCTAGCAAGACGAGCAACCCGCGCCCGATCTCGCCCGTGACTTCGCCGTTTACGGAAACCTTCGCCCGGCTCACACGCTGCACTACGGCTCGCATGAAGGGAGTCTCTAGTTTCTGGTTTTCAGTTTCAAACTGGAGCCGAACTGTGCCGGTGTGAGGCCAGCGCCGCCAGGGACGCCACCGGGCCAGGGCTTTACCAGCGTCTCCTGGCCCGCCACCGCCTGCCAACGACCGTCGCGATACACAAAAATATCGGTGAACCGGACCTGCGCCAGCGTCTTCCCGGACGTGTCCGTCACCTGATTGACGCCGCGCACGAATGCCGAATTGCCATAAATGTGAGCATGCATGTCTTCGAGGCGGTTCAAACTCGGCCGTCGCTGAGGAATGCGAGCCAGTGCTTGCTCTCGATCATGCACCGTGCCATCGACATCGGCATCCTCAAATTCGTCCGCCAACAGACAGCCCACCGCCTCGGCATCCTGGCGCTCGAGCGCCTTGGCCCAGGTCTTTTCAAGCCGTAACAGTGTCTTCTCATCCTTCGCCTGTCCCTGCTCGCAAGGAGCAGCCCAAGCCCGAATTGTCGCCAACAAGAATGCCGACAAAAACAGAAGCTTCATGTACTGTCCTTTTCTGGCACCCCGAATCCGGTGCCGCGAATTGCCGGGCGGGTCACAGACACGCTCCCACCGGCCATGTTCCCCGTTGACGCCTTCCCCCCAAGCTCACTAGAATCGCGTTTCTTTTGTGAGAAGGAGCAAGCGATGTTACATCGTTTTACGATGTGGATTCGGCTGCTGCCTGGGTTCCTTGTGACAGCCGCGGTCCTGGCGCAGTCCCCTCCCGCCGCTCACAACGGACTCCTTATCAAAAACGCGGTGCTCATGACCGTTACCCACGGCGACATTCAAAATGGCAGCTTGTACATCAAAGACGGCAAAATTGCCGCGCTCGGAACGAACGTGAGCGCCCCCACGTCTGCCGCCGTCATCGATGCCGGCGGAAAGTACGTGACTCCCGGCATCATCGATTCGCACTCCCACATCGCGCTCGACCAGGACGTCAACGAGGCCACCAGCCCCATCACTCCGCAGATGCTGATGATGGACGCCTTCGACTACCAGGACAAAGCAATCTATCGCGGCCTGGCCGGCGGCGTGACCGCGTCTCTTCTGCTGCACGGCTCCGCCAATATGATTGGCGGCCAGGCGGTCGTGATCAAGCATAAATATGGCGCGGGGCGCGACGCGATGCTGTTTCCCGGCGCGCCGAAATCCATCAAATTCGCCAGCGGTGAGAACCCCAAGCGAGTATATGGCAGACGCGAGCAACTCCCGTCGACGCGCATGGGCAACTTCGAGGTACAACGTGAAGCCTTCGTTCAGGCGCAGGACTACATGCGCGAATGGGATGACTACAACACCAAGGTAAAGCGCGGGGAAAAAGATGCCAAGATGCCAAAGCATGATCTAAAGCTCGAGGCGCTGGCTGATGTCCTGCGTGGAAAATTCCTGGTCCAGATCCACTGTTACCGCGCGGACGAGTTCCTCACCGAGATGGCTATGGCCAGGGAATTCGGCTACAAGATACGCGCCTTCCATCACGCGCTGGAAGCTTACAAGGTGCCTGAGAAGCTTGCCGCCGAAGGGGTGGCTATCGCTACCTTTGCCGATTGGTGGGGTTACAAGAACGAAGCCTGGGACGCGATCCCGTGGAACGCTGTCATCTCGATGCGCAAGGGCGTGCGCGTCGCCATCAAGAGCGACTCGGATGATTTTGCCCGCCGCCTGAACCAGGAAGCCGGCAAAACCATGCGCTACGGTGGCGCCACGGAAGAAGAAGCCTTGAAGATGATTACGCTCAATGCCGCTTGGATCGTCGGCGTTGATGATCGGGTCGGTTCGCTGGATGTGGGCAAAGATGCCGATATTGTCATCTGGGACGGTTATCCGCTCTCCAGCTACGGCGTCCCTCACAAGGTTCTCATCGACGGCGATGTTTACTTCGACCGCTCTTTGCCTGGTTTCGGCATGCCGCGCTATCAGGAGGGACAATGAAAACGCACCTGGAGCTTGTGGTTTCCAGGGGAGGGAGGAACCTTGTTTTCCTCGTCCTTTTCCTGGCCACACTGGCTGCCGCCCAACAGCGCCCAGTGGCCCTAAAAGGCGGGAAGCTGCTGACCATCACCCACGGAACCATCAATAACGGTGTGCTGGTGATGGAGAACGGCAAGATCACCGCCGTGGGCAACTCCAATTCCACCAAAGTCCCCGCCGGCGCTCAGGTCATTGATGTCACGGGAATGACCGTCTACCCCGGTCTGATCGATTCCGAGACCCACCTTGGCCTTACCGAGATCAACGCCGAACCGATGACCAACGACCTGGTTGAAATGTCCGACGAGATCATGCCCCACATGCATGTCTATGACGCATTTCACGCCGAGTCAGAACTGATTCCCGTGACGCGCATGAACGGGGTGACCAATGCCATAGTTGCGCCTGAAAGCCGCGACACTCTCCCCGGCCAGGATTCGTTTGTGCAACTCGCCGGCCGCTCGGCGGATGAGATGCTGGTGGTGCGTGACATCGCCATGCCCCTGAATTTCACCGGCGACGAACGTCGCAACCAGGGAACTTTCGAGAAGCGCAAGTTTCCGTCGACGCGCATGGGCATGGCCGCCCAGCTCAGGCAGGCGTTTCTTGATGCGCAGGACTACGCCGAGAAGTGGGCGGATTTTGAGAGAAAAAACAGCGCGGCAGATAAAGACGAGAAGGCCAAGAAACCTGAGCGGCCAAAACGTGATTTGAAGCTGGAGGCCTTACTCCCGTATTTGCAAGGCAAAAAGCCCGTTGTGCTGGCTGCCGAAGAGGCAAGCGATCTGGAAACCGCCGTCCACCTGGCTCGCGAATTCAGTCTGAGATTCGTTTTGAACCACATCAGCTACTCGCAACCGATTCTCGAGGAAGTAGCCAGCTTGAAGGTGCCGGTTATTGTGGGTCCGATCTACCAAAACCCAAAGCCCTACGAGCGCTATGACGCGGTCTATAGCCTGCCCGGAGAGCTCGCCAAGCGCGGCGTGAAGATTGCGTTCGCCTCGTTTGAAGCCCACAATTCGCGCAACCTGCCGTATCAGGCGGGATTCGCCTCTGCCTTCGGCCTCCCCTATGACGAAGCGCTCAAGGCCATCACACTCAATCCAGCCGAAATTTGGGGTTTGGCGGACAAGCTGGGTTCTCTGGATGTCGGCAAGGTCGCGAACGTAGTGGTAGCCAACGGGGACCCGCTCGAAGTAAGGACCGACGTCAAGCAGGTCTTTATCATCGGAGAATCCATTCCGATGGTGAGCCGCCAGACCAGATTGAGAGATCAGTACGGAGGAAAATAGAACTCAGAATCGAGCGCACTCATCAAAGGAGCGCAATCGGTGCGGACCCGCTGCTTTCCTCAAAGCGGTTTGACCGGCGTCCATGCACCGTTTAGGATTCTTCCTGTATCTAGGGCAAGCGGAACAGCTTATTCTGCTTATTCCAGATGCTCGAACTCTTCCTTTACATAAATTCAAGGGCACAATTACACTACTCGTTTCGTCGCCAGGAGGTGGTTCCCATATGGCAGCCGTAGATGACAAGGTAAAGCAAATCGTAGTCGAGCAACTTGGTGTCGAGGAAAGCGAAGTTACGCCGAAAGCATCTTTTGTCGACGATCTTGGGGCGGACTCTCTGGACCAGGTAGAACTGGTGATGGCCTTCGAAGAGGCCTTTGATGTCGAGATACCCGACGAAGACGCCGAGAAGATCCGCACCGTCCAGGACGCAATTGACTACATCGGCAAACACGCCAAAGTAGGCAAGTAGAACTAGAAAGGCGGCGCCGACCGGGGCCGTCATCGAGGAGAACCATGGCAGCCGTCGACGACAAAGTCAAGCAGATCATCGTGGAGCAGTTGGGAGTCGACGAAGGCGAAGTTACGCCCAACGCCTCGTTTGTGGACGATCTGGGCGCCGATTCGCTCGATACGGTCGAGTTGGTGATGGCCTTCGAAGAAGCCTTTGACATCGAAATACCCGACGAAGATGCCGAGAAAATTCGCACCGTCCAGGATGCGGTCAATTACATCGGCAAACATGCGAAAGGTGGAAAGTAGTTTTGGGACGTCGGGTTGTAGTTACAGGCATCGGCCTGATTTGCGGAGTCGGCAACACCACGGACGAAACGTGGAAGAACCTGCTGGCCGGCAAGAGCGGTGTTGCCCGCATTACGCAATTTGACGTCTCCAATTTCGCCTGCCAGATTGCCGCCGAGGTCAAGAACTTCGACCCGCTGAATTTCGTAGAAAAAAAGGAATTGAAGAAGATGGGCCGCTTCATTCACCTGGCGCTTGCCGCCAGCGACGAAGCCATGAAATCGTCCGGCCTGCAGATTACCCCCGAGCTTTCCACCCGGGCGGGTGTTCACATCGGATCCGGCATCGGCGGATTCGACATCATTGAGCGCGAGCACTCCAATCTGCTGACTGGAGGCCCACGCAAAATCTCACCATTTTTTATTCCCGCCGCCATCGTAAATCTTGCCGCCGGGCACGTGAGTATCCGCTATAACGCCAAGGGCCCCAACGAGGCCACTTGTACCGCCTGTACCTCAAGCGCACACTCGGTTGGCGATGCCTTCAAGATCATTGCCCGCTGCGACGCCGACGTCATGATTGCGGGCGGCACGGAAGCGGCAATCACCCCCATGGGGGTCGGTGGATTCGGTGCGATGCGGGCACTTTCCACCCGCAATGATGAACCCGACAAAGCCAGTCGCCCTTGGGACACCGGCCGTGATGGTTTCGTCATCGGCGAAGGCGCCGGCATCATGATCCTGGAAGAACTCGAATTCGCCCGCCGGCGCGGAGCGAAAATTCTGGCCGAGGTTGTCGGCTATGGCATGAGCGGCGACGCCTACCACATCACCCAGCCCGCCGAGCAGGGCGATGGCGCGTATCGCGTCATGGTGAATACGTTGAACGACGCGAAAGTCCGGCCCAGCGAAGTGGGCTACGTGAACGCTCATGGAACGTCCACGGACCTGGGCGACAAGCTGGAAACTGTCGCCATCAAGCGCACCTTCGGCGACCACGCTTACAAGCTGGCTGTCAGTTCCACTAAGTCCATGACCGGCCACCTGTTAGGTGGGGCTGGGGGCTTGGAGGCAGGCATTACGGTGTTAGCCCTGCGTGACCAGAGGTTGCCACCGACGATTAACCTTGAACACCCGGACGAAGGTTGCGACTTAGATTACGTTCCCAACCACGCCCGCCAAGCGAGCCTGGAGTACGCGATGTCGAACTCCTTCGGCTTCGGCGGCACCAACGGAGCGCTGCTGTTCCGGCGTTGGGACGAGTGAATGGTCGACGGTTGTCGATTTAAGGCCTGGTGGGTCGGCGTCCTTGCAACTCGCTGTTTTTTCAATCGACAATCTCATCCTCAATCCCCAACAGTAATAGCACTTCTGTACCTGTTTTCACGCCTTCGAAACCTTTGCCAATCCCGCCGACGCAGGCCACAATAGAATTTCAGGCGAGACACCAATGCCCTTCATGGACAAGGCCTTCGGAAGCCTAACCGCCATCCCTCCAACCCGGAAGGCCGCAGCGCGAGCCGCTTTTGTGGACGTTAAAGAATCGGCACGCGCCGTCCTGGCCGAATGCTTCAAACAATTCGGGATCGACTCGGTGGTCATCAGCGGCCATGCCGCGGACCGCTTGGCCAAGGAGAAGTTTGAAGCCTGCGTGGTGAAGCTTAGCCCGGCGGCGGAAAAGGTGATGGAGGCAGCTCGCAGCTCACCTTCCAATAGCCGCATGATCATCTACGGCCTGGGCGGCAGCGCCCAGGACGCCATGCGCTATTCGCGATTTGGCATCAACGCCATTTTCCACGAACCGGTAGAGCGCACAACCGCCCTCAAGCTCGTGCGCGCCACCCAGATGCTGGTCGTCCACGAATTTCGCCGCTACGTCCGGGTTCCCGTGATCACCGAAGTCTCTGTCACCGCCGCCAACAGCCGCCGCTTCACCGCCACCAGCAAGGAGCTCAGCTCCGGCGGCATGTCGATGAAGAGTGCTGAAGAGATGGGAGTGGGAACACTCCTTGAGGTCTCGTTTGCTTTGCTCACCCTTCCCCGTATTTGGGTTAAGGGGGTGGTTTGCTGGAAATCGAAGAACACCTTTGGCGTCCGCTTCGATCCCAATGACGACCGTCGTCTCCGCCTCAAAGAGTGGGTCGACGCCTACCTGGAAAGCTAAACCTCTCTTATTGCCCTCATCCAAGGCGGGCGTAGTAGCCTCCCGGAGGATCGCGCGCGCACAACTGTGAGAGCCGGCGCCCCCGCTTTACCCCTTACAATAACTTCTGTGAGCACCGTGACCACACCGCCGGTCTCAGCAGAGCCTACCGGCAAAACCCAGGGCTGGACCCTGCGCCAGAGCTTCCTTCTCTGGCTGATCGCCTGGTTTGGCTATCTTGCTATTCGCCTGATCGGCCGCACCTTGCGTTACGCGGTGCACATCGAGGAAGGCGGCCCGGAGAAACTCAGCACACGCCCGACCGTGCTCTGCTTCTGGCACTGCGGCATATTCCCCGCATCCTACGTTTTTCGCAATCAGCAGATTGGCGTGATCTCCAGCTACAGCTTCGACGGCGAATACACCTCCCGCATCATTGCCAAACTTAACTACGTTCCGATCAAAGGTTCCAGTTCGAAGGGAGCGGTACGGGCGTTGCTCGAATCAAGGCGCCTGCTCCAGCAAGGCAATACAGTTGGCTTCACCAGCGACGGTCCCCGCGGTCCCGCATTCATTGCCAAGCCCGGCCCGGTGCTGCTGGCGAGCAAAACGGGAGTGCCGCTCGTCCCATTTCACATCGCTCTTGAAGATCCCTGGCGGCTGCCCTCCTGGGACCGGCTCATGATCCCCAAGCCTTTTTCGAAGGCTCTGGTTTGCCTCGGCCGACAGATTCTTGCGTCCCCCGACGCCGACGACACTCAGATGCAGGCCGTGCAGGCAGAACTTCAAGCAGCGCTGGAAAGAGTCCGCGACTTCGCCGAAGCCCACGTGCAAGAAGTGGGGACCGCCGAGTTCCCGCTGCACCGCCTCTAGCCTAAGCCTAGCCGTATGGCGCGGCACGTCGCCCCCGGTTTAGTTTTAGTTTTTCTCGGCGCTCCCGGCCTACTCGAGGCGGTGATTTTTTTGAGTAGCAAGCCCATTCAGCCCATTCAGCCCCATTCATTGACACCTCGCCCACCGGCGAGTAGAGTTTTCTCGCTCGATTGTTCTTTCTCAAGCCCTCAGGTTCGCGCGTCCCCGTCAGCCGATGAGGACCTGGGAAGCGGGTGAAAATCCCGCGCTGCCGCGCAACTGTAAGCGAGGAAATCGCCGCCGGCCACTGGTAGTTCCGGGAAGGCCGGCAGCCACACTGGACCACAGCAGAGCTGAGCTTCGCTCGGCGCGGACGGGTCACCCCGTCGCCAATGCGGTCCTAACTCGCCAAGCCAGGAGACCGGCGCGTACCACCAACTTCAACCCCTTTCGCGTGCGAAGGAGGATTGCGTGTATCGCGCTGGTCTTTCCATTTTTCTCCTGTTGGTGAGCGCTTGTGCCGCTCAGTTGAAAGTCAGGGTCTTGGATCCCCAATCATCCGTCATTGCCGGCGCGGAGGTCATTCTTCTCGACGGAGAGCGGTCGCGGGATGTCCAAATCACCTCCGCCCAGGGACTAGCCCTTTTGCGCGGAGTCGGCACCGGTGGATATCGCCTGCGGGTGCTGGCCCCCGGTTTTTCGCCGCAGGAACTCGGCGTTTCCCACGAACAGGCCGAGATAACCGTGAAGCTGCACCTCGCCACGGCGGCGGAAACGGTGGTGGTAACCGGCACACGAAATCCTGTGCCGGAAGAACAAGCCGGTGCGAGCGTGTCGACGCTGGAAGGCGACCAACTTTCGCTAATGCACCCAGTCTCAGCCGCTGACGCCCTGCGATTCTTGCCCGGCGCCGTGGTCAACACTCAGGGCCAACGAGGAGGGCTGGCTTCTTTGTTTGTTCGTGGTGGTGACTCGCGTTACAACAAGGTCATCATCGACGGCGTGTCGGTTAACGATCCGGGCGGCACCTTCGACTTTGGAGTCGTCCCCTTGCAGCAAACCGAGCGCGTCGAATTTGTGCACGGCGCGCAGAGCACTCTCTACGGGTCCGATGCCATGACCAGTGTCGTGCAAGCCTGGACTCGCACCGGCACTACCTTGGCTCCGGAACTACGGCTGGGGGCTGATGGCGGCAATTTCAATACGGCCGATGGCTATCTTTCCCTGGCGGGAGCGAGGGGGCGCTACGATTACGACGTTTTTGGCGATCAGCTCAACACCACCGGCCAGGGCATCAATGATGATTACTCCAACTCCTCGCAAGGCGCCAACCTGGGCTTACAGATCAACCCGAGCACTCTATTCCGTGTTCGCGCCCGTCATTCCAACAATCGCACCGGGGTTTCGGGAGAGTGGAAGTTCAACGGCCAGGCTCTCGAGCCACCAGACTCTGACCAGTGGGCACGCCAGAACAATCTCCTGGCGAGCGCCGAACTGCTATTGACTGGGCCCTCCCGCTGGCAACACCGGCTCAATGGTTTTGAGCATCAGCACAAGCGCGTCAATGTGGATACCTTCAGCGACCCCGGCCGCTTGTTCGATTTTCCCACTCACGCGATTGCCGAGGTTAACCGCGCGGGTTTCGATTACCAAGGCAACTATCTGGAACGAAGCTGGGCGCAATCGACTTTCGGCTACGAATTCGAAGATGAAAACGGTTTTACCGGCGACTTGAACTACCCGCCGATAGTACACGGGCTGCGCCGGAATCAGGCCGCCTACGGGCAACAGACAGTCACGGTCGGCAAGCTCGCTGCGATTCTGGGCATGCGCTTCGTCCACAACACTACCTTCGGGAACAGGGCGGTACCGCGAATAGCTCTCGCCTTCGAAGCTCGGAAAGGTGGGGCCATCCTTTCCGGAACCCGGCTGCGCTTCTCCTATGCGACGGGTATCAAGGAGCCTCGTCTGGAGGAGTCGTTCGCCAGCGGACAGGGAATCCTTCCCAACCCCAACTTGAAAGCGGAAGAAAATCGTGCTTTCGAGGCGGGCGTGCAGCAACGGTTGCTGGGCGGAAAATACGCTCTCGACGCTACCTATTACAACAATCTGTTTCGCAACCAGATCGACTTCGCCATTCTCGATCCAGTGAATTTCGTCGGAAAGTACGAGAACATCGACAAATCTATGGCGCACGGCGCGGAGGTGGAATTTCGCGGCCGGCCTCTTTCGCGCTTGTCGTTGGATCTCGCTTACAACTACACCTCGACGCAGATTCTCGAGCAACCCTTTGCCTTTGACGGACTGCATCAGCCCGGGCATCCGCTGCTGCGGCGTCCCAAACATTCTGGGAGTCTTCTGCTGAATTGCATCGCCAACCGCTGGGGAACAAACCTGGGAGCCAGCTTGGTAGGCCGCCGGCCAGACTCCGACTTCCTTGGCTTTGGCATTAATCACGCTGCCGGTTACGCGCGAGTGGACCTGGGCGCATGGTACGCTCTGACGTCCCGTGTGACCGCATACGTAAACGTGGAGAACGCTCTGAACCGGCACTATGAGGAGGCAGTTGGCTATCCGGCCCTGGGCGCCAATTTCCGGGCCGGAGTGCGATTCAGGATAGGAGGAGAATGATTGTTGTCTGAGCGAAAGGCAGGATCCGCAGCTGGTTTCATAACCGGTCTTTGGGTAAGGCACGGCTTCAGGAGCCTAGCCTCGAGCGAAGTCAAGCGGTGCCGCTGTGGTCCTTGAAGGTGCGGCTTTACCCGCTGAGGGACTTATGAACGTCTCTCATTGCGGACTGGACTAGCTGCGGTAAAGCCTGTTCCAGTTGTGGGCTTGAGGATGCAGGGCCAAAGGCCCGGCTCTGCAGATTAGCCATTTTGCAGCGTGGTGAGCCAGCCTTGCTCCAAGCCCAGGGAGCCCGAGATTCCAGGAAGTCGCCGGCACTCACGCAGCGCAACACTTCTTGTACTTCTGGCCAGAGCCGCAGGGGCAATAGTCGTTACCAGTAACCCGCGGAGGAGCCTTGGCAACTTTGAACGGCTCTGGCGGGCGGAGAATGCGCTCAACCTCGCTGATGTCCTCTCGTTGATCGGACTCGATTCCGACGATCACCTGTATCCCGTGCTGATTGCATAGGTCCAGGATTTGGCGTGCTCTCTCCTCCGTCGCTACCCGCACCACGGCGGGATGCTTCTTCGTTCCGATTCTGTCCCCTCCCCCAGCAAGACCCCGACTAGACTCGGCTCTCATCTGGCCCGCGGCAGCGATGTAATTCGCCGCTATTGTACGAGATGGTAGACGAGCGCAACTAGGATTTGTTTAGCTGTCATGTTTCTCTGAACTTCTTCGCCGGGCTTTTGCATGCCGGGTATGGGGTCTTGTAATCCGCAGGACGCGCCTCATGCCCGTAACCATCGGTGGTGGGTTGTCATTCGCTGGTCGCGAGTTGGGCATCTGACCTCCAATGCCATCTGTGCCAGCGGCCGCCAGTTTGTCGATTGCAGGGCTGATTACCGACTGGGTTCGCGCAGCCCCGTGGGAGACCCACTAAGTCTTGGATCCCGTTTTCGAGCAATAGCCCTGCGCTGGTTGACAGATTCGTATTGCGTGTCACAAATCCAAACAGCGGTGGCTGCTGGTTCGAGCCCCGGGACAGCCCTTAGGCCCGTCTCCAGTAGGTGGCGCAGGGCCTTCGGCCCTGCGTAACGCACCCCCCTTACTGTAAGGAACCGGGTTTAGCCGACGAGGTGACCGCGTAGGGCGACGATACCATTTACATTCATGAAACCAGCTCCAGGCATTTTTCGCCCACGGCACGAGGTCACGCCAAAGGCTAGAGCCCGCTGCCGCTGCGGTGCGGCCCCAGCTGTATCCTAAATTTAACGGTGCCTCGCGGGAACCCGCTGACAAGAATCGCTGTCTTCCGCCGTCTCTGAAACCCGATTGTTCCCGTTCTGTTTCCCGTTGTTTAGATCGACGGGCATGGGAGCCGCCGATTTGGCTCCCGCATACTTTTGACGCAAAACCACCAGCTTTGCGATTTCCTCATCGTTCAGGGGTTGCGCATGTCCGAGCAGGTGGGCGACCAGGGCGATTCTGGCAAAGTGCTCGACGGTTTCCATCTTCATGTAGGCGTGCTGCAGGTCTTCCCCGTAAGTGACAACGCCGTGGTTAGCCATCAGGATCGCGTCATACTGCGGAATAAGCGGTTCCAGCGCATCGGACAGCTCAGGCGTCCCCGGGGTACCGTATCGCGCCAGGGGCACGCAGCCTAACCCGACCACCAGCTCGCAAACTAACGGCTGGTTCAGCGACAGTCCAGATGCGGCAAATGCGGTAGCCGTCGGCGGATGAGCATGCACAATGCCCCGAATGTCGGGACGGAGGCGGTAGATCAGCAGGTGCATGGCAATTTCACTGGAAACGTTGCGCTTCCCCGACAGCTTGTGCCCCTCCAGGTCCACCATGACCAGGTCGGAACTGCGCATCATCCCTTTGCTCATGGAGGTGGGTGTGACCAGGATTCGCCTCCGATCCAGACGCACGGAAAGGTTGCCGTCGGTTCCCGCCACAAAGCCGCAACCGTGCAACCTTCCACCCAATCGGATTATTTCTCTGCGGTATTGGCGTTGGCTCGCCATTCTCAAGAGCACTCCCGGCTCTCAGCTTAGCCGCGTATGGTACCGAAGGCAACCTGTGGAAACAATCATCATTTGGTGCTCAGATGGCAACTAAAGATTTCGGGTTGCGGCTAGCTTTGGGGCGCTCCCCGCGCCAGTCATGGGCAACTCCTATAATCAGCGGCGTGCTGGTTTCCGACTTCAGCTATGACTTGCCAAAGGAACTGATTGCCCAGGAAGCTTTGCCCGACCGCGCAGCTTCTCGACTGCTGTACCTAAATCGCAGCACCGGCGAAACGCGGGACCTGACGTTCCGGGATTTTTCCGAGCTGCTTCAGCCCAATGACCTGGTGGTGTTCAACAACACGCGCGTGTTTCCCGCCCGCTTATATGGACGCCGAGCTGGCCACAAAGCGCTGGCGCTCAGCCCGCAAAATCCGGCGGCCCGGGATTTCTTGAAAGGACGTGTCGAAGTGCTGCTGACTCGGCAACTCTCACAGGAGTCCAATAAATGGGAGTGCCTGGTCCACCCTGGCCGGAAGATTGGAGTTGGCGAAACGTTGTTCTTCGGCGATCAGGATGAGCTTCAGGCGGAAGTGCTTGCCCGCGGAAAGTTCGGAGAACGGACAATTCGTTTCTCGCCTGTTCCGGACTTCGTTTCGTTCATCGAACGCATCGGCCACGTGCCTCTGCCGCCTTACATTGAACGCCCCGATCGTCCTGCGGACCGGGAGCGCTATCAAACCGTCTATGCGCGCGAACGCGGATCGGTAGCCGCGCCCACCGCTGGTTTGCACTTCACCCCGCAAGTTTTTGAAGGCATGAAAAAACGCGGCGTTGAAACCGCGGAGATCACGCTGCACGTAGGATTGGGAACCTTTCAGCCCATCAGGGTGGAGCGGGTCGAAGAGCACCGGTTGCACGCCGAGCGATATTCGATTTCGACGGAAGCCGCTGCCAAGATCAACGACGCTTTGGAAGCACGCCGACGCGTGGTCGCGGTCGGAACAACCACGGTGCGCACTCTGGAATTTTGCGCAAGAGGGACTGGCCGAGTGCAGCCCGGCAGCGGCAATGACGACCTGTTCATCTACCCCGGCTATCCGTTTCGAGTCATCGGCGCCCTGCTGACCAACTTCCACCTGCCGCAGTCGACACTGCTGATGCTGGCCTGCGCCTTCGGCGGCCGCGAGCGAGTACTCGCGGCCTATCGCCATGCCGTCGCGCAGAAGTACAGGTTCTATTCCTACGGCGACTGCATGTTCCTGGAGTAATCCTGTCTTTCTGGGCCCCTCCAAAATGCTGGAGGCAGAGACCGGTCTAGCCCCGTCTATAGCTAAAGACCAGGAAGGAGCGCATATCGGTTCGATTCCGCCCCGAGCACCGGCTCAGACCCACTAGCTTAGTTTTTCATGCCCTTCGGGCACAACGAATATGGAAGGGAAACGTCTAGGCAGCGGCCTAGATCCGTTTCAGGAGAACCAGCGCATAGGTTCGTGTTGGATGGTCATCAGCCGAGCGCTGCCGTTCCTCGTCATCGCGACCGCAGCGAGGATCTCGGGTTTTCCCCCGGCTTAGGCGCTATACTGTGCCACTCGGTGGGTGCAATTATTATGACTATGAAAACCTCGTCCCGGCCGGTTGCCCTTCAGGATTTTGTCTCCGAGCTGCGAAAATTTCCGGAAGCCGCCTTTGTCGAGACCACCACGATCCTCAATTTTCTGCAGACGACTCCTGTTTCGCCCGACACGCTCGCGCCCTACCTGACCTGGGACCGCCAGCACTACACCCGCAACCTGATCGACAAGACACCGCTTTACGAGCTACTCGCCATCTGCTGGGAAATGGGTCAGGTCAGCTCAGTCCACAATCACCGCGACCAGAATTGCTGGATGGCCGTACCTATGGGGCGCTTGCTGGTTGGCAACTATCGCGTCATTTTTCAGGATCTGAACGCCGGGAAATGCCGCCTGGAGCCGGCCGACACCGTGGAAATAAACCCCACCCATCCCTGCGCAGTCGATCCAGGCGAGCCTGTACATCGCGTCTACAACCCGCGCGAATTTAACGAGAGAGCCGTGAGTCTGCACGTATACTCGCGGCCTTTCGACACCTGCGTGGTGTACTCGCCCGAGCAAGGCACCTGCGGAGAAATCAAACTGCACTACACCACCGAATGTGGCAAGCCGTCAGCCAAAACGACGTAAGAACAGACGCCGCAGCTGTCCGGCCGAAGGCAGCTCGGCATGGGTGCAAATGTTTCAGGAAATGTGGACTAACTCATGAGAGTCGCTCTTTCTTGCCTCACCTTTTTGGCCTGGTTGCTGTCTGCCTGCGAGAAAGCTCCCCAACAACAGAAACCTACGGACGAGTTCAATCGCGTGGTTCGCAATGCCACCCCGGCTCCCAACAACTTCGTGCATGGCACCTTCAAATTGCCCGGTTACGCCAAATTCGAGTTCGAGGTTCCCGCCCACACGCTATCCCCGAAAATCCAAGGCACCTTCAAGTCCTATGTTTCGGGTGACCCCAACCAAGCCGCCAAGGTCGACCTCCTGCTCATGACACCGAAAGAATTCAACGACTTTAGACACGGCGTGAGTAGTGAGGTTGGGTACTCTGTCCCGGGTTCCAGCGGCGGGACGGTGGATTATGCGCTGCCCGCGACTATGGATCAGCCCCAGAAGTATTACCTGGTGTTCCGAAACCTCTCTAAAGGAAAATCAAAATCGGTGGAAGCCGACTTCACGGCCACCTTCTGAGCCCGATCCAGAGCCTGGAAGACCCCCGCCATACTGCTAAACTTAAAGCTTGGCTTCCAGAGCCCCATCTTCGATGAAGAAACCTGTGCCCGCTGAGGCCGGCCAGCCCACTCCTCTACGCACGCCCAAGCTTCCCCAGGGCGACAAGGGCCGCATCTTCCTGATCGATTCGATGTCGTTCATCTTCCGCGCCTACCACGCCATGGCGCGCCAGCGCTCGATGTCGACCAAAACCGGCATACCGACGGCCGCCACTTACGTCTTCGTCAACATGCTGCGCAAGTTGCGCGACGACTTCTCGCCGGAGTATCTTGCCGCAGTCTTCGATATCGGAGCTCCAACCTTCCGCGACCAGCAGGCCGGGGCCATCACGGTGGTCCGCAAGTTCGACATCAAGACGCAGACTTTTCAGGAAACCGCTTACGGCGGCTACAAGGCAAACCGTTCCGAGATGCCCGAGGATCTCGTCCAGCAGTTGCCCTACATCCGACGGGCGTTGCAGGCGTATCGCATCCCGATTCTTCAGTCGGAGGGCTACGAGGCCGACGATGTCATTGGAACGTTGGCTCGGAAAGGGGCCGCGCAGGCGTATCCCGTCTACGTTGTCTCCAGCGACAAAGACATGCTGCAGCTGGTGGACGAGCAAATCTGCGTCCTCAATCCGCCCAAGGACAACCTGATTTGCAATGCACAAAAGGTCGAAGAGATTTTGGGGGTGCCTCCCGAGCGGGTTGTCGATGTCATGGCCCTCCGCGGCGATTCCATTGATAACATTCCCGGTGCGCCTGGCATTGGCGACAAAGGTTCGGTCGAGCTGATTAAGCGCTTCGGCTCAGTCGAGGCAGCTCTCGACCGTGCCACCGAGGTTGAGAAGAAAACATATCGCGAGTCGCTGCTCCACAATCGCGACGTGATCCTCGCCAGCAAGCAGTTGGCCACCATCGATCGTAACGTGCCCATTGAACTCGACGTAGAAGCTATGCAGGCCGGCGAGCCCGACGTTGACGCGCTCCGCCAGCTTTTCACCGAGCTGGAGTTCACGTCGCTGCTCAAGGATTTATTGCCGGCGGTGCAGGTCGGCGAAGTGCAATACCGGGAGGCAAAATCTGCGGCTGATGTTGAGGCAGTGCTGAAGGCGATTCCGCCGGGCGGCTCTTTGGCCTTGGCCCTCCAAGTGGCAAAGCCGGCGGTGGTTGCCGAAGACCAAGAAGAAGCCGATGAGAGTGTACTTCCGCTGGCGCCCGGGGCAGCGCCCCTGCCCACCGCGGTTCCAACTCACAGCCTCGCGATCTCGTCTACCCCCGGCACGGCAGTCATGGTTCCCCTCGATTCGAAAGCTGCCGAGCGCCTGAAGACGGCCCTCTCTGATCCCAAGGTGCCCAAGACGATCCATGATTTCAAAACGGCCGCCCACGCTTTGCGCTCGCTCGACATCACGGTGCAGGGTGTGCGTCATGACCCGATGCTCTACTCCTACCTGCTGGACCCGACCTACTCTTGGCACACTTTGCCGGAAGTTGCTCTGCGTCGATTCAACATCAAGCTGAGCGGTGCGCTGGCTGAGTCCGCCGACGTGGTCGGCCGCCTGGCGACTGCGCTGCGTGAGGAAGTAGAAGAAGCCGGCTTGCTGAAGCTCTACGACGAGATCGATCTCCTTCTTGTACCCGTGCTGGCCCGGATGGAACAGACCGGCGTGAAGATCGACAAGGGCGCTCTCGCCGAGATGTCCGCCCGACTGGAAAAGGAAATTGACGCCAAGGCGGAAGAAATTTTTGAGGCTGCGGGCGGATTCGAATTCAATATCAGCTCGCCCAAACAGCTCGGCGACGTGCTCTTCAACAAGCTTGCCCTGCCCAAGCCGGTGAAATACGGCAAGGGCAGAACGATTTCGACAGCGGTTGACGTGCTGGAAGGGCTCGCGCTCACCCATGAAGTTCCCCGGCTGGTCCTTGAATACCGGCAGCTGACGAAGTTGAAATCCACTTACGTGGACGCATTGCCGGCGCTGCTCAACGCCAACACGGGCCGCCTGCACACGACCTTTGCCCAGACCGGAACTGCCACGGGCCGCTTGGCATCATTCAATCCAAATTTGCAGAACATTCCGATCCGCACGGAACTGGGCCGCGAGATTCGCGCCGCCTTCATTGCCGACCCTGGGTGCCTTCTCCTGGCTGCCGATTACTCGCAGATTGAACTGCGCCTGCTCGCGCACTATTCAAAGGACCCGCTGTTGGTCGAGGCCTATCGTCGGGGCGACGACATCCACACGCTCACCGCCTCCCAGGTGTTCGGTGTTCCGCCCTTAATGGTGACACCCGAACATCGCCGACAGGCTAAAGTCGTCAACTTCGGAATTGTGTATGGGCTGTCGCCTTTCGGGCTGTCCCAGAATCTCGGTATCGAGAAGTCCGAGGCCAAGCGTTTTATCGACGCCTATTTCGAGAAGTATGCCGGCGTGCGCAAGTTCATCGACAAAACTCTCGAAGAAGCTCGCCACGCGCAAAAGGTCAGAACGCTTTTTGGCCGCATCCGGCCCATCCCCGACATCAACAGCAAGAACGCCAACATCCGCGGCTTTGCCGAGCGCACCGCGGTTAATACCCCACTGCAAGGCACCGCCGCCGACCTGATCAAGCTCGCCATGATCCGCATCGACGCCGCCTTGCGGCAGCAGGAGCTGAAATCGAAGATGACCCTGCAAGTCCATGACGAGCTGGTTTTCGAAGTTCCCGAATCCGAGCTCGAAACCCTGCGTACCCTGGTTCGCGAGCAGATGGAAAACGTGCATCCGTTGGCGGTGCCGCTGCTGGTGGAAATCGGGGTGGGAAAAAATTGGCGAGACCTGGAGTAAGCCGTCAAGGGATTTTTAATCTCTTGTCGTCTCGGGCGAAGCGAGGAATCGGCTCTTCTTTGCGCTTATCAATCCCTATTCCTTCTCGGCTTCCCTACGCTCCCGCATCAACCTTTCGAACCGCGCATTGACGATTCTTCTCGCGCGCAGCAGCCTCCGCAGAAAGAACCAATACAAAAACCAAACCAGAGTTGTTGCCGCGGCCAGCAGCAATCCAACACTCCAGAGCGCCAACAAATTGTGGAAGACAGCTCCAACTCCTGCAGGGGCAAAGGCAAACAGCCCTGCTAGTCCCAGGATGAACATGAACGCGATCGGGCGCAGATAGAACCGCCGCTGTCGAGGTAATGTCATCGCCTTTCAACCACCTCAAACAGGGAGGGCAACAACTCTCCCGCCTTGCCCAAATAGCGCTCGGTAAAAGCGTAGCGATTCGCTGGTTCTTCCGGGCCGACGTACACGGTGCGGGCCCGCCCACTCACCTGAGCCGCGAAGCTCGCTGCTGGCTCGACCACTCCCGAGGTCCCGATGGCCAGGAACAGAGTGCAACCGTCCAGGGCTTGCAGGATGCGGTTCATCTCGAAAGGCGTCTCCCCGAACCAGCAGATGTGCGGACGTATGCGCCCGCCACACTCGCATCGCGGCAACTCGGCCGGCGGCTCATAGGTTCTCGCGTCAGCAAAAGGAGCCCGGTTGCAGCTATCGCAGCGGCTCTTGAACAATTCGCCATGCATATGGACCACGCGCCGCGCCCCGGCCTGCTCATGGAGATTGTCGACATTTTGCGTGCAGAGGAACAGCCGGTCGCCGATGCGCTGTTCGAGCTTGGCCAAGTCCAAGTGTGCCGGATTCGGTTCGGCTTCTCGAGCGACTCGCCGCCGCATCGAATAAAACTCCCAAACCAGCCGGGGATCGCGCCTCCATGCAGAAGGCGACGCCACTTCCTCAATCCGGTAGTTGCGCCATAGTCCGCCTACTCCTCGGAATGTAGGAATGCCGCTCTCCGCGCTCACCCCGGCCCCGGTGAGAACAAAAATGCGATCGTTATTTGAAACTCGAACCACGGGTCTGCGCTCCTGGAGAACTGGCTATCGGTAAGGCTGGTCATACCGAGCGGGCCCGTTCTTTGCGCGGGCCGCTGCCGCCCCTGAAGTTATGCGTCGTCCGCTGTCCTCTCCAGAATACTGGATTACAATGTCCTTAGCGGTAGACTCCGAGGGGACGAGGCTTTACGTGCGCCAGCTACTTTCACCCCTGCCTCACGTGTCGGTGGTTACAGTCATCGATATCCTGCTGGTGGCGGTCATCATTTACGAGTTTTTGGCCATCATTCGCGGCACCCGGGCCGCGCTCATGGTGGTCGGGGTGGCTGCCCTGGCGCTTGCCTTCTATTTCGCCCGCATCGGCGAACTCACCACCCTCAACTGGCTGATCAGCACGCTTCTCCCCTATGCCATCTTCGCCCTGATCGTGGTCTTCCAGGGAGAACTCCGCCAGGCGCTGGCCCGTCTTGGCCGCAAGCTGACTTTTCGATCTGCTATTGCCTCGGAGGGCGACGCCTATGACGACATTGTTCTCGCCGCTAACCTGTTTTCGCAGAATCAGACTGGCGCTCTGATCGTGATCGAGCGCGAAGTCGGCCTACGTACTTACATCGAAAGCGGTGTCCCGCTGGAAGCCCGGCTTTCTTACGACTTGCTGGCAACTATCTTCCGTCCGAGCGCACCTTTGCACGACGGCGCCGTCATCATCCAGAGGGACCGCATCGCTGCCGCCGCCTGCTTCCTCCCACTTTCGATGAACCCGGTGCTCTCGACTCAACTCGGCACCCGCCACCGCGCCGGGATCGGCATTACCGAAGAGACGGACGCGATTGCCGTGATTGTATCTGAGGAAACCGGCGCTATCGGCCTGGCAGTCGGCGGCAAGATTGAGCGCGACGTTACAGTCGAAGAGCTGCGCTCGCGCCTGTCCTCCTTGCTCCACCGTTATGTGCCGCCGACGACCTTACCGACCCCGATTGCAACCGACGTGGAAAACGGCTTGGTGGATGAATCGGTCCCACGGGCCTCCGGATCCCGTTCACAGGATCCGAATCTCAGGTCGGGGATGGACGACTAACATGCCTAAGGTCCAGCATTACGTCTTCCATAACTTCGGGCTGAAGCTGCTCTCCCTGGTCCTGGCCATAAGCCTTTGGCTGGTCGTGGCGCGCAATCCCAATGCCGAAGTCGCCGTGGACGTTCCCATCGAGTTCCATCGCATTCCCGAAAACCTGGAAATCAATTCCGAGAACATTCCCTTGGCGCAAGTGAGGGTGCGTGGCCCGGAGCACGTTGTCCACCGTCTGGTCACCCACGACGTTCACGTGGAAGTTGACCTCACCGACGCCAAGCCCGGCGAACGTACCTTCGATTTGACGTCGCAACAGGTGCGCCGGCCGCGCGATTTGAGCGTAGTGCAGGTCGTACCCAGCCAGTTCCATCTAAGTTTTGACACGCGCATGACACGCCAGGTCGAAGTCAGGCCGCGGGTGACAGGAAGTTTTGCTTCTGGCCTTCGCATCGCTAATGTGGTGGCCAATCCTGCGGTTATAACCATAGTCGGACCGCGCGTGCGTGTGGAGGCGGTGGAAGCCGCCACCACCGACCCGGTCGACGCCTCCGGTGTTATGAGCAGCCAAACCTTCAGCACGAATGTCTATGTCTCTGACCCCCTGGTCCAAGTAGTCCACCCTGCTCCCGTCCACGTAACCGTTATTATGGAAAAGTCCTCCAGCGCTTCCGGCGCGCGCTGAAGCAAAGATAAAATGAGTGAGCAAAGACAGCTTTTCGGAACTGATGGCATTCGTGGCGTAGCGGGAGAGTTTCCGCTTACGCCGGAAAGTACTTACGTGATCGGACGAGCTCTCGGTCACGACCTGGTCCGGAACAACCCAAAAGCGCGCACTGTGATCGGCCAAGATACGCGCGAGTCCAGCCAATGGATTGCCGACCAAGTCATGCAGGGACTCACGTCACATGGCGTTTCGGTCGAAAGTGCCGGCGTCATCACCACGCCCGGCGTTGCCTATCTCGCCCGTTCGCGCGGATTCGATGCCGGTGTAGTGATCTCCGCGTCTCACAATCCCTGGACTGATAACGGAATCAAAGTTTTTTCCGGCGATGGATATAAGCTTCCGGACGAACGCGAGCTGGCAATTGAGCAGGAAATTTTTCGACACCTGCAGAGTCCGGCTTCTCGCCGGCAAGCCGGCGAAGGCGATCCGGCCAGTCTGCCCGGGGCCGCCGGCCTGCGGCGAGCCTATATCGACTGGCTCGCGCACAATGTTTCCGCCGACCTGAGCCGGCTCAAGGTTCTCGTGGACTGTGCCAACGGAGCAGCCACCGCGGAAGCTCCAGAACTTTTTCAGGCTTGCCGAATCCAAGCCACCTTCCTCAACGCCAAGCCGGACGGACAGAACATCAACGAAGGCTGTGGCGCCCTCCATCCTGAGAACGTCGCCAAGGCCATCCGCGAAATGGAGGGCCAATTCGATCTCGGCGTGACCTTTGACGGCGACGCCGATCGCGCCCTGTTCAGCGACGCCCGAGGCCGAGTCGTAAACGGTGACGCCGTGCTGCTGCTTACCGCTCGCGACATGCAAGCGCGCGGCGTACTCAGCGGGAACACGCTTGTCGCCACGACGATGTCGAACATGGGCCTGGAAGTCGCCTTAAAACGCAGCGGGGTCGCCATGTTGCGCGCTAACGTCGGCGACAAGTATGTGCTGGCGGAAATGCTGAAAACCGGGGCCACCCTCGGCGGAGAACAATCCGGCCACATCATCTTTCGCGACGGCGACGCCACCACTGGTGACGGCCTGCTGACCGCTCTGCGCGTGATGGAAATCATGGCGCGAACCGGCCGCCCCTTGGCCGACCTCATTTCCGACCTGAGGGTGTTCCCGCAAACCATCCAGAACGTGCGCGTGCGGGAGAAAGTTCCCTTCTCGAAAGTGCCGGAGGTGCAGCACGCTATCGAAAGCGCCGAGCGCGAACTGAATGGCAATGGCAGGGTAGTAGTCCGCTATTCGGGCACGGAAGCGCTGGCTCGGGTGATGGTGGAAGCCGAATCAGAAGACAAGATGCATGCCCTGACCGGCAGCATCGCGGACGCGATCAAACAAACTCTAGGCCCCGAACCCAAAACAAATCCCCGCCTGGAGAAGGGCCTCTGACCCTTGCGGCCGAGTTTGTCGAAGATCGCGGGCGCCCGCGCCACAGTTAAGGCTTCTTCTTCACTGTCGCTGTGATCTCTCCCTTTGCCAGCCTAGCCGAGATCTCTGCTCCGACCCGAACCTTGGCGGCATCCTTGACCAGCTTCCCTGACGCATCGAACACCAATGCGTACCCACGCTCCAGAATCGCCAGTGGCGACAGGTCTTGTAAACGTGCTGAAAACTGATCCAGGCGGGCGCGCTGCTGCAACAACACAGTCCGAAATGTTCCCAGCAGGGCAGCCGTCCGGGCATTCAGTTCCTGGCGAATCTCCGTCAAGCGCCGTTTCGCGTCGTAATGGCGGATCGCTGCGGCCGCAAGTTCCCAGCGCCGGCGCTGCAGCTCCCAAATTCGTCGTTCTGACTTCTCCAGCCGGTAGACGAGATCATCCACTTTCTGCTGACGCCGTCCGAGCGCATTCATGATGCGCGCAAATGCTTCGTGTTGTGCCAGTTCCGTAAGCGCCTGCCGGGCCATCAGCAGCCGATAGCGCACCGCCCGTGCCAGCCGTTCCCGCATGCCCTCGCAGCGCTCTTCAATCTCCTGCCGCGAGCGAATTACCAGTTCCGCAGCCGCGGACGGCGTTGGAGCGCGCAGGTCAGCCACAAAGTCAATGATCGTGAAATCCGTCTCGTGCCCAATGGCGGAGATAACCGGAATTTGTGAAGTCGCCACCGTTCTTGCTAGACCTTCGTCGTTGAAGGCAGACAGATCCTCGACCGAGCCCCCGCCACGGGCCACGATAATGACGTCCACCTTACCAACTTGGTTGAAATAGCGAATCCCGTTAGAAACATCGAGCGGCGCCGCATCTCCCTGCACCTGGACGGGAAAAATCAGCACATTGGCCGCTCGATGACGGCGGTGGAGAATGTTGAGGATATCCCTGAGCGCGGCAGCTTGCGGCGACGTGACAATGCCAATTCGGCGAGGAAGGGAGGGGATGGGCTTCTTTCTTGCCTCATCGAACAGGCCTTCGGCCTGCAGCTTGGCCTTGAGTTGTTCAAAAGCGATCTGCAGCGCGCCCGCGCCTCGCGGCTCCAGGTATTCGGCCAAAACCTGCAGTTCACCACGCTCTTCGTAAACCGTCACGCGACCGCGAGCAATCACCTGCATGCCGTCTTCGGGCCGAAAACGTAACAGCCGCGCCGATGACCGGAACATCACCACGCGAATCTGCGCCGACTCGTCTTTCAAGCTGAAATAAAGATGGCCGGAACCATGCGCCCGGAAGTTGGAGATCTCACCTTCAAGCCAGACGTCGGTGTATTCGCGCTCCAGCTGTATGCGTACCGAAGCAATGAGATCGCGCACCGTCCAGATGCGGCGCTCGGGTGGCCGAAAGTTGAAGCCAAGCTGGTCCAGCGAAGCCATTCGAAGGCAGTTTACAGCAGATGGTCGGCAACTAGTCCTGCTTCAGGCGGTGATCAGGGAGGTCGTCCGGAGCGCAGCGAAGGGGATCTCTTGATTCCCTAACGGTGCAACCTGCTGATCACGTACAGCAGCACGGAAAGCACGACGCTCACAATGATCGATGTGGTCAGCGGGATGTAGAAGGTCGTCCTCTTGCCGCGATAGAGAATGTCTCCGGGCAGACGTCCGAGGGGCAAACTGGTGCGCCCCAGAACGAGAAAAAGCCCTCCCAGTAGGAGCACAATGATGCCGAAGAAGATTAAGACCTTCCCAATCTCGCTCACCAGATCAGTCTAAACTAATTGCCTTCGCCTGCTGTGCATAGACTACCGGCGAGGTGAGGCCGGCGAGGTTGAGATTACTGCCGAGCCGGGTCATCATGTCGCCATCGAGAACAAATTACGTTCAGGTCTTTCAAGTGGAAGTCGCTCCGCGCGCAAGTGGCAGTCGCTCCGCGCGCGTCGACGCTCATGCACCGTCATCGCCACGATCATGGGTTTATCACCCTAGGTGCTTGCGAGGTCGAGAACGAGGTTGCCGGCAAACCTCCTGTCACGCTCAAGCTGCAGGATGGTGAGACCGAGTTCACGCCCGGCAACTTTACCCACGTCACAAAAACCTCTCCGACCAGCGGTTCCGAAACCTTGACCATCGAACTGCTCCAAGATGCGAAAGCCCGCAAATCGCCCCCTCCCAAATGGAGGAGTGCGGGGGTCAGGTCCTCAAGGGGGAACCCAGGACATCTGGTTCGTGAAGGACGGTGCACGGGTGACAGCTATTGAGCTGCGGCCCGGGGCGAAGCTCCCCCGCCATCACCAGGCTGGCTGGTCCGCACCTGCTGGTGGCGTCAGCGGTCTGCAGGTCCGAGGGGACGTAGCAGGGCAGGGACCGATGCCCGGACATTTCAAATCGGCTGATGTGCAGTGGCTGCCGGCAGATCTACGCCCACCTTGACCAAACACAGGAAGGCAGCCGGATTCAGAACCTTGGAATTCCCCGCGGTTGGAATTCCCTGCGGAAAGACCAGCCGCAAAATGAGAGTCGCGGGCGAGGGCGTCCGCGCTACCCGCACTCTCCCGCCCGGTCGGTAGCCAAGTAGTTACCCCCCACTTGCAGAAAGAAGCTCCGGGTGGTATAAAAGGGGTACGTTGAGAGCAGTACGTGGCTAGCCGGACTATTTTGAGAACTCTCGCGGACGTCCGGCATCTAATAAGGTATTACAGCAGAGAGTAAACTCTGAAATTGCCCCGGCCACGGGGCTTCATTCGGGGCCAAGGAGCCTCGAAGGGTTTAGCGTTCGTCGCAATAACCTCCAACGGGTCTTTTCTGAAGCTGCTTACTTCCGCCTTGGTTTGTGCCCAAAGGCATGGGTTTTCGAGTGCGGAAGCGCGCTTTGCTGTCTGCAGAGGAGCTCCCAAGGCTTGGTCGAAGCTCCCCAATTTGTGCAAAACGGGGTGGAAATCCTGTGGGCACAACGGGTTGACAGCCGGCGAGGGCGCAGGCTAGATTTGAAAGGTTTCGAGGACAGGCGGATCGCAGTTCGTGTGACTCCGTTCTGACTGAATTCGCGCCGCTCAGGCGGAGGGCGATTCGGTCTTTGACAATAAGGTTGAACGTGCCAGTCGTGAGATGAAGGACTCGGGCGCAAGTTCGAGTGATCTCACAAGATAGATCCATCGCAGGCTTTCGAGCCCTGCGATGGGCGGTCTGCCTGCTTCCGTCGGCAGACTTCAGGTTTCAAACGAGAGTTTGATCCTGGCTCAGAATCAACGCTGGCGGCGTGCCTAACACATGCAAGTCGAACGAGAAAGTGGAGCAATCCATGAGTACAGTGGCGACCGGGTGAGTAACACGTGACTAACCTACCTTCTTGTGGGGGATAACCTCGGGAAACCGGGGCTAATACCGCATAACATCTCTGGGATGAAAAGCCGGAGATCAAAGGAGCAATTCGCAGGAAGAGGGGGTCGCGGCTGATTAGCTAGTTGGTGAGGTAACGGCTCACCAAGGCGATGATCGGTAGCCGGCCTGAGAGGGCGCACGGCCACACTGGAACTGAAACACGGTCCAGACTCCTACGGGAGGCAGCAGTGGGGAATTTTGCGCAATGGGGGAAACCCTGACGCA
>QIAU01000145.1 GCA_003225055.1 Acidobacteriota bacterium
TTTCCAAGGACGCCCAGGTAGGGGAGATGGTGTCGCCAATTTCCGCTGGAGGCGGCTTCACTCGCACCGGCATTGCGACGCTGGTCGACATGAAATCGCTGGAGATTGAAGTGGACGTGAACGAGTCCTACATCGCGCGCGTAAAGCCGGGACAGAAAGTGCTTGCCACGCTCGATGCTTATCCTAACTGGCAAATTCCGGCGAAGGTGCGCACGGTCATTCCCACCGCCGATCGTCAAAAGGCGACGGTGAAGGTGCGGATCACCTTCGATCAGTTGGACCCTAGGATTCTGCCCGACATGGGCGTGAAGGTCGCGTTCCTGGGCCAGGAGAGACCGAGTGGAAAAGCGGCCGAGGCCAAGGCGCTGATTCCGAAGTCTGCGGTGCGCAGCGATGCCGGAAGATCCACCGTTTTTCTAGTTAAGGATGAAAAGCTGGAGCGGCGCGCCGTCAGCGTCGGTGCGGAACATGGAGATGATGTCGAGGTCATGGCCGGGATCGCGCCCGGCGATACCCTGGTACTTCGTGGGTCTGAGAACTTGCGCGAAGGCCAAACCGTAGAAATTAGGAAGTGAAGTAAGGAGAGCGAAATGGTGCGGGTCGATGGAAATGGCAATTCAAGCCTGATTTGCGTGCGCGGCCTGGATAAGAAGTACCAGCGTGGCAGCGAGGAGATTCACGTCCTACAGGGCCTGAACCTGGATGTCGAGAAGGGCGAGTTTGTGGCCTTCATGGGGCCAAGCGGGTCGGGCAAAACGACCCTGCTCAATTTGCTCGGCGGGGTGGATGTGCCCACGCGAGGACGCATCACCGTCGCGGGCGACGAGATCACCCATATGTCGGGCAGCAAGCTGACCAACTGGCGGGCAAGACACGTCGGCTTCGTTTTCCAGGTTTTCAATCTCATTCCGGTCCTGACCGCCTACCAAAACGTGGAACTACCGCTGCTGCTGACCAAGCTGAGTAAGGCGGAGCGGCGTAAGCACGTGGGAACGGCGTTGGCAGTCGTCGACTTGAGCGACCGCGTGGATCACTACCCGCGGCAACTCTCTGGTGGACAGGAACAGCGCGTGGCCATTGCCCGAGCCATCGTTTCCGATCCGACCTTCCTGCTGTGCGATGAGCCGACCGGCGACCTGGATCGCAAGAGCGCCGACCAGATCATGACGCTGATCGAACGTCTAGTAGAGGAATACGGCAAGACGGTTTTGATGGTTACGCATGACCCGCTGGTGGCGAAGCGGGCGCATACCACCCTTCACTTGGAGAAGGGCGCTCTGGTGGAGGCGGCCACGAAGGAAGTTGGCGCATCATGAGATTCCTGCCGTTCATCTTCGCCAATCTGTTCCGCAAGAAGATCCGCACCGTATTAACGGTGGGCTCGTTTGCGGTAGCGCTTTTTCTGTTTGGCTTGCTCTTTGTGGTGCGCGGGGCATTCACCGGCGGGGTGGATATTGCCGGCGCGGACCGCCTGGTTACCATCAACCGGACCTCGATCATCCAGCCGTTGCCGCTCTCCTATCGAGACAGGCTGCTGAAAATTCGCGGCGTGAAGCAGGTTACATTTGCGAACTGGTTTGGTGGCGTCTATCAGGACGAGCGCAACTTTTTCCCCCAGTTCGCGGTCGATACCGATACTATGCGCCAAATGTTTCCGGAATTCCGGATCGCCGATGATCAGTGGCAGGCATTTGTTGCCGATCGCGAAGGAGCGTTCGTGGGCGAAAGCACGGCCAAGAGATTTGGTTGGAAAATCGGCGATCGCATTCCCATCCGGGGCACGTTCATTCCGGGCGTATGGGAATTCAACATTCGTGGCATTTACCACGGCACCCGTCCGGCAGATGACACCACTCAGTTCTGGTTTCACTGGAAGTATTTCGACGAACGCAAGCCCTTCGGCAAGGGTTTTGTCGGATGGTACACGATTCGCATTGACAACCCCGACCGCGCGGTGGAAATCGTGAAAGCCATCGATCAGGAGTTCGTCAATTCGCCGTGGGAAACCAAGACCGACACCGAGAAGGCCTTTGCCGCTTCCTGGGTGAAGCAGTTCGGCAACATTCAGTTCCTGATTCTCACCATCGGCGGGGTCGTGTTCTTCACTCTCCTACTCGTTACCGGCAACACGATGGCGATTGCGGTTCGTGAGCGCATTGGCGAGCTGGCTGTGTTGAAGGCCATTGGCTATTCCGATGGATTTGTTCTGCGGCTGGTTCTGGCGGAGTCGCTGATGGTGGCGGCGGTGGGCGGAGCGCTGGGGATGTCGCTGGCCAAACTATTTACCTTGGCCGGCGATCCCACACGTGGTCTGCTGCCGTTCTTCTACTTGCCTGCGAGCGCGATCGCGGCCGGGATTGTCACGGCATTGGCAGTTGGAATTGTCGCCGGTATGCTGCCGGCGATTAGCGCGATGCGGTTGCGCGTAGTGGATGCGCTGCGGAGGGTGTGAGGATGGCGATTCCGGTTATCTACAACATGCGCAGCGTCAAAGCGCGCTGGACGTCCGCCGTGGTGGCGGTGTTGGGCATTGCCGGCACGGTGGGCGTGTTCGTCGCCATGTTGTCGCTGGCGCGCGGATTCAAAGCTACGCTGGTGCACTCCGGATCGGCCCGCAATGCCATGGTGCGCCGCGCGGGTTCCACTTCCGAGATGGACAGCGTTATTCAGCTCGATCAGGAAAAAATCCTGGAAGATGCTCCCGGTGTCGCGCGCACCGCCGAGGGCCCGTTGGTGAGCCCCGAAGTAGTGGTCATTGCGCCCTTCCCAATGAGGTCTACGGGTACCGACGCAAACGTGCAGATCCGCGGCGTGTCGACGAAGGCGCCACAAGTTCATGAGAACGTGAAAATCATTGCTGGCCGGTTTTTCCAGCCGGGTGTCAGCGAGCTGGTCGTGGGAAAGAACGCGGTGCACAGCTACTCCGGCCTGGATCTGGGAAACACGGTTAGATTCGGCGGCGGCCAGTGGAAGATCGTGGGAGTGTTCGACGCGGGCGGCACCGCCTTCGATTCGGAAGTCTGGTGTGACTCCAACATTTTGAGCCAGGTTTACAGCCGCCCCGCCAGTATCTTTTCATCTCTGGCGGTGCGCCTGAATTCCCCAGATGCGATGAGCGCGTTTAAAGATGCGCTCACCTCCGACCCGCGGCTCACGCTGCAGGCGGAGCGGGAAGTGGACTACTACGACAAGCAGTCGCGAGTGCTTACTACGTTGATCACGGTTTTGGGATCGATCGTGGCCGCAGTGATGGGAATCGGCGCGGTCTTTGGCGCGCTGAACACCATGTACTCGGCGGTGGCGGAACGCTCGCGGGAAATCGCCACCATTCGCGCCCTGGGCTTTGGCGCCGCAAGCGTTGTGTCCTCCTTTGTTCTGGAAGCGCTGCTGATCTCTTCGGTCGGTGGCGCGCTGGGGTGCGTGGCCGTACTCCCATTAAACGGGTTTACCACGGGCGCCATGAACTGGCAGACTTTTTCTCACTTGGCCTTTGCCTTCCGCGTGACGCCAATCCTGTTGGCTGGCGGCATTGTTTTTGCGCTGGTTATGGGGCTGGTCGGCGGGCTGCCCCCGGCGATTCGGGCAGCGCGCCGTCCCGTGGCGGACGCTTTGCGCGCACTATAAACAAAAGCAGCTTCCTCGACTCGCGCAAAGAACGCGTTCGACGACAAAGGTGTTATTAAGAGAAAGAGATAAGACCACGAATCGGCACCGATTCAAACTGATCGGACATCCGATATCCATGCGCATCCGTGACTCGGTTTCAGCAGGCGCGGGCAATGCAGATTCTTTGCTTCGCTCGGAATGACAAGCGTGCAGGGAAGGCCTTGGTCTTCACAGGCAGCTGCGTTCAGCGCTTACTCGGTTCATCGCCTCTGTCAAACATCCGCAAGACGCTGATCCACGCCAATGCGATTGCCCATCCGCCCACCACGTCACTGGGGTAGTGCACGCCCAAATATACGCGGGAGAAGCTGATCGCCAGAACGAGCAACCCTGCGAAAATCCACACTGCCACTCGCCCTAATTGGCTCTTCAGCCTGGTGGACAGAAGCGCTGCCAGCATTCCGTAAAAGCAGATCGAAAACAGCGCGTGCCCGCTGGGAAAACTGTAGGTGTGCGGCGGTGGAATACCAAAAAATGGTTGCGGGCGAGGCCGATGAAAGACGTCCTTTAGGAAGGTGTTCAGCACAAGAGCCATCGCCAGGTCAGTCGCAAGCAGAATTGTGGCGCGCTTCGACTTCACTTTGAGAAAGACGACTACGGTTACAACCGCTAGCGTGGTGACGGTCAGCGTTGATCCCAGTTGCGTAATGCGTAGCATCAACCGGGTCAGGGCAGGGGACGCCCAGGCATGGACTCTGGTTCGCACTTGATTGTCGACGTCCTGCGTGCGGCTGGTATGGACATTCTCCCCCAACCACAGGAATAGAAGCAGCGCCGCAACCGCGAGCAGGGCGAGGCCAATGGTTCGGAGTTGTCTTGTCTCGGAAAGCTTCTGCTGCTCTCCTGCGACCGGCTCCATGGAAATCAGAGTATCAGAAGCCGCAACGGTTCCCACGAACCAGTGCGTCCTGAAACGGCAAACCGCGAGACAATAAGCTCACATGGACCCGACCAGAGGGGAACTCAATCCATCCCAGACCAAACGGCGCCGCTTTCCGCGTTACAAGCTAGATGCCGCGATCAGGGTGACCGAAGTGCACTCGGGGCTTCCCCACACTGTACAAGGCCGCTCGCGCGAGATCAGCGAAGGTGGAATGGGTGGAATTCTGGCGGGAGAGCTCTCCGCAGGACAAACTGTGCTGGTGGAATTTCCGCTGCCTACGTCGCGTCAGGAGTTGACCCTGCGCGCGCTGGTCCACCGCCACTCGATGTCACACTACGGCTTCGAGTTCCTGCAAACCAGCGCTGTGGTTCTTCACGATATTCGACGCGCCTGCGAAAAGCTGCCGGCACACAACTGATTACGGGCCGGAAATACCACCCGAGCGATCTTGGGTTTCGGATCCTGGCCCACACATGTTAGGAAGCGGGTTTCTCAGCCTCTACTGCCAGGGTAGCCGTATTCGCCGGGTCCGATACCCACTCCCATGCGCGGCGGCCGTTTTCTTTGACTACCGTCCGAGCCTCTCCATATTCCACCAGACGATTAAGAACCGTGGTGACCGATGCCAGCGGATCTTTGTGACGCATGAGCAGGGGCGGGACCCTCTGCTGAATGTGTTCGCAGACCTCTCTCGCACCCAGCGGCTTGCCTGCTTCCATCAGCACCATGCGGCAAGCTTTGGTGAAACCGGGTTGGCGACCGTTGGTTTTGCGATCGATTAACTCCAGCAGTTCGTCGTTCAGGATCGTGTCGCCGAACATGTTGGCGAGGCCCACAATCGTCTGCTTGACCGTCCCGATGCGCTTCATGATCTCGGCGCGCTGCTTGAGAAGACTGCAGAGTTCTTCGTGCGCTGATTTGACTACCTGCTGAACGTGATCCTCGGCCGGGCCTGACTTAGCTGCACTTCCGTTAGTTCCGTGGCTTCCGGTTCTCCCCAAATCCATGACCATCCTCCGGTTACTTCACCGTGCTGCAACAGGCAGCGGTAAGGCGACAGAACCGCACCGCTCCTCGTCATCAATACGTAGACTTGCGCGCGGTTGTTTCAGAAAAAACCGGGCGTAAATCCACCGGCGTACGTCCGAGAGCACGCAGCGTCCTGGATGAGTGGGAATCCAGACACGACTCGGAACCTTTTCCAACATTAGACGTCTTGAGTTGGCAAAAGTAACTGTTAATTTTTGTAAAGAAATGCTTTGCCGCGCCGGGGCGGTGCTTTCCGGGAAAGGAGCCTCCCGGCGCCTGGGTCTGTGGAAAACTATTCAAACCACGGAAACTATTTGCATGAATCATGCAAATATATTTGCTAGCCTAGCATAAGACCATGGCGCAAGATTCTCAGCTGCAGAGCTGGTCCGAGGAACTGGAACAGTTGTCCCGTGTCTTGGGCCGCGTGGGTCCAGACGAGGTTTGTTGCGAGGGCATGACGCGGCGGCAATGCAGCATTCTGCGCACGCTGGCGGACAAGCAGGGCGCGCGGCTCTCCGACCTCGCAGCGGATTCAGGTATTACGCCCAGTGCCATGACGCGCGTGCTGGAAAAACTCGAGGCACAGGGACTGGCGCAGCGGGTTCGCGGCAAGAGCAAAGATGGCCGCGCCGCAATGGTCTCGGTCACACCCGCGGGCCGGGATGTACGCCGGCGTATCGATCAACTCATGCTGGAACGCACCCAGAAGATCGTGAGCTCCATCCCTGCCGGGTGGCGGCCGCAACTTCTGGCCGCGCTGCGTCTGCTCAACCAGTCCATGGGCCCGGAAGGCTGCTGCGAATTCAATGGAGAGTGGTCGGAGGTTGCAATGAGAGCGGAATCGTGGACGTTGTACGCGAGCGCTATGGCGCGATCGCGCGTGGCGAAAAATCGGGTTGCGGATGTTCCGCTCCAACTGAAGTCGCCAAAGCCATCGGCTATTCTGAGGAAGAACTGGCCATCGCCCAGCAAGCCAACCTGGGGCTGGGATGCGGCAATCCGCTCGCCATGGCCGCAATTCAGCCGGGCATGACCGTGCTGGATTTGGGCAGTGGAGCAGGATTTGATGCCTTCCTGGCGTGGCAGCGGGTTGGCCCGACCGGGCGCGTGATCGGTGTGGACATGACCGACGAGATGCTGGAGCAGGCGCGAAAGAACGCTGTCGAGTTAGGCGCAACCAACATCGAATTCCGCAAAGGGCAAATCGAGACGCTCCCGGTGGAAGAGGCGTCGGTCGATTTGGTGATCAGCAATTGCGTCATCAATCTAAGCGTAGACAAGCCGGCGGTGTTCCGCGAGATTCGGCGCGTGCTGAAGCCGGGTGGCCAGTTTGCCGTCACCGATCTGGTCCTGCTGAAGAATCTGCCGCCTGAACTAGAAAAAGATGTGAACGCCTATGTAGGGTGTGTGGCCGGCGCCAGCCTTTTGAATGATTACATCCGATTCGCGCTGGATGCAGGTTTGACTGAGCTCAGCGTGCCCGAGATCGTGCCTACAGGCAAGCTCCTCGTGGCGTATGGGCTCGAAGAAAAAACAGAACAATCCTGTTGTGGCACAGCCGACCATTGGATGTATGAGGCGGCTGCCGCCGTGGCCTCCGTCAAGCTGCGCGGGAAGCGCGCGGGATAGGGTGGGGAAAGGCCTCTTACCGCCGAGTACGCTGGGCCAAAACATGTGGCGACAGCGCCGCCCCGGCCGACAGCTCGGCAGCGACGGATCTGGGGGATCCGGTTACAGGCTCTCGTTACAGGTTAGTAGGCGAACCCATCCGGCGACCCGGTTCGTTCCTTCGCAAGGCATACGTGACAATGGGCGCTGACGCTGCGCATCTCCGGTCCGTAGGAGGGTAGCCAGCTTACCTCCAGGCCTTCGCGCATTCCACAATGTCACAAAGGCCAGGAGGACCGGTAGGACTGTCATAAGTCACCCCGCCCGAGGGCTTTTCTGAGCCACGTCACCCTCTGCAAAGCCAATTGCCGTGCTGCAGTGCGATCGCGGGCCGCCTTGGTTAGTGGTCGTGATGTAATTGAGGAAGAGGCAGATAGACGAGAGTCAGTGTTCTGTCGGTCAAGACTTGCGATGAAAGTTGCAAGGGGATCCTGATGAGAATGACAACGGGGGATTTTCCTTGCAATTTCAACGTTGCGAGAACTTTCTCAAGAGGAAGGAGAACAAAATCAGCGTCTTGCCGGGACAATCTTGCCGGATGAATCTCCCAACAGGCAAGGATGAAGCATGCAACGCTGAATGGAGAGGTGTGGGGCGGGTATCTGACCCGCCCCAGCGAGACCGGGAGCTTGAGTTCTACAACTTGCCGTTACCGGGCAAAGCTCCCGATGAAGGCACTACGCTTGCCATGCAAATCCCAGGAAACGCCCAGCCCGGGACCGCGGTACTGGTCGGTGACCGCAACCGCCGGCATTGAATGGGCCAGTTCCGTTAATGGCGGGTAGAACGTGACCTCATTGCCGCAAAGGTGGTCTTTATCGCCGAGCGAACGAGTCTGGACCGTGGCGAACTGGCCGGCGCGCAGCAATGCGAACCCGTGTTGTTGCTCGCTCACTTCAAATTGAACCGGCGCGGCAATCACGCGCTCCACGTGCTCCAGGAGTTTGCCGCCCATGTGGTGGGCGAAGTCTTCCAAGGCAACACGCTGGCGGTCGTTGGCCTGGTCGTCAACCATGAGGACGGCCTGCGCGGGATAAGGATTTTCGTAGGGATCACCCAGCGTCCCTTTTGCGCGTACCGCCGCAGCGACAGAAAGGCCGCCGAGCGGCACTCCATTCCACGTTCCGCTTTGTACGTGCCAGGCCAGGATGGCCTCGTTTCCCACCAGGTTCACTTCGCCATTGGCGAAACACTGGCCGGTGTAGACATCGGCGCTGCGCGTTTCCAGATAGTCGCCCCTAATCTGCTGGGCGGCGGCAGTCAGAGAAATTACAAGAACTACCAGCAAGGTGCTGACGAGAACAGAGTAACGCATACGGAAACTCCTCGCCCCACTAAGGCTTGTCATTATTGTACGAGAAACGAGGGTTTGGTTGTAAGAAATCAGTCCTCAAAATTTCCTAAATTGTGCAGCCAGAAACATAAAACTGAGATTCCTCGGCACCAAAGCCCACGGAATGACAAGGCTTGATAGATTTTGATTGTCCTCTGGCCCGGCTACTTACCTTTACAAATTGGAAACTATCCTGGATTTCCTAACGTACATAAACAACCAGGACGCGTGATTTCTGAGAGCTCCTGTTTGACTACCATGCAGCTTGCACCTACCATCGGAAGTACCAGTCTTCCAGTCGCAGACTAATCATGATCAGCGAAACCATCTCCCATTATCGCGTCCTGCAACAACTCGGTGGAGGCGGAATGGGCGTCGTGTACGAAGCCGAGGACCTCAACCTGGGCCGCCACGTCGCTCTCAAGTTCCTGCCCGAAGACCTGGAGAAGGATCCGCAGGCGCTGGAGCGCTTTCAGCGAGAGGCGCGTTCCGCATCGGCGCTGAATCACCCGAATCTCTGCACCATTTACGAGATTGGGCAGGAAAACGGGCGGCATTTCATCGCCATGGAGTTGCTGCAAGGCGGAACGTTGAAGAGCCTGATCGAAAAAGACCCGCTCGAGATGAGTCAGGTATTGGACCTGGCTATCCAGACCGCCGACGGCCTCGAAGCCGCCCACGTCAAGGCAATCGTGCACCGTGACATCAAGCCCGCCAACATTTTTGTCACGGAACGGATGCAGGTCAAGATTCTCGACTTCGGCCTGGCCAAGTCGGCCAGGCCCGCTTCGGTCGCGATGGGAAACAACACCACGATGGGTAGCTCGCGGTTGAGCGACGTAATGCTCACGCATCCGGGCAGTACGGTGGGCACGGTGGCGTACATGTCTCCCGAGCAGGCCAAGGGTAAGGAACTGGATGCACGCACCGACCTGTTTTCCTTCGGCGCCGTGTTATACGAAATGGCCACCGGCAATCTTCCTTTTCGTGGGGACACTTCCGCGATCATTTTTGAAGCCATCCTGAACCGTACTCCGGTCGCTCCGCTTCGCTTAAATCCCGAAGTTCCGCCCAAACTGGAAGAAATTATCGGCAAGCTGCTGGAGAAAGATCGTGACTTACGCTATCAGAGTGCGGCTGAAGTTCGCGCCGATTTGAAGCGGCTCAAGCGCGACAGCGAGTCTTCGCAACTGCCCGCCATTTCCAGCGGAGAAGTTCGTCTTCCGGAAACCAAGTCATCCCGTAGGACGACACCTTTTGGCAAGTACGCGGCTATTGCCGGAGTCGTGGTGGCTGCCCTGGCTTTGGCGATGTTCTTCACCGCGCGCGGGGGCCGAGCCATGACGGAGAAGGACACCATCTTGCTCAGCGATTTGGTGAATACCACCGCTGATCCGGTATTTGACGGAACTCTGAAGAAAGCCCTCGCGGTTGACCTGGAACAGTCCCCTTACTTGAATGTTTTTCCGGAACGAAAAGCGCAACAAACCCTGCAATTCATGGGGCGCGCGCCGGATGAGCGCATCACCAGTGAAATCGGGCGTGAAATCTGCCAGCGCAACGGGATCAAGGCTATGCTCACCGGCTCCATCGCAAGCCTGGGCAATCAGTACGTCGTCACGCTGGAGGCGATGAATGCCGCCAACGGGGATTCTCTGGCCCGTGAACAGAGTCAGTCGGGCAGTAAAGAAGATGTTCTGAACGCTTTGCATAAGGCCACCTCTGCGCTGCGCGGCAAGCTGGGCGAGTCGCTGGCCTCGGTGCAGAAGTTTGACAAGCCGCTCTCGGAAGCCACCACATCATCATTGGAAGCACTGAGGGTTTTCACGCTGGGAGACGTGAAGCACTCGGCCGGCCTGGAACTGGAAGCCCTGCCCAATTACCTGCGCGCGGTGGAACTGGATCCCAACTTCGCGATGGCTCATGCGCGTCTGGGCGCGGTGTACGGCAATCTGGGACAGCCGCAAATGTCGGAGCACTACCGTCAAAGGGCTTTTGAGCTGCGGGACCGGGCGAGCGAACGTGAAAAGCTGTACATCATGTCGCATTACTACGCCGATGCCGGGCAACTGGACAAAGGAATTACGGCGCTGGAGATGTACAAGCAGACTTATCCTCGGGATTCGATTCCGTCCAACAACCTGTCCAGCATCTACCTGCAGTTGGGCCAGTTTGAGAACGCGATGCAGAACGCACGCTTATCTATCGACACCGACCCATCCAGCGTGTCTGGCTATGAGAATCTTGCGGCAGCGTACATGGGTTTGGGCCGGCTGGACGAAGCCAAGGCCACACTGAACCAAGCCTTTCAGCACAACTTGAACCTGCCCATCCTACATATCCAACTGGCTACGCTGGCTTGGGACCAGGGTGAGGAAGCCACGATGGAAAAAGAGTTACAGCTGGCCGCGGCCGAGTTCAACGGCGAGTACAGCGTGCTCGGATTCCGGGCCGGGTTGGCCGGTGCGCGCGGACAATTGAAGCAGGCCCGGGATTTCATTCACCGGGCTAATGAGGCGGCCATCCGTTTGAACCTGAAGGAGTCGGTGCCGCTTATGTTGGCCCAGCAGGCGGACTTGGAAGCGCTAGTGGGGAATCGTACACGGGCGGTTACCTGGGCCAGCGAAGCTCTGAAACTTTCCAATTCCCCACTGGTGGAAACCAGTGCGGCTTTTGCTCTGGCGATTGCAGGAGAAGAGAAAAGGGCACTCAGCCTGTCCAGGGATGTCAGCCGTCGGCGTCCGAACGACACGATGGCACAATTCGTTGATGTTCCGCTCATCCGAACCCTTATCGAGCTTCAGCATTCAGAGACGGCTAAGGCTATCGATCTGCTGGACACAGCGGCGGTTTACGGGCGTGCCAACTCCGGCGTTGGCTACACCCGTGGCTGGACTTACCTGAAGGCGAAGCAGGGCGCCGAAGCGGCGCAGGAATTTCAGAAGATTCTGGATCGGAAGGGCTGGTATGGGGTTGATGTGTTGGTTCCGCTTTCTCGACTTGGATTGGCGCGGGCCTACGCCCTCCAAGGGGATAACGCGAAGAGCCGGGTTGCGTACCAGGACTTCTTCGCTTCGTGGAAAGATGCGGATCCGGATGTTCCTATTCTCAGGCAAGCCAAGGCTGAGTATGAGAAGGTGAAATAGGCCCTCGGCTTTAGGTTCCGGGCCTTAGGCCTAGGCCATTCTTGTCTTTCGATTGTTCCGCGAAATCGAGAGGACAAAACCTTCCCGGACGATTTCGTGAGAACTGATGAAATGCGGCCGGCCGCAAGAACCAGAACCTATACCGGAGTGTCCCTTACAGCTATTTCTTCAGTGTCCGGATGTACTTCACCAGTTCCTGGATCTGATCCTTACTGAGCTTGCCCTCATACGCCGGCATCGGTTTCTTGCCCTTCTCGACGACGGTGGTGAGTTCCGCATCGGACTGCTTCTGCACCTCGCCTGAGCCCAGATCTTTCAGCTTCAGGTTCTTGCCCATGGTGGTGTCCGCCGCGCCGCTTGCTCCGTGACACGAGGCACAATTTGCCTTGTACAGATCCGCTCCCGTGTCCGCCGCAAACGACGAGGTGGCAAATAAGAGAGCGAATGTCAGGACTGCCATTGAGACCCGGATAAGATTCTTCATCTGTTTGCCTCTCCTCTAGGATTCGTGAAGCTGGCTAGGGGACGCCCCTCCATGTCAAGAAAGACGCATTTGCTCAGCCCCACGAGACGTTTTGCATGTCGCTGCAAATTAAGCCAAATAGACGTCAAAAATCAAGGGCACGGTGCTCTGGGGGCATCATGGCAACACACCTGGTGACTACCAGCACTGATTTTTCTCGTTTTCACCTTTGGCAGATGTCGAGAGCAAGGGAGAGCAAGGCACGCTCGGCTTGCCGATCATTGATATGATAACTGCGCCAGCTGCAAGCTGCGCCGCAGCAGATTTTTTTGCGCGCTCTCGCCAGAGCCAACACGCGGCCTGGCCGAGATCGAGCACACCAATTCTTGCCCGGAAGGCGCGCTGGTCTTTGTGGAGGGACAGGCGGCGCGTGGGGTTTATATTGTTTGCCAGGGTCGCGCGAAGTTGATGACCACGAATTGCGACGGCAAGACGCTTATCCTCAAGATCGCTCAGCCGGGCGAGATCTTAGGTTTGCACTTGGTCATCAGCGGCAAAGCGCACGAACTCAGCGCACGAACTCACGCTTGAAACCCTGGCAGCCCTCCCAATTGGCATTCACCCCGCGAGGACTTTCTCAAGTTCCTCAAAGGCCCATGGCGACGCCTGATCTCAGTCGCGACTGCCAGTCGGCGTATGATTCGATCCGCTCCATTGGATTGAGTCATTCGCTAACGGAAAAAGTGGCCCGGCTGTTGCTGCGATGGGGTGGGGATGGCAAAGCGGTGGAGGGCATGATCCGTATCAAGCCCGCTTATCTGTTCGTCCCGGGAGACTGTGACGCGAGCCTTGGGAGAATTCAAGAAGCGGCGTGTGGCGGAACTGAATGGCTCTACGCTGCCGGTTCGCAACAAAGCGGCGCTCGAGGCTCTGGCTACCTGCTAGTTGCTGCCGGAACGGGTTTCGGTCTCTTCCTGATCGGCGTGGATGAGACCGGCTTTCAAGGCAAGACTCTCACCGGGTGCGCCGCGAGGACGTGAGCGGCCTGACATCAAGGTGCTGTCCCTCTCCGGCGATGCCAGCCCGATGCTGCTGCAGCATGGGGGCGACCGGACTGGAACCCATGTTCTTGCAGAAGCCCTTCACCTTGAAAATGCCAGCCTGGAAAGGCGACGCTCTCACCGAAATCAGAGCCGCATTCAGCGCCAGTTTCCTGACCCGGCGCATTGTCCCGTATAATTTCAGGTTCCCGGAATCGTGCATGAATCTTTCTGTGTCCACGCCGGACAGCGAACCCGGCCTTGCAACCCTAGCTCCCAATTTCACTCGCAAGCCCTCGACATCCCTGCTCATTCTTCTTTTCTTATGGCTGGTGATCTATGTTTCCAGCATCTTCACGCCTGCCCTGCTCGACGACGCAGACACGGTGCACGCCGAAGCCGCCCGGGAAATGGTCCTGCGGCGTGACTGGGTGACGCTTTACGCCAATGGCGTCCGCTACCTGGAAAAGGCTCCGCTGATGTACTGGGGCGTGGCCACGAGTTTTCGTTTGTTCGGTGTGGGGGAGTGGTCTGCCAGGCTGCCGCTGGCGATCGGCGTGCTCGCCTTGCTTCTCGCGACGTACTGGTTAGGGCGTCGTACTTATGGTGAGCTGGGCGGCCTCTATTCGGCGCTGGTCCTGTCGACCGCAGTCGGACCGTACATCTACACACGCTTCCTCATTCCGGACATCTTGGTGGGACTGTGGCTAACGCTGGGCTTGGCGTTTTTCTTAAAGACGCTCGCGGAGGACCCGCCGTCTCGCCTCACTTGTTGGGGCGTAGCGGCCTGCGCCGCTTTTAGTGTGCTCACCAAAGGCTTAATCGGTCTGATCTTCCCCATCGGAATGATGGGGATCTACTTAATCCTGACCGGAAATTTGCGGCACATCCTACGCATGCGACCGATTTCGAGCCTAGCGGTCCTGCTCGCGATTGCAGCGCCCTGGCACATTCTGGCGGCTCAGCGCAATCCCGACCAGGGTCCGGTGCGCGGCTTCTTGTGGTTCTACTTCGTCAACGAGCATTTCTTACGCTATCTGAATAAGCGAGTCCCTCGCGACTACGACACGGTGCCTCTTCTCCTGTTCTGGTTCCTGACCCTGGTGTGGCTAATCCCCTGGACATTTTTTCTTCCGCAGGCACTTCGGCAGCTGCCGGAGCGGTGGCGCCAATGGCAATCGCAGCTTACGCGGCAACAAAGCGCGAAGCTGCTGTTCGCGATCTGGGGATTGCTGATCGTGGTCTTCTTTAGTTTTTCAACCCGCCAGGAGTATTACACCATCCCGGCAATCCCCGCATTCGCCCTGCTGATTGGTGGATGGCTGGCAAGCGAAACAGAAGAAACAACGGACGCCGGATCGCGGCGCGCGGGACGAATTTCCGCAGCACTTCTTTTTGCCACCGCTGTAGCTGCTTTTGCAACCGGCATGTTTTTTCTCTTCTTGTCGAAGGCGCCGCCTCCAGGAACCGATCTCGCCGAGCTGCTGAAGAAAAATCCGCAGGAGTATGCGCTCTCCATGGGACATTTCCTCGACCTGACTCCGCAAGCTCTGGGAGCGTTTCGCGGTCCCTTGCTGGCTACCGCGCTGGCTTTTTTGCTGGGAACGGGGCTGAACTGGTATTTGCGGAGACGCGAAGCGCCCCATAAGGCCAATCTCGGGCTGGCTGGCATGATGATTGTCATCCTGCTGGCGGTGCACTCCGCCTTGGTTGTCTTTTCGCCTATTCTTTCCTCGAAAGACCTGGCAATCGCAATCCAGCAGCATTACCGTTCCGGCGACGTGGTAGTTGTGAAGGGCCTTTACGAGAACGCCTCGACGCTGAACTTCTACACCGGAATTCACCTGCGGAGCATGCCGCTGCACGCGCCGACCGGAAATATGTGGTACGGCTCAAAATTCCCCGATTCGCCGCCTGTCTGGGAAACTCCGCAGTCGTTTTCTGCTCTTTGGAGCAGTTCGACTCGCGTTTTTTTGTGGACCGATCAGGAGAATCCGGTTGAAATTCAGGGAAAACCCGCTTACGTTGTCGCCCGCAACGGCGGCAAGACAATCTTCACCAACCAGCCGCTGAACCGCTAGGAATTGATGCGCCCGAGCTTGCCATCTTTCAGATAGAAATCGTCTCCACGCCAGTGGACCTTGTGACCCGCGTAGCTGGCCACCCAGACCACTAGAGTAATCACGTCGCGCAGAGGAACCAGCCAGAGCAGGGAAGGCATTTGACGATCTTGAAGGACGTGGCGGCCGACCACGACTGCCATACATAAACGCGCAGCGAGAGTCACGCCCAGCAGGGCCCATGCCCAGTTTGCGCCGCGGCTGAGAAGAAGGCCCAACAACGCCCAAGGGATCCCCATGGTCAGGATCAATCCGAAATATCCCCCTGCTCGAGAGCCGCGGACGCTGCGCGCCCACCGTAACTGGTGTTCAAAGAAGCGGCGCAAGGAATACGCCGGAAGGTGGGTTTCGACCACCACAGGCGCCAGCTTCACCTCCAAGGACTGAGCGGCAATGCGGGCTCCGAGCTCATAATCATCCGCAAGATAGTCCACGAGCGCCTCAAACCCGCCGATACTCTGCAACTCTCGCCGGCGAAAGGCCAGGGTCGACCCCAGGCCGAAACGTATCCCGCCCTCGAGTTCCTTTGCCAGCAGAACTCCGGCTGAAAAATCTGTGCTGATGCCTACGGCCTCGAGCCGCGAACCCAAGGTTGGGCCGGCAACTCCCCGATATAGGCAGGTCACCATTCCCACCTTTGGATCATCCAGCGGAGCCATGATCCGACGTAGGTAGTCCGCGCTCACCTGGATATCGCTGTCGTTGACAACCAGGTGGTCGTATTTTGCGACTGGAACCATGTGCGCGAGATTGCTGACTTTGACGTTCGTTCCAAGAACTTGAGGACAGACCAGCGAACGAATATCGCGGTGAGGAAATTCAGCTTTCAGACGCTCTACCACCGCCAGAGCTGGATCATCGCGATCACTTGCTCCGAAAATTATTTCGTATCGCGGATAATCCTGCCGGCAATGGCTGCGGAAGCTCTCATGCATCTCCGGATCGGTGCCTTTCAGCGGTTTCAGAATCGAGACGGGAGGGAACGATGAATTAGCGGAGACGCTTGCACCCAGCCTTCTGGCCCGCAGAAACTTCGTCGCGCTCCAGATGCAGAGCACGTAATAGGCAACGCCAGAAAATGTTCCCAGCAGCGCGACTGTCACAGCCGCTCGGATGGCGTGATGGAGCATTGATGGTTAGGGCCGCCGAACTATTCGTATCGGAGCGATTCGATCGGATCTAGATTCGCAGCTTTCCATGCCGGATAAATACCAAACAACAGGCCCTCGGCGGCCGCCGCGCTGAACCCGAACACAGACCAGAACATGGACATGCGCGCGGGCAGCGAGTTCCAGATCAGCGGGATGGTGTAAGTAATCATTGCGCCCAGCAGCACACCAAGAACGCCGCCCATGGCGGTCAGAGTAATTGCCTCCAGCGTGAACTGCAGCAGGACATCTCGCTTGCGGGCGCCGATCGCCTTGCGTACTCCAATCTCCCGAGTCCGCTCGGTCACCGAAACCAGCATGATATTCATGACGCCTACGCCGCCCACGATCAATCCCACGCTGGAGACAGCAAACATGAATACGAACACCGCGCCTGTAATCTGGTTCCAGACATCGGAGATCGAATCCTGGGTGAAGACGGCGAAATTGTCGGGCTTGTTTACCGGAACTCGGCGCCGGCGCCGGAGCAATTCCCGGACCTCGTCAATGGTTTTGGGAATATCGTCGTGCGAGGTAGCTTTGATGCTGATCCAGTGCTGCTTCAATTCGGGATGAAGTTTCTTGAAAGTAGTCAGCGGGGAAAAGACTCTGTTGTCGTTCGGGTCCTTGCCACCGCCAAACACCGACTTGATCTTCTCCAGAACACCGATCACCTGGAACAGTTGCCCTTCAATATTTATTTCCCGTCCCAACGGACTTTCGTTCGGGAACAATTCCTCGGCGGTATCATGCCCGAGAACGATGACCGGCGCGTGGCGCTCGTCGTCGATTTCACTGAACCATCGCCCGCCACGCATCTGCAAATCGAAAACATCTTTTACCGAAGCGGTGTCGCCCTCGAGAATCGTGTTCTTGGCCTTGCGGTCCTTATATTTGACGGCAAATGTTCCGACGCCCAGTTCCGGGCGGAAGAAACGAATGCCCGCCGAAACCGCTTTTACGTGGGGCAGGTCCTTGAGGGCCATCGCATCTTCAAAGGTCAGTTCCTTGCGTGTGCGCATCTCTTCGCTTGGTCTGCCGAACGTAAACGGTTCGAGATGAAAGGCAAAAACGATGTTCGAACCCATGCTGCTGATGAGGTCACGAACATTGTCATTCAATCCACGTACGATGGACGAGATTCCGATAACCACGGCGACACCGATCACGATGCCTAGCACGGTCAAGCCAGAACGCAGTTTGTTGCCGCGAATAGTGTCCAGCGCCATCCCAACGATTTCGCGATAATCGCCTCTACGGACCATGGAGATTTTGTAATTGTGCAATCGGGTAATTGAGCAACTGAAGAATTGTCGAATGTACGGATTGTCGAATTTGATTCCTAAATTCGAAGATCCGTAAATCCGTAAATTAGCCAACTGCCCAATTACGCATGCTACATCTCGTATCGCAACGCCGCTATCGGGTCGAGCGTGGCCGCACGCCGGGCGGGATATACGCCGAAGAACACGCCGACACTGGCGGAAACGACTAATCCCGCAGCCACGGCCCACAGCTTGATCACCGAAGGCATTCCAATGATGGCGGTAATACCCTTGGCGAGCGTGACTCCCAGGAGCACTCCTAAGGCGCCGCCGACCAGGGCCATGGTCACCGACTCAATCAGGAATTGCAGCAGCACGTCGGAACGGCGCGCACCCATCGCCTTACGAATCCCCACTTCCCGCGTGCGCTCGGTGACCGAGACCAGCATGATATTCATGATCACGATGCCCCCAACCACCAGTGAAATCGCGGCAATTCCGATCATGGCGACAAAAAAAGTACCACTCAGGCTGGACCAGATGCCAAGCAGACTGGCATTGGTTTCGATGTCGAAGCTGTCTCCCCCGTCAGGAGGATCGTGACGACGCGCACGCAGGACAGCGCGCGCCTCATCCATGGCCGCCTCCAGCGAGGGACCCACGCCGGCAGCCTTGCCAGAAATGCGAACGCTGTTGTCATGCGTCCCGTACTGCTTCAGGTAAGTTGTGATGGGAATCATGGCGTAATCGTCCAGACTCTGCCCCAGAGTCTTGCCCTTCGTCTTCCCGACCCCAATTACCTGGTACGTCCAGCCATCGATGCGGATTTCCTTGCCAATCGGGTCTACGCCGGGCATCAGGTTTTCCACGATGTCACTGCCGATGACCGCCACTGCCGCCCGGCTGTCGAGGTCGGTTTCGTTGAACATGCGGCCGGACTCCAGGTCCACGTCAAAGATCGGCGCCATGGACGGTGTCAGGCCTTGCACCCAGGTGTCGCTAATAGATTGCTCGTTGTATTTCACATGGCCATTCAGATTGCGTAGTGACGCGCCAACCAACAAGCAATGCTGGCATGCCTCCAGCACTGCCCGGTAATCTTCCATGGTCAGGTTTTTGCGTTTTTCGCCTTCCAGGAAGTGGTCAACATTGGTGACCGCGGGAGAGACCTTGAAAACAATGAACACGTCGGTGCCGAGCCGAAAAACCCGCTCGGCTACGTATCCGTTGATGCCGTTAACGAAGGTGACTACCGCAATCACTGCCGCTACGCCAATCACCACGCCCAGCAGGGTAAGAGCGGAGCGCAGCTTGTTTGCCCAGAGGGACTGGAGCGCTATGCGGATGGCTTCGGTAACATTCATGGGATTTCGGCCGAACCACGGGCGGCCCGCGCACTGCCCATTGCTGACCATTTCAGTCTAGCAGAGCGACCGGCTCAATTTGTTCTGGTCATTCCCAGCCCAGCGAGGAATCTGCTTTTCTTCCGGCGCCGTGAAGCATTGAATTGGCGGCGCCGCCCTTCAAGCATCTGCCGAGGATGTGCTGCTGTCACTTATCCATGCGTCAGTCTCAGGCTTCCTTGCTGGAGTGGTGGTAATCACGATCACGCTAACCAGAACCAGGAGCGTCCCCCCTATCGTGCGCGCTCCGATCGCTTCCCCGCCGACCAGATATCCCAGCGCCACTGCCACGACTGGGTTGACGTAGGCATACGTTCCCACCTTGGTCGGCGACTCGTGGTGGATCAGCCACACGTAAGCCGTGAAGGCGACGATGGAGCCGGCAATCACCAGGTATCCCAGCGCGATCCATGCCGTTCCCGAAACCGTTTGCAGATGGAATCCGCGAAATTCTCCGAGAACGCCAGCTGCCAGGGTGAGCAACACGCCTCCGCTAAGCATCTGCGCGGCTGAACTCATTGCCTTGGAGGGTGGCAATGGCAGCTTTTTCGTCAGCGCGCTGGACACCGACCAGCTGATTGCCGCTGCTACCAGCGCAATTGCGCCCGAGGTTTCGATCGGGACCTCGCCAAAATTCAGCGAGCGACTCACCAGAACGGCGACACCACCAATTCCTATCAGAAGCGCCAATACCAAACGAACCGTGAGCCTCTGTGTCCCCAGAAAAAGAATCTCCGAGAGAACCATGAACACCGGAGTGGTCGCCATCATCACCGCAGCGACGCCCGACGGCACACGCTGTTCCGCCCAGAAGAGGAGACCGTAATCAAACACGAAGATCAGAACGGCCAGCAGCGACGCAGACACCCATTCGCGTCTTGACGGGGAAGCCGCGCCTTTGGCGAGCATCCAAACATACAGAATCATTCCCGCCAGCAAAAAACGCATGGCGGCGAGGAGGAATGGCGGGACTTCCCGCACGCCTACGCGGATCGCGAGAAATGTCGAACCCCAAACGAAATAGACCAGGCTGAACGCCAGCAGCGTTTGCCAGGTGGGCGGGCGGTCGGTGGGACGCATCGAAAGCTCCCTGCGGTGTGTCTACAATCGGACCGGCAGGTTGAATAGATTACTTCCAGGTTCCCCCCGACGCAGCTCTCGCTATAAAAAATTTTTATGAGCCAATCAAGGGGCCAAGAGCGCCCCAAATTTGCGGTTTGTGCAAACCTGGGAAACAGCCTTCCGCCGCCGCGAACGTCGAGAGCGCCGAGAGATTCTTGTCATTCCCACCCGCAAAAGCGGCTACAGATGCGCACTGATCTCACGGATTCGTGATCCGTCGACTCCGTGCCAGTCCATGGCTTTTTCCGCGCAGGTTGTAATCACGAGCAGGCGTCGACAAGAGGGTCCGCGCCATACAACTGCACGTAGAATATAATAACCCTGTGGGCAGCTGGGCCGGACGGTCGCTCCCGGCAAGGGAGAGGAAAGTCCGAACTCCGCAGAGCAGTGTGCCGGATAACGTCCGGGAGGCCGGGTTCAAGCCCGTCCGACGGAAAGTGCCACAGAAAACATACCGCCTGGGCTGCGAAGTCCGGGTAAGGGTGAAAAGGTGCGGCAAGAGCGCACCGCCGCCGCAGTAATGCGGCGGGCAGGGCAAACCCCACATGGAGCAAGACCAAATAGGGAGGAAGTTCCGGCTTCGGCTGGACGCGTGTCGGCTCGGTGCGCCAAACCTCCGGGTAGGTCGCTAGAGCTGTGCAGCAATGCGCGGCCCAGAGGAATGGCCGTCCTGCCGGATCTTCCGGCAGACAGAATTCGGCTTATAGGTCCGGCTGCCACACTTCTTTTCAAGCTTCAATAATCGGTTTTCAAAGGATCGGTTTTCTTTATCGGTTTTGACTCCCGGACCTTACGGGAGCACAATTCGCCCGCATCGCCTCTCCGAAGAGCAGTTTCCAAGCGTTCGGAATGCAACACCCTGAGGCGAACGGTTAGTCACGCCGATCTAGAAGCGAACCCAATCGGAAAACTTCGACCAAGACCGCTCTCTGCCAGGGGGGAGTGCAGCATGTACGAGCATGTATCGCATGTACATAAAGATGGAATGTGTGTACATTGGTGGTATGCAAGGGGTCGGAAGGGGACACTTTGATGGGAACAACAAGGAATCGGTCACACAAACACTTTCAGTTAGATTCGGCGAAAATCAAGCGCGCCCAAAAAGCCTTGCGAGCGAAAACGGAGACTGAGGCCATCGAGCGTGCGTTGGATTTGGCAATTGCCGAACACGAAAGCAATCGATTGGTTCTCGAAGCCACGGAGCGTTTCGTCAAGAGTGGCATTGACATCAAGGACGTATACGGCACGCTGGGTGGTTAGATGCAGCCCGCTCTGTTCGACTCTTCCATTTACATTACTGCATTGCGGCGAGGAGACGATGCGGCCTTGGTGCTGCGCCGGTGCACTATCGATGTGCCCCTGTGGCTCAGTGCAGTGGTGCTCGAAGAACTCTATGCCGGCGCAGCCGACCGTGATCGCCAGGTTGTGGAGCGGCTGCAGCGAGATTTTGACAGGGCGAAGCGAATCCTGGTGCCGAATCTCAGCGACTGGACTCAGGCCGGCAGAGTGCTTGCTCGCTTGGCGGCCAAGTATCGTTACGAACAGATCGGACAGGGACGATTGACCAATGACGCACTGATCGCGATGAGCGCGGGGCGACTGGGCATCAGAGTGATCACAGCCAACGAACGAGACTTCAGCCGGCTTGCCGAGTTTCGCGCCTTCCAGTGGCAAGTGAACGTGGTTTAATGCAGGTCAGCCGGGTTAAACCCGAGGAATGGCATCTCCACCGCTTCCGTGACACAGTGGCGACGCGTTGGCTCCTGGTGGGGATTGACGTGCGCACCGTGCAGGTCTGGCTAGGCCACGAGTCGCTTGCGACCACGCAGAAATATTTGGAACCCTCGAAGGAAACGCAGGAGCAGCTCGACCGGATGAAACTGCCGTTTTACGAGCCAGTGGAGCGCGACACTGACACGCTACGTGTTCTTGGGGGCGGTAGTTGTTTCCGTCAATACATTTGTCGTATGCGGCACGATCAATCTGTATCCAATCTGTGCCGTTGATCCCGTCCCTGTTGCCGTATGTCGGCGAATGCATGAGTTTTACCGGCAGATGTATCGCGTCGAGGCGACCAACGTAATCGACGCTATAAAGCCTGCCGTTGTCGGTCCCTTTGATGCACGGCGGAAATCCAAACCTACCATGAAGCTTCTCGAGGAGGTGAGGAAAGCATAGTGTTCCTGATGCCTCCAAGAAAAATAGCTCCACCGTCTCTACCATCAAGTCCATTGACGAGTGGTCCCCTGCGGATATTAAAGTTCTGGGCCGTCCCGGCTAACCACGCAGGAAATAGCAGGTTCGAGGTGCAAGACCTGGAGCGCACCCATGCTTCGGCTCGATACCAGAAGTATTGCCTTACACCACCACGCAAATCCGAGACCCACATCTCACGAAAAATGCCTGACCTAGCTAGCCCGGCACAATCCGCATCCCGCTTCGAACCCGGCCTCAAGGGTCCACCTAAGTGTCAGGCATCCAGATCAATCCGAACGGAGAGCAGGTCAGTCCCGAAGAGGCGCACCGCAGCCGCATTCTTGGCGCTTCCAGGCACTTGATCGCCAAGCCAGCGTTGGCGCTCGTGCGGATCATCATCGGTGAGCAAATGTGCCGTGCCGATGTACCAGTGAGCGCGTATCCCGTCGCGCAACTTCAGCCGCACGCGTGGGTTCTGTGCAACATTGCGGACGTATCCGGCTTTCATGCCGTGCTCTGCCACGATCCAGAACTGCCTGCCAACACGTCCGTCGCCTACCGGCGTGCGCCGACTCTTTCCGGTCTTGCGACCGGTGGTTTCCAGGATCGCATACCCCGGCGGTGCGAGGCCGATAGCGAACAAAAGCTTAATCGGGGGGTTGAGCAAGTACTTTTGAAGCGCGTGAACGATCCGATGTTTCATTTTTGGTTACGAAGCCGCAGGCACCATTTTCGAAACAATCCCGCCGATAACTCGCGGCTCATGCTGACCCGCCGCGCCTTCGAGCGTATACGAGCGTTCAAAGGCATTGGGGCCGAAGATCTTCATTTCCCACCGGTCGCTTTCCTGCGAGCCGACGATCACAACCCGCCAATCTCCGGACCGATCCGAAAGCACGTGCTCGATCATCACGGCCACGTCTCGCTGTAACTCCGGATCACCCGTGTTGTGCATCTCCACCGTTACGGCCATACGTCAGTGTATGCGGGATTAGCCTTCGTGCCGCGCGAATTCATTTTCATGTCAGCAAACTGCACCATTATTGAGCAATTGACCCTGCTCTCGAACGGGCGTACGTTGTCCGTCAACAACAGCCTAAGCATAGAGTACATTCTTCCGGCTGGGTCCCCGACCCACCCCGCATTCCAGAAAGGAGTGCCCGCCATGCCAACAGATACGACCAGAAGGCCGCAGACGAACATAGCCATCCAGCCTAATCCGAACCTTGCAGATCAGATCCGCCGCCGGGCATACGAGCTCTACGAGGAACGCGGCCGGGAAGAAGGCCACGAACTAGAGGACTGGCTCCGCGCCGAAGAGGAAGTTAGGGGTAGGAGAGTTCGTGATGTGACTGCCAATTAGGCCTGCCGCTAAACCATGCCCCTCCTGATGTCAGGGGGGATTTTGTGCGCACGGAAAAACTTCCCTGCGGGCTGAACATGGGCTCAACGTCCTATCCGACGAGCGCAGCGCTCGATACGTTGGTGCTATAGATTGCATCGGGGAGGCCATTCCCGACTCCGTCCGGGAATTCAACAAGGCAATTCATTCTCACGGCTTTGCGGGAAGCCAATTCCAGCGGAGACAAAGAGTGGATGCTGACGGCTGTGTTGTCTATGGGCTGGGTTCGGTTTTGACGATCAGATACTGCTAGCTAGCCTTGAAGAACGACGATCCGGAGATACACTACGAGGCAGTCATCGCAGCTGGCAACTGGGATCTGGACGCGGCCTGGTCTCGCATCGTCGAACTCGTCCATGACCCGCACTCCCCAAAGCCCTTACTGCTTGCCGCCATCGGCGCCCTCGGCAGTATCCGTCCCGCGGAGGCGCGGGAAATCCTGCTCGACTTAGCCGACTCCAACGACAAAGAAATCGCCGAGGCCGTCAAGGAGGCCCCGGCGGCGGCTGAAGTACTTTCAGACGACGAAGAGGATGATTGGATCAATTGAGCAGCAGCACGCGTTCGCGAATAGGGAATGGCGGTGGAGTGAATACGTGCGCGTGATCGATCCGCTATCCGCTATCCGCTCTCAGGCTTGCGGATCTCGATTCTCGAGGCTTTCTGAAAGGGTAAACAGGCCACTTTCCAAAGCCAGCTATTCCAAGCCAGCTGTTCCAAGCCAGCATGATCAACTCATCGAGCTACCATAACCTCTGTGCGCCCATCACTGACACCCTTTTAAAGGGATCGGCACAAGTTTCAGCTTTTCGCACCGAATGCGGTCTCTAAACATATGGAAGCATCCGGTAAAAAGACGCAAGTTGTAGGTAGAGGGTGAATGTGGGTAACGTGCTCTCTCACAGACTCGATGCCAGAACCTTTAGCCAATGATTACAAACTGCTCGGGCAATGCGCGGGGGCGATGAAAATGCCTCTCGCTTGCTTTACGAATGGCACCAAGGCGCACTGTTTCGCTTTGTCCTGTTTATGAACGGAGCGTCAGCCGCGCAGCCGGGTGTCAGCACCCTTATGACGCCGCTGTGACGTAAAGCCTGCCAAGGCGGCCAAAGTTGGTGACCATTGACAGTTTGCGCTCACTTCCACTTAAGTGGCTGCAACGGGGTCAGGAGAATTCGGTTTCCAGGTCCAGCTGGCACAAGAAATTCTTTTAAGCCCACCTCTCGTCGCATCAATTGCCTACCCTACAGGGAATTAGGTGATAATAGCCCGCCATGCATGCCCGTTCGGAAGACAGCACGTCCGCGGTGTTGGATCGTGAGCTCGATGAAGAGAAAGGGACTGGTCCATCCGGTCCGCGCATTCGATGTCCGCGTTGCGGATGGTCACCTTGCCAAGGAGACCGCTGGTCTTGTAGCTGCGGCCATGAATGGAATACGTTCGATACGGGAGGAGTGTGCCCGGCGTGCCTCCACCAGTGGACTTCCACGCAATGTCTCTCCTGCGCCCGCTGGTCGCCGCATTCCGACTGGTATGCGCATTAAGTTAGGAATAGGCAATACAAATGCAGCCTGGGACAACTGACGATTCAATCCCGCTCTCGCCACGCACGCGATTTCGAATCGCCATGATTCTGGCCATGGCGGCCGACGCGTTTCAAATTTTTGTGTTCCCGTTGTTCGCCGAAGGAGCGTTGTCGCCCGCCGACGATGTGCTTGATATTGCCACCGCGGCAGTGTTGGTCCGCCTGCTCGGATGGCACTGGGAATTTCTGCCGACTTTCTTTGCCGAGCTGGTGCCCGGAGTCGATTTGGTGCCCTTCTGGACGCTCGCGGTCTCCAACGTTTATCGCAAATGGAAACAGATCAGGATGACCGAGGAAGAAGCTCGTGAACAGCGCCCTGCGTTGCCGGAGCCCGCAAAAGTCCTGCTAGGCCGCGAATCCAACGAAAGGCCCAAATGAGCAACGGAAATTACCCTTCGCCCGAAGTGGCTTACCAAGGCGTGCACGCTCTGATTGGTTATGGGACCGTGCTAACTGCCGGCTTCAGATTCCACGACTGGACGTATGGTTTCCTGGCTGTGCTGGTGTTTGCTCTGGTGAAGGAATTCATCATCGATATTTTCGGCAAAGAGCACGACTCTTCCTCTCAGCCTGAAAGATTTTGTATTCTACATGATTGGCGCCGCCGTCAAGGCATCGTTGTCGCAGTGGTCAATTGAAAAGCCAGAGTCACAGGTGCCGGCATACGCGTTCGTCTTGGAATCTATCGGATGCCGCTCTGAATCAAGGCCGTGCGGCGACCAGCCGCGTGGAACTTCGTAAAGGCTCGGATCGTAATGAGTTCTAGAAGCGCGGCACTCGTTGGTAATTTGTTGAGGCAAGGCCTGGGTTCATTTCATGCCTTCAAGAAAGTAACAGGTGGGAGTACATGCCAAAAATCATTCCATTCTTGTGGTTTAACAATGAAGCCGAAGAGGCGATGAGGTTCTACGTCTCGATTTTTCAAGAATGCAAAGATCATCAGCATGAACCGCTGTGGAGAGGCGGGACCTGGCCCGGCGGGAACCGTCATGTCGGGAACCTTCCAGCTTGAGGGACAAGAATTCATGGCCCTGAACGGTGGCCCGCAGTTCAAATTCACGCCTGCCATATCACTGTTCGTCAACTGCGAGACGCAGCCAGAGGTCGACGAATTGTGGGAGAAACTCTCCGCAGGCGGACAGAAAGAGAGATGCGGCTGGCTCACCGACAAGTATGGCCTGTCCTAGCAAATCATTCCTACTACTTTAGGTAAGATGTTAGCCGACAAGAACCCTGAAAAATCGAAAAGAGTGATGCAGGCAATGCTGCAAATGCAAAAGATCGACATCGACGGCCTAAAGCGGGCATCCGAGCAGAAATAGGGGTTCCAGTCGCATGGCCCCGCTGAACCCAATGATCGAGTCGCTATCCTCGTTCTGGCGCTGCGGTACGCGGGCGGAGCGTGCGGGGTATCTCGTGGGCACACTGCTTATGATCAGCGGCTTTCTTCACCTCGTGATCCTGATGGCCAGTGGCGGTTCCTGGGAGGGTCCGGTATCGCTGCGCAAGCCGGCTACCTTCGGGTTCTCTTTCGGTCTAGCCCTGATCACGATCGTGTGGGTGGCATCGTTTCTGGACCTCGGCAGCAGGGTCCGGGCGATACTGCTCACGGTATTCACAGCGGCGTGCACTCTCGAGACCGCATTGGTATCGCTGCAGGCATGGCGCGGGGTGCCCTCTCACTTCAACACGGAAACCACCCTGGATGCCATGGTCGCACGAGCCCTCGCAGTAGGTGGAGTCGCGCTCGTTATTGTCATCCTTGCCTTGACCATCACCTCTTTCCGCGCGAATACGAAGGTCCCCATGAGCCTGCTGATCGCGATTCGCGCCGGCCTTGCAGCCTTGCTGGGTGCGCAAGTAATCGGCGGCCTGATGATTGCCCGAGGAATGACCTTTGTGTTCCGCGGAAATCCCCAGGCAGCTTATGCCACAGGCGGGATGCTGAAGCCGACGCACGCCGTGACTATGCACGGCGTGCTGGTGCTTCCGGCGATGGCGTGGCTGCTGTCGTTCACCGACTGGAGCGAGAGACGCCGACTGGGTGTAGTCCTCCTAGCGATGGGCGGTTACTTGATGGTGGTCGGAATCGTTGCCGTGGCGAATGTCTCAGGCTTGAGCCTGCAGCGACTCCCGCTTGCTCTGGTTGCCCTTTTGGTCCTGGGTGCAGCATCGCTGGTGGTTGCCGGTGGAGTGGCTCTTGTCGGCGTCACCCGCGCTCCGATGGTCAACGGTATCCGTCACAGTTAGTGGTGATGCCGCCTGTGGACGGGGGGGAACCCAGCGCTTTCCCGTCCGGCCGCGAAAATGAAATTCAGTGCGGAAAGGAGCATCGTAGAAATGCGCTTGAGCTTGGCACTCCCAGTTGCGCTGTTATTTTCTGTCTTCACGTTCGGACAGCAAGCGATGGAGACCGCGGATGCGGTTCGGCACCTGGACCGATGGCGCCTGTCCAGAATCCCAGTTCTGATGGACGATTTTGGTGAACTGGGGCGTTATCGTGACGCGAATGCAAGCTTGCTGGCTCTGGCCCCGGGTGAATCTCGAGTCGTATTCTTCGGCGATTCAATCACAGATGGGTGGAGATTGGCGGACTACTTCCCCGCCAAGCCTTACATCAATCGCGGCATAGGGGGACAGACGACGCCGCAGATGCTGGTCCGATTCCGCCAGGACGTGATCGATCTCGGGCCGAAAGCCGTGGTGATTCTGGCCGGTACAAACGACGTGGCCGGCAACACCGGCCCCATGACCTTGCAAGATATCGAGGCAAACTACGCTTCCATGGCGGAACTTGCCCACGCTCACCGTATACCTGTAGTTTTTTCCTCAGTCCTGCCCGTGCATAACTACACGCCGCGATCGCAGGACTTTTTTGCTACGCGTCCAATGGAAAAGATCCGAGAACTCAATCGCTGGCTGAGAGATTACTGCGCCGCCAACGGACACGTGTATCTCGACTACTTCAGCGCCATGTTGGACGACAAGGGACTGCTGAAAAGAGAACTCTCTGAGGACGGCCTTCATCCCAATGCCGCAGGATACAAAGTGATGGCGCCGCTGGCGGAGCAAGCGATTCAGAAAGCTCTGAGTGCGGCTTAAAGCCGATGCACAACCGCTGCACAATCAGACTCTCTCAGGCATCGCTTGTGTGATCTCAATATTTACAGCTTGCGGTCCTAACTGCGGGTGAGTGGCCGTGAGTCGTACCGTTCCGGGTTGTTCTTTTGCACGAATCCAAACGGCGCCCGTTCCGCCCACCAATGAAAAAGGGTTGTCGCCAATAATCTCAGCCGGGCCTTCGATCTCCAGCCGGATGGAATCATCAGCGAAGGGTTTAATCGCGCCGAATTCGTCGGTGACGCGCATGACAACGCGAGTAGAATCGGCGCCCTCGGCGATCAGTTGGGTGTCGTCCGGGCGGAGCACAAATTTTTTGTCGACGCCGGCTCCCGAATAATTCCTCGCGATGACCTGCTTGCCCTGAATGTAGCCTTCAATACGCAGGTCGCCCCACTTGTGAAAGAGTTCACCCAGGTTAACGCTGAACGGTGGATAGCGAAGATGCTGAAATTCGGCGCGGTCCGGATCGACCTCCGCAACCAGCTTCTCGGCGATGTAGAACTTCAGGTGATCGCAATTGGAGCAGACAACCGCCTTGGAAAAGCCTATGGATTCGTCGCCCCGGGCCCAGTGAAATGCCGGCTCGAGCACAATTTCTTCCGCAGGATCGCATTGCGATTTGTAGAATCCGGCCGCGGGTTTAGGTTCACGGAAGATGTCGGTCACGCCGTGATAGCAGATGCGGTCGCCTGAACCGAAATTGCCATGGGTGTTGTAGTCAAACGCGCACCATCCGATGCCGCCGGCATAGTGCGGGTTCGACGCGAGCTGGTCGTGAATGCGTGCATGGCGCAGCGTGTGCTCTCTGAGGCGCTCGACGTTGTCAATCGTTTTCGTCGGATAGGTGTGACCGACAAACTCGGTGTTGAGATATCGCGGGTGGTTAGGCGGCTTCAAGGGGAAGCCGAAGTCGTTCATGGTGAAAACGTCTTCGAGAAACTCCGATTGCTGGAAATAGCGGATGCCGCCCGTCTGGCGCGTGGGATCGAGTTGATGCGCAAGCGCATTCGTTCGGGTGTAAAAGTCATGGTCGTCTTTGGACTCATTGATGCGCACTCCCCATAGAACGATTGCGGGATGATTCCAGTCGCGACGGATCATGCGCCGCACGTTGTCGATCGAAAGCTGCTTCCACGCCTCATCGCCAATGTGTTGCCAGCCCGGAATCTCTTCCAGTACAAGCAGGCCAAGCTCGTCGCAGGCGTCGAGGAAGTGGCGAGATTGGGGATAATGCGAAGTACGGACAATATTGCACTTGAGCTGCTGGCGAAGGATCTCCGCGTCGCGGCGCTGAACGCGGCCCGGCATGGCCTGGCCTACAAAGGGGAACGTCTGATGACGGTCGAGGCCTCGCAGTTTGATGACCTTGCCGTTCAACTCAAAGCCGTGATCGGTGAATTGTGCTTCCCGGAAACCGAAACGGCGGGAGTCTTCATCCAGTAGCTGAGTTCCGCGGAGCAGGCGGACGCGAACCGTGTAGAGGTTCCGCTGTTCGAGGCCCCACAGTTTCATGCCGTTCAAATTTTCAAAGTGCACCGTGTATGCAACCGGCTCAGTCTGCGGCCCGGAAGGAAGAACCCGTTGCGCGGCTTTAGATACGATGTGATCGCCGTCGAGCAACTCGGCTTGAAGACTCAGCGGAGCGCGTGAAGACTCGGAGGCCTGGAGGAAGCACTCAACGTCGAGGCCGGGTTTCCCCGAGAGCATGTCCCTGGTCTTGGCAAAGATATTTTCGATAAACGTTGCTGGAACAATGCGCAAAGATACCTCACGATAGATGCCGCCAAAGGTGAGATAGTCGATTTCATATCCGAAGGGGGGGATATCCGAGCGTTCGGTGGAGTCAACATCGACACTGAGCACGTTATCGCCATCGAGGTTCACATGGGGCGTCAGGTCGAAGGAGAACGGAGTGTACCCGCCCTTATACTCACCGAGGCGCACGCCGTTGATCCAAACAGTAGATGCCGTCATCGCGCCTTCAAAGTCCACGAAGACTCGCTGGCCGCGAGCTTCGGGCGGAAGCCTGAAACGGCGGCGATAGACGGAGACGAACTCGTATTCCTTTTCATCGAAGCCGTGCCATTTGAGCCGGACGTTGGTATGAGGAATCACAACACGATCGAAACCGGAATCGTCAAAATCCTTCGCGTGAGCAGCTTCGGAAGAATTGCGGCTGAAACGCCAATTGCGATTCATGGGGAGGACCAGACGTCCACTCATGCTCGAACTACTCGCTTGCGAAACCCCGGATAAAGCGCTGGGTGCAACCGTAGCTCCTGCCATCAGAACACCTGCGTTGCGAAGGAAGTCGCGTCGATCCATAAGTTCTCCACCGTTGTTTCCTTGAGGATGCTAATTATTTGCTGGCTAGGCTGTCCAGTAACTCAGCCAAACAATGTGAGTACCCTCAAAGATCGTTACCGCGTTGTGGGGCCCGAACTATTCACCATGGCTGTTCCAACGCACACTTCCGATAATTCTTTCGCGATAGGCCTTCTGCAGGATATAAAAAGCCTGCTTCTTCTCGCCGACTCTTTTCTGTCCCTTGCGGCACCGGTCGGTCCGACGCGTGTCCACGCGTGTCTGCAAAATCACTTCTTGTGCTCGACAAAAGTGTCTTCAATGCCCTCACACCTCTCGTTACGCCACCTCCAGGGCACGCCTAGCGCTCGGGCGCAGACTTATGGCTGACATAAACGCTCCCATCAGGTGAGCGCTCTGGTTCGAGCGGAGCGGATATGGTGGCTGAATCCAGCGGTCATGCTTCATCATCGAAAAGAATAACCAATGGAGTTTGGTAATGGACGACTGGAAGAAACTCGAGCACGAACTATCGGCCTGGCCAAGTATCTCAACTCATGCGCACCGCTTTGGCGGACGAGAATTCCGCTTTGGAAGCGCAGAGGTCGGACACATTCACCGCGGAGGGATCGTTGACATTCCGTTCCCCCGCTCAGTTCATGACATTCTGCTCGCTGACGGTCTTGCTGAGGAGCACCGTTGGGTCCCCAACTCAGGTTGGATCACTTTCCACATTCGCAGGGAAGAAGATTTGAAACATGCGCTTTGGCTCATGCGGGTGTCGTACTTGCGCTATGCCCTCAAGGCGGCGAGCGATCCCCATGCATTACTACGACAGGAAAGCGAAGAACTGCGGTTGAGCCCTCAGCTCAAGTCTCTCCTCGAAAATTTCATACCTTCAAAAGCAAAGCAGATTCCGAGGGAGCCGCTCCCCGCGTAATCTCGGCAGATGCTCAATGTGGCTGTTAGCGTTGCGCTGGAGTGCTCCTACGACTAAAATTTGCGGGGTGGCAGCCGGGAACTTAGAAACGAGGCTGCACCATTCCTTGCATTAAGATTGGAGCCGAACTCATGTCAGCACCGTCGCGACGGCCCGAGATCCGTCGCCGTCGTACCCGCAAAGAAAAGATCGCCAAGCTCCGCAAGCGCCTTGCTAAGGCTACATCGGATTCAGAGCGGACGACCCTCACAGAGAAACTCAATCTGCTCGCACTGCGGTCTCCGGGTCACCCGCTGCTGAAGTAACGGGCCAGTTGGTTAGGAGTTGGCTGCTTTCTGAGGAAGTTCGATCCGTTCTCGGGGTCGCGGCGTTACGGAAGCTTTTCCGGCAACTTCTTCGTATACCTGCAGAACGCGCCGGGCTGAGCTCTCCCAAGAGAAGCGCTTCGATTGCTCATAACTGCGAGCCTTCATCTTCTCGCGCAGAGATTGGTCAATCAGTACACGGTGTAAGGCCCGCATGATCTCGAACACGTTCTCGGGGTTGACCATCACCGCCGCGTTTCCCACTACCTCCGGCAAGGAGGACGCATTCGAGGTGACAACCGGTGTCCCGTGTGCCATCGCCTCTAGCGGCGGCAGCCCGAAGCCCTCGTACAGGGAGGGAAATACGAAAACCTTGGCCGTGTCGTAGAAAATTTGCAGGACCTCGATAGGAACAAATCCTAAGAATCTCACGTCATTCTGCACGCCGCTTTTGATGACGGTGCGCCGCAGGTCCGGGTGTTTCGAGAGTTCGTCGCCGATAATGATCAGTTTGAGGTCAGGAAATTTGTCGTCCTTTTCCAGTTCGGTTTTCAGAGCCGAGAAGGCTTCGATGATGCGCACCAGATTTTTGTGTGGGCTGATGCGCCCGGCATATAGCAAGAAAGGATAAGTTACCTGATAACGCTGCGCGATCATTTCGTGATCCGCAGGCGTAGCGTGGCCGTGCAGGAAGCGCTCATCGATCGCGTTGTAAACCACTTCCATTCGTCCCGGCGGAATCCCGAACAGCTTCTCAAGTTCACTCTCGGTGAATTGCGACACCGCGAAGATCCGCGACGCGCCTAGCAAGACCCGCCGCGTCAGGTGAAAGTGCAGGGAACGACGCATGCCCGAGTGGTCGCGCGTCCTGGCCATATGTTCGAGCACGTCGTGAACCGTCATCACGTAAGGGCAGGGCAGCGCTCGAGGCAGCCAGAACAGGTGAGGTACGTGGACCAGATCGCACCCCAGGCGCCGCAGGATCACGCGAAATTCGAAATAGCCGCGTGGCGAGGTGTCGGGTGCGGTAAAGGGAACAGTGTGAAAACTGGCAGCGAGTGGCCCGATTTCCCGGGCTTTCTCAGGCGATCCGATCAGGTAGTACTTGTTCTCGCGATCCAGGCGGCTGAGGGCGCGAACAATGTTCCGAATGTAAGTTCCGACACCGAAGTCCGTAATCCGCCGCATATCAATCGCGACTTTCACGCCAGAGATTTAACCACAAGCGACGGCGGGGTTCATAGGACTTTGCTTGCGGTCCAGGGGCTATTCCGAGGAGGGCACGCAGCCGAGTGGCAAGCCTGCTGAAACCCAGATTCCTCGCGTCTGAAGCCGCTCGGAATGACATGATAAATTCTGATACCCGCCTTAGGCGCGCACTTCGGCCTGGGCCTTGGCTCTCCGCTCCGGATAAAGCGGGAATGCTTCAGCCATATCCAGCACCTGTTTCCGGACCCGCTCCAGCACGCTGGCATCGGTACGGTTGTGCAGGACTTCGGAGATCCACTGCCCGATCTGCCGCATTTCGCGTTCTTTCATGCCACGGGTCGTGAGGGCGGGTGTGCCGATGCGGATTCCGCTGGGCTTCAGCGGAGGGTTGGTATCGAACGGAATGGCATTTTTGTTGACCGTAATGCCCGCCTGTCCCAGGGCTTTTTCCGCCTCGCTGCCCAGCATGCCTTGGGAGAAAACATCCACCAGCATCAGGTGAGTGTCGGTTCCTCCGGAAATGATGCGGTAACCTTCCGCCGCCAGAGTCTCGGCCAAGACTTTGGCGTTGCTGACGATCTGCCGCGCGTAATCGCGGAAAGAAGGCTGCATCGCCTCATGGAAGCACACTGCCTTGGCGGCAATGATATGAACCAGCGGGCCGCCCTGGGTACCCGGGAAAACCGTTTTGTCCACCGCAGCCGCATATTCAGTCTTGCAGAGAATCAGGCCGGCCCGCGGTCCACGCAGGGTCTTGTGGGTCGTCGAGGTCACAATTTGCGCATGCGGCACCGGCGAGGGATGCAGTCCGCCGGCGACCAGACCCGCGAAGTGTGCCATATCCACCAAGTACAGCGCGCCAACTTTGTCGGCGATTTGCCGCATGCGGGCGAAATCAATGATTCTCGGGTAGGCGCTGCCGCCGCCGATGATTAGCTTGGGGCGCTCTTTCTCGGCCAACTTTTTCAGATCGTCATAGTCGACGGTTTCGGTTTCCTTGGTCACCCCATAGGGCACGATCTTGTAGGTCTTACCGGAGAAATTCAGATGGTGCCCATGAGTGAGGTGTCCGCCGTGGGCGAGGTTCAGACCGAGGATGGTGTCGCCAGGCTGCAGTACGGCGGCGTAGGCCGCCATGTTGGCCTGGGAACCGGCATGGGGTTGCACGTTGGCATGATCGGCGCCGAACAGCTTCTTGGCTCTCTCGCGGGCCAGGTCTTCGACCACATCCGTGAATTCACAGCCGCCGTAGTAGCGCTTGCCGGGATAGCCCTCCGCGTATTTGTTGGTGAATACAGAACCCATGGCCTCGAGCACCGCTTCGCTCACGAAGTTTTCCGAGGCGATCAGTTCCAGGCCTTCGTGCTGGCGGCGAACTTCGTTGTCAATCGCCATCGCGACTTGCGGATCGACCTCATACAACGGGCGGGACATATCATTATGATTTTTCATGGCACCCACTCTTAATTGGTTAAGAATTCTCGACAATTACGGACTCGAGACGGGGTCGTCCCTGACGGGACTCGTAGATTGTTTTTGTTCGACCCGGCTCCGCCGTGCCGGGCTTTCCCCTTCCGCTAGGCGGCTGAGACCGATCTTGGTTCCCCACCCAAGACCAGCGAAAAGCTCAACTCTGATTCCTCCGCGGCTGAAGCCGCCTCGGAACGAAGCCGCTGAGCGGCACCTCTGAAGCCAGGCCCTTGCGAAGAAGGATTTATGAAACCTCTTCCACGGATGAATCTCTAACACCTTGCGACGCGAGAATCTTCCTTTTCGAGGGCTGCGATCTTTTCGACGCGGCGCTCGTGGTGGCCGCCCGCGAAGGAACTGCTGAGCCAGCGATCCACAATCTTGAGCGCCCGAGATTCCTCCAGGAGCCGCGCTCCGAGAGTCAGCACATTGGCGTCGTTGTGCTCCCGGCTCAGCCGGGCCTCGACCTCGGTGGTCACGTGAGCAGCGCGAATGCCCGGCACCTTGTTGGCGGCAATCGACATGCCAATCCCGCTTCCACAGACAAGAATGCCCCAGTCCGCTTTCCGCGCCGCAACTTCTTCGGCAACGACACGGGCGTAGTCGGGATAATCCACCGAGTGGCTGGAGTTGGTCCCGCGATCGTCCACGAGGATTCCTTTGTCCAGAAGGTGCTGCCTGATTTTTTCTTTCAGCTCGAAACCCGCGTGGTCGGCGCCCAGGGCGATCTTCATGAGGCCATTCTACGCCTCAAATGCGGTTCTCAGGAACGATGCGATCTGCCAGCCGTCCACGTATTTATAGGGTGTTTCTCCGGTGGTGTAGTGGCCACAAGGCAGAGCCACCACCCTGTGATCGAGCCCGTGTCGCTCGAATTCGGCGACCACCTCCCGTGAGAATTGCGGCAGGAACGTCAGATCATAACTTGCGTACACGATGAGCGATTTTTTGGGGAAGCGGGAAAACTGTTTGAAATAGGACATCGGGCTGATGGCTGACCACAAATGCCGCAAGCGCTGCGCATCAACTTGAGCTTCGAGTCCGGCACGGATGTGGCGCGTTGACTGTCCGTGCCAGACTACATCGGCGAAGTACGTGGACACATGGTTGAAGGCTGCTACCCGAATACGGGGATCATGGGCGGCGGCAAGAAATGCGTAGCACGAGCCTAAACTGGTGCCCACAATGCCCAGGCGGTCATAGCCCTGCTGCTGCAGCCAATCGAGACAGCAACGAGCGTCCACCACACCCTGGCGGGCCGCGTCGAGAGTTCGTCCGATGTTGGCCGAGACAGCATAATCAGCTCGCCGAATTTCCGCCGGCATGCGGATATCGTGATACGGCATGCTCAGACGCAAAACGGCAATACCCAGCAGATTCAGAACACGGCACAGGCTGGTATAGGCGATAGCGTCGGAATTCCAGTGCGGTAAGAGCACCAGCGCACGCCGCCCGCGCGCCGGGAACCAGCGCGCATTGGCCAGATTGTTTTCTTGAAATGGAGTCTTGACCGGCGAAGTAAATCGTAAGAACTTCGAGTAAGTCCCTTTCACCTTTGCTTCCAGTCCAGGATCGGGCATTTCGCGAGTGCTGAACACCTCGACCTCGCGCTTCTCCAGGCGAAAGTCGGTCGGAGTGCGGTAAGAGTAAAACTCGTCGCTATCAGAAAGGATGCGCCGGTTGTAGTCGCACAGAAACTCTTCTGGATCGGCAGGTATTTGCCCGGCTGGCAAGCCATTCCGGCAGGGCCAGTTCTCGGCCCACTCCAAACCCCAGTCCAGCGGACGGACTACGCGGTTGTTGTCCACCGACGTAAGCCGGGTCTCCCAAGCGTACATCCACTGCTGATAGCGTTCGTGCATGTTTTTTTGAGGATAACAAATGGAAGCCAGAAGGGTCAGCGGGAGCGCAGCCAGCGTCGAAATTGGCGGGTCAAGCGGCAATCTTCAGGGATGTAACGTTCCCCTTCAGCACGCCAGAATCGGAAATGCACCGCAAGGCGTCCCGCACCGCGCCTTCGCTGGAAAGGAGAGTGAGAATCGTGACCCGGTTATTCATTGCCGGATTTTTTGCCCAGCTCGCAGCGGCCCGGGCTACCCCGACGTGGTGCTTCTCCAGAATCGCGCTGATGGAACCGATCGCGCTGGGCTCCTCCACCGGGAAGCGGAGATAATGCTGGCATTCTGTGTTCCGTTTGGACGTCTCGAGTGCGCGGCCGGAGATGCGTGGGAAGGCTCTTCGGCGGCTCGCGATTTCTACGATGTCGGATAGAACCGCACTGGCGCTGGGCAAGGAACCCGCGCCTTTGCCGTGGAAAAAGATCTCGCCCACAGCATCGCCTTTGACCAGAACCGCATTATTTTCGTCGCGAACCGAAGCAAGCGGGTGGTTGTTGGGAAGAAGTACGGGGTGGACACGCAGAGAAACGGCTTGCGTATCGGACTGCGCGTGAGCGACCTGTTTGATCGTGTAGCCCCACTTGCGTGCGGCTTCTACATCCTCAGCGGTGATGTTGCGAATGCCTTCCACCTCGACCGAGTCGGGCGGCAGGGCGCCGCCGAAGGCAAGCTCGGAGAGGATTTTAAGTTTCTGGGCAGCATCGTAGCCGTCAACATCCAACGTGGGATCGGCTTCGGCGAAGCCCTCGGCTTGCGCTTTCTTCAGAGCTTCTTCAAGGCTCACCCCGGCTTCGCTCATGCGTGTGAGAATGTAGTTGCAGGTGCCGTTCAGAATTCCGGTGATGCTTTCGATGTGGTTGCCAACCAGGCCGCCCTCGAGGGCACGGACAATCGGGATGCCCCCGCACACGCTGGCTTCGAAACCAAACTGCACACGCTGCTCGGCAGCAGCTCTGAGTAGGGCCATGCCATCAGCCGCGAGCAGTGCCTTGTTTGCCGTGACAACATGTTTGCGATTGGATAGCGCATGCCGGATAAAAGTTCGGGCTGGTTCCAGACCTCCAACTAACTCGACCACCATATCGCATCCGTTGTTGATCACCTTTTCGGGGTGGGTGGTCAGGAGGTCGTAATCAACTCCGGGACGCTTCTTGCCCGGATCGCGCACGAGAATTTGCGTGAAGCGCAGGTCAATGCCGGCGCGCTCGCGGATCAACGCGCGATTGCGCGCAACGAGTTCGACCAGACCCTGGCCGACCGTCCCGCAACCGAGCAGACCGAGTTTGTAGTGCCGAACAGACATATCTTTTCTGCTAGAACGGGGCTCGCCCCCTAGTTACAGCCGCCTGCGATCGACGGCACCAACAGCACCTCATCTCCATCCTGGAATGCGTAGCTCGGGCCACCCAGGAATCGGATGTCTTCCTCGTTCACATAAATATTCAGGAAGCGGCGCACCTGGCCGGTCTCGTCGCGCAAGTGCGGTTTAAGGTCGGGAAATTTTTCGTCCAAGGCGGAGAACAGTTCTCCGAGATTGGATGCGCTACATTCCACCTGTCCGACTCCGGCGGTATGACGCCGCAATGCACTGGGGATTTGTACTCTGATGCTCATGCGGATGCCTCCACGGGCGCTGGAACTTCCAGCGCGTTCTGCAAAAAGGTTTCAAAAGCGGTGATCTTGGGCGCGATCGGTTCTTCCGCTTCGTAGTGGCCAACCAGCGCGTCGGTCGTCTTCAGCCCGTTGCCGGTGATGCACAAGACGGTAGTCTCGTCGGGCGCAATGCGGCCTTGCTGGTAGAGTTTGCGAGCCGTGCCGACCGTGACTCCGCCCGCGGTTTCGGTGAAGATGCCTTCCCTTTCCGCAAGCAGCTGGATGGATTCGACGATCTCGGGATCGGAGACATCTTCGGACCAGCCTCCGCTGCCGGTGATCGCCCGAATCGCATAGTGCCCGTCGGCGGGATTGCCGATAGCAAGCGAGCGGGCAATTGTCGAGGGTCTCTGCGGCAGAATTTCTTCCTGGGCTCCCTTCACTGCCGTCGAGATTGGCGAACATCCTGTCGCCTGAGCCCCGAAGAACCTAACCTGCTTCTTCTCGACCAGGCCAAGCGTGATCAGCTCGTCAAAAGCTTTCTTGATCTTTGTGATTAGCGAGCCGCCGGCCATGGGTACTACTACGTTATCCGGCAAACGCCAGCCAAGTTGTTCGGCGATTTCAAAGCCTACTGTTTTTGAGCCCTCGGCGTAATACGGACGCAGGTTGACGTTCACAAAGCCCCAGCGATGCTCGTCGGCGATCTGCGAGCAGAGGCGATTGACTTGATCGTAACTGCCGGCGATGCGCACCAGCTGAGCTCCGTAGACCTGGGTGCCGAGCACCTTGGCCGGCTCAAGATCGGCAGGAACAAAGATCCAGGCCTTGAACCCTTCTCGCGCAGCCTGAGCGGCCACGGCATTGGCCAGATTGCCGGTCGAGGAGCAGGCGACCGTATCGAATCCAAAGCTGCGGGCCTGGGCAAGCGCGACCGCGACTACCCGGTCCTTGAAGCTCAAAGTCGGCAGGCAGACCGCGTCGTTCTTGATCGAGAGCCGCTTTGCGCCCAGTTCTTTCGCCAGATGCGGCGCGCTGATCAGCGGCGTAAATCCGGTCGGCAATGACGGGTGGAAATCCTTTGGCAGCGGTAGCAGTTCGGCATAGCGCCACATGTTGGGCGGGCGCCGGGCAATCTGCTCGCGCGAAATTCTGGCGCGCAGGCCGTCGTAGTCATAGGTAACTTCGAGTGGAGAGAAGCAGCCTTCGCAGATCGAGCGCGGCTGGTTACCCCACAATTTGCCGCACTCGCGGCAGCGCAGTTCGTAGGAGGTGCTCATCAGCTACTCTTTCGCGAGTAACTGAGGACGAGCCCGGAAAAGAGAGTCCTTAAAAAGGGAAACCTCTTTTCCCGGAATAAGGAAAAGAGGCTGCGAAGTGCTTACGGCTTGCACCCCGAATCTCATGTTCCCCGCTACCGGGCGAGAGTTGACACCGGACGACCGGGATATATGATCCCGATCCGGTTGTCGTGGCTTCGCAGGGCTCGTCCCTCAGCCACTCTTCATGAAATCCAGGTCTGCTCAAAACGAGCAAACTTGTGATGATGATGGTACCTAGGAGGTGGGTATGATGTCAACAACGGAAAATCTGATCTGCGGAGAATCTGATCTGTCTGATCTGTACGGAATCTGTACCGGGCGTAGCGAAGTTTTCAATTCGTCGTATCCAACTTCAGACCACGCCGCGAGCACTGCTCTAGCTACCAGCTTCATGTCAGCAGTCGTGAGGGCCAGAGAATCTAGGCCATCAAAATTCTCGTCTACCTTTGCCCCTCCGATCTTGCCGGACATGGTCCGCACCTTGCCCCACCATTCTTTGACGCCATCCTCTTCAACGACTGCGTAACAGCACCGGAGACATCCGCCGACTGCCTTGTCTGTCTGCCACAAAGGTGCAGTCCGTGTTTTTCATCCAGTGCCCATTTGCCCAGACATCAGCAAATCCTTCACCGTGGTACATGTATCGTCAAGATGATGTCACCTGCACGCAGTGACAGCTCAGGGATCCCTTTCAGAACTCGAATTACGCCGTTTTTTTGTTGTGTGCACTCCCCTCAAGCCTGCAACTTTCTGTCCCTTCAGCATCCTCCTGATCGCGGTGCGATTTGATTCCCAGGAGTTGAAGAGGACCGTATCGGCGATGACTTTCCACTCTCCGACGTACACCCTTCGAATGGACAGGCATTCTTCTCTATCGCGGGCACATCAGGCCGATTCAATGACCGCGATGCTCTTGTTGTATTGCTTTACGTAAACGCAGCTTGACTGACCAGGAGCAGAAAAATCAAAGCCAGGTCGCGCATGTAGGCAATGCTACCTCTGTCCGAACAGCCGGAGTCCGCATAAGAAACAGGCGGCAAAACCGAACTAATCCGGATTGCAGGATCCGGTTGGTCGGCCCTTTCCTAGCGCCCGTACTGGTTCCTCCTTTTCTCTTCATGGCGGTCGAGGCCCAGCTGGACCAGGCGGTCAATCAGGTCGGAATAGGAGAGGCCGGTCGCCCCCCACAGCTTGGGATACATGCTGATCGCCGTGAAGCCCGGCATGGTGTTGATCTCGTTGACGTAGATCTTGCGGGTCTTAGGATCCATCAGGAAATCCACTCGCGCCAGCCCGGAGCAGTCCACGGCCTGAAAAGCGGCAATCGCCAGTTCTCGCACCTTCTTGGTTTCTGACTTGGTCAGCTTGGCAGGGATGATCAACTGCGAGCCTTCGTCCAGGTATTTGGCGGTGTAATCGTAGAACTCTTTACCAGGAACAATTTCTCCCGGTACCGACGCTTCCGGCTTGTCATTGCCCAGCACCGAGCACTCAATTTCGCGGGCTTTCTGCTTCTTGCCGCCCACCCCCTGCTCAACGATGATCTTGCGGTCGAATTTCGCCGCTTCCTGAACGCAGGGTCCCAGCTCGCTGCGATTGTGCGCCTTGGTGATGCCTACCGAGGAGCCCAGGTTTGCGGGCTTCACAAATACCGGATAGGTCAGCTTGCTTTCCACCAGCTTCTGGATTCCCTTGGTATCGGCCTCCCATGCGGCGCGTAAAAACGTAACGTGCTTCACGATCGGCAGCCCGGCGGCGCGAAACAGCGACTTCATGATGTCTTTGTCCATGCCGGCAGCCGAGCCGAGTACGCCGGCTCCTACGTACGGGATGTCCGCGAGTTCGAGCAGGCCCTGGATTGTGCCGTCCTCTCCAAAGGTGCCGTGCAGGACCGGAAATATGATGTCCACGTTGATGGCACGGTCTGTCGCGCGACGGGCGAGCGCCGGACCTTCGAAGGGTACAAGTCCGCCTCCTTGCCGATGTATGGGTTCGGGCGGGACGACCACCGCCTCCCCCTTAGCCAACAGCGCGGCGCCAGGCGTCGCGTCGGGATCGCCGGCCCTGAGATGGCGCGCATCGTCGGCGGGCTTGCCGTGCAACAGGCGCTCGGCGGCGCCGGCGGTCAGCCAGCGGCCTTGCTTGGTGATGCCGATCGGCACCACGTCGTATTTGTTCTTGTCGATTGCGTTGAGAACGGAGGCGGCTGACAGGAGCGAGACTTCGTGCTCGCCACTTCGGCCGCCGAACAGGACACCGACCCGCAACTTACTCATGACTCTCAGTGTGGACGGGCAGGGAGATTACGTCAATCGCCGCTCTGGTTCCGAAGGAACATCGTCCGAGCGGTTGTGCTTCCATCATCACCCGAAACTCTGGCAGCCTGTACCGGAGAATTCATGTGTTCTGGCACGCTCGTGCCATTCCCAACCGGATGTTGCCAGCGTAGTTTTGCCCCCATAAATCAGCGCCACACACGTCTAGGTGCCTTATGAAGGACCAGGAACGCTTTTCGCAGGTTTTTGCGGATATTTGGGAGTACTCACCTTTTCGTCCCAGTTCACGGGTCGCGGAATTCCTTAAGAATTTCGTCGTTTCCGGACGCTTCGACGCGGAGCGCTTTTGGGAGTTTGTGACTGTGCAGGAACCGCTCAGGCGGGAGCGACTTTCGTCCAGATAAGGCGGGCGAAAACTGAGAACCCCCGCCCGGGCTTGACAAGAGCAATTGCGCTCCAGAGGCCAGATCGAGGGCGCCCCTAACGAATATTCAACGTGCAGAATTGGGTCACAAAAACAACAATGCCGGGCTGGTTGGCCCGGCTTTTCTTGTTGCTACTGCTTTCGGGGTGCGACTTGGTTTGAGGACCCCGGAAGATCTTGTTACATCACCAGCGCCAGATTCTCGAGCTCCTGTTGGAGGATCGGCATGGAGCAACCTGCGCTCTCTACCCGGAAGGCAGCGTCCAGGGCCGCCTGTGGCGACACCCCGTAGCCTCGACCCATCAGAAACACCTGCAACAGCTCAGCGGCCTCGCGGGAATCGATCATCCCACCTTGCAGGAGATCATTCCGTAATGCCGTTAATTCGGTAGTGGAGAATCTCTCTTTCATGGCCGTCATCACCTCCGACCTCTAGCCTTCCGTTGAGTATTAGACTCAGCAGGTGCCACGTTCGTTGCATGCAATTCAGTTGCCGCACCTACCATCTAATCCGCCAGCTTCTCGGAAACGCTTTCTATTGTTAGTAACCCCAATGTCTTTGGAGAGTTGCAGGCAACCTTTTTGTCAAAGGAGGTAGCAGCAAGGGCGCCGAGGTGTCTAACCGCTTGACACTTTATGTCAATTTAGGACGCGAAGACCGGTGCTGCGCCAAGGAATGGCGCTAAAAAAGCTGACTTAGGTGGGGTCGGTGGTGGCTTCGTCGACCAGCATGACCGGAATATTGTCCTTGATGGGGTAGACTCGCCGACACTGGCCGCACTTCAGGCTCTCGCCCTTCACTATCAGCGGCTTTTTGCAGACTGGGCAGACCAGGATTTCCAGTAGTTCCTTGTCAATCATCTCCGAGATTCTACGCCTAAAAACCTTAGCTGGGAAAAACACCGCTGCTCAAGGCCGGGGCGCGGGTGGAATTGGGAAAAATGTGCGCTGCGCAGGGTGCAAATTCGTCAATTGGGGAATTGAGCCCCAGCGCTAGGTGCTTTTCTCATTTCGTGACGGGGTGTCTCAAGCAGTCTCAGCCCAGCTTGCGCTAAAATCGTCCACTCGATTGTTCCTGGTTCCAACGAGGCCGGATGCCCGCCATTATCCTGGACGGCAAGAAAATCGCTGCCGAAATCCGAGCGGAAGTTACGGTGGAAATCCAGGGGCTGCGCGCGGCAGGCGTACGGCCCGGCTTAGCCGTGGTGCTGGTGGGAAGCAACCCGGCCTCGGCGGTTTATGTTCGACAAAAAGTAAAGGCGTGTGAAGAGATCGGCATTCACAGCGAAACCCATGCGCCTCCCCAGGCAGTCTCGAATCGAGACTTGGTGGCTTTAATAAATCAGTTAAACCAGCGCGACGAGATTGATGGAATTCTCGTGCAGCTGCCGTTGCCTTCTCAGGTGGACATGAAGCAGGTGCTGATTACCATTGATCCGGCGAAGGATGTAGACGGCTTTCATCCTATGAACGTGGGTTTCCTGTCGACGCAACTGCCGGGGCTGGTGCCCTGTACTCCCGCGGGGATCCTTGAGATTCTCAAGCGCAGCCGTATCCCGATTGCCGGACAGGAGGCGGTGGTGGTAGGACGCAGCCAAATCGTGGGAAAACCCACCGCGATGCTGTTGCTCAACAACAACGCGACCGTGACGGTCTGCCATTCCAAGACGCGCAATCTCGCTTCTATCTGTCGGCGGGCCGACATTCTGGTGGTCGCCGTCGGACGCGCCGGCATGATCACTCAGGAATACGTCAAACCCGGGGCGTCGGTCATTGATGTAGGGGCGAACCAGGTTACCGACCGCAGGGAATTCGACAAGTTCTTTCGAGGAAATAAGAAGCGGGAACACAGTTTCACCAAGAACGGCAGCACGTTAATGGGGGATGTGCACCCTCGAGTGGTAGAAGTGGCCGGCGCTATTACTCCCGTGCCAGGAGGGGTCGGGCCCTTAACGATTGCCATGCTGATGGTCAACACCGTCAAGGCGGCGAACCTGCGGCGAGGGGCAGGAATTCAGGAGCTGTCCAAAGTTTGATGTCCTCGCCGACGGCGCCGCGCAAGGATTTTCAATCTATCGCAACTTGACCATTCATTTGGCAATTGGAAATTGGCAATCGGGGAGCGGACAATCCAAGCTATGAGGAAGCCTTGCTGAAAGTTGGGCTGACGGGTGGGATTGCTTCCGGCAAGTCCGTGGTGGGCGAGATGTTCCAAGCCCTGGGGGCTCACGTTGTACAGGCCGACCAGATCGCGCACCAGCTGCTCGAACCCGGGGAAGCGGTCTACGGCGAAGTAGTTCGCCACTTCGGGGCGGGAATCTTGAATGGCGACGGCACGGTGAATCGGGCCAAGCTGGCGGAAGCGGCATTCGGCTCGCCTAACGGGAAGGTCCCTTCGCGCGTCCAACAGTTGAACCGGATCGTCCATCCCGCCGTAATCCAACGACAGGAGGAATGGATGGAAGCCGAGGGCAGGAAAGATCCGCACGGAATCGCGATGGTGGAAGCGGCCTTGATTCTCGAGGCCGGAGCCGGCAAGCGCTTCGACCGCCTGGTGGTCGTCACTTGTCGGCCGGAGCAGAGGGCTCAGCACTGGGCGAGCCGACTTGGAGTCGATGAAGACACTGCCCGGCAAGAAGTCACGCGACGCATGGCGGCGCAGCTGCCGGATGAAGAAAAAATCAAAGCGGCCGATTTTGTGATAGATAACTCCGGTTCACTGGATGAAACTCGCCGCCAGGTCGCGACGGTGTATTCCAAGCTTCGTCAGGAAGCAGAGAGGACTGGGACCTGAGACCCGACAACCGAAAACTGAGAACTGGGAACCGAGAACTGCCATGAGACTAATACGACCAATCCTAATTGCTGTGGTGCTGGCGGGAGCCTTCTTTTACTTCACGACTTACCGGCCAAACGGGTTCCAGGCTGTTGAGTGGTTTGGGCGTCCCCACAAGGTCCAGATTACCGAGGCTGCGAGCAACGAAGCGCTCGATAGCGAAGAACAGAACAACATTAGCGTCTATCGCAAGAACATCCCCGCGGTAGTTAATATCACCTCGCGAGCCGTGACTTTTGATTTCTTTTACGGGCTGGTTCCGCAGGAAGGCCAAGGGTCGGGGTTCGTTATCGACAAGGAAGGCCACATCCTGACCAACTATCACGTTATTGCCGACGCGCAGCGCGTCGAGGTCACCCTCCACAATCGCAAGAAGTATCGCGCGAAAGTGGTGGGTACAGACCGTTCGCACGATCTGGCCATCGTTCAGATTGAGGCTCCCAATCTGACCTCGGCGGTGCTGGGCGACTCGCGCAATCTCCAAGTCGGACAGAAGGTCTATGCGATCGGTAACCCGTTTGGGTTGAGCGGGACCCTCACCACAGGAATTGTGAGTTCGATTCGTTCCGTGCGGGAGCCGGATGGCATGACGATTGACGAGGCTATCCAGACCGACGCGGCCATCAATCCCGGCAATTCCGGTGGTCCCTTGATGAATTCGCACGGGGAAGTGATTGGGATTAATACCATGATCGCTTCCAGCGTGGGCCAAAGCGCCGGAATCGGCTTTGCCATTCCCATCAATACTGCCAAGGCCGTGCTCAGTGACCTGGTCACGCTGGGGCGGGTGCGGCGCCCGGCCCTGGGAGTCCGAACCATCCCCATCGATCCGGAACTGGCGAATGAGATGGGCCTTGCCGCCGACTATGGGCTGCTGATTGTGCAGGTCGTGCCCGGGGGAGCCGCCGAACGCGCAGGCCTGCGCGGCGGCAGCGAGCGGGCGATGTTGGGAAATATCCCGATCACGATTGGCGGCGATTTGATCACCGCCATTGACGGTCAGCGCGTCGAAGATCAACAGACTCTCTCACAAATCATGAACAATCACCGGGCGGGAGACACGGTCCGCGTGACGGTGTATCGCGGCAAAAAGAAGATGGATGTGGATGTGACCTTGGGCGAGGCGAGAGAGCAGGTCTAGGAAAATAGGTAATTGTGTAATTGTGTAATTGAACCGGCCGGTGTGACCTCGCTGCTCTCGGCCGTGAACTGCTTTTTTGATGGATGTGGACTCAATTCGACGGTACTGCCTTTCGTTTCCCCACACCAAGGAAAAGCTTCAGTGGGGCGAGACCCTATGCTTCAAGGTGGGCGAGAAGATCTTCACCCTGTTGAGCCTCGACGTCGGCTCCGAAACGCGGCTGTCGCTCAAATGTGCCCCGGAGCGCTTTGCGGAACTGATTGAACTGGAAGGCGTGCGCCCAGCGCCCTATGTTGGCCGGTACCACTGGGTCGCTCTGGAGCAACTGGATTCCTTGCCTGATCAGCAGATTCGGGAACTCATTGCGGCCTCTTACGAGGTGGTGGCGGCGAAGGCAAAAATCATTCGCCGCCGAGATCGCAGAGCACGCCGAGCCAAAAAGACGTAAGCCACCGCCGCCCCTGGCGGTCGGGCCGAGCGCCAGTTCGCCCGTCCAGCTTCTCTATTTGACTGTCCCTGCTGCGCTGGGCTAGCCTCAGAAGTCTGTCCAAGGCCTTGGCTTTCGAGCCTGAATATATATATGGACGGGGTGCTTCGTCCCTCCCCATTTCTGAGTTCATGCGAAACCATCGCAAGTTCCTGATCTGGCTGCTCTTTGCGGCTCTGCTGGCGAGTGTGCCCGCTACCTGGGCGGCGGCTATGCGGCCGGTACACGCCCCGCATGCCATGGTGGCCAGTGTTCACGAACTGGCTTCCCGGGCGGGCTTGGAGATGATGCGGGCGGGAGGCAATGCGGTGGATGCTGCTGTGGCTGCCGGATTTGCGCTGGCTGTCGTCCATCCTCAGGCGGGAAACCTTGGCGGCGGGGGGTTCATGCTCCTCCGCCTTGCCGACGGGAATACGCACTTCATCGACTATCGCGAAAAAGCTCCTGCCCGGGCAAGCGCTGATATGTATCTCGACCTCCAGGGCAATGTAATCCCAAAGGTGAGCTTAGTAGGCTTCAAAGCAATTGGTGTACCGGGCTCGGTCGCCGGAATGGTCTATGCCGAAAAGAAATATGGCAAGCTCACGCTCGAGCGGGTGATGGCCCCTGCCATCCGGCTGGCGCGCGATGGCTTTTTCTTGGCCTGGGAGGACGCGCAGGACCTTCACGATGAGGACCTCGCCAAGTTTCCAGAATCACGCCGCATCTTTCAGCGGAACGGGAACTACTACGAGGCGGGTGAGGTCTTTCGCCAACCCGACCTGGCTCAAACCCTGGAGCGGATTGAGAAGAATCCCGATGACTTTTATCACGGGGCCATGGCGAAGGAGATTGCCGTCGCGATTCAAAAGGGAGGGGGCCTGATTGCCGCCGAAGACCTCGCCAACTACGAAGTAAAGGAGCGCGAGCCGATCCGGGGCAGCTATCGGGAATATGACATCATCAGCGCGCCGCCTCCTTCTTCGGGCGGGGTTGCCTTGATGGAGATCCTGAACATCCTCGAAGGTTACGATCTGAGCAAATATGGAAACCGCTCGGCGGCGGCCATTCATCTCATTTCCGAAGCCTTCCGAAGGGCGTTTTTCGACCGCGCCGAGTTCCTGGGAGATCCTGACTTTTCGAAGATTCCGGTGGCCCAGCTTATCGACAAAAAGTATGGCGTGGCCTGGCGCGAGTCGATCAACCCGGAGCGAGCCAGCCTGAGCAAAGATCTGAAGCGGCCGGTAATCTTCAACGAACTGGAGCGCTACGCAAAGCTGAATCTTCAACCGTGGAGCGGGCCCGAGCCGGAGAACACGACTCATTATTCAGTGATTGATCCTGAAGGAAACGCGGTTGCGGTCACGACCACTTTGAATGACAGCTTCGGCTCGCGGGTCACAGCCTTGGGCTTTCTTCTCAATGATGAAATGGACGATTTCTCTTCCAAGCAGGGAGTACCCAACGCTTATGGTTTAATCCAGGGAGCGGCGAATGCGATTGGGCCGGGCAAGCGGCCTTTGTCGGCGATGACGCCCACGATCGTCCTGAAAGACGGCAAGCTGTTCCTGGTTCTGGGGTCTCCGGGCGGCCCTACCATTATTACTACGGTGGCCAACATCTTGATCGGCGTCGTGGATTTTGGGCTGGACATCCAGGAGGCGGTGAACGCGCCGCGCTTCCACCACCAGTGGCTTCCGGACATTCTTTTATTAGAAGACCAGATCTCGCCCGACACCAGACGCCTGCTCGAGGCTAAGGGACACAAGCTGGTGGTAAGACATCTGTGGGGAGACGGCGAGTGTATTCGGGTGGACTTGAATACTGGCGAGCGGCTGGGCGCCAGCGATGGACGCAATAACGGAAAGGCGGTCGGCTACTAATGTTGCGGGCGATGTCGACTTACGTTTATGTGAAAGAGCGGTTGCATCCTGGGTTGCTGGATGGGCTGGCACGCGGCGGTGCGCAGGCCGTCGAAATTTTTGCGGCGCGCCAGCACCTGGACTATGCCAACCGCAAACAGCATGTGCGCGAAATTGCCGAGTGGTTCCGCACCAGCGGAGTGCCGCTGCACTCGGTGCATTCGCCCATGTTCGCCGATTATGAGTGGGGACGCACCGGGGCTCCGCCCATCAACGTGACCTCCACCGACCGGGCAGCCCGCATCGAAGCCATGGACGAGATCAAGCGGGCGCTGGAGATTGCCGAACAGATTCCCTTTCGCTACCTGGTGCAGCATTTGGGAACTGGCAACGAAGGCTTTGACGATCGCAAATTTGAAGCGGCTATGACTTCAATCGAGCACCTGCGGGCTTTTGCCAAACCGTTGGGAGTACGCATCTTGCTGGAGAACATTCCCAACGAGATGTCGACGCCCGACAGGCTGGTGGGGTTCATTCAGACGTCCCATTTTGATGACGTCGGTGTGTGCTTCGATATCGGGCATGCGCACATCATGAGCAATGTGGCGGAGGCGTTTGAGATTCTGAAAGACCACATCCGGTCTACTCACTTGCATGACAACGCCAAGGATAAAGACTCCCACCTTTGGCCCGGCAAGGGGAGCATTAATTGGACCGAAGCCATGCAGATGCTGCGGTCGGCTCCGCATACTCCGCCCATGCTGCTGGAAATCGAGGCGGATGAGAAAGTCAATCCCATCGAGCGCATGGGGGATGCTTTCGCTAGCTTGGAAAAGAATTGACCGCCGAGTGCGCCGGGCCGAACGCTTTCCTCGGCGCTCTCGGCGTGCTCGGCGGCAAATGGTTTTTAATTTATGGACTCAACCACAACGACGCAAGCACCGATCACAACCATAGCCGAAGTGGGGCGACACGAAGGCGAGACCGTCACGCTTCGTGGTTGGCTCTACAATTTGCGCGAGAGCGGCAAGCTGCTCTTTCCGATTTTTCGCGACGGCTCCGGATTAATTCAGGGAGTCGTTGCGAAGAACGCTGTGTCGCCGGAAATCTTTGATGCGGTCAAGGGTCTGACCCAGGAGTCGAGCGTCATCGTCGGGGGCAAGGTGCGGGCTGACAAACGTGCACCCGGCGGATATGAACTCGACGTCGGCAATGTGCAAGTCTTACAGCGGGTATCGGAAGCAGATCCTTATCCCATTACTCCCAAAGAGCATGGCGTCGATTTTCTGATGGAGCACCGCCATTTGTGGCTGCGTTCTCCGCGGCAGGCCGCGATCCTGCGGGTGCGAGCAGAGATTATCAAGGCGGCGCGCGGCTTCTTCGATGAGCGCGGATTTACCTTGACCGATCCTCCCATTCTGACTCCGGCAGCTTGCGAAGGAACCACTACACTTTTTCCCGTCGACTACTTCGAAGAACAGGCCTACCTCACCCAGTCAGGACAGCTTTACATCGAAGCTACGGCGATGGCTCTGGGCAAGGTGTATTCGTTTGGTCCGACATTTCGCGCGGAGAAATCCAAGACCCGGCGCCACCTGACCGAGTTCTGGATGGTCGAACCGGAAGTCGCCTACGCGACCCTGGACGACCTTATGGACCTCGCCGAGGGACTCATTTCGTTTCTCGTGAAGCGCTGCCTGGAGCGGCGGCGCGCCGATCTGGAAATCATCGGACGGGATGTTTCGAAGCTGGAGAAAATTGCCCCGCCTTTTCCGCGAATCACGTACGACGATGCTGTGAAGATGCTGCAGGAAGGGCACGCCAAGGGAGCCGTCGAGAACCGATTCGAATGGGGTGGCGATTTAGGGTCGCCCGATGAGACTTATCTTTCCTCCCAGTTCGAAAAGCCCGTTATGGTGCACCGCTATCCGGCCACCGTGAAGGCGTTCTACATGGAGCCTGATCCGCGACGGCCCGAGTTGGCCCTATGCGTGGACGTGCTCGCGCCCGAAGGCTACGGCGAGATTATCGGGGGATCACAACGTATGGCGTCGTATGACCTTCTGGTAAAACGTATCCGCGAACATAATTTGCCGGAGTCAGCATTTAAGTGGTATCTCGACTTGCGCAAGTACGGTAGCGTGCCGCATGGCGGCTTCGGCATGGGCATCGAGCGAGCCGTAGCCTGGATCTGCGGATTGGAGCATGTACGGGAGACGATTCCTTTCCCGCGGATGCTGCATCGGTTGTATCCATAGAGAATATTTAACCGCAGGGTTCGCTGAGTTCGCAGAGAAGAATTCGGCGGGAGCCATGAACGAGCGCGAGCGGCCGAATGCGATCATGTCTGAACTCTCATGCCTCCCTTCTGAAGCACGGAATTCTACGAATTGGGGATGAATTTCCTGACTCTGCAGTCTCCGCCAACTCTGCGATTAAAAGCTTTTCGCTGGACCAGCAAACAGCATGACCACCACCACCACGCCCTTCACTAGCATCAGTCCCCGGAAGATTCGTGTTATCGGCGTTCCGCTCGATTTAGGTCAATCACGTCGAGGCGTGGACATGGGCCCTTCGGCGGTGCGGGTTGCGGGACTGGAAGCGCGCCTGGAAGCGTTGGGACATGTCGTCGAAGATGCCGGCAATGTCTCGGTAGCCATCGCTGAGCAGAAAAAAGAAGGCGACCCTCGGGCAAAATATCTGAAGGAGATTACCGCCACCTGCACCAAGCACGCCGAGCTCGTGCTGAAGACTCTGGAAGCCGGCAAAGTTCCTATCGTGCTGGGTGGAGATCATTCCGTTGCGGCTGGGACTGTGGCCGGCGTGGCGGAGTTCTACCGTCGTCAGGAGCAGAAGATCGGCCTGATCTGGATCGATGCCCACAGCGATATCAACACCCCCGATTCCTCCCCCAGCGGCAACGTGCACGGCATGCCGCTGGCGGCTATCATGGGGCTCGGACCTCCGGAGCTTTCTAATATTTTTAACTTCTCACCCAAGGTGAACCCCGACAATTGTGTGCTCGTGGGTGTGCGCGATATTGATGGCATCGAGAAGGAGCACATCCGCCGGGCGGGCGTGGAAGTCTTTACCATGCGCGACATTGACGAGCGCGGAATGCGAGCGGTCATGGAAGACGCTCTGCGCATGGCGGGCCGAGGCACCGCCGGCTATCACGTGTCGCTCGATATGGACTGGATCGATCCCGAGGATGCCCCGGGCGTCGGGACACCAGTGCGTGGCGGAGCGACCTATCGGGAGGCCCACCTGGCAATGGAGATCATTGCGGATCACGGGCGGATGCTCAGCTTCGAGATCGTGGAAGTGAATCCGGTCATCGATGAGCACAACCGAACTGCAGTCTTGGCGGTCGAACTTACACTCTCAGCGTTCGGGAAGAAAATTCTGTAAACCGCAGTGTCTGCCGGTGGTGCAGGCCCGATCTTCGCCGGCTGGGCGCCGGGATGATGCCATGTTAGTAAGAGTTAGAGCCTGAAGGTCTACTCGTAGCGCAGGCTTTCTACCGGATCCAGTCGGGCTGCACGAGACGCAGGCATTGTCCCAAACAAGATTCCCACCGTTGACGACACCACGAGTGCGATGATCGCCGACCAGCCAGAGATTGGAAGACGATATGTTGTGAAGAAGCGTACCGAGAACGGCAAGGCGAGGCCGATGATAATCCCTATAATTCCGCCGAACAGCGATATGAGGATGGCCTCGGACAGGAACTGAAATTTGATCTCGCGTCTGGTCGCTCCAATCGCTTTTCGAATCCCAATCTCGCGAATGCGGGCGCTCACCGTCGCCAGCATGATGTTCATGATGCCGATGCCGCTCACCAGCAACACCACCAAGGCAATCGCCAGCAGAACCACGGTCAGCGCGTTGGCAGTCTTGCCTGCTACCACCAGCAGTTGCGTGAGGTTCTGCACGTTGTACACAGATTCCGGACGGTGGCGGGATTGCAAAACCCGTTTGATTTGTTCTGTCGCTGACACCACCATGCTGGGATCGGCTACCGAGAAGTACATAAGCCGGACCGTGGGCGTATTCGTGAAATAACGGCTCACGGTGTAGGGAATGATCATGGTGTTGTTCTGGACCTCGGACTGGCCGAAGGTTTCCACTCCCTCTTTGAACGTGCCGATCACCGTGAAGGGGAGACTACTGAGCTTCAGCACTTGGCCTACCGCGGCGTCCGTCGAACCATAGAGCTCCTCGGCCAACTTGTTGGTAATGACTCCGACCTTGCTGCGGGCCTGCGCATCCTCCTCGTCGAAATAACGTCCGGAAATGATTACGAGATTCCTCACCAGACGATATTCCGGATCAACTCCCAGTACGCGGATATCGCGCTCCTTGCCGCCTCCAACCGGTACGCGATCGTCCAGGGGAACCACGGGCGAAGCGTGCACGATTCCAGTGACCTGTTCGCGGACCATGTGCAAGTCGTCAATGGTCAAGGGGTCCGGAGTGGTCTGCGTGATCCGGTCGGCGCCGCCCGAGTACTCGGCATAAATCATGTTGGCGCCGATGGCCTGAATCTGGTTGAGGACGTACTGCTTGCCAGTCATGCCGATCGTGACGACCAGGATGAGCGAGGCGGTGCCGATCATCATCCCCAGGGAGGTCAGCAGAAACTTGATCTTGTTGCTGCAGAACGTATCGTAAGCGAAATTCAGAATCTCGCTCAGGACCAGCGTGGGACGATGCTCGGTGGGCGGGCTGGCACTCGCAGTCGCCATTCTGCATTAGATGCTAAACGGTAGCGAATTGAGGCGCAACGTTACCTTATCGACGCTCTCTACGTGTCGGCGGGTGGTATCCCTGGTGTCCTTCGGGTAAACCTGCGTGAATTCCACTGAGCCATTCTGTTAGCGTCAGCTGTCGATGAAGTGTTTAGAAGACAGCTGATGCAAACCACGAATAACCTAGTTGTTGGCGGTCAGGTCGAGCAAGTTCGCCGGCGCTTCGAGCAATGGCGTCGCCGTCATCCGGGACGGTGTCGGCTGACGCAGAGTCTGTGGTCAGCAGCCGCGAAATTGGCTCAGCATTACGGTTTGAACCACGCAGCGCGAACGCTTCGCCTCAGCTATTACTCGTTGAAGGAGCATCTGCCGGTGGCGGATGCCGCTGAGGCGAGGACCCAGATCCTCCTGCCAAAGTTTGTCGAGCTGAGGCCGTACGGCTCGGCGACCCTGCCCGAGTGCAGCTTGGAATTGGAGAATGGGCGGGGTGCGAAGATGAAGATGAAGATGGAGTTGACGGGTGCGGCCGTGAGCGAGCTGTCTACTCCCGCCCGCCATTCTGGAGCGCGCGATGATTCAAATCGTTCCCCCAATGCGCATCCTGGTGGCGGTCGAGGCGGTGGATTTTTGCAACGGTTAGACGGCTTGGCGGGCATTTGTAAGCAGCAGCTCGAAGCCGATCCTTTCTCGGGATGGCTGTTCGTGTTTCATCAAGGTATCGAAAGCATTTAACCCCGGTAAGCGAAAACCGGCTTGGGTTCCGTCGGCGAAACTGCTACCTTGCCTGCCATGGAGGGTCGGCTTACCTATCGGCGTCGAACGGTCAGCGACGCCGACGTAAATTTCATTCGCCAACTCATCGCCCAACATCCGGGCGCGAGTCGACGCCAGCTCTCGCAGAAAACTGTGTCATGCGTGGAATTGGGTGCAACCTAATGGGGCCTTGCGCGACATGGTGTGCCGTGGATTGATGTTGCAGCTGCACCGCGCAAGGCTGATCGAGCTTCCGCCGGTTCGCCGCTTTCCCCGCAACCCGCTGGCCCAGCGCAGCCAGCCCGCCCTGGTGCGAGTCGAAACCAAACCGCTTTGCGCCCGTCTGGATCAGATCCAGCCGCTTGAGTTCCGCCAAGTGCGGCGGACACCGGAGGAGGATCTGTTCAACAGTCTGCTCCAGCAGTACCACTACTTGGGCCATGTGCAGCCGGTCGGCGAACATCTTAAGTTTTTGGTCTATGCCCAGCAGCGACCGATTGCTTGCTTGGCCTGGTCCTCCGCTCCGCGTCATCTGAGTAGCCGCGATCGCTTTATCGGCTGGTCGGCCCAAGCGCGGTGCCAGAACCTGCGCCTCCTGGCTTATAACCCACGCTTTCTGATTCTGCCCTGGGTGCATGGCGGGCTTGGCTTCGCACATTCTGGCGCGCATGGCGCGCAGCTTGAGTGAAGCTTGGCAGCGCGTGTACCGACATCCCCTCTACTTCTTGGAGACCTTCATCGATCCGGCACGCTTCCGCGGCACCTGCTATCGCGCTGCCAACTGGATTCTGTTGGGCTCCACCACGGGGCGAGGTAAAGATGACGTCCACCATCAAGGGGTGAACCGCTCCATCAAGCAAGTGCTGGGTTATTCTTTGTGCCCAGATTTTCGTCGGCGTTTGCAGGAAGTCGCGATAGGATGAACCCTACCACGACTGGAACTGAGCATGGAAGATCTGGACCAACTGGTGGAGCGCGCTCGGCCGGCGCGGTCGACAAAAGAGTATGAACAGCTCAAAGCTGCCGTGGATACTCCGGCGTATTTAACCCAATTGGTAGAGGACAAGGACACCACCATTCAGCGACTTCGCCAGATCCTGTTCGGAGTGAGCACGGAAAAAACTGACAAGGTACTGAACAACGAGGTGGACAGCCAGGAATCCTGGGCGGAAAGGGATTCCGCCGATGCGCTGCTGGCGGATCGCACTCCGGAAAAAAACCAAGCCTCGGCCAGGCGGAGTCCTGGACATGGTCGCAACCGGGTGCAGGCGTATGGCGGAGCCGACACGAGCCAAGTATCCCACGGCTGGGCGAGAAGGGCGATCGCTGCCCGGGGTACAAGAAAGGCAAGCTGTATGAGCCGGGAACACCGGGAATGGTGGTGCGGGTCAAGGGGCAGGCGCCGCTGGCGAGGCGGGGGCCCTGTTCATGAGCCTCATTCACACTTGCGAACTACATTATGCTAATCCGTTTGACTATTTGACCGAGGTGCACAGACACGCGGGCGAGCTATCCCGCAGTCCTCAGGACTGGATGCTTTGGAATTAGCGAGACACACTCGAGCGGCGCGGCCTATCCTTGCAGATGGCATAGCGCCTGTTCGCGGAGGGACACCACCATGACAAAACCGGAAACCCGATATCAGAAGTACCTGGCGCGCAAGCGGCAAAAGCAGCAGGGACAGAAGGCAACGCCCGCCCCTCCGCGAGCGGCAATGGCCTGGCAGATGCGCTGGGTGGCTCATGCCCCGATCCATGAATGTTTGGTCCCTGCCGTTCTGTTCGAGCAGGGGCTGGGTAACTTGGTTTTCAGTCGCTCGCTGCCGGATGGGCGCATTGCCCTGTCTGTGTTCCTGCTGGACATGTTCTGCCTGGGAGTCAAGAATGCCTTTTTCACCATCACGACCAAACCTCAATACGCCGAGCGCCTGAGCGGTTGGTCGACGTCGGAGAGGCTCGAGGCGATGCATCCGGCCTGCTTCAGGAAACTGGTGGAAGGCGGAGTCGCCTACGCAGGTGAGCTAGGATTCAACCCCCATGCTGATTATCTCGTGGCACGCCAGATCTTCGGCGATGTAGACGCGGTGGCCTGCCCAACCCATTTCGAGTATGGGCATGAGGGTAAGCCCTTCTATATCGCCGGTCCCCATGACACCGCCACACAGGTGCAGACTATAGTCAACCAGCTCGAGCGCCGTTTGGGCACCGGGAACTTTGACTATCTCGTAATGACAGATCCCAGCGAACTGGGAGAGTGGATTCGCTGACTGTCGACCAGACCGAGAATAGCGGCCGCTGAATTTGCGCGGGCTCACCGGAAGGACACAATCCTTGTGCCCCCGAAGCGCAGCTACTCCAGGCGACACACTAATACCGCGTTGTTTTGGTAGGGGCACGGGAGACCCATCACCCCGGGCCTCTGGAGCACCACCCAATCCACCCCGAACTTCTGTTGCAGGCCGGGAAAGTCAGACAACTGGAAGTCTTTCCATCTCCGCTGAGCTCGGACCTGCTGGCGCCAGGTTTCGGCCAAAGCAGGGAACATGGTGACCGCTCCACTGTCTTTCACAACGTCTGCCAGACGGGAGCGCTCGGCAATAGCACGAAAGCCATGTTGGTCTTCCCCTGCCAGCGCCATGTAATCAGGATCGAGCGCGAAGTAAGCTTCGCGCGGCGTGTTCTGCCGAATCCAGAGGAATGCCTGGACCCAGTCGTTCTTGGGCTTGGCTCCTGGCCATTCGACGTGCGGCGTGGCGGGAAACAGTTGGCGCTGCGCGTACCACATGCCAGAGGAGAGCGGCAGAAACAATACAGCCCACCGCCAGATGTGGTCTCTGAGGACCCACTGAGCCACAAGTCCGCCAAGAAAGACGAACAACAGAATGTAGATCAGATGGAGACCGCGCATGGGTTGCAGTTCGGCAAAGTTGGCAAGGCGCTGCGGGATCGTGATGGTCAGAGAAACACAAAAGAAGACGAGACCAGAAACAACTGACGCCGAGCACATGGCTTCGAGTACCGGCAGGTCCTGGCTGCGCGCAAGCCAGCGGATGAGCCCTAACAGTGCGAGAGGAGCGAAAATCCCCAGCCACTCATACCATCGCCACTCGCGCAAAAAGAAGTAGGGCCGCGTTGTAAGCACTTCACGGTAAGCGTCGGTGATCGGCGGAAATAGGCCTAAAGGAAACAACAGCAGGGCGCTCGTTGCCTCCAGGCGAGAACTGCTCAAGGTCTCCGGTTGTCGCCGATTCATCCAGAGAAACAGAACTACGTAGGCAACGCCAAACACCGCCATCAGCGGATGAATCAGCACGGTAAAGATGATCCAGAGCAACGCACGCGCGAACTTGCGCTCGACGGCATTAATGAGGATGAATAGTACGGCGGGCGTGGACAACGAGCGCGTGCTCAGGTACTCGTCCATGATGTAGAGGGCGGTGCCTGCGACGGGAATGGTTAGCAGTGCCGCGATCAGTGCCACGCTGCCCCATCGTGCCAGCGCGTCGCGAAACGTCAGCCGGCCGAGATGCCAACAGCCAAGCAGCAATAAAAAAATCGAGAACCACTGCCAAAGAAACAGCGCCCAGTCCACTGGCAGGTTTGAAATCCGAATGGACCCGGCAATCAAACTCGGAAACAGCGTCATGTGGGCATGAGAAGCGAAGAAAGCGGAGTTATGTGGGTAGAGCGCGGGATTCAGCGCCTTCTTAATTCCGGGGAGATAGATTTCTGCGTCTTCGACGCCGGGGTGGTAGCCGTGCACCATCAGGGCGCAGAATGCCAGTAGGATAAGGATGGGCACATCCCGAGGATAGTTTTTCAAGTCGCGAACCTTTAGAATCGCTGTCTTATTCTGATGAACGTTGCCGAGCCTTCAACGATGCCCGACATGCCTTCTTCCAGCCAACTGTCGGACTCTGCGACCGAGTCGTCTCAAAAGCTTGCGCTCATCGTGCCAACCCTCTACGAGTCCGGGAACATCGGTGCCTTGATCGAGCGCATCCGACGCGCACTCGCCCCGCTGGGGATATGTTATGAGTTGATTGTAGTCGATGATGACAGCCGCGATGGGATAGACGAGATCGTCGGCGAGATTGCGGGCCAGGATCCGCGGGTGCGATTGCTGGTTCGCAAGGGCGTGCGGGGCCTGGCGGGCGCGGTGATTCATGGCTGGCAGAATACGGATGCCGAGTTCCTGGGCGTGATTGATGCCGACCTGCAGCACCCGCCCGAATTATTGCCGCAAATGTGGGAGGAACTCACATCTGGGACAGATGTCGTGGTTGCGAGCCGGTACGCTCCGCAGGGCAGCCGCAGGAATTGGAATCGCTTTCGTCACCTGCTCTCGCAAATCGCCATCTGGGTGACCTGGCCGTTGCAGAAACCCGGGATTCGGGTGCAGGACCCGATGTCCGGGTTTTTTCTGGTGCGCCGTTCCTGCACAAAAGACGGAGCCCTGCAGCCGCAGGGCTTCAAAATTCTCCTGGAGATCCTGGTCCGCGGAGATATCCGGTCCTCCCGCGAGGTTCCGTTCACCTTTGGCCGGAGACACTCCGGCAGAAGCAAAGCCAGCCTGAAGGTAGGACTCGACTACCTGATCCTGCTGCGCAAATTGTGGAAGACGCGTCGAAATCCCAGGTCGTAATCCTGAGCGGACGCAATCCGCGAACAATCCGGCGTCGCACAGCCGAGATGCTGCGTAAATCAACCAGCCCGCCCGTTGATCGCGCTGCGGGCATAGTAGCCGAGGTCCAGCTTCCGCCCCTGCGCGCTGAACCGGGGCAGCCGCACTAAGCCCCATTTCTGGAGCACGAATTCGAGCGCGGTGGCGATTACGCCCAAGCCATACTTCACGCTGCGGCGGAAGTTGATGGACGATGCCTCTTGAAAATATTTTGTTGGACACGACACCTCGCCGATGCGAAACCCGAAGTAGACACATTGCGCCAACACCTGGTTGTCGAAAACAAAATCATCGGAATTTTCCAGCAGAGGCAACTCGGTGAGTACCTTGCGGCTGAAGGCGCGGTAGCCGGTGTGATATTCGGAAAGCTTGGCCCCGAGAAACAGATTCTCGAACGCGGTCAGCAGGCGGTTGGCAACGTACTTGTAAAACGGCATACCGCCACGCAGCGCGTGTCCGCCGATAATGCGGGAGCCCAGCACGACATCGTAAACGTCATTCGCCACCATGCTGGCCATGGCTGTAACCAATAGCGGCGTGTACTGGTAGTCGGGGTGGAGCATGATGATGACGTCGGCCCCCGCCGCCAGGGCCTCGCGATAACAGGTCTGTTGGTTGCGGCCGTACCCGTAATTCTTGTCATGCACGTAAACGTGCAGGCCCAACCGCTCGGCGAGTTGCACCGTCTTATCCGAGCTGTAGTCGTCCACCAGGATGCGGATATCCACCAGGTCAGGAAGCTCTCCCACGGTGGCTTCCAGAGTCTTTTCGGCATTAAAGGCGGGCATAACCACCGCCACGCGCATACCGTTGATCATGAGTTTCAGCGAGTCTGGGAACGCGAGCTAAACTCGGGCTGTGTCTATATTATCGTGACGGCTAATTCTGGCGCTGCGTTCTAAAAGGTTGGACATCAAAAGCAAGACTTACGGGTAATCAGCGGCTTTCCTACCAGGAATTCCGGATTGACAGTCAGTTCTGCCCCATACTACCGTCCCCCGCGCTCCGTTTAGGGTGAAGTCATCCGCGGATTTGTGCCCGTTTCTATAGAACAGCCGAATTTCGTTGCCGCTCGCCAATTCGCGAATGCACGGCTCTCGACGTGGGGTTCGAGAGGATATCCAATTTCAAACAGGAGGACGTATGCGGAAAGGGGTTTGGACTCTTCTGCTGGTACTTGCTTGTCTGACGTTGGCAAGCGCGCAAACAACCCGTGATGCCAAGCATGTGGTGCCCACCGGCAAAGGCTGGGGTGTCGAATCCACAACGGCACCGCCGGTCGATCCCTATTCGGTTACACAGGGTAATGGCATCAACTACCACGGCGGCCCGGTGATGGCGGGCAATCCGGTGAATGTCTATTTCATATGGTACGGAAACTGGACGAATGGACCGCGCCCTTCCGACAGCCAGGTAACGGTCGGGTTGCTCGAGTCGCTGTTTGGTTCAGGGGGCATCGGCGGATCGGGCTATGAGAAAATCAATACCACTTACGGGGACAACACCAACAATGTGAGCGGCAACATCGCACGGGTCTCTTCCACGACCGACAACTACTCGCACGGAACACGGCTAAGCGATTCGGGCGTGCAGGCGGTCGTATCCAGCGCGATCAGCAGCGGCCGGTTGCCGAAAGACACGAATGGCGTTTATTTCGTGCTGACTTCGTCCGACGTTCGAGAGACCTCAGGCTTCTGTACCCAGTACTGCGGCTGGCATACCCGTGGCACCATCTCGGGCGCGGACATCAAGTACTCGTTCGTGGGCAACCCAGACCGGTGTCCGTCTGCCTGCGAGATGCAGACTGTCAGTCCGAACGGGGATAGTGGCGCCGATGGCATGGCCAACGTCATGGCCCACGAGTCGGAAGAAACTGCGTCCGACCCGGACCTCAACGCCTGGTATGACTCTTCGGGCGCAGAAAACGCTGACAAATGCGCGTGGAAGTTTGGCCCCACCACGGGTGGTATCGGGAACGGCGCCTACAACGAGACGTTTGGTAATCACAACTGGTTGATCCAGATGAACTGGGAGAACGCCCGCGGCGGCGGTTGCGACCAGAGGCTGGGTGGCACTTTCTATACCAGGTAGCTGGAGCAAACCTCGGGCCGTCCGCCTTTTTCCTGGGGAGATGATTGCAAGAAAATGAAAATCCCATTCGTCGCCGTAATGGTTTTTCTAGGCAGCTGTGCCGCCCTCCCGCAGAATCAGGGACCCCGTCAGACGCCCGGCCGAATTGTCACCACCACCCGCCTGGTGGCGCTCTTCTCCCAGATGGAAGCGGGTTGGCTGGAGGCGATCCAGCAGCAGGATCAGGCCACCTTGACCCGTTTCCTGGCAGACGATTTTCAGGTCTGGACGCCGACCCCGCCCGGCGAGCCTGTTCCGCGCGAGCAGTGGTTGCAGCAGGCCATGGCCGAGAAGCTAGATTCATTCCGCATCCGCCAGATGGCGGCGCGCGCTGTGAACAGCAGCACGGTGGTCGTGAGCTTCGTTTTGGGTGAGACCGTCCAACAAGCCGGGAAACCTCGCGCCACCGACTATTTCATCGTTGATCTATGGCAGAAGAAAGATGAAAACTGGCAGGTGACGGATCGGTATTTGTCCCAAGTCAGAGGAATCTCAGGAAACCAGCCGGGCGACGTGAAGCCGACAGGAAAGAACTGAACGGGGTGCCTTCAGCGATAACCTGGGTTTTGACCTCAGGCGCTCATTGTCAAGGCTCCCTAGGTGCCTGCGATTGAGCCTAATGAAAAATCGCGCCTTAGCGGATAGTCGACAATCAGGGCCCGACCGTCCCCGCAGAGCCTTCACCCAAGGGCGAACATTCCTGGGCACGATCCCCACCACTCCCGGTCGCGCGATCTGCGTCACTCCGTCGTTGGTCATCTCCATTTCGCCCTCGATCACGTTCCAAACTTCTTCCTGAGGATGGCAGTGCTCGTGAACGGACGAGCCGCGCACGAACTCGTAGTGCGCAAAAGTCATGCTTGGCGAATGGAAATAGCGACCAGACCAGCCCGGCAAGCGCTCGATTACCTTCAGATTGCGTGTGTCGACAAAAGGCTTGCGACTCCTCTTCGGGAGGGGATTCTACCACCGGCGACTGGCCAGCAAACGGCACCCAGGAGGCCCTCTTGCCAATTCTTTCGAATCCCGCGCCCTATGCATCCAGCTAGCTTTCTCGTCGGACCGGGCCTCTATCTTCCGCATGCACGGAAATTTCTGTTCATTGGTAAACTAATGGGATCCTCGGAAAGCCACAAAACGCACTATGGTGGGCGAGCGCACTTTATTCGAGAAGGTCTGGGACGGCCACGTAGTCTGCGAGCCGGCGGGCGGAAGTCCTCTCCTTTATATAGACCTCCATCTGGTGCACGAGGTGACTTCGCCGCAAGCATTCGATGGCCTGCGAGCTGCCGGGCGGCGTGTGCGTCAGCCGCATCGCACCGTGGCTACCGTGGATCACAATGTCCCGACCACTCCGCGGGGTCTGCCCATCACTGATCCCATTGCCGCTCGCCAGATCGAAGCCCTGCAGCAAAACTGCAAAGAGTTCGGCATTCCCTTGTTCGACATGGATTCACCCCAGCAGGGCATAGTCCACGTTATTGGGCCGGAGCTGGGCTTGACTCAGCCCGGCATGACGATCGTGTGCGGCGACAGTCATACCAGCACCCACGGTGCTTTCGGCGCGCTGGCCTTTGGCGTGGGTACTTCCGAGGTCGAGCATGTTCTGGCGACTCAGTGCCTGCCCCAACGCAAGCCCAAGACCATGCTCATCGATATTCAGGGCGCCCTGCCGGAAGGAGTCACGGCGAAAGATCTTATTCTCGGCATCATTGGGCAGATCGGGACCGATGGCGCTACCGGCCACGCGATCGAGTATGCAGGCGAGGCGGTCCGTGCGCTCTCCATGGAGGGGCGCATGACGGTCTGCAACATGAGCATTGAGGCTGGTGCACGCGCCGGCATGGTCGCGCCCGACGAGACTACCTTTGCGTACATAAAAGGACGCCGTTTCGCCCCGCAAGACGATGATTGGGAGAAGGCGCTGGCTTACTGGCGTACGCTGCCGTCCGAGCTAGGAGCCCAGTACGACAAGGTGGTTAAGATCGATGCCTCCCAGCTCGCGCCTTTTGTGACCTGGGGCACAAATCCGGGCATGGTGGTGGCGGTCACCGAGCGTGTGCCGGAATTGAATGGCTTCCACAACGATGCCGACCGGCACGCCGCTGAGCGCATGTTTGAATACATGGCGCTCGAGCCGGGTACCCGCGTGCAGGATATTTCTGTGGATCGCGTATTCATCGGTTCCTGCACCAACTCGCGTCTGGAAGACTTGCGCGCGGCCGCCCGGGTCGCCAAGGGATACAAAGTCAATTCCAAGGTGCGGGCCATGGTGGTTCCGGGATCGCAGGCTGTCAAGCACGCGGCCGAGCAGGAAGGCCTGCATAGGATCTTCCTGGAAGCCGGTTTTGAGTGGCGGGAGTCAGGATGTTCGATGTGCCTCGGTATGAACCCAGACATCCTTCAACCCGGCGAGCGCTGCGCTTCGACCAGCAATCGGAATTTTGAGGGACGTCAGGGGCGAGGCGGGCGCACTCATTTAGTTAGTCCGATGATGGCGGCGGCAGCGGCCATTGCAGGACACTTCACCGATGTTCGGAATTGGCAGTTTCACTGAGGAAAATCAAAGCAGATTCCTCCCGGCTGAAGCCGCCTGGGAGTGAGGAGACGTCGAATGCGCGGACAACAGTGTTCGCGCACACAACACAATGCACTCTTTTCGCGTACATACCGGCATAGTCGCTCCCCTGGATCGGGCTAACGTGGACACCGATCAGATCATCCCCAAACAGTTTCTGAAGCGCATCGAGCGAACTGGTTTTGGGGAGTTCCTCTTTTTCGATTGGCGACGCAAGAATGGCGGTGACGAGGACCCATCTTTTGTGCTCAACAAGCCCCGCTACAAAGGCGCCAGCATCCTGGTTGCTGGCAAAAACTTTGGCTGCGGATCTTCGCGCGAACATGCCGTGTGGGCTCTGGCTGATTTTGGTTTTCGCGCCGTGATTGCCCCATCCTTCGCCGACATTTTCGCCAACAATAGCGTTAAGAATGGCTTTCTGACCGTCGTGCTGTCCGAGAACCAAGTCAACGAATTACTCCGGCGCGCGCGCGAGAGCAATGGTTATGAACTCACCGTTGATCTCGAACAACGCCAGGTGCGCGATGGGCAAGGTTTCCGGGCTGGGTTCCCAATCGACGATTTTATCCGGCACTGCTTGCTGGAAGGCCTGGATGATATTGACCTGACGCTACAGCACGAAGCCGAAATCGGCGCTTACGAAGCGCGCCGCCCGATCCCCCGATCCCTCCGACAGGCGTTCTAGACGCGCGTCGTTTCCAACCTCCCCGCTTCTCTCCATTACAATGATCGCCCGGGAGGATTCCCTGATGCGTCGAGCCCTGAAGATCCCCGCAATCATTCTGTTTCTAACCTCGTTCTTATTGGCGCAAGCGTCCAACCCGCCAACCATCGCCGATGTAGAAAAATTCTTAAAGGATGCCGAAGCCCGGCTCGACGACTTGTCCATCAAAGCCAGTCGAGCAGGCTGGGTCCAGGAAACTTACATAACCGACGACACCGAGGCCATGGCCGCTCTAGCGAACGAGAATTTCCTGGCTGCCGTGAGCGAACTTGCCGGGCAGGCCAAGCGCTTTGAAGCTATGCAATTGTCGCCGGAAATGGGGCGCAAACTCATGCTGCTGAAGCTGTCGGTGTCGGCACCGGCTCCGAGCGATCCCAAAGAGCGGGCGGAATTGGCACAACTCGGCACCTGGCTCGACGGAAGCTACGGTAAAGGCAAGTATTGCCCCAACGTGGGGCCCTTCGCGGGGCAGTGCCTGGGACAGAACGACATGGAAAAGGCCATGGCGTCGACCAAAGACCCCGCCGTCCTGCTCGATCTGTGGCTTGGGTGGCACGCCATAGCTCCTCCTATGAAGGATCGCTATACGCGATTCGTTCAGCTGGCCAACAAGGGGGCAAACGAGATGGGGTTTGCGGACATGGGCGCGCTGTGGCGCTCCAGTTACGACATGCCGCCTGAGCAATTCGGCGCCGAACTCGACCGCCTGTGGCAGCAGGTGCGGCCTCTTTACCTAGCTTTGCACGCCTATGTTCGCTCGCAGCTAGTGAAGAAATACGGTCCCGAGCTGGTTCCGCTCAACGGCCCGTTGCCCGCTCATCTGCTGGGCAACATCTGGGCGCAAGACTGGACCAATATCTACGACCTGCTCGACGTCCCCGGAAGGGGCAGTGGGGTGGACCTTACTCCCGCCCTGGAGCAAAACCATGTCGATGAGTTGCGGATGGTCCGCTACGGTGAGGCCTTCTTCACGTCTCTGGGATTCGATCCGCTGCCCAAGACGTTCTGGGAGCGCTCGCTCTTCAAGAAGCCGGCAGATCGCGACGTAGTCTGCCACGCCAGCGCCTGGGACATCGACAACCAGGAAGACCTTCGGCTCAAGATGTGCATCCGCGTTCGGGATGAGGATTTCCGGACTATCCACCATGAACTGGGGCACAACGTGTACCAGCGTGCGTACCGTCAGCAGCCGGTCCTGTTCGAGGACAGCGCGAATGACGGCTTCCACGAGGCGATCGGCGACACCATCGCCCTTTCCATCACACCCGAGTACCTCAAGCAGATCGATATGATCACGCAGGTACCCGGGCCGGAAGGCGATCTGGGTCTGCTCATGCACAAGGCGCTGGAAAAAGTCGCGTTTCTGCCCTTCGGATTGCTCATTGATCAGTGGCGCTGGGGCGTCTTTTCCGGCCAGATCAAGCCGGAGAATTACAACCAGGCGTGGTGGGAGCTGAAAGAGAAATATCAAGGCGTCGCTCCGCCGGTAAAGCGCCGTGAGGCAGATTTTGATCCCGCGGCCAAGTATCACGTGCCAGCCAATATTCCCTATACACGGTACTTTCTGGCTTCTATCCTGCAGTTCCAGTTTCATCGGGGACTATGTCGGGCCATCGGTTATACCGGCCCGCTTCACCGCTGTTCCATTTACAACAACAAAGTTGCCGGCCAACGCCTGAACAAGATGCTGCAGATGGGCAAGAGCAAGCCTTGGCCTGAGGAGTTATACGCTTTAACCGGGGAGCGCCAGATGGACGCAACCGCCATGCTCGACTATTTTGGCCCCCTGAAGAAGTGGCTCGACGAACAGAATGCCAAGAACGGAGTGAAGCCGGGATGGTAAGCAGGGTAGCGGCAGCACCCGAAACGGACCGTGGCCAAGGCTTTCCCGAGCTCCCGAGCAGACCGGCGCGGCTTGGTCATTGACCATCCAGATAGCGGATGTTAGGCTCAGTTACGTCCATTAAAGCGTCCGATCAAATCCTCAAAGAAGGGGCAAGCAATGGCGAATCTAGCTCGCGTATTGCACGAATTACAAAGACAAAGGCTGGGTAAGCAGGCTGAATTGAAACGTCTTGGTCAGGCTATCGCCGCTCTCGGTAAGCTTAAAGGGCAGCACTCTGGCTCAGGTGCGAAGGGCACGCGAAGACTGTCGGTCGCTGCCAGAAAACGTATCATCGCCGCCCAGAAAACACGCTGGGCTAAGTGGAGAGCACAACAGAAAAAAGCGGCTTAGATATTAAAGATATAACCCAGGAATTCACGCCCACTCGAGCGTTTCCCGGGTGGGTTTTTTATTTGCAGAATTGCAGCAGCAAATAATGCGCACAAATCCGCGCCTACTTTTGCCCTTCTATATCAAACGGTTAGACGATGTGACCCGGTTTAAACGACGAGAATAGCTGGCGGCCATTATTGTCGAGCCTATGCTGGTTCAGTCGCCAATCGTGCGACTGGCGGTCACGCTGGTTCTCGTCGCAGGTGGCTTATCGGGCTGCGCTCGACGGGCGACCGCAGAATCGACGACAACTGATAACGGCTGTCGAGCGTGGCTACATCGATCTGAAACCCGGTTGGCTGTTGCGAGTCGTCACCCCGATTTTGAAATCTGGTGGATATCGCCTTCCTTCTCTGGAGAAGCCGAATGGACCTTCCGGGGCACTTTCTGTCGGGCCCGACTTCATCGGGTACGAGGTCTCCCTATACCGAGTGAAAGCACGAAAATCGGCGCTTCACATCCAGTTCCGTTTCTGCCTACGCTATGTAAAAGGGGGGGGCAGCCCTGAATCGCGTCGATAGTTGGCTATTTTCGACTCGATTCCTGACGTTGGTTGCATCCGACTTCTCTATCTCGTCCGAGCCAGCGACGCAGATCATAATCTGGCAGTGATTGGAGCGGACGATCCGCAAAAGCTAAGTACGATGACGGACCGGGTACAGAGCGATCCTGGAAACGGCTGTAGAACGGAAGCGTCCAGCTTCTGTGTCTGGGTTTCATTAGGCATCGCGGTCCAGTCGCAAGTACAACAGGTGATCCACGCCGTAAAAGAGTGCGTCCCTGCAGTATGAGGCCAGTCTCTAGCTGCCTCACGTTTTCCCCCGTGCTATCCTCTGAGAAGTGCCAGTCGTGTGAGAAGTGCCAGTCGTGCGAGTCGGAGAGGTGGCCGAGCGGTTGATGGCACCGGTCTTGAAAACCGGCATACCCGAAAGGGTATCGGGGGTTCGAATCCCTCCCTCTCCGCCAGAATCATTCAACTCCCCTCAGCATAAGGACTTACCAGTTCCCGCTTCCTCCGCTCAACATGCTCCGCTGCGTCAGAAGGGGAGCCAACCGTACTCCACCCACTTTTCTAAGCTCATCCTCGTCTCCCAGCACAAATACCTTTCGTCCTTTGAGCACGGCGGTCAAGAGATGATTCCCGCCCGCAAGTTTCGATTTGAATTCCGAGATGGAATATACGGTTGGGTTGATAGGGCGGCCGATGTTTTTCTCGACTGTAGAGAGGCTCGAAAGTATCTCGTCAAGGGTGGCCTTCCCAACCACCAAAAGATCTACGTCGCTCGGCCCCCGTCTCTTCCTCACGGGCCACCGACCCATACACAAATGCCACAAGGATGCGCTTCGCTAAAGGGTGCAGCGCTGACCGCAAGACTCTGAAGATGCCAATGATCAACGTCCCTCCACACAGCAGCTTTGCTGGGTAGATCGCAAACGAGTCCAACGGGAATTTTGCGCTCCACGCGTTTGCCGCGCTGGCAGGGGGAGTAGATAGCATTGCCCGCAAGTCTTTTATCAGTTTAGTGTGCCAGTATTTGGATGCCATTGACTGGCGCGCGATATTGCGAGTCGGCCGACGCTCCGTGAATGGGAGCAAGACTGAAATTGTCACCCGTGCAGTTCACGAATTTGACATAATTGCCTCCCAAGCCGCTAGATGCCTGCATGAAGGTTCCCGTGAAATCCACTCCTCCAGGGTCCAAACCCGTAATCGTGCTGCCTTCGAACGCCTGCCCGTCACAACCATGGATCTGATTCTGATGCACGGTCGTCAGCCGGTAGTTCCCTACCCGCGATGCGGCTGCGCCCCCGTCGAAATAGACAACCACGTCGTATGTCTGAAAAGTCGCAGGCAATCCTGAAACCTGAATAGTATTCGGTTGCACATTATTGTTATCGAGATAACCCTTCATCATGCGGTCATTACCTGGTTGATCAGGAATGTTGTTGAAATAGCTGTTCGGTGACGTCCAGACCAGCGAAGCGGTCGTCGATACGCCGTTCTGATCAAACAGATTGGTTAACTGGCCGGAATTGGAACTGCCCAGAGCTTGATTCCAGTTAGCCTGTGGGACTACCCCGGCCACTTCGCCCGGAGCCATCGGCGTCACTGCATAACTTACAAAGTTAACTGCAATTGAAGAAGAATAGGTCGACGGTTGAGCGGCATAGTTGATGGCCTGCACCGACACCAACTCAGAGCGCTTCTTGACTCCTGTCGATGTGACCGCCTCCGCTTGGACTATGTACCTGCCGGGAGCGACATTCTGCCAATTCACGCTGTAGGGTGGGGTAGTCGCTGTGCCGACAAGGTTACCGTTGGAATAGAAGTTGACTGCGGTCAACACGTCGCTGCTTCCGTTTCGCAGGGTGGCATCGGCGGTCAGCACGATTGGGGAGCCGGAAACCACCGTAGTCCCCGGCAAAGGCTGCGTGATCGTGACCGCAGGAGGATATGCAGTGGGTATCTGCGGACCCTGATTGGGTGCCATCACTGTCTGTAGGACGCTCAGAGTATTACCCGTCGGAGGCGGATTCAACTCTGACGGGATATTCGGGGCATTCCAGTACGGGTCCAGAATCCCATAGGTTTCTTCTCCGCCGAATCTGCGACCTTGACCACTGGATTGTGTCCCATTCAGCGGCCAGTAGGACCAATCTAGGTCTGTGTTGTCGAGATAGGTCCGGAAGCTCTGGAACCAGAAGCCGCCGCTGCCGTCGCTCGGATTGCCGTCAGCGAGACAGCTTGAGCGGTCATGGCAGTTACCAAACTCGCCAATCCATATTGGAGCCGTGTAGGGCATGTCGGGCGTCAGCAGGTAACCCCAGTGCTGGTTCCAGGCCTGTTCCAACTGCGCATAGGTTTGCGCCCCGTTGTGATCGAACGAGTAATCGTGCGCCGAATAGATCAGCCGGCCAGGCACATTCAATTGGATCGGAAGGTTGGCGGCTCCCGTTAGATCGAGAGCATAATTCACCCCTTCGATAACAATCAGCAGGTTTCGGTTTACTGACAGAATCGCATTTCCACCGCGTTCTGCTGCGGCATGCCAATCGGTCGCTGGGTCTCCTCCCCAAGTTGCGTAGATGCGTGGCTCGTTGCGCAAGTCGGAGCCGATGACCTGGGGTACATCCTTGAAGTGCGCCACCATCCCTTTCCAGTCCGCGATCCAATTGGACTCCGGGTACTGGGCGTTGTACCAGAGTTCATTGCCGTCTTTGCTGCAACACCACTCGGCATTGCTGTTGTGGTTGTCTAGGATAATCAGCAGACCTTGCGATGCTATCTCACGGACGACCGCGTCAAAAACCTGCATCGCGCGCCTCCCTCGGAACTGAGGGTTGGCGGTTATAGCGTAATCTGGCACGATCGGGTTGCTCTCGTACAACTCGTTTGACCAAGGCACCCGCACAGTATTAAAACCCATGCAGCGAATGTGGCGCCCGATAGCCGCAAGTGGTTCCAGTTGCAGTCCGGCCACGACGAAATCGGTGCTTTCGGCTCCGTACCACGATCCGCCTTCGAGCTTGAAGCGCCGGCCCTGGCGATCGACGATGTAGCGTCCGCGGGCCTGAAGAGGCAAAGCTGGCGAGGGCTGCTGGAATGCGCAGAAGTCGGAAGAGGCGGGCGATTGCACTGCGGCTTGGGCTTGCGCGAGGACTGGTGAAGTTAACGCACACCAGACGATAATCAGGATACTTCGCATATGAGAACTCCTCCGTCACCTAGGATGGGGATTGCGAGTTCGGGCCACTGTCAGAGTCCGGCACTTGTTCCTCGCGTCGCTAGTCGAATACGTAGTGTCGGAGTCGCGTTCTGCCGGACGTACCCCCGCCACTTGCAGGGTCGTTCGATGATTGTTTCTCCGTAAGGGGATGCCCAGCTCTGCCTCGCCAACAGGAGCTAATTCTTTCCAACGTTATGGCCGGTCATGCTTCAGATGTGGCCGAGGTTGACTCTCCAGGTAATCGCAGGTCGAAAATTCGACGCTCAGGATGTACCAGTCGGACGCACCATCGAACACAAACTCGGGCGCACATGACATCGCGGGAGGGCTCGAGAAGACCGCTTTCCCTCCGGAAGCATCTTGCCCTGGAGTGACGTACACCGGAGCTGGAGCCGTCCAGCGCCAGCGATTCCGCTGCCGCTCCGTTGGGACGATGGCCGACGCGCCTCTTGGCATCGTCTATCCCGGAAAGCGGTGAAACCAATCGCAGATGGCATCACGCATGGGATCGCATGTGCCGCCCGGTATTCGAGTCGACTGAGCACTTCCGCAAAGCGCTCGTCGTCCCTTCTGCCATCCTCGTAATGTGAATCCTACACTTCTGCTCTTTATGGCGGAGCGATTGCGATTCTCTGGATCCAGATATCATCTCAGCTCATGGCCGGAACAGTGTACCGGAAATCGTTTGCGCGCATTATCCATGCCACTTAGCTCTTGGATTGCCGGGAAATAAGGCGGCCACTTTCAGACGTACCGCTCGGACTTCCCCAAACTACACGGGTTCAACAGAATAGTCGTCGATTTGGATCGCTAGCGAACGTTGGATCGGCTCGACCGAGATCACAAGAGTGTTGCTTTTATTCCGAGCCACGAGAATTCCCTCCACTCCATCCAGGGGTCCGCCACGAACGCGAACTCGTTGCCCGATCTTCAGAAAGGGATAAGCGGTGTACGGCAACAGTGTGCGTAGAAGCGTCCGAATGTTCTCAATTTCAACATCTGGAATCGGAATGGCACTCCCGCCAACGCCCACAAAACCGAGTACTCCATTCGTACGTTCGACCTTCTCACGAACTTCTGAGAGCCATGGAACATTCACAAAGGCGTAACAAGAGAAGAGCGGGAACTCCACAAGCTTCCGTCGGTCACTCCAGCGGCGCACCTCGGTCGTAGTGGGAAGAAAAGTCGTGATTCCTTGTTCCTGCAAACGCGTGGTCACCATCTTCTCGTGCCGCGCCCGCGTGTGAATCGCATACCACCGAGATGAATCGGTGACCACCGGCGGAGATACGACCAGCTGTTGCCACAGGGTACGGCTACTCATTGGGCATCCTCTGCTAGAGGGGCGTTCACTTCAAAAAGTGAAATTCACCGGAACCAGAAATCAACCCAGGGATGCAACCAGGGGGGACCGACTCAATCGAACCTCACTCAGCAGGTAGGGGGGCGGTGGCGCGGTTCGGGTGAGTGGCAAACTAATACACCCAGAACGGAGGATTTGTCAAGCAAGAATGAACAGCGGATATTTCCGCCAGTTCTGCGCCAAGCTTGGCTTGAATTCGTTGGCTGCGAACGTCCTTTTGCGTGCCCCCATTCTATACAGTCGAGCATAATTAAAGGGACATGATGATCAAAAAGAACGAAGTATCGACGGGCGAATCAGTTCCGGGCAAGTCTGCATTTCTCTGAAAACTCGGGTCCGAGTACCCACCAGCTCGCCTTGGTTCTCAAAGTATCCAAAATGCTGCATGATTTAACTTCGATTTTAGCAGGCCCACGGGTCATCCCATCCAGGCGTTAGTGCGAGCTATAAGTGAGACAGAAGCCACCAGAAGCCCGAATGCCTTGTCTGGCGGCCATTTCAGGGGTATCATCCGCGCTGCAAAGTTTCGTTGGGAACAGAGCCCCTATCTTCGCGTCTGTTCTTAACGCCGGGGCCGCTGTGCACGGGCCACTCTGGGGGGAGGGAGGCCGTGATTGCGGCCCTCGGAAACGCGGCTGGAAGATGAGGCGGTAGGTCCGGCCATGCGATAGTCTAGCGTGCTCACGCTCCTGCTCTTGATCGGATCACCCTGAGAATTTCGTCTCGGGCTAAGGTTATTTTGTTTTTCAACGGTTCCTCTTCCCGTGCGGGTTTGCCGTCCGCCAAATCGAAATAGCCGTTCTCCGTGTGGTGACGACCGCAACCCGGAACAGGGCACACATGCCCGGAAACCGGACCACTGGTGTATTCGATGAAAAAAGGAACCATCTGCAGATTCTTGTGCCTCTCGCAGGGGGGTGTCTTCATGGGGGGAGTCCTCGCAGCCGCACTCTATGTCGCTATCAATACTGCGGTCAAGCTCCTTTATACTGCTCTTTATACTGCAGGGATCTAGACAATTGGCTCGGCTCGATTACTAAAGGCCAATAATGGCTATTGTCCCGATGTCGAGAGCCGGTTTAAGTAAAAGGCTCTATCGTGGTGGCCACTTTTGCGGTAGTAGTGATGGGCGATATAGTTCGAGCACGCACAACTCCTGTAGGATGTCACAGTAAGCGGAATCGTCCTTGTTGACTTCAAAGGACTTCCAGTGCTCGATGTCACAATTCATGAAAATCCGGATCGCGATTCGTGAAAAGATCCTACGCCTGTCTCACAGTTGTTGACATAATCCTACACGAACACATTTAGGCGAGGCGCGCTCCGCCTTCGTGCCAGGTGTTCCAGGGTCGAACTTCCGGCTAACTGCGCGGGAAGTACCTGACTAACGTAGCCTGAAAACGAGGTGGTCATCTCAATCGCAGTGAATCGCAGTGAATGTTCTTACGATGGGGGGTGGGTTTTTGCTTCCACCTTGGTTGCAGTCAGGATTTCACGCAGAGCTGGATAGATCCTGCGATAGGCGCGATAAGCCTGCTCAAGAACCAGCACGTTCTCAGGTTCCGGCACAATCTGCTGAGCAGTTTGGACGACAGCGTCGCAGGCTTCGTCGACGGACTTCCAAGCTCCTGCGCCAGCTCCCGCCAGAATCGCGGCTCCGTATGCCGCTCCCTCTTCCGCCATCACGATCTCCACAGTTCTTCCGTAGACGTCTGCTTGAATCTGCCGCCAGAGACCGGATCGAGCTCCGCCACCGCCCAGGCGAATCCGTTGCACGGGCAGGTTCATCTCGCGAAAGATTGTGAAACTGTCCTTCAGACTGAAAGCCACGCCTTCCAGAATGGCACGAATGATGTCAGCGCGAGTATGCGACGCCGCGAGTCCGACAAGGGCCGCGCGCGCGTTCGGATCGCAATATGGAGTGCGTTCACCCATCAGGTAAGGCGCCCAGAGAACGCCATTGGCCCCGGCCTGAGCTGTGGCTGCCTCTTCGCATAGCCGTTCATAGGGATCACGGCCGTCGTCGTTCCCGGTGCCGAAGCGGTCACGGAACCAGCGCAAAGAAAGGCCCGCCGCCTGCGTAACTCCCATTACATGCCAGCGCTCCGGAATGGCATGACAGAAAGTATGAAGCCGCCCTTGTGGGTCGAGCGCTGACCCATCGGTGGCCGCGAATACCACCCCCGAGGTTCCGATGGTCACGCTCACCGTTCCGGGACGGACGATGCCCATTCCGACGGCTCCAGCCGCCTGGTCTCCGGCACCCGCCACTACTGGTGTTCCTGGCTTCAAGCCCGTGACCTCGGCTCCGCTGCCGGAGATTCGGCCGCAGACTTGCGGAGACTCCCAGAGCGAAGGCAGCATTTTCTCCTCAATGCCGGTCTTGTTCTGCACCTCTCGAGACCACGTGCGCCTGGCGACATCGAGCAGAAGAGTTCCTGAAGCATCCGCCATGTCGATCGCGCGCTCGCCGGTCAGGCGAAAGCGCACGAAATCCTTTGGCAACATGATGTGTGCCACGCGCTGCCAGCTCTTGGGTTCGTTCTGGCGCACCCAGAGCAATTTAGTCAACGTGAAATTTGTGAGAGGAGGATTCGAGGTGAGCTGAATTAGCCGTTCCGTACCAAATAGGGTTGCAAGCTCCTGGACTTGCTGTTCTGTGCGCTGGTCGCACCAGATGATCGCGGGACGAACGACTTGGTCGGCAGCGTCCAGCAGGACTGCGCCATGCATTTGTCCGGAGAAACCGACGCAGGCGATTGCGTCTCCTCCGACTCCGCCGTTGCGGAGGGTCCGTTGCACGGCCAGGCGGCAGGCTCTCCACCAATCTTGTGGATCCTGCTCTGCCCAGCCGGCGCGCGGCGAGGCAAAGTGCGCGTGCTCCTCGCTTCCGGACGCAACAACTTTTCCGTGCTCGTCAATGATCAGAGCGCGAGTCCCGCCGGTCCCGACATCGATCCCAAGGAATAGGATAGTTTTACCTCCCTGACGCTATTGAGGAGAAGGCCTAGAGAACTGTCGTGCCGGCTGCAGGCACTGTCGCCGGCTACGCATCAATCCGCAAGCGCCTGGTAAGCCAATGCGTGAACTTGCCGGTCGAGGCTCAACCCTCCGCTCGGGTGAAGTTGCGCCATGAAAATAACGATCATCTGCTCTTTGGGATCAATGGAGAATGCGGTGTAGAAGAAACCGCCCCAGTCGAATTCTCCCGGCGAACCAAGTTCGGAGAGCGGCTCTTTCACGCCGTCGACGCCAAATCCTAGCCCAAAGCCCCGATCGGAACTTATTTTGCCCAATTGATCGTGCGTCATCAGTTCGATCGATTTGCGGCTCAACAGGCGCGTGTTCCCCACCTTGCCTCCATCCAGCATCATGAAGCAGAAGCGCGTGTAGTCCTCCACCGTAGATACGAGACCTGCGCCTCCAGAAAAGAGCTTCTTGGGACTACGGTAGGGATAATCGGCGGAATAGACGAAGGGTCCTTCGGCAATCGGAGTGTCCGGAAAACGGTTTAAGCCTTTGTCGGGATAATAAGTGTAAGCCGCGGCGAGCCTTTGCAGTTTGTCTTCTGGCGGATAGAAGTATGTATCCTTCATCCCCAGGGGTTCGAAGATACGGGTGCGGAAGAACTCGTCCAGAGGTTTGCCCGAGACGACTTCCACCAATCGTCCGAGCACATCCACTCCCAAGCTGTATTCCCAGCGCTCACCCGGGCGAAACAGCAGCGGGAGTGCGGCGAGACGCTTTACGCTGTCCTCAATCGTGCCATCATATGGCAGCAGGCCGTGCGCAACATTCGCGGTCTTGTACATGGGACCGAGCATGTCGTTCCAGTGGTAGGTGAGGCCGGAGGTATGCCGCAGCAGGTCGCGAATCGTGATTTCCCTAGTGACAGGAATCGTGTAACTCTCGCCGGTGGCGGGCTTCACCAATACGTTCTGATTTTTGAACTCGGGCAAGTATTTTGAAACTGGATCATCGAGCAGGAAACGGCCCTCTTCGTACAGCATCATCACCGCCACGCTGGTGATGGGCTTGGTCATGGAGCAGATTCTGAACAGCGTGTCAGGGCGCATCGGCTTGCCCGCCTCCGCATCTGCCATGCCCTGTGCTTTGAACCAGACTACGCTGCCGCGTCGTGCCACCAGGGTGACGGCGCCCGCGATTCGTTTCTCGTCTATATTACGCTGGACAACTGCGCCGATCCGCAGAAGCCGTTCTGAGGAGAGGCCGACAGATTCGGCTTTCGCTGTCGGCAGCCCCTGCGCAACCGCCGCTGTGGCGATGAGAAGGACGCAAATGATGACTGAAATGAGTGTCTTCTGCTTCATCGGGTGACCTCATCTTGTATCGGGCTGACCGCGGGATTTGATAGTATAAGCGACCCGATGTTCTGACGCTTACCTTGAGCTACCAACCTGAGCCGGATGGAACTCCAAGACATCAATAAGGTGCCGCATCGCCGGTTCAATCCGCTTACGCGGGAATGGGTGCTGGTGTCGCCACATCGTACCCAGCGGCCATGGCAGGGCCAGGTTGAGAGAGCTGCAGTCTCGAGCGCTCCGAAGTACGACCCGAACTGTTATTTATGCCCAGGGAATGCGCGGGCGGGCGGCGCACGCAATCCTCCGTACAGCTCGACTCTTGTCTTTACCAACGATTTCGCCGCGCTGCGGCCTGACATACCCCACGCCAGAAACGATGAGGGTGGCCGGGAATTGTTCATTTCTGAAACCGAGGCTGGGACTTGCCGGGTCGTGTGTTTTTCGCCGCGGCACGACCTGACTCTTTCACGTATGAAAGTTGACGACATCGCGACCGTGATCGACGTCTGGAGGCGCGAGTGCGAGGAGCTGGGATCGCTGCCATACATCAGTTACGTACAGGTCTTTGAAAACCGCGGCGAGATGATGGGCTGCAGCAATCCGCACCCGCATTGCCAGATTTGGGCTAACCAGACGATCCCGAACGAGCCCCGCCAAGAGCAAGATTCACAGACAGCCCACGCAAAGAAGCACGACGCCTGTCTCCTTTGTAGTTACGCGGAGCTGGAACGCAAGGCTGAGGTCCGCATTGTGTGCGAGAACCATTTCTTCCTTGCTGTGGTCCCGTTCTGGGCGGTTTGGCCGTTTGAAATATTGCTCATTTCCGAGGGCCACGTCCGCGACCTTAGGTCGCTCGACGACGGGATGCGTATGGGCTTAGCCGACATCCTCAAGCGAATCACGACTCGCTACGACAACCTTTTCCAGATCTCGTTTCCGTATTCCATGGGATTCCACCAGGCGCCCGTGGATGGCGAGCCTCATCCTGATTGGCATCTTCATGCCCACTTCTATCCGCCGCTTTTGCGCTCCGCGACGGTGCGCAAATTTATGGTGGGATATGAAATGCTGGCTTCCCCGCAGCGTGATATCACGCCGGAGCTTGCTGCGAGTAGGCTGCGGCAAACCAGCGAAGTGCACTACCTAGATCGGACGTAGCATAGCCGACGTTTCTTAGTGCGACACACCTGGCTTGCGCGGGACGGACATCATCATGGGGCACCAGTTTGTGAAAGCTGACTGGAACAGGTTCAGGCCCACAAAAGCGGTGAACAGGAACCAGTACGGACTAACCCCGGTATCCCAGCGCGAGCGTGGCGAGCACAAAGGCCCGGGCCATCATTCTTAGATAACGTGCGATGGTCATCGACTACTACCTCCTGAATTCTTAGCCAGCGACGGGCGCCAAAGGGGCGGTGGGCAAAGGTTTCGGCTGACCGCCGCCCTTCTGGCACAAGTAGTACAAGATTGGGACCGCCATGCGGGACAGCACCGTTGAGGCCACTGTGCCGGCCATAAGCGAGAGAGCCAGTCCCCGGGGAAACCGGGTCCTACAGGATGACGCTCGCACCCAACCACAGCCGCCGCCGTCAGCAGCATCGGCCGGAAGCGGACTGCCCCGGCATCGACCACGGCTTCCTCCAGCGACATGCCTTGCGAACGCCGCAACTCAATAAAAAGCCGACGAGAATTATGGAGCGACGATGATTCCGGCGCCCGCGATGAAACAATCATTGGGTCGCGGTGAAGAATGCACCCATCAGCGCGTCCGCGGGCAGGATGCCGACCAGAGCTGGCGGAATTGGCGCCATGATTACCAGCGGCGTCTTAAACGATCCTAACCAGCCGACTACCGGCACATAGATCTGTTCATCCCGGTCGTCGGAGAGCTCGGCAAACAGGGCACTGTAATTGTAACGCGCAGGACGAGCCTGCTCCGTGCTCTGGATTTCGCGCGTGCGCGGCGCGGCTGAGCCAGCTTCATAAGTTCCTTGCGAACGAAAAGCCTTGCCCGGTGCAGGCGAACACGTACCGTGTCGGCACGCTACCCGGTAATCTCGGCGACTTCCTGGTCGGTCAATCCTTCCATGTCGCGCAGGACAAGAACAACCCAGTAAGGAGAGAACCTCTTCCAGCGATTGGCTGCCCTCGCGTTGTAGCAGAGTTATGGCTTGCTCAATTTCAGGACGCATCAGCTAAACGATGGCATGTGCCGGAACGGTGTCGCTCAGCGTCAATCCAGGATTCCTCACAGAACTCTTTCGAGTGAGTAACCAGCGGCTCCTAGCGCGGAGAGCAGTTCGGCGATGTGGTCCGGTCCCCTGGTTTCCATGGTGATATCAATGGCCGTGTCGCCGAGGTTTACGCCGTAATAAGCCTTTTCATACGACGTCTCCACAATGTTGGCCCGGTGCTGGGCGAGAATGCCGGTGAGCCGGTGCAGAGCACCTGGATAATCGGGCAGGTGGACCCTAAGACGTACCAGGCGTCCGTCTTTGACTAGGCCGCGCTCGATAATCCGGGAAAGAAGCGTCACATCGATATTTCCGCCACACACCAGTACGGCCACTTTCTTTCCCGTGAGCGGCACCTTATGGTTCAGAAGAGCGGCAATGGGGGCGGCGCCGGCACCTTCTGCCAAGGTCTTTTCTCGCTCCAGCAGGAGCAGAATCGCATTAGCGATTTCTTCCTCATCTACCGTCACGATGTCGTCCACATACTTCTGAACCATCGGCAGCGTTCTGTCACCCGCGCGCCGCACCGCGATGCCGTCGGCGATAGTGGCGGCCGCACATAGCGTCACGGGCTTACCCTCGGTGACTGCGACTTTCATCGAAGGCAGACGGGCGGGTTGTACCCCGAAGACCTGGATATTCGGATTGGTTTCCTTCACGGCGCAGGCCACGCCGCCGATCAGTCCTCCTCCGCCAATCGGCACGACCATAGCCTCGATTTCAGGATGCTGCTCGAGCAGTTCAAGCCCCAAGCTCCCCTGGCCGGCGATGACAGCATCATCATCGAAGGCATGTATTAAGGTGAAGCCATTCTGACGGCTGCGCTTAACGGCCTCTTCGTAGGCCTCGTCGTAGTTCGCTCCGTCGAGAACGACATCGGCCCCGTATCCTCGCGTGGCCGAGACCTTGATCAAGGGTGTAGTGAGCGGCATGCAGATCTGGGCGCGGATTCCGTGCCGCCCGGCATGGTAGGCAACGCCTTGGGCATGATTGCCTGCCGAGGCGGCAATCACGCCTCGACTGCGTTCTTCCTGGCTTAGCGTGAGCAGTTTATTGAGGGCGCCGCGCTCCTTGAAAGCGCCGGTCCTCTGCAAATTGTCCAGCTTGAGGTAGACCGTGTTCGCGGTCAGTTGGGAGAAAGTTTCCGAGCGGGTGCATGGAGAAACATAAATGGCGTCCCGGATGCGCCCTAAAGCCGCTTTGATGTCCGAAATCTTGACCATTCCAGTATCGATGGAATGGATCATCTTACCTGAAGTGGTTTCACCCCGCTGCGCCCGCGCACGGTTGTAGGGGTTCAGGATACTTGGTTCTCTCAGCGGAACGGCAGAGGAGTGTAGTGACCAGGGAACGGGAGCGCGATCGAAAGTCCTTAATCTTCCTGCGATTTCAAGCGTTCGAGCGAGGACTGAATCTCTTGCGGGGCATAAGCCCGTCCTTTCTCGCGGGCAATCTCATCCAGGATCTCATTCGGACTGGCATCATCTCCCGGCTTACTGGAGGCCCAGGCGACATCAGCGTCTATGATGTCGGTCCATTTGCTCATCACTTGCCTACGCCGGTCGTTGCCTCGAACTGCACGGCAGCCACAGCCCGAGCTTTGGAACTTTTCAACAGTTCCATCAGCACTTCTGTGCCCTTTTTTGCGTCCGCATCCGCTTGCGATAGGTCAATGCCCCAAAAATTGTTGTGCGAGTCCACCGCTTCCACGCCAGCGTGGATCTCGCCTGGCCCCACTTGCCGAACCCACACAATGCGGAACTTCGCTCGTTGCGACGTCCTTTGCAAGCTGATAATTTTTCCGGGCTGGAGTTGTTCGCGCAACCCGCCGATCCGGGCTCCGGAAATGCTGATGTCGATGGTGTGGGCCAGAAGATGAGGAGTTCCTGGAAGGGATACTTTTATGGGAAGCACCATTCTGCTTCGCCGATGCGCACGTCTCTCCGCCATTGCTCCATTATCCCGAGCGAACGTTCCTGCCGAAAGTTACCAGGGTCATGCTATCGGACGGGGGACCTCCTTGGCACAAAGGTGCTATGTTCTAGATCATACGGATAGTTTAAGTGTTTACAAGGCGCTTGGGCAGGCGCACCGTCTGAGCCGGTAAAGTGCCGGTCCGCTTGCTTGGCACCGAAAAGCGTTGACAAGAATAAAGACTGACCTCCAAGATTCTGCTTCGCCTCGGGCGGGGTTGCATTACTGGATCGGGGGTTGTGCATTTGTCACTGCAATATTGGTAGCGCCTCAAAGATAAGAAAAAACGTTGAGCCCACTCGCGGAACCCCATTTCTTAGAGAGTAGGGACGACCATGAAAACCGTATCGAGAGTGCCTGGCCCGCTCGCGATTCTCGCGGTCTGTGGTCAGGCCATCCCTGCAAAAGAAGTGCAAGCTCCCATCAAAGGCAAGAACCTTTGGCACCGGCGTCGGCTAGCCAGCTTCGCGCTTTTGCTCGCCCTTGTGTCCTTGGCTCAGATGGGGAAGGCGCAGCAGGCGCCTGAGGATCAGCCGTCGGCGAACGCCTTCTGCACGTTTGATGGCGGTAAGCAGATCAGCGCGCGCTATAGCGTTGCTGCTGCCGGGCGCAACGATGCTCCTCCGTTGGGAAAAATCTGGACACCGGGCGGCTCCGCCATGACGTTGTTCACAGAAACAGAAATCACGATCAACAGCACGTCGATCCCAACTGGTGCTTACACCATGTACCTGCTTCCCAGCAAGAAAAGCTGGACTCTCATCGTGAGCAAGAACGTCAAAGTGGACGGAAAATATGATGAGAAAGAGGACCTCGCCCGCGCCCCTATGGCAACGGGAACGCTGAGCGATCCGGCGGAACAACTGAAGGTATTTTTTGGGCACATCGGGCCCAAGCAATGCGAGCTGAACTTCGACTATGGCAAGACCAGGGCCTGGGTCGAGTTCAAGGAGAAGTAATCCCTAGCGGGTGTTGTTCGAATCTCCAGCCTTCCTGCAGGGTTTCCGGTTGTGAATCCGATGCGCGATTTCGAAGAAATTGAGCACACCGCGGACCGGTCGTTTCACGTGCGCGGCAAGAGTTTCGCCCAGCTATTGGAGAATGCGGCGCGAGCTATGCACAGCTTCAGCCGAATCGAAGGGGAGGGAAAAAACTCGGCACGGGAGGTTGAAGTACAGGGAGTAGACCGCGAAACCTTGCTGGTGAACTGGCTCAATGAGATTCTTTATCTGGAGCAGAGGCATGGTGAAATTTACGATCGCTTCGAGACTTCCGAAGTTAACGATACGCATCTGCGTGCGAAAGTTTACGGCCGTTGCTCTCCCGGCGGCTCCCACATCAAAGCTGTGACGTTCCATAATTTGGCCGTGAGCGAGACAACAGAGGGGTTCGAAGCCACGGTCGTGCTGGACGTTTGAAGTCGAGACATGTTGAGCAAACATGATCTAGTTCGCGTCGCCGAGAATGTGTGGGACATTCCTCCCACGTTTCGCGACGATATGCGGGTTCCCGCGCGTCTCTATGCCGACGGGGACCTCTTGGAAGCCGCTCTCACCGACAACTCAGTCGTGCAACTGGTCAACACGGCCACCCTGCCCGGAGTGGTCCGGCACGCCATCGCCATGCCCGACATTCACCAGGGCTACGGATTCCCGATTGGCGGGGTTGTCGCCACCCGTTTGCCCGAGGGCGTCATTTCGCCCGGAGGGGTGGGTTACGACATCAACTGCGGCGTCCGCCTGCTCGTCTCGCCGGCCACGGTCGACGAAGTTAAGCCCTACCTCGCGGAGCTTGCGTCCGCTCTTTATGCCAACTGTCCCAGCGGCGTGGGGGTTCACGGGAGCTTGCGCCTGAACAACAACGAGCTCGACAAGGTTCTGCACGAGGGGTCCCGCTGGATGTTGGGTGAGAGATATGCCTCGGGTGAGGACCTCGATCACACCGAGGAGTTCGGCCGAATTCCCGGCGCCGACGCCACCTACGTTTCTGACCGGGCCCGGGAACGTGGCCGGAACCAGCTCGGCACCTTGGGAGCAGGTAACCACTTCATCGAAGTAGACCAGGTCGCCGAAGTCTACGACCAGAGCATTGCGGCGCGTCTCAACATTTATCAAGGTAAGGTCGCAGTTCAGATTCACTGCGGTTCGCGTGGGCTCGGCCACCAGGTTTGCGAAGACTATGTGGGTCGTTTCCAAAAAACCGTCAAGGATTACGGGATCAAGCTGCCGGACCGGGAACTGGTCTGTGCGCCTTTCGAGTCCACCGAAGGTCAGCAATATTTCCGCGCTATGGCCTGCGCCGCGAACTTTGCTTTTGCCAACCGGCAACTATTGGCGCACCTGATCCGTAACAGCTTCGAACAGGTGCTGGGCGGCAAGCTCCGCAGTTTCCGGCTCCACCAGGTCTACGACATCGCCCACAACATGGCCAAGATTGAAGAGCACACCATCTCGGGTCACTCGATGCGGCTGTGCGTGCACCGCAAAGGCGCCACCCGGGCGTTCGGGCCGGGATCCAGTGTGCTTCCCGATGACCTACGCGACATCGGCCAACCTGTGCTAATCCCCGGCTCTATGGGAACCTCGTCCTATGTCCTGGCCGGGACCGAGGGAGCCATGCAGGAAACCTTTGGTTCTACCTGCCATGGCGCCGGTCGGGTGATGAGCCGGGCCAAGGCGAAGAAAATGGTCCATGGGGCCGAGCTAAGCCGCAAACTCGAAAGCCGAGGTATTGTGGTTCGAGCCGGTTCGATGAGCGGCCTCGCGGAGGAGGCTCCGGAAGCTTATAAAGACGTCTCCCGAGTCGTGGACGTGGTTCACAAGGTCGGGATCGGCAAGAAAATAGCGAAACTCCAGCCCATCGCCGTCATCAAAGGGTAGTTAGCCCGTGTTTTGAACGGCCCACCCGCTTGAAATGCCTGCCATTCTTGGTTAGAATTAAATAGCACTGAACTGGTACTATATAGCTGGACGGAGTGGACACACCGTCCTTCTGCGGCTGGCCGAGGCATTAGGGAATGATCCGATTAGGCAAACTCACTGATTATGGGCTGGTTCTGATGACTTGCATTGCACGCGCGCAGAGCCAGGATGGAAACCTGCACACGGCGCGCGATCTGGCCAAGGTGTCGCGTCTACCTTTGCCAACCGTCAGCAAGGTCTTAAAGGAGCTTTTGCGCAGCGGGTTGCTGGCCTCTCATCGCGGCATCAAGGGTGGATACAGCCTGGCGAGAGACGCGCACGAAGTTTCCCTGGCTGAGATCGTCAGCGCGCTTGAGGGCCCGATCGCGCTGACCGAATGCAGTACGGATATCTCAGGCCTCTGCGATCTGGAGCGCTGCTGTCCGATCAAGAGCAACCAGCAGATCATCAGTCAGATCGTCAAAGGGGCGCTGGAAAAGGTCATGCTGTCAGACCTGGTGCAGCCGCTGCAGCTGACCGCGATTAAGGATGCCAGCGGGAAGCTGGTGCCGACTATTGGTTACCTGTCCGGGAGAATGCAATGAGTTCGAATGTCAACACAATTCGAGATTTGGCCGAGCGCGAGTACAAGTGGGGATTCATCACAGATATCGAGGAAGAACGTGTCCCCAAGGGATTAAACGAGGACATCATTCGTCTCATCTCGGGCAAGAAGCAGGAGCCTGAGTTCATGCTCCAGTGGCGGCTCAAGGCTTATCGCCATTGGGCATCGCTGGAGGAGGCCCAGGCGGAGCCCAAGTGGGCCAATGTTAAGTTTCCGCCGATCAACTACCAGGGTATTACTTACTACTCAGCCCCCAAGCGGAAGCCTAGCCTGAAGAGCCTGGACGAGCTCGACCCCGAGATCCTGCGCACCTACGAAAAGCTCGGCATCCCCCTCGCGGAGCAGCAATTGCTCGCCGGTGTCGCCGTGGATGCGGTATTCGACAGCGTATCGGTAGCTACCACGTTCAAGGAGAAGCTCGCTGAAGCCGGTGTGATTTTCTGCTCGTTCTCCGAAGCGGTACAGAAGTACCCCGAGCTGGTACAAAAGTATCTGGGCTCGGTAGTGCCGTATACCGACAACTTTTTTGCAACGCTGAACTCCGCCGTGTTCAGTGACGGGTCCTTTGTGTATGTACCCAAGGGCGTGCGTTGTCCGATGGAACTGTCCACCTACTTCCGCATTAACGCGGCTGAAACAGGCCAGTTCGAGCGCACCTTGATCGTTGCGGAGGAGGGCGCGTATGTCAGCTATCTCGAAGGCTGTACCGCGCCTATCCGTGACGAGAATCAGCTCCATGCCGCGGTGGTCGAGCTCGTTGCCCTCGACAACGCCCAGATCAAGTACTCGACGGTACAGAACTGGTATCCGGGCGATAAAGAAGGACGAGGCGGGATTTACAACTTCGTGACCAAGCGCGGCAAGTGCGCCGGTGTGAACTCGAAGATCTCCTGGACTCAAGTGGAGACCGGTTCGGCCATCACCTGGAAGTATCCCAGCTGCATCCTGCAGGGGGACAACTCGGTCGGTGAGTTCTACTCGGTGGCTCTGACCAACCATTATCAGCAGGCCGATACCGGCACGAAAATGATCCACATCGGCAAGAACACCCGTAGCACGGCTGTTTCAAAAGGCATTTCCGCGGGGCATGGCCAGAATACTTACCGCGGCCTGGTTAAGATCATGAAGGGATCGACGGGGGCACGCAATTACACCCAGTGCGACTCGTTGCTGATCGGCGACAAGTGCGGCGCTCATACGTTTCCCTATATAGAAGTGCGGAACTCTACGGCGCGAATGGAGCACGAGGCGTCCACGTCCAAGATCGGTGAGGATCAGCTCTTCTACCTGCGCCAGCGTGGGCTGAAGGCGGAAGATGCCGTTTCCATGATCGTCAATGGATTTTGCAAGCGCGTGTTTCGCGAGTTGCCGATGGAGTTCGCGGTGGAAGCTCAAAAGCTGTTGAGCGTCAGTTTGGAAGGAAGCGTTGGCTAACGAGAGGGAAGCGGAATGAGTTTACTGGAAATCAAAAATCTGCATGTCAAGGTAGAGAGTCACGAAATCCTCAAGGGAATTAATCTGACTGTCAATTCCGGGGAACTGCACTCCATCATGGGCCCGAACGGTTCAGGCAAGAGCACGCTCGCCCAGGTGCTGGCTCGGCGCGAGAACTATCTAGTGACAGCCGGGGAAATCCTTTACGACGGCAAGGACTTGCTGTCTCTGAAGCCTGAGGAAGCTGCCGCGGAAGGCATCTTCATGGCGTTCCAATACCCGGTCGAGATTCCCGGGATTACGAACGTCTATTTCCTGCGTTCAGCCCTGAATGCTGTTCGCAAACATCGGGCCTTGGAAGAAATGGACGCCATGGATTTCCTGCCTATGTTTCGGGAAAAGATGAAGCTGCTGGAAATGGACGAGAAGCTCATGAATCGTTCGGTGAACGAAGGCTTCTCGGGAGGCGAGAAGAAGCGCAACGAGATTCTGCAGATGGCGGTGCTCGAACCGAAGCTAGCTATCCTCGACGAAACCGACTCAGGTCTCGATATTGACGCGCTGAAAATCGTTGCCAAGGGCGTGAACGCGCTGCGCAGTGTCGAGCGCTCCATGATTGTAGTCACCCACTATCAGCGGCTCTTGAACTACATCGTTCCGGACTTCGTTCACGTGCTCGTGAATGGCCGGATCGTGCGTTCCGGCGGGCCGGAGTTGGCGCTGGAACTAGAAGAAAAGGGCTACGTAGACGCCGAGCGCCAGGCTCTGGCGGTTTAAAAGGTAAAGAACAAGTGATCACAGCAGCCCAACAGTTGGAAAGCTACCTGGGCTCCTTCAGCCGGTTAGAGAAGCAGGCCGCATGGAGTGGCCTGTCCTGGTGGCGGAAGCTGCGCGAAGATGCTTTTGCCCGTTTTACGGAAGTCGGCTTCCCAACCCCCCACGATGAAGACTGGCGGTTCACCAACGTCTCGGCCATCGCTCAGACTCCTTTCCAACTCGCGGGCAAGGAATCGGGCCGAGTGTCGCCCGAGGACTTGGAGCGCTGGCGTGTACCCGGTGCCGCTTGTCAACTCGTATTCGTGAATGGACGGTTTTCGTCCGAGCTTTCACGGACCGGCAAGCTTCCCGCGGGAGTGACGGCAAGCAGCCTGGCCGAGCAGTTCACGAAAGATCCCAAGGTTCTCGAACTTCACCTCGGCCGCTATCTTGACATTCGCCGTGACGCCTTCTCCGCGCTGAACACGGCTTTTACCGCAGACGGAGCCTACGTCCACATTCCGAAGGGCGTGGTGGCAGGAGATCCGATTTATCTGCTTTTTGTTTCCACGGGAAACAATGAACCGCTCATGACCCATCCGCGCAATTTGATCGTGGCGGAGGAAGAGAGCCAGGCCTCAGTGGTCGAGGACTATGTCTCGCTGAACGCGGGCGCAGCATTCTGCAATACCGTCACAGAACTCGTTGCCGGGGACAGTTCCGTGATCGCCCATTACATGATCGAGCGCGAGGACCCGCAAGCGTTCAACGTCTCAACTCTGCGTATCCAGCAGGGCAGAAGCGCCAATGTCGCATCACACTCGGTGCTGCTGGGCGGCGGCCTGGTGCGCAACAACGTCCACCCGGTGCTCGCCGGAGAGGGAGCCGAGTGCCTGATTAACGGGCTGTTCATCGGCAACGGTCGCCAGCATCTGGACAACTACATGCTCGTCGAACACGCCAGCCCGCACTGCGATAGCCGGCAGTTTTACAACGGCATTCTCGACGGCCGTGCGCGCGGTGTTTTTCATGGCCGCATCGTTGTGCACAAAGACGCCCAAAAGACCGACGCCAAGCAGACCAACCGGAACCTGCTGCTTTCCGACGACGCGCAGATCGATACCAAGCCGCAGCTGGAAATTTATGCGGATGACGTGAAATGCACGCACGGCGCGACCATCGGTCAAATCGAAGAGAACGCGCTGTTCTATCTGCGCTCTCGCGGCATCGACGAGGTCTCTGCCCGCAAGATCCTGCTGTTGGCCTTCGCTAATGAATGCCTCGACCGCATGAAGCAGGACTCAGTTCGAACATATTTAGAAGCCCTGATGAATCGCCACCTCTTTCAGGTAGCCAACAGCGTGCCCGTCGCCAGGACGGATCGTGGAGAGGACCAGGGAAGAAATTGGGAGGAACTCGGATGACCACCGTCGCTAACCGGCTGCCCAGGGAATTCCGTCCATCTCGCGTACATACGGGCTTCGATGTGGAGAAGGTCCGCCGCGACTTTCCGATTCTGGCCCAACGGGTGCGCGGGAAGAAACTCGTTTATCTGGACAACGCCGCGACCTCTCAAAAGCCGCAGGTTGTCATTGACGCGATTTCCCGTTACTACGAAGAAGGCAACGCGAACATTCACCGCGGCGTGCATTACCTCTCTGAGCATGCGACAGAGGAGCACGAAGCGGCCCGGAAGACGGTACAGAACTTTGTTAATGCCGCCCAGGCCCACGAGATCATCTTTGTACGTGGCGCCACCGAAGGGATCAACCTGGTAGCCCAGACTTACGGCCGCGCACATGTAAACGCGGGCGATGAAGTTCTCATTACCGCCATGGAGCACCATTCGAACATCGTGCCCTGGCAGATTCTGGGTGAAGAAAAAGGTGCACGGCTGCGCGTCGCCCCCATCAACGACCGGGGCGAGCTGTTGCTGGATGAATTCGAGAAGCTCTTGAATCCTCGCACGAGAATGGTTGGCGTCACCCACGTCTCCAATGCCCTGGGGACCGTCAATCCGATTTCACGAATTGTGCAACTGGCCCATGGTCACAACATTCCGGTCCTGGTGGATGGCGCCCAGGCAGTTCCTCACACCCAGGTGGACGTACAGGCCTTGGACGTGGATTTTTATGTCTTCTCTGGGCATAAAGTGTATGCCCCGACCGGCATCGGCGTGCTTTATGGCAAGACGGCTCTGCTGGAGGCCATGCCGCCCTACCAGGGCGGCGGGGACATGATCAGTTCTGTGACCTTCGAAAAGACCAGCTACAACAAGCTGCCGTACAAGTTTGAGGCAGGCACTCCGCACGTGGCAGGGGCCATTGGCCTGGGTACGGCGATCGAATATCTGAACGGCCTAGGTATTGCCAATATGGCCGCCTTCGAACACGAGGTGCTCGAGTACGCGACTGAGGCGATTTCCGCGGTCCCAGGCATTCGCCTGATCGGCACCGCCGCTCAAAAAGCCGGCGTGCTCTCGTTCGTGCTCGAAGGCATACATCCGCACGACGTTGGAACCATTCTGGATCAGGAGGGAATTGCGATCCGGACTGGCCATCATTGCGCTCAGCCCCTCATGCAGCGTTTCGGGATTCCAGCTACCGCGCGGGCTTCCTTCGCGCTCTACAACACAAAAGAAGAAGCAGACGCCCTGGTGGCCGGCATCCAAAAGGTGCGGGAGGTCTTCGCCTGATGTCGGATTTGCGAGAACTTTACCAGGACGTGATCCTGGAACACAGCAAGGCGCCACGCAATTATCGTGAGTTGCCCCTGGCCAACCATAAGGCCGAGGGCTACAACCCGCTGTGTGGCGACCACTTCACTCTGTACGTCGATCTGGATGGTGACAGAGTTCGGGACATCAGCTTCCAGGGCTCCGGATGTGCGATCTCCAAAGCCTCGGCATCCATGCTGACCCAGATGGTCAAAGGCAAGACCAAGGCGGAAGCACAAGAGCTGTTCGATAAATTTCTCCAACTGGTTAAGGGAGAAGGGAACGGCAACCAGGCTGAACTCGGCAAGCTGGCTGTCTTCTCCGGCGTGTGTGAATTTCCGGTGCGGGTTAAGTGCGCGACGCTAGTCTGGCACACGCTGCGGGCCGCGCTAGAAGGCAAGCAGCAAGCCGTGTCTACGGAGTGAGCCAGCACAGAAGTGAGCTCTAGATGAACCTTCGCGAACCCATTACGTTGAGCCGAGCCTGTGAGGCGATCGAGATCCCGAGCGGCATTCGCAACACGATTCCTGCGGGGTCCACGGTCAGAGTCATGCAGTCACTCGGCACCAGCTACACCGTCGCAACCGACCGCGGTTACATGTTCCGTATCGACGCCAAGGATCGAGATGCGCTCGGCATCTCCCCAGGGGCGGCAACGGACGAGTTTGCGGTGAAGGGGACTTTCAGCGAGCAGTTGATAAAGGACGAGTTGCGGACGGTTTTCGACCCTGAGATTCCCGTCAACGTCCTAGACTTGGGTTTGATCTATTCCTGCGCGATTACTCCCTTGCAGGAGGGCGGCAAGAGGCTCGAGCTCAAGATGTCCATGACCGCTCCCGGCTGCGGCATGGGTAATGTGCTAAAGGCCGACGTAGAGAATAAACTATCTCGCTTGCCTGAGGTGAAGGAAGTGCACGTCGAAATTGTCTTTGACCCGCCATGGCACCCCGGCTTCATGTCGGAAAGCGCCAAGCTTCAACTTGGCTTTGACCTGGATGCTGGTCAGAATGAGCCGGGGCCGTCGGTCTTCCGGTAACCAGCCTGCCAGAATACAACCCCAGTGCCGACCGTAATCCCTGTAGCGTAAGAGCCGCGCTTTCCTTAGAAGCCAAGGCAACTGATACGTCAGCCATCGATTCCAATCCCACGAAATCGGGAGACGAAGTCCCAGTTGGAGGACGATCGATGCAACTGACCAGTTCCGCCTTTCAGACGGGAGGCGCCATACCTGCCCGCTACACTTCGGATGGGGGAGACATTTCGCCCGATTCTCCTGGAAGGAAGCCCCAGATCGAGCGGAGTCATTTGTTCTTATCCCGCACCACCCGGACGCTCCCAGAGCCGGTGGATTTACGCATTGGGTGGTTTACAACATTCCTCCGAGTCTCGGATCCGCTGCAGAAAATGTCCCCAAGCAGGAGTTGGTTGCCTCGTTGGGACTTCAAGGCAAGAACGACGGTGGAAAGGTGGGGTATGTGGGCCCCTGTCCCCCTTCGGGTAAGCACCGTTACTTCTTTGGGCTGTTTGCCCTGGATAAAGAACTCGACCTGCCGCCTGGAGCCAGTCATCAACAGGTGACCTCCGCTATGGAGAACCATCAGCTCGGGGTGGCGGAGCTCATGGGCACTTACGCCAGGAAATCGGAGCGAGCAGCATAGGAGTCGACTGCCAGCGGTCCGAGGAAGAGAGCAACCATCAGTTGAGCGCTTGATGAATATTAAACAGCGTTCGGGAGAATTATTCATGCGCATTCACGAAGGCAAGCACGCGTACGACCTGGAGCAATTGCGAGATCCTCAGACCCAGGTCCGTGCCCAGTGGAGATACAAAGTATACGAGCTGCGGCCGGTGGAAAAAGTCTTAACCAGCGGGGAAGGCAAGACCCGCGCGGAGGCCGAGAAACAGGCGAAGGTTGCCATTGCGCGATTGACCGAGAACGAACGCCGCCCGGCAGCATAATCCTCGGGGGCCCGCACGGCATGCCATTGGATTCAGCACAATCCAACCGCCCTGGTGCGGAGGCAGGATATCCACGACCATCAACCCTGCCGGTTCAAGAGAGCATTCGCGGTAAACGAGGCCAGATCGTCGAAAAGGTCTTCGAGTGTGCCTTCTCTCTCGATTTCATCCAAGCCTAGCTGTCGATCTACACGGGCTTCCATTGCACGCAGTGCCGAGTCAGATGCGTTTCCTCTAAGGTGCTGCAAAAGTAATCGATGGCCATTTTTGCGCTCGATTACTTCCAGCCCATCGAGCATCTGGCGATGCGAGGTCCCTTCCCAGATTGCCAGAATCATGGCCTCGCGAAGCCAGCGTTCCACGCGGTATTCGTACAAGGTCCCCACGCCGCCGTACACCTCCATCGCCCATTTGGCGGTCTCGACAGCGAACTCCGCGGTCCAGTATTTTGCCAAGTGCGCTACCAAGCGGAACAGGTGATAGCGATCCGAGTAAGGCGGCTTCTCCTGCCACACCTCATCGAGCAGATAGACCGCTTCCCAAGCCAGCCGCGATGCTGCGCGCAGTTGCTGACAGCGATGCTCGAATTGCCGATGCAGTAAGGGATGCTGGACGATCGGTTTTCCGAAGGCCGTGCGCTGGGTAGCGAAAGAGTAGGCATCGGTGATGGCGCGTTGTGCCAGCGCGACGGCGCCCACACTGTTGGCTACGCGTGAGAGGTTGAGCGCTTCGAGAATCAAATAGATTCCATACTCGGCTCTTCCGAGTAGCCACGCCTCACTCTGACGAAGTTCGACTTCCCCGGTGGGAACGGAGCGGGTAGCAATCTTGTCCTTGAGGCGACGAATGCAATAGTTCAGCTGTCCGTCCCCGCGACGACGCGGCACCAGAAACAGGCTGAGCCCGCGCACATTCTGCGGTGCCCCTTCAGGCCGGGCCGCAACTACAGCCAGTTCGGCGCCGGCATTGCTCGCGAAGTACTTGTCACCCGTCAATCGCCACTGGTTGCCGTCGGGTTGCGCAACGGTTTCTACGGCTGCGCCCAAATCGGAGCCGCCCTTGATTTCTGTCATCCAGGTAGCTCCCTGCCAGACATTGTCGTCGCGCTCGAGCATGCGAGGCAGAAACTGTGCCTTCCGCTCTGGATCTCCATATTTGGACAGTGGCGAAAGCGTCGACAGCGAGACGGTGTATGGACAGGCCAGTCCGGGGTCGTGGAATCCGGTCACGTAGAGCAGAAGGTAAGCGGGTATCAGCGAATTCTGCTCAACCACTCGCCACAGTACGCCCGACCGGTACCCCTGTCTCAGCATCCGCCAGTATTCGGGCGGATATAGGATTTCATCCACTCGCGTGCCCCAGCGGTCAAACATCCGCAGCCATGGCGTGCCGGCACGATCGACCGCGTCGGAAATTGCCTGCCCTTCGTTCTGAAACCACAACTGGTATTGGCGAAGCCAGTCATGGTCAGCCGAGATTCCCTCCTGCTCGAGAAATTGCACAGGAGAGTCGAACACATCAAATCTCATGAGCAGTGTTCTCTCACCCAACCCGGAATTTTGCAAGGATGCTCATAGTCGCCGACAACTTCGAGCAGGCTCACAGTTTGCTTTCGGTGCAATCAGAACCTGGATTCAACGCGGGTAAGTTTTGTTGGTGCCCGCCTGGCTCGCCGCGAGTCAGTCCCAGAGGGGGAGGCGATCCAGATTTTAGAAATTTCCAATTTCGGAAACGATGAAAAAGGCATCACGGTAGCTACTAAGAAACGTCTGTCAGGGCTGATCTGACAGCAGGACAACGTAAAGACCGATGGCAGCAAGAGAAATGTCACAAATCATGACTCCGCCAGCTTTAATTTCGATTCTGGTCTCGGGACGAAGATCAAACTGTACTTTCCCGTTGGGGGTGATCGTGTGGAGACAAGAGCGGAATTCGGGCAAAAGAAAAATACTGCCGCCACAATTCTCCTCGCTGAAGATGAAGTAAGCCTGCGGTGAATCATCAGCGAGATCTTAGCATCGCGGGGCTTCGTGGTCTTGGAGGCGGACAACGGAGCCGGAGCGCTGGGGCTGGCTAAACGTCATCATGAAGAGATCGACGCTGTCGTAACTGACATCGTTATGCCGATAATGGACGATCTGGAGCTGGGCAAGAGACTCGAGCATGTGCGCCCGCAGGCAAGGACAATCCATATGTCCGGCTACAACGACCATGCGGAGCTGCTCCATGACTTCGCCCGCAGCCCGGTGCCCTTCTTCCGGAGCCGTTTGCGCTCAAAGAACGGGTGCAGACACTCGGCCAGATAATCGAGGAACTTCGTCAGCTTTGACCTGACCCCGGATTCGATAGCTGCTGCTGGGAGTTCGGGACAGATTAAGCCCCACCCTGCCAGTCTCAAATATTCCGAAAGCCGCTATTCCCGCTAGGCCTCTGTTTTCAGCGGTTTAATGGCTTCTGGGCACAGTTCGAGGGTTACAACCGGCACCTCCCGTGCTGATCCGATAGAATTCATACCGATAGTGGCCAGAGTTAAGACTGAAAAGGGTACACTCAGATCAAATGCCAGTTCCCGTATCACAGATGTGGACGGTCGCATCCTACGTGGTCAAGCAGAAGCTTAAACGACGGAAGCATTTCCCCGTCGTGCTCATGTTGGAGCCGCTGATGCGCTGCAACCTGGCCTGCGCCGGCTGCGGAAAGATCCAGTATCCCGCCCATATTCTGAAAAAAGAGCTCAGTCCGGAAGAGTGTTTCAAGGCGGTAGACGAGTGTGGCGCGCCCATGGTCAGTATCCCCGGGGGAGAGCCGCTCATGCACCCGCGCATCGCCGAGATCGTCGAAGGCATCCTGGCACGCCAAAAATACGTTTATCTCTGCACCAACGGTCTTCTGCTCAAAGAGAAGCTCGACCGGTTCAAACCCAGCAAGTACTTCTCCTTTGTAGTGCACATGGACGGGCAGCGTGAACACCACGATTTCTCCGTGTGCCGTGAGGGCACCTACGACAAGGCGGTCGAAGCCATTCGCGAAGCTCTGAAACGCGGCTTCCGCGTGACGACGAACACCACGCTGTTCGAAGGCGCAGACCCGAAGAGCGTGCGTGACTTCTTTGACGAGATGATGAACCTGGGCGTCGAAGGACTCATGCTCTCGCCTGGCTATACCTACGACAAAGCCCCGGACCAGGAGCATTTCCTGAGCCGCAAGAAAACGCGCCGCCTCTTCCGGCAGATTCTGAGTAATCGCAACCAGCAGTGGAAGTTCAATATGAGCCCGCTGTTTCTCGAGTTCCTGATGGGGCGGCGGGAATACCGCTGCACGCCGTGGGGCATGCCCACCTACAACATCTTTGGCTGGCAGAAGCCCTGCTATCTTTTGCAGGATGGGTATGCTGACACCTTCGGGGAATTGATACGCGGGACGAAATGGGAGCACTACGGGACTGAAAGCGGGAATCCCAAGTGCGCCAACTGCATGGTGCACAGCGGGTACGAGACTAGTGCCGTGAATAACACGTTCGGGTCGCTCAACGGTTTTCTGGCGACGGTGCGGGCCACGATTTTCAATAGCTACAAGGATCCCGATGTCGACAGTTTCACCACGCCTGCCCGCAGTTCACGGCCTCTGGTTCAAATCTCCAGGACCGAAGCGTAGACTCTGCGCATGTCTGATTCGAAGATTTCTAATTCCCAGGAAGAAGACGAAAAATTGGGCGTTGCCCACCAGGATCTCCAGGGCTGGGTACCTCGTATGGCCAGCGAAGAGGAGATCCGCAGCGCTTTCGAGAAGGCTTTTGACTACCGTGGAGATCTGACCATCACATTGAGAAATGGCCAGAAGATCGAAGGCTATATTTTTGACCGGCGCGCCGACAGCCCGCGCCTTAAGGAATGTGTAGTCCGCCTGATGCCTAAGGTAGGCGGCAGGCTGACGATTCCCTATAGCGACATCGCCGCACTAGCGTTCACCGGCAAGGACACCGCCGCCGGCAAGAGTTTCGAGGCTTGGGTGAAGAAGTACAAAGAAAAGAAGGCAGCCGGCGAGAAGAACATCGGCATTGAGGCTGAGCCTCTCGATTGAAGCGATCAATCCCGGTTACCGCAAGAAGCTCATCTTCGCAACAATTGCTGCCGCTTTCTCCAGGCGGTGCAGGTCATCAATCGTGAAATCGGGTCCTGCCGAGGTGGGAGCGGGACCCTTGCGCGAAATTTGAATCACCCCCAAGACATCCCCCTCCTCGTCGACGATGGGGGCGGACATGATCTTCTGAATGGGCGCTGGATCCGACGCTTCGCTGTCCTCCCTTTTCTCCTGCGGCTTCACAGCTTCGAAGACGGCCATATGCCGCACTTTGGCGAACGTGTTGGATAGCAAGGCCGTTTTGGTCGCCGCCGTCCTAGCGGCTACGGCTGGACTAGACAGCGGAATCAGTCCCGCCGCGCTCAACAATGGAGGATAGAGAAACTTGAGCATCCCCTCATCCAGGCGCAGCAACGCGACTTCATCGAGCCCAACTTGAAATAGACGCGCCAATGCTGCACACGCGTTCGGCGGCGTCAGATTCTTCTTCAATCGAGATAAGAGGGTCGCAAGCTCGCCGGTTTTTTCACTTTGAGAGCCACTCATATCTAAGGAGATCGCGAGTTCCGTTCCGGGGCCACTCACATCGTCACCCCTTCGCCTTCGATCCATCAAGTTACTATCGGATGTTGCGGCGATCGTTGGCCCCTATCCGTCGAGCGTTGGGTAAAGGCCGCCGTCGATTCCTATTCTCGCATGAACGCAAGAAAAGGGCGCATCTAGCAAGATCTACCCCTCTAGTTGCCGGGGAGAAACTGCTTCCTACCATACCTTGAAGTTCAGCTTATCCAACCAGATCAAGTACGGTTGCTGCCCGTAGTTTCCGTCCTGCTGGTAGTTGATGGTGACTCCATACCAGTTCTTCTTGGTCGGACTGAAGTAGCAGTTCACTTTGGCGGTCTTGCCATTCAACGTAAGGAACTTGAACAGCAGGCGGTTGTCCGGCGTCCGCTGCGCCCGGATCACGAGGTGATTCCAGCCATTGACCGGGTTGCAGGGAATACCTGTGGGATGCCATCTCCGGTTGATGTCGAACTCCGGGGCCTGCGAGAGGGCAGTGTTCTTGGCGTAGAAATAAACGTCGTGGGTGAAATTGTGCAGGCTGGGAACAATCGTTTGTTGCCCTATCCGGCAGGCCCTGTGACGAGAAATCGCTGATGAGGCGAATGTTCCAGAGGATGTCGGCGTATTGCGTCTGCCCGCCAAATGTCGTGCTGCGTGGAGCTGCCATTCAGAGAAAGCGAATTGATTCCGCGTACCGCGACCAGGTAACCTCAGGTCCACGCTGCCTGCAGAAGGGGCAGATGGCATAGGAAACCGGCAGCAGAGCGTATCCCGTCCAGCCTGATTGCGCATGCAGATTGGGAAAAGTCTTGGTTCCCCCGGGGGAGGAGCCGAATTTACTGTGATGGTAATCGGAGTTTTAAGCGCTCTGCCGCAGTTGTCCCACTCCTGAACTACTGTTGTTATAGGTCCCCGCGCTATGGCTGAGGTTTGTATTCAGCGTAGATCCGTTGACGACATAAGCCAGCACACCGGGAGCCGTGTAGATGCCCATGGCTGCCACGCCTTTGGCGCAGCTGGAGGTGGCAGTCGCAACGTAATTCACCGGCGAGCCTACCGCGCTGTTGTTAACCGGCGAGGTGACATGCACCCCTGCCGTGGATGTTCCACTGACCGTGATTTTGATCGGGGTAGAGGAAGAACCTCCGCAGTTGTCCCATTCCTGGACCACGGTGTTGTAGGTTCCAGGGCTCAAATTCAGAGAAGTATTCAGGCTTGCGCCGTTAACCAGGTAGACTCGCACTCCGGGAGCGGCGTAGATTCCCATAGCCGAAACGCCTTTGGAGCAGCTCGTCGTGGCGGTTGCCACAAACTGCACGCTGGCGCCAACTGTACTGTGGTTGGCTGGGGCTGTGACCAGGACTCCTGCCCACGCAGATATAGCCCAACTCGTAACCAGAAAGACTGCAACTCGAGCCCAAGAGACACGCTGTGGCTTTTCATCAATCGACTCTCCAGCTGGACAAGTGGCGTGAAAGACAACTTTGCCACTTGATTCCGGGCCCCGGTTGAAGCTAATGCTTACAGATAAGGCTTCTTACAATTTGCTAAGCCGATGACGTGAATACGTTTGGCCGCAGTGTAGAGATGCATTTACTAACCCTCAAGGGGAAGTTGCAATAGTTTTGTCACCTGAGTTTTCAGAATGAATTTTTGGCCGCGTTGAAAAGACTGCCCGCACTCAAACCACCTGCTGAAAAACGCGTGCGCGGCGGCTGATGTCTGTTTCTAATTTGCGGAGGTGGCGGCACCTCGGAAAGACGCGCCCGGACACGAGTGGGGGATCGATTGACATGTTGAGAAGGGGCAAGCCCTGTCTCCTATCCTCAATTACTTGTGAGTAGAGACGCGGCTCGCCGCGTCTCCATCGGCTGCGATGCCGGAATCTTTCGCCGGCGCAGAGATCAAGCTGTACATTACGAGCATCGCAAGGCACCCGCCCAACGGTACCAGCAGCCCGAATTTCAGACTGCCATACCAAGTCGAGGTATAACCCACGAGCCAGGGCAGTGTGGCGCCACCTAGTCCCGAAAGTGTGAACATCAATCCGGCAAGGCGCGACGCCATGGCGCCGAACTGGTGAGAGAGCATCGCGATCGCGATAGGGTAGACCGTAGAAAAACCCAAACCGGCAAAGCCGACGCTGATAGCCAGGGCGGGAGTGTTCGTCGCCGAGTGCAGTGCGATGATCCCGAGAGCACCCAATCCCAGGCCCAGTCGGGCCAGCAATAGCTCCGAAACATGCCGCAGGACGAACGGCGCGGCCGCTCGTCCGACCAGCAGGGCCGCCCAGAAAAAGGAAGGCATGATCGCCCAGGCCGTCCCGGTATCGGAGGTGATTCGCCGCGCATAGGAGGCAGTCCATCCTCCCACGGCGGTTTCGCTCCCCACATATAAGAAGAAGATAGCCCCGAGAATTGGAACGTAGCGGCTTCGCCAAATACTTTTGCCCGGAGAAGATGCCGAAACCGCGTGCGTTTCCATTTGATCGGAGTCGCCGAAACAGACTCTTGTCAGGGTTGCCGCCAGTACCACCAGGAGGGCTGCGGTTCCGTAGAGAAGAAGTGAGCCCCGGTTCACGCGTTGCAGGCTCGCCACTACGAAGGGGCATCCCACGGCCCCCATTCCCCACGACAAGTTCACCAGATTCAGCGCCGCGGCGCGCCGGCTCGGATTCAGCTCCGAAACCAGGAGGTTCGTAGTCGGGATCGCGAGGCCCAATCCGATCCCAAACACGAAAGACAAAATGATGCCGAGCCTCCAAGTGCCAAGTTCAAGTGCGCCCGTGCCCAGCGCCATCATGCCGAGTCCCATCACCAGGGACACGCGCGAACCCCGGCGGGGCGTGACCAAACTCGATGCCGCTACGCCCAGCATCGAACCAGCAAATTGAGACGTAAACAGAACTCCGGCCTGGGTATCGTTTAGCTTCCATCGCGTGGAGAGGACTGGGAGCAAGGGCCCCAGCATGGTATTGACTACGCCAGTCAAGACGAAGCCGGAGTGCAGCAGGGGCGAAAGCGCTGCGCTGACAGGTTTCGTTTGCGTGTTGAAGCTGGGGGGCTGCACGGGTCCGGATTGATCAGTGGTCTAGGTAAGCATTCGGGACAGACCGGGTAGACGACGCGATTATTCCCGGCCCTTGTCCTGTGCGCTTACCGCACAAGTCGTTTCGCGCACGATGAGCTCCGGCTCAACCGTTATCTGCTTCACGGTGGCATCAGCAGCTCGTCGTGTGATCCTGCGCAGCACCGTCTCGGCAGCAGTTCTCCCCATTTTGTGCAGCGGCTGCCGCACGGTCGTGAGTCCGGGATTCTGATAAGCAGCGCTCTGAATGTCGTCGAAGCCAACGACGGAAACGTCCTCCGGAACCCGCCGCCCTGACTCGCGCAGAGCCCGAATGGCGCCCATTGCGGAAATGTCGTTAAAAGCAAACAACGCGGTGAAGGGCTCGTGTGTGACCAGAAGTCTTTTTGTCACCTTGTACCCAAGTTGCGGAGACGGTGAATCGCCCTCCAGTTGGACGGTGAGTTTCGAGGAAACCGCCAATCCCAATCGTCGCGCCACTTCCACTATGGCGTTCCACCGCACTGCCGTATCGGAACTGAACTCCTGGCCTTTGATAAAGGCGATCTTGCGGTGCCCAAGTTGTACCAGGTGTTTCAGTGCAAGCTCGGCAGCGCGCTCGTGATCGAGCACGATGTTGATGACGCCTTTGACCTCGTTATGTCCAGAGACGGTTACAACTGGAACTGTAAAATCGTGATGCCACGGCGTGTCCACTGCAATCAACCCATCCACCGAGCGATCCAGAAATAGCCGGGGATATTCGTCGATCAGGTCGGCCCGGTGGCGATGACTGGCAACAAAGTAAAAGTATCCTTCGCGGAGAAGGTGATCCTCAATGCCGCTCATGACCATCGCGGCGTAACCGTCGCTTACTTCCGGCACCATGACGCCGATGGTGAAGCTGCGCTGGGTCCGCAGCGAGCGCGCAAAGAAGTTGGGCCGGTAGTTGAACTTGCGAGCTGCCGAGAGGATTCGGTCTTTCGTATCCTGCGGAATCGAATCGGCCACCGAAGAACGGTTAATGACCAGCGAAACGGTGGCCGGCGAGAGACCCAGATGCTCCGCCAGTTTTTTGAGGCTGATAGGCTGCCCGCGCGTCATACGCCGCGGGCCGTTATTGCCGGCCTTTGCCTTCTTCATGGGCACGCTGCGCAGTCTCGCATAATGAAGTTCGTGTGGCAAGCATCACAAGCGCCATCACAAGCGCCAGAACAGACCATCTAGCTTTCAGCCAGACCGCTCAAAGCGAGCGATCCACTCCATTGTCGAAACCAGGAAGCACCTCAGGAAATTCTTGACTTGGCGAAATTCAGCATGATATAACGCTCGTTTCCTAAACCGATTTAGTCGCGAGGATGGCAGATGCGGAGAACCATATCTGCAGTCGTTGGCCTGGCTACCCTGCTCGTCGCATCATTTGCTCAAGCTGAAACTCAAGGTGATGAGAAAATCGTAATTGACGCTGCCGCGCCGGCGCACACCTTTCCTCATTTTTGGGAACGGATGTTTGGATCGGGTCGGGCCGTGCTGGCGCTGCGTGACAGCTATCGTCGCGACCTGCGGGAAGTCAAACAGATCACCGGCTTTGAGTATGTGCGCTTCCACGCCGTCTTTCACGACGAAGTTGGTATCTATGATGAAAACGAGCAAGGCCAGCCGCTCTACAACTTTTCTTACCTGGATCAGATTTATGACGGCTTGCTGGCCAACGGGGTGCGTCCCTTCGTAGAGCTGAGCTTCATGCCGAAGAAACTGGCCGCCCGGGACATGCCTCATGCCTTCTGGTACAAGCCCAACGTCGCTCCCCCAAAAGATTGGGTGAGGTGGGACGACCTGATCACGGCGTTTGCAAAACACCTGATCGACCGCTACGGCATTGCGGAAGTCAGCCAATGGTATTTCGAAGTCTGGAACGAACCGAACCTGGACTTTTGGGGTGGCGATCCGAGACAGCCTACCTACTGGAATCTCTATGACCATACCGCGGCTGCTCTTAAAGCAGTCAATGCCAAGCTACGCGTGGGAGGTCCATCCACTGCCCAAGCAGCTTGGGCCGACGCCTTCTTGCAGCATTGCGCGGAGAAGAAAGTTCCTGTCGACTTCGTTTCCAGTCACGTCTACGGCAACGACCGCTCCCAGGATGTCTTTGGCACTAATGAGGAGATTCCACGCAACGCGATGGTTTGCCGCGCGGTCAAGAAGGTGCATGACCAGATTAAGGCATCGAGCATGCCGAATCTCCCTCTGATCTGGAGCGAGTTCAACGCCAGTTACATGAATGAGCCTGACGTGACCGATTCGGCCTACATGGGTCCGTGGCTGGCCGACACCCTGCGGCAGTGCGATGGCCTGGTGGACGTCATGTCGTACTGGACGTTCTCTGATGTATTTGAGGAGCAGGGTGTGGTCAAGAATCCCTTCTACGGCGGCTTCGGCTTGATTGCGGCAGGTGGAATTCCCAAGCCGGCGTTCAACGCGTTCAAGTTGCTGCACAGACTCGGGCAGCAGCGCATCGATTTAAATTCCAACTCGGCCCTGCTGACCCGTCGTCAGGACGGCACGCTTGTACTCGCAGTGTGGAACTACGCTCCGCCGGAACTCAAGGGAGAGCCAGTAACCATGATGCTCGAGTTCAAAGGCGAGAAAATCCGGCACGCTGTGATTTCCATGGTGGATCCCGAACACGGAGATATTCACGGAGCGTGGCACAAAATGAGTTCTCCACGATATCCCACGCAATCGCAAATTGAGGCACTGCGGAAAGCCTCGCAGCTGCCCGCTCCCGAGTCGCGCAACATACAAAACAACCAACTAAAACTCACTCTTAACTCCTATGGATTGGCTCTCATCGAGCTGAAGAAGTAGCAACCCTCGTTCACCGTGACCACAGTCCCATGATCCGCAAGCGGCTTCTTACGCGACGAGAGATGTTACATTTGACAGGGCAGAGCCTGTCGGCGGTTCCACTGGCGTTGGCTTTTGCTTGTCACGACAAAAAGAGTATTCCGATCGATCGGGGGAAAGCCTATGAAGGTACAGACGAACATCTCCTGGACGAAATCAAGCGCGTCTGCTTCAACTTTTTCTGGAACGAAGCCAGCCCAGACACGGGACAGGTGAAAGATCGTGCCTTAGCCAGCGGCGCCGGTACGGAGCGAATGTCGAGTATCGCGGCTACGGGATTTGGCTTAGCTGGCCTGTGCATCGCCGAGCAGCGGGGCTACGGAAAATCTTCTGATATCATCGAACGGGTTCGCCGCAACCTGAGATTTCTCTTCCGCCAACTCCCGCACGAGCACGGGTTCTACTACCACTTTATCGACATGAACACGGGGCAGCGGTGGGAGAGATGCGAACTATCTTCCGTTGACAGCTCCATCCTGCTGTGCGGAATTCTCACCGCACGCCAACATTTTGCCGATCAGGAGATCAAAGATCTGGCAACCCAGATCTACGAACGCGTGGACTGGCCGTGGATGTTGAACGACGGCCCCACGCTTTCCATGGGTTGGCACCCGGAAACAGGATTTCTGAACGCCCGCTGGGAACACTATTGCGAGCTGATGATGATCTACCTGCTGGCGATTGGTTCCCCCACCCATCCCATTTCGCCCGAAACCTGGAATGCCTGGACGCGTCCCAAGATCAATTACCAGGGCATTGAATATATTTCCGGCAACGACCCTCTTTTCACGCATCAGTACTCCCATGCCTTTTTCGACTTCCGCAACAAGAGCGACGCCTACACCGATTATTTTGAGAATTCCGTAAAAGCAACGCGGGCCCACAAGCTCTTCTGCCTTTCTCTGCGTGGCAAGTTTCCGGATTACAGTGAAGATCTGTGGGGCATCTCGGCTTCCGACTACGTCGGCGGCTACACCGCATGGGGAGGGCCGCCGCCGCAGGGTCCAATCGACGGCAGCATCGTTCCCTGCGCGACGGCAGGCTCGTTGCCATTCCTCTTCGATGACTGCATGCGTGTTCTGCGGACGATTCGCAGCCGCTACGCTGACAAGGCATGGTCACATTACGGTTTCATTGACGCCTTCAATCCGCTTACCGCCTGGTGGGATCACGACGTGCTGGGCATCGACCTTGGGATTACCATGTTGATGGCTGAAAATCACCGCAGCGGGTTCGTGTGGCAGACGTTCATGAAAAATCCGGAAGCGCAGCAGGCGATGGCAAAGGTCGGGTTTCACACAGCCAGTCCACCGAGTTCCCAGATTCCTGTTCCAGCAACTCCCACACGTGTATAGGTTCGTCCAGCGCCCAAATGTCCGCCAAAAATGTTTCTTGACAAGGGAGAATCGCGGTGGTACAAGCGCCAATCGTGCAAGTAAAGCGATTTAGTATCGATTTACTGACGAAGGAAGCTGGTGGCGAGCAGCAAGCCAAGCAATCAAAATCAACGTCCTGAGGAGATTCTTTTATGAGTCGGCGCAAGCGGTTCGTTTTTGTGATGCTGCTCGTCATTTGCGTGGCACTCTTCTCCAGGCTTGGGCATGCCCAGTATCGTGGTTCCCTCCGCGGAACCTTAACCGATCCCCAGGGCTTGGTGATTCCCGGCGCGACCGTGACTCTGGTGAATACGGACACGAACCGGACGATCGTGTCTACGTCCGACGCTAATGGCATCTACCAGTTCAACGCGTTGGAGCCGGCTCCTTACCGTCTCACCGCAGAGGCCCAGGGGTTCAAAAAGAAAGTACTCGACCACGTGCGGCTCATCCCTGAGCAACTCAACGCTCTCAACCTGCAACTTGAGGTGGGCCAGCTTCAGGAGGTGATAACGGTTTCCGAGACAACCCAGACGCTGGACACGGAGACGGCCACGGTGAGCGGCACGATCACCAGCAACCAGATTCAGCACATGCCGTCGTTCAATCGCGACGTTTTTCAACTGGTGCAACTCGCGCCAGGGGTCTTCGGCGACGGTTCCCAGCAAGGCGGCGGCGGAGGCTTCCAATTGCCCGGGAACCAGGGACCCGGCGGCAGCGGCGGTAACGGCGTTTTCCAGACCGAAAACGGCCCGCAGGTGCAAAACGCCGGTGGACAGTACGAGACCAACGGCATCACCGTCGACGGCATCAGCACGGTGAGTGCGGTGTGGGGTGGCACCACGGTGATCACGCCCAGTGAAGACTCGATACAAGACATGAAAGTGGTCTCCAACAGCTACGATGCAGAGAACGGCCGATTCAGCGGCGCGCAAATCCAGGTGATCTCCAAGAGCGGGACCAACGACCTGCACGGCAGCGCATTCTTTAAGGCATCGCGGCCCGGATTGAACGCCTATCAGCGTTGGAACGGGGTCGGTTCCAATCACGCTGGCACGCCTGCCTCGCGGGGTCTGAACCGTGACAACAACCGTTTCAACAATTACGGGGGCAGCCTAGGCGGACCGATCTGGAAAAACAAAATATTTGCCTTCTTCAATTTTGAGAGCAGCCCGCTTGCCGTCAGCACCACAGCGCAAGGCTGGTATGAAACCTCACAGTTTGATTCCACGGCCGCAACGCCGGGGAGCATTGCGGCCAAATACCTCTCTTTTCCGGGTAATGCTGTTCACGCAAGCTCGATGATTCCGCGTACCTGCGCATCGATCGGGCTGACGGAAGGTGTGAATTGCAACACCACGACCGGCGGACTGGACGTGGGCTCGCCAATTACGACCGGGCTGGGTATGCAAGATCTTACCTATGGCGGCGACCCCAGCCATCCTGGTGTGGGCGGGGGACTCGATGGAGTGCCGGATCTCGCACTTTTCAACACGGTGAACCCGACGAAAACATCACAAACTCAGTACAACGGCCGTCTTGACGCCGATGTCACCCAGAAGGATAGGCTCAGCTTCACGATCTATTGGGTGCCGCTGACAATTACCAACTTTCAGGGACCTGTTCGTTCGCAAAACTTGTGGCATAAATCGCAGATTAACGAAGCATTTTCGCTGATCTGGAACCATACCTTCTCACCTACTTTGCTGAACCAGGCGCGTGCCAATGCGGCAGGCTGGCGCTGGAACGAGATTACCAGTAATTCGCAGGAACCCTTTGGCTTGCCGCGGGCCAATATTGATTCGATAGGCAGCTCGGTAGGCGCCACCCCAGCAACTCCCCAGAACTTCGGTCCCCCGGGACCGAGCGACCTAAACCAGTGGACCTACACCTTCAATGACGTCCTTACCAAGATAGCCGGCCGTCATAGCATCAAGGCCGGCGTCGACTTTACCAAGCTTGCTTATTTGAATAACGCGGTCTACGCAGCGCGGCCCGGCTTTGCTTTCCATAACCTGTGGGATTTTGCCAACGACGCTCCCTTCGCGGAAGGAGGCCAATACCAGGGCGAGTTCGATGCCAAGACCGGCATTCCGTTTTCCAACCGTCAGGATGATCGCGTGAATTTGTTGGGCCTCTTTGTGCAGGACGACTTCAAGATCCGCCCTAATCTGACCATCAACCTGGGCCTGCGCTGGTCTTACTTTGGATCGTTATACGCGAAGCAGAACAACCAGGACGTAATGCTGTTCGGATCAGGTGCGAACGCCTTGACGGACCTGCGCATCCGAATAGGCGGGAATCTCTATACTGCCCAGAAGAACAACTTTGGGCCAGTAATTGGATTCGCATGGTCGCCATCTACAACCGGGGGCAAACTGGTAATCCGCGGCGGATTTGGCATCAACTACAACCAAAACGAAATCGCCATCACGGCAAATGGTTACGGGAACCCGCCCAATGCGGTCTCTCCCTTCTTTCACTGCGACTTTCCCTACACCAGCAACCCCTCTTGTGCCGGCACGGGGATTCTCTACCTAACGGCCACCGATATTCATTCCCTCTTTGGATATGCTCCCAACCCAGCCGCCATTACGACCTTTAACTCTAATAACCTGCCGTTTAGCGGCAACGCCTTCATAACCGGTTTCGAGGCGAACCCGAAGACCATCGCCAACTATCACTACTCGCTGGATGTACAGGATCAGTTGCCATTCAACTCGGTGTTCACCTTGGGTTACCAGGGGAACCAAACGCGCCACCTGTTTGTGCACAGTAACTGGAACGCAATCGGCGCTGCCGCTGGGCTACCGATGAATCCCTTGGTCAATTTCGTGAACTTCTGGGGCAACACCGGAAACGCGAATTACAATGCATTCCTCGCCAACATCACACACAACTTCTCGCGCGGCTTTCAGGCATCAGCACAATACACCTGGGCCAGGTCTATGGATGAGCTTTCCGGCCCCTACTACCAGGATCCTTATCCGTTTGATACGGGCGCGGCTTACGGACGGTCAAACTACGACGTGCGGAATGCATTCAAGATTTTCGGCCTATGGCAGCCTACGTTCTTCCGCGGCAGCCGCGGCTGGCTTGAGAAGATCGCAGGCGGATGGTCGCTGAGCGGCATCTGGAACATGCACTCAGGTTTCCCATGGGATCCGTTCTACGGCATCAATGGTGCTGGCCTGTATTACGGAGGCAGTAGTTACAGTAATCTTCGTCCGGCCGGTGTTGTGCCTGGAGCGGGCACGAGCACCGCCAACCGGGTATTCATGCAGTCTACGAACCCGAACTACTCCGGGGACGGCGCCAGGTTTTTCGTGCCCCCGACTTTCGTTGTCGGGCCGGCCTTTCCTGCCACGGCCCCCGCGCCTGCACCGGGTATCCACCGCAACAGCTTGAACGGCCCCGGCTACAAGGATGTGGATCTCAGCTTGACCAAAGCGTTTGGCTTGCCCAAGGTCAGGGGATTAGGAGAGGGCGCGAAGTTCGAAATCCGCGCCGACTTCTACAACTTCTTCAATAAGCTAAATATCGACCCTGCTTCCATCGACAGTTTCTTAGGTTCAGTGAACCCGGACGGCACACTAACCAGCGTCAACCATGACTTCGGCGTGGCGGGTAGCGCATTAGGCAGCAGGACGGTGCAACTGCAGGCGAGATTCAGCTTCTAATTTCCGGAGCCTTACGTGTACGACTCCGGAGTTGTTACCACGTGTGACCACCAGCCTTGCAGAGGTGAGAATGTTGAGGCAGCAGCCCGTTCCGATAAACCCTGACTCCACGAGCGGTGGGATACTCAATTGCCCCGAGTCGGCCTCGAACGACTCGAGTGCTTGATGGAGAGAGACTGCGCACAGTGTCTCCAAGAAGAAAGGGGCGCCCAGGGTCTTCCGAACGCTCCAAACTGACCAGACCGATTAGTCTGAAGGAATTGGCCGACCGCCTTGGCTTTTCCCCAACCACAGTCTCTCTAGTCAGCAATCGTTTCCCCCGGTGTCCGACTCCATACCCCAGGCGACGAAGGAGCAGATCTTCGCGGCCGCCCGCAAGTTCAATTACCGCCCAAACTTCTTCGCCCGATCGCTGCGCACCCGGCGCACCTTCACGATTGGCGTGATCGTGCCGGAAGTCAGCGAAGGCTACGCCAGCGCGGTGCTGAGGGGAATGGAGAGCCACTTGCTCCGGGAAGGTTACTTTTACTTTGTTGCCAGCCACCGGCATCGACTCGATCTAATTGACGAATATCCACGTCTCTTTCTGGATCGCGGCGCGGACGGTCTGATTGCTGTGGGTACGTCTTGGTGTCGAGAAGTTTCCGTTCCCGTCGTCACTATCTCTGGCTATAACGAAACGAAGGACGTCACCAACATCGTGTTGTATCACAAGCGGGCAGCTGATTTGGCCCTTCGGCATCTGTTGCAGCAGGGACACCGCAAATTCTCTTTCATAAAAGGT
>QIAU01000146.1 GCA_003225055.1 Acidobacteriota bacterium
TGCCAGGTTGTTCGCCAAAAAAGCCCTCGCATGTTCGCGGAACAGGAAGCGGCTATTTTTTCCTTGACAGCCTACGGCGGGTTCTCTAACCTTGCGCGATTATAGCAAGGTTTGCTTGGCGCGCAAGCGGTCGCTGCTTGACAATCTTTCCAGCGAAAAATTACCGGAGGCCCCCATGCACTCGACTGGTTCCCTTTCGGCGACGCGCTGCCTGGTCGTCTTGCTGTGGCTCGTGTCTTGCACGTTAGCCGTCGCCCAAAGTACAGGCGGCAGAATCCTTGGCCGGGTCGCGGATCAGACCGGCGCCGTGCTGGCGGGCGTCAACATTACGCTTCTCAACGAGGCGACTGGCGTAAGCCGCACCGGCCAGACAAACTCCGGCGGCGACTACACCTTTGTCGAAGTGCAGCCGGCTTCGTATACCTTGTCATTCGAACAGAAGGGGTTCAAGACGAAGATCCAACGCGGCGTCACGGTTGAGGTCAATCAGGTCGTTACGCTCAATACGAACATGCAGATTGGGCAGGCTAAAGAAACGGTGGAAGTGACCTCGGAAGCGCCGCTAGTGGACACGACCAGCACGCAGTTGGGTGCGGTGATCAATGATCGATCGATTACTCAGTTGCCTTTGAACCAGCGGGACACCTATCAATTTCTGTCGCTACAGCCGGGCGTGCAATCGCAGGTGGGAGCTGATCTCTACTACGGCGGCAACAGTACGGGTTCGGTATCAGTGAATGGAGGACGTGGCCGCGCCAACAATTTCAGCGTGAACGGCGGTGACGCGAACGATATGTTCGTCAATTTACCAACGGTTCAGCCAAGCCCCGATAGCGTACAGGAATTTCGTGTTCTGACCAACAACTTTGACGCCGAATATGGCCGCAATTCCGGCTCTGTAGTGAACGTCGTGACCAAGTCGGGCACGAACCATTTGCATGGCAATGCCTATGAATTCCATCGAAACCGACCACTTAATGCGAAAGGTTATTTCGACACGAGCAAGCCGGCATTCATACAGAATCAGTTCGGTGGCACCCTCGGCGGGCCTATCCAGAAGGATAGAACCTTCTTCTTTGGCTCTTACGAAGGACGCCGCTTAGTTCGCGGTTTCTCCGGTGACGTGGTGGCCGTGCCGGATACCCTCGAACGCCAAGGCAATTTCTCGGAAGGACCGACCTTTACTGGCTTTATCGGCGACCAGACCGTGGCTGATGTGCTCAACACCCGCGCCAACGGCCAATGTGCCTCCGATGTCAGTGCTGCTCGCGGTACCGCGCCTGCGGCTGGGGTCGCATACGCCGATATCTTTCCTGGAAATGTTATCCCAGCGTCTTGTCAGGATCCGGTGGCTGTAGACTTGCTGCGCTTCGTCCCGGAAGCAAACCGCAATGGATTACCATCGTATCAACGACAAGCAGAATTTCAGTGCCTACTACTATTTCTCCGACCAGAATACGTTTAATCCATTTAACAATTTCCAAGCGGCCGGTGCGAACGTGCCCGGGTTCGGCGCGAGCACAAAGCAGCGCTTTCAACAGTGGAACCTGAGCGATACGTGGACTATCACCAACAGCCTCGTCAATGAAGCCCGTTTTACCTACATGCGAGAGGCGCAGCGAACCTTCGCGCACGCGCAACATACCAACCTCGTTCAGGATTCCTGTGCCTCAGCGGCGGCCAGACCCTACTGCTTTACGGGGGTCTCGGACGCATCTGCCATAAATGATCCAAACGCTGCAGGAGATTACAATCCTCTCGCCGGAACTCCGTACGCCTTTAAGCTCGGCATTACTCCAGGTCTCGGAGCAGGACACGAAGGTGTGCCCGACGTAACGGTTTCGGGCGGCTTTACGGTCGGCAACAATTTTGAAGGAGAGCTGCCACAGGTGGGGAACTCTTTCCAGTGGTCTGACAATCTGACGAAAGTCAAAGGTAATCACACGCTCAAGTTTGGCGCCGATATCCGGCGTATGCGTTTCGATCAGACCCTGTATTTTGAGGTCAACGGCTATTACAACTACTTCGGTGGCGGTACCAATGACGCTGGCTACAGCGATCTGTATCCCAACTATTTGCTTGGGCTGCCGGATACGTACCAGCAGGGTGCTGCGCAAAACGAGAACGTGCGTACGACAGCTCTCTATTTGTTTGCCCAAGATAGCTGGAAGATGCGTCCTAATCTTACGCTAAATTATGGACTGCGCTGGGAACTGAACACACCGCTGACCGATGTCGGAAGACACATCCAGACTTTCCGCCCGGGGCAGGTGACGAGCACGTATCCTTGCCAGCTCTCTCCTTACGGAGCTCTGTTGCTCACGAGCAACGATTGCACCTCGGCCTTTCCCACCGGCTTGGTTGTCCCAGGAGATAAAGGGGTGCCGGCAGGCCTGACGCAGACCTACTACAAGTCATTTGCCCCCCGCATCGGCATTGCCTGGAGTCCAGGTACTTCAGGAAAGACCAGCATACGGGCCGGGTGGGGTATGTTCTACAATCCCATCGAGCAATTGGTGCTCGAGCAGTTCAGCGCCGAACCTCCCTTCGGGGGGAGCACATTCCTGGTCGAAACGTTCTTTAATACTCCATATTACGCACAGGCGGGATTCCCCTATCCGAATCCGTACAACCCGGCAGGCGGCACAAACACGGGCATATTGAACCCGGCTCCTGGACAGCCAGTCGACTGGTCAACGTTCCGCCCGATCTTGTTATTCGGCGAGTTCCAACCCCACATGCGGTCGCAGTACTCGGAGCAGTACAATTTCACGATCCAGCACGAACTTGCCCGGGACCTTGTGTTGCAGATCGGTTACGTTGGGTCCCAGGGGCATCGCCTGCTGGCTTCGAACGATCTGAATCGTGCGACGCCGCAAACTTGCCTGGATATTGCGGCTATCGCCGCGAGCGATCCATCGGGGAGCTCGGTGTCATCCTTCGGAGTGCCAGGCGCTACTTGTAATCAATTTGCCGAGGACAATCAGTTCTCGATTGTTGTTCCGAACGGGTTCAACTTCCATATGCCCAATGGGAGCCCGGTTGCCGGCACTGCGCAGCAACTGAACTTTGTCGGTATCCGTCCATATTCCTCGCCGAATTGCGATCCCCTCACGGGCAACAACTGTCCTCCCGATGCCATCCCGGTCTTCTCGAACATCTTCGCTCAGGATACGATTGCCAATTCCAACTACAACTCCTTGCAAGTTAGCCTGGAGAAGCGATTCAGCAAGGGATTGCAGTTGCAAGCTGCCTATACCTTCAGCAAGTCAATCGATCAAGCTTCCAGCTTCGAGGATATTCTCAACCCCTTTGACCCGCGTCGTACGCGAAGCCTGTCGCTCTTCGACGCCCGGCACCGCTTTGTCCTTAGCTACTACTACCAACTGCCTGTTCCGAAATACGCGGGGTTCGCAGGGAAACTTCTCAATGGGTGGGCGGTTTCAGGGATTACTCAATTCCAAGCGGGATTCCCCATCCATCTACAGTCATTCGACGATAACGAACTGACGAGTAGCATCGACTTTGCCTCGGCAGGCGAACCGGACCAGCTCGCGGCGTTTCACAAGCTTGATCCTCGGCATAACCCCAACAACTACGGATTCGACCCCAACAGCTTCACATCCAACGCCTCCGACTCGTCGCAGGCGGCGTGCTCAGCTGGCGCCGTCTTCAATTGTTACCAGCCGTCGCTTTTCGGCCGGTACGGCACTGCGCCACGTACAATCTGTTGTGGACCTGGAATCAACAATACGGACCTCTCCTTGCAGAAAAGCACCTTACTCACCGAGAGGACACGGCTGGAGTTCCGGTGGGATGTGTTTAACCTGGCCAATCACACGCGCTTCTTTAATCCAGACGGCAATGTCACTGATGGCGCCGATTTCGGACGCGTCAAGCGAGCTGGAGACCCGCGTCTTATGCAGTTTGCTCTGAAGCTTTACTTCTAATCGAGCCCTCGGGGCGGCATTCCCCAGGGCGCATTCTAATGGCCGCCTAAGCGGCTGGAGATTTTCGGAGACTCATGATGTACCGAGACCTGCAGCACGAGTTGGACACCTTCGAGCGCCGCACGCCGAAATCGGAGGAGGCGCATAAGAAGAACCTGAAACGGATTCCGCTGGGCGTCGCCAGCAACTACCGCGCTTATGATCCTTATCCGATTTTTGTGAAGGATGGCCAGGGATCGCATTTTCGCGATCTCGATGGCAACGACTACCTCGATCACAATCTCTGTTTCGGCGCGCTTATGGCCGGTCATTGTCATCCTGCTGTCATGAAGGCCGTTTCTGGTCGCCTTTCTACCGGAACGATGTTCGGCATGCCGCATGACATGGAATGGCAGCTGGCAGAAGAAATCTGCCAGCGCTTTCCCGTCGAGATGGTGCGTTTTGGCAACAGCGGCACGGAAGCCACTATGCACGCCTGCCGCCTGGCTCGCGCCGCCACCGGACGTGACAAGATTCTCAAGTTCGAAGGCGCCTATCACGGCCTGCACGATACCGCTCTGGTCAGTGTCAAGCCGCACGCACCCGATTTTGGCGACGTCAACAACCCGGTTTCGGTTTCGGGTGGATTGGGCGTCCCCCGAGCAAGTCTTGCTAATGTGCCCGTAGCTACGTTCAACGATCTGCTAACCGTCGAGCGCCGCTTCGAGGAAAATCCCGGACAAATCGCTGCCATCATTCTCGAACCGATCCTGATGAACGTTGGCATGTGCATGCCCCAACCTGGCTTCCTGCAGGGCCTGCGTGACATCGCGACCAGGAATGGCGCGCTGCTAATTTATGACGAAGTAAAAACCGGCGCGAAGCTGGGCTGGGCCGGCGCTTCCGAATATTTTGGCGTGGCCCCCGACATGGTCTGCCTGGCCAAGTCCATCGGCGGCGGTTTGCCGCTAGCGGCTTTCGGGACGCACCGGTCGGTCATGGATCTGATTTCGCAACACAAGGTTTTTCATGGCGGCACCTACAACACAAATCCGGTTTCGATGGCTGCCGGCCTGGCGACATTCCGCGAAGTACTAACGCGCGAGAACTACGCACATGTGGACAAGCTCAGCAAGAAATTAGTTGCCGGATACCGCAAGACCGTAGCCAAGACCGGGCTGCAGGCTTATGTCGCGGAGGCGGGAGCCAACGGGGTTTTAATGCTGTACCCGAAAGAAATTCGCAATTACCGCGACTGGACGACCATTGATGTCGACCTATGGCGGCACTACTGGTTCGGCATGGTGAATCGCGGAGTGATGGCGCAGCCCTACTGGTGGGACGAGCAGTGGACCATCTCCGTCCAGCACACCGAGGCCGACATCGATCGACACCTGGCGGCCTTCGATGATCTCGCACCCGCCCTGGCCAAAGCCCAGCAGCAACGCACGGCCGCGGTCGCCGTGCACTAGAAATCATGTTTCAGGGTTTCGACGGTTTCAAAGGTTCAGAGCCCAAAAAGACGTCCAGTGCTTGCAATATTGGCGCTAACAGGGAACGTTGAAACCTTGAAACATTGTTTGAAGCCTTGGAACTTTCTACGGAGTAGCTTTGTCTTCCGACACTCACGAACAGCCACACCTGAAGCGTGTCCTTGGCCGCTGGGACCTGGTGCTGCTGTTCGTGGTCGCCGTCTTCAATCTGAACGTCGTGCCGTCTATTGCGGCCAACGGCGGCGTTACGGTCTGGCTCTGGATGATTTCGCTGGCGCTCTTTTTCTGGCCCCAGGGGATTGCGGTCATCGAACTGGCGCACCGGTATCCGGGGGAAGGCGGCGTATACCTGTGGGCGAAGGAAATTTTTGGAGACTTCCACGGCTTCCTCTCGGGCTGGTGTTACTGGACCAACAATATGATGTACGTGCCGACGGTCATGCTGTATTTCGTCGGCGTATCAGTCTTCGTTCTTGGCCCCAGTCACCAGGGCTTAGCGGACAACAAAGCTTTCGCCTTGACGGCCTCCGTGGCTTTGCTCGCGCTGCTCACGGTCTTGAACATCGCGGGCCTCGGGGTTGGAAAGTGGCTGAACAACCTGGGCGCAATCGGTACTGGCATTGCCGCCGCCGCGCTGATTGGCTTGGGTCTGCTTATCTGGCTGCGCTTTGGCAGCACAGTAGGTGCTGCCGCGTTTCGTATTCCGGCCGACCCCAAGTTCGTGCTGAATTCCTTCGGAGTGATTTGCTTTGGACTGGTGGGTTTGGAACTCGCGTCAGTCATGGGGGACGAGATCCGCGATCCAAAGCGCACGCTGCCCGGAGCTGTGGCCTGGGGCGGAGTCATTTCGGGCTTGTTATATATCGGTGTGACTCTGACGCTGCTGATTGCTCTCCGCAAAAATGAAATCAGCGTTCTGCAAGGGATCGTGCAGGCGATTGCGCACATGGCCAAACGAGTGGGCGTGGAATGGATCGTTCCGCCCTTTGCCTTTATGCTGAGCCTTTCGATCGCCGGCATCGGTTCAGCATGGATGGGGGGCTCAGCGCGCATTCCATTCGTCGCAGGACTCGATTCCTACATGCCCGCGTGGCTCGGGAAAATTCATCCCCGCTACGCGACTCCGTACGCGCCGCTGATTGTGCAGTTCGTGGTTTCGCTGGTGTTGGTGGTTCTGAACTTTGCCGTGGCAGGGGTGCAGGAAGCCTTTCAGTTCCTGCTGTCGCTGGCCGTGGTGCTGCAACTGGTGCCTTTCCTGTACATGTTCGCGGCGCTGCTCAAGTTAGCCTTTACGGACCGTTCGGGAAACGGCTACTACAGCAAAAGCACGCTCATTTTGGCGGGACTGAGCGGCTTGTTGACCACGACTTTGGGCATGGCCCTGGTGTTCTTCCCCGCGCGGCTGGTGACGTCGCTGCGTGTATACGAAATCTGGATGTTCGGTGGAACTGCATTTTTTGTCGGGTTGGCGGCGTTTTTCTTTTTTGTTTATGGCCGCCGCAGGACAGTACAGGCGACCGTCAGACCCGCTGAGGTGCACGAGCGGGTGTAGCAAGACTCTTGCGAGGACGGGTCTCGACCCGTCGAGGCCGAGCGCAGCACTCGGCTAGGAGGTATCTATGCCGGCCGGAGTGAAAGCTGAAGTTCGCGCTTATCAAGTCTATGTGAACGGCGAGTGGATCGATAGCACGTCTGCCAAGACTTTTCCTGTTTACGATCCATCAACCGAAGAAGTCATCGCTCGTGTTCCCGATTGCAATGCCGAAGACGTGAACCGCGCTGTCGCCGCTGCCAGAGCCGCTTTTGACCATGGCGGCTGGCCGCAAACTACGGCCCAGGAGCGGGGGCGCATCCTGTTCCGCCTGGCCGACAAAATCCGCCAGAACGCGGCGATGCTCGCGGAACTGGAATGCCGCAATTGTGGCAAGCCGATTGTCGAAGCCGAGTTTGACATCAATGACGTAGCAACCTGCTTCGAATACTACGGTGGCCTTGCGACGAAGATCCTGGGCTACGTCAATCCGGTGCCCGACAATGCCATGAGCCTCACTTTGAAGGAACCGATCGGGGTGGCCGGACAGATCATTCCGTGGAATTACCCTCTGCTGATGGCGGCATGGAAGCTGGCGCCCGCGCTGGCCGCTGGCTGCACCTGTGTCCTAAAACCAGCCGAGCAAACTCCGCTCACCGCGCTGGAGCTGGCCAAGTGGTTCTCTGACGTGGGCCTTCCTCCCGGAGTCGTGAATATCGTCACCGGCTTCGGCGAGACCTCGGGCGCCCCTATCGTGCAACATCCCGACGTGAACAAGATTGCCTTCACCGGAAGTGCCGCGGTAGGGAAGATCATCGTCAAACAGGCCGCCGATACTGTGAAACGAGTGACGCTAGAGCTCGGCGGCAAATCCCCCAACATCTTTTTTGCCGATGCCGATTTCGAAGCCGCGATCGACGGCGCCCTGTTCGGAGTCTTCATCAACCAGGGCGAGGTCTGCTCGGCTGGTAGCCGCATCCTCGTCCAGAGGCCGATCTACAAGAAATTTGTCGACGCCATGACCGCGAAGGCCAATAAGATCAAGCTCGGCGCGCCGCTGGAGCGGGAAACGAAGATGGGTCCGCTGGTCAGCAAGGAACAGTACGACCGGGTCTGCTCCTACCTGGAAATCGGCAAGCAAGAGGCCAAAGTCGCAACTGGTGGCGGGCGCGCCAAGTTCGACAAAGGCTTCTACGTGCAGCCGACAATCTTTTATGACGTCGACAACAGCGCCCGCATCGCACAGGAAGAAATTTTCGGTCCTGTGGCTTCGGTTATCCCTTTTGAAGACGAAAAGGACGCCGTGAAGATTGCCAACGACTCGCCCTACGGCTTGGCGGCCGCCGTCTGGACGCGCGACATCTTCAAAGCATTTCGCGCGGTAAAAGCGTTGCGGGCTGGCATTGTGTGGGTCAACCACATGCAGCCCACCTACGTGGAGGCTCCCTGGGGCGGCTACAAACAATCCGGCTTTGGTCGCGAGTTGGGCCCGTGGGGCATCGAAGAATATCTCGAGACCAAGCAGGTGCACATCAATCTGAACGAACAGCCGATCGGGTGGTACTGAGATGCCGACGATCAAGTTGAAAACTTCGATCCCAGGTGCGAAGTCGATAGCGCTTGGGGAGCGCCGAAATGCGGCTGTCCCGCGCGGCCTTTCGCATGCGACTCCGGTGTACGTGGCGCGTGCGGAAGGCGCGATGCTCGAAGATGTTGACGGGAACCGCTTCATCGATTTCGCCGGCGGCATCGGATGCATCAACATCGGCCATCGCTCCCCCGGTGTACTGGAGGCCATCGAAAAGCAGGCGGAGCGCTTCCTGCATGCCTGTATCCAGGTGACGCCCTATGAAAGCTACGTGCGCCTGGCGGAGCGCTTGAACGAACTGACGCCCGGGGACTTTCCCAAGAAAACTCTGTTTGTCAGCAGCGGCGCCGAAGCGATCGAGAATGCCGTGAAAGTTGCCCGGGCTTATACCGGGCGCCCCGCCATCGTTGCTTTCGAAGATGCTTTTCATGGCCGCACCATGATGACCCTCGCCCTCACCAGCAAGACGCATCCTTATAAAGCAGGTTTCCAGCCTTTCCCGGGCGAGGTGTACCGCATCCCGTTCGCCTACTGTTATCGGTGCTCCTATTCGCTGAAGTATCCCGCGTGCGATCTCTATTGCGCGCGCCATCTGGAAGACACTTTCAAGCGCGTGGTCGCCGCCGAGGGTGTAGCGGCGGTGATTGCCGAGCCCGTGTTGGGCGAAGGCGGATTCGTGACGCCTCCGCAGGATTATTTCCGGGTTCTGCTGGAGGTCTGCCGCAAGCACAATGTCCTGTTCATCGCCGACGAGATCCAGACCGGCTTCGGCCGCACGGGGGCGCTGTTTGCCTGCGATCGTTATGGAGTCGAGCCGGACATCATTGTGACCGCGAAGTCGCTAGGCGGAGGCCTGCCCATCGCCGCGATCACCGGTCGTGTCGAGATCATGGATGCTCCCGGACCGGGTGGCCTGGGTGGAACGTTCGCCGGAAATCCTCTTTCCTGCGAAGCTGCGCTGGCAGTGCTCGATTTCTTTGAACAACACAATCTGAACGAGCGGGCCAGCCAGCTGGGCAACCAGTTTCAGGAACGCGCGCGGAGGTGGCACAGCCGCTGGCCCAAGATCGGCAACGTCCGCGGCCTGGGTGCCATGCAGGCACTCGAGCTGGTGCAGTCGCGCGAGACAAAAGAGCCCGCTCCGGAGGATACTAAGAAGGTTACAAAGTACTGCTACGAGCACGGTGTGATCACGATTTCGGCGGGTTCGTACGGCAACGTGATCCGGTTGCTGATGCCTCTGGTCATCACCGATGAACAAATGCAGGAAGCGCTCGACGTGCTCGAAGCTGCTTTTCATGCTGTGTACGAGGCGAAACGGCCCGCCGCCCAAACCGTGTAACGCACAAGAACTTAGGTAGAGACGGGGCTTGCTCCGTCCCCGGAGGACTCCTGCCATGACCGTCGCCGCACCTTCTGCTACCAAGCTCCCCAATTATGTGAATGGACAGTGGACCGAATCCGCCGCCAGCGAGTGGCAGGACGTTATGAATCCCGCGACCGGTGAGGTCCTTGCTCAAGTTCCGCTTTCCGGACCGGCTGAAGTTGCGGCTGCCGTGAGCGCTGCCTCAACCGCTTTTCCAGAGTGGCGGCGGACGCCGCCTGAAGACCGCATCCAGCCGCTGTTCAAATTGAAGCAGCTCCTGGAAGAGCACTTTGATGATCTGGCCCGCGTCATCACGCGGGAAAACGGCAAGACTTTTGGCGAGGCCAAGGGCGAGTTGCGACGCGCGATTGAGAACGTGGAAGTCGCCTGCGGCATTCCCACCATGATGCAGGGCTACAACCTGGAAGACGTGGCCCGCGGCATCGATGAAATCATGATCCGTCAGCCGCTGGGCGTCATTGCGGCGATCACCCCGTTCAATTTTCCCGGCATGATTCCGTTCTGGTTCCTTCCCTATGCCATCGCGACGGGGAACACGTTCGTCCTGAAGCCTTCCGAGCGCGTGCCGCTGACCATGAAGCGCGCCTTTGAGCTACTCGACCAGATCGGACTGCCCAAAGGAGTCGTCAACCTGGTGAATGGCGCCAAGCCGGCGGTCGACGCCCTGCTTGATCATCCGCAGGTACGCGCTATCAGTTTTGTTGGTTCCACTGCTGTCGCCAAGTACGTTTATGCTCGCGCGGGGGCAAATGGCAAGCGGGCACAGTGCCAGGGCGGGGCGAAAAACCACGTCATCATTCTTCCCGACGCCGACATGGAATCGGCCAGCCAGATTGTTAGTGACAGTGCTTTCGGTTGCGCCGGTCAGCGCTGCCTGGCGGTTTCAGTGGCGGTCACAATTGGGGACGCTCAGAAGGCCTTCCGAGATTCGATCGCCGATACGGCATCGAAACTGCGGGTTGGCAACGGCCTGGACGAAGGCGTGAAGATGGGTCCGGTAATCACTAAGCAGAGCAAGTCACGGGTTGAATCCTTGATCGGTGTCGGTGAAAAGCAAGGCGCCAAGGTTCTGCTCGATGGGCGCAACACCCGGATCCCGAAATACGAAGCAGGAAACTTCGTGAAACCCACGATTCTCGACGGTTTGCCCGCGACCAGCGAGCTGGCGAACACGGAAATCTTCGGCCCGGTGCTGAGCCTGATCCATGCCAACGATATGGACGAGGCACTCGCTTTTCTGGAGCGCAACCCATATGGCAATCAGGCATCGTTGTTCACCTCCAGCGGTTCGGCCGCGCGCCGATTCCGTTACGCAGCGCCGGCGGGCAATATTGGTATCAACATTGGTGTAGCCGCGCCCATGGCCTATTTCCCATTCAGCGGCTGGAAGGACAGTTTCTTCGGCGTAATGCACGGTCAGGGCCGCGATGCAGTCGAGTTCTACACCGAGAAAAAGGTTGTGATCGAGCGCTGGGCGAAAGAGCACTCGCGCAAATTTTAGAACTCTGGCCATCGATTTCCGCGGATCTGAGCCGTGTTAATCCGTGCGAATCCGTGGCGGCTTTAGGGGAACTAATGACCACCACTGCGACAATACCCACCATGACAGGCGAAGAAATAGTTACCCTCGCCAAGAAACATACCCTGTACGAATGGTCAGCACAGTCCAAGGTTGATCCCATCCCGGTGGCGCGGGCCAAGGGCATTTATTTCTGGACACCGGAAGGGAAGCGCTTCATCGACTTCAACAGCCAGCTGATGAGCGTCAATATCGGTCATGGCGATGAGCGTGTGATCCAGGCGATCCGCGAACAGGCAGCCAGGCTCGCCTATGCCAATCCGTTCATGGCGACCGAGGTCCGCGCCCGCCTTGGCGCCAAGCTCGCCCAAATCACCCCCGGCGATATCGACACATTCTTCTTTACCAATGGCGGCGCCGAGGCCACCGAGAATGCAATCAAGCTTGCCCGCTTCTTTACTGGACGCCATAAGATCATCGCCCGCTATCGCTCCTACCACGGAGCTACCGCGGGCAGCATCAGTCTGACCGGCGACCCGCGCCGCTGGGCCGCCGAGCCCGGCATCCCCGGCGTGGTGCGCGTCATGGATCCCTATCACGGGATCGAGCGCGGCTGGGAGTCGGCCGAATCCTCGCTGGCCACGATCGAGGAAACTATCCAGCTCGAAGGCCCTCACACCATCGCAGCGTTCATTTTGGAAACAGTTACCGGCACCAACGGCATCCTGGTCCCACCTGATGGTTACATCCAGGGGGTGCGCGATTTGTGCACGAAGTACGGCATCCTGATGATCGCCGACGAGGTGATGTGCGGCTTTGGCCGCACCGGCGAATGGTTTGCCGTCGACCACTGGAAGGTTGTGCCCGACTTGCTGTGCATGGCCAAGGGCCTGACCAGCAGCTATCTGCCGCTCGGAGCGGTGGGCATGCGCCACCACATCGCCCAACACTTCCAGGACAAGGTTTTCTTCGGCGGACTGACATACAACAGTCATCCTATGGGCTGTGCCGCGGCTTTGGCCGTTATCCGCGTCTACGAGGAAGACCACCTGATCGAGAAGGCGAAGAGATTGGGTGCCACTATGAAAGAATTGGGGGCTGATCTTGAGAAGCGCCACCCGTCCGTCGGGGCAGTGCGCTCGATCGGTCTTTTCGGGATTGTTGAACTGATCCGCAGCCGCCGTACCCGCCAGCCCATGGCTCCTTTCAACGGCACTTCCGAGGAGATGACTGCCTTGGGACGCTTCTTCCGCGAACAGGGACTCTATACTCTGGTGCGCTGGAATACCTTCTACACCAATCCGCCGCTCTGCATTAGCGAATCCGAGTTGCGCGAGGCTTTCGCGATCATCGACCGCGGCCTGGAGATCACCGATAAAGCGGTGAGGGACTGAGCCTGTCGTGGCCGTTGGTCTTTGGTCGTTGGCAAAGAAGCCTTGCCATTCTTAACAAAGCGACCCAGCTCTAGCTGGTTTCGAGAATATCGGGCAGGGCCCGGCTTCAGCCGTGCCGCTGAGGAACGCAAAGGGAGCCGGCTTTAGCCGCGGCGGTGACTTCTCCGCTAATAAATACTGGTTTTGAAAAGTAATTCTGAGAATTCGAGGGGCGGGCTTCGATCCGCCCGCCCAAAAACCGCACTGAGCACTGCCACTTCACGTAGCCCGCGCGGACAACAGTGTCCGCGCCACGCACGATTATTTGGTCAAGCGATCGTACTTCCGCAGGATTTCCTGCACTCGCTCATGCGGGAGCGCGATGGCGGTATGGTTGTTGATGCCGGTCATCGTCTGAGCCGCGACCAGCGCATTGATGATCGCTTCTTCGGTGGCTTCGACCGTGGCAAGAAAAATGGGGTCCAACTCCTGATTGGGCAGCATAGCGATTTGACCTAGTCCTTTACTTGCTGCAGCACCGGGATTGGCTGTGGAAAAAGCTATAAAGATGTCTCCTGACCCGTCTCCCGAAAAGCTGCCGTTTCGTCCGAGACCCAATGACACTCGCCGCGCAACCCGCTTCAGTTGGGTAGGAATCAGGGGCACATCGGTCGCGACAACGACGATGATCGATCCCGTATCTGCTGACCAGACCTTGTTTTCCTGGATCTCGCGGCCCACCGGAACACCGGCAATCCGCAACTGATCGCGCAAACCGTAATTACACTGAACCAGCACACCCACGGTGTAGGTTCCTGCTTTCAGCTTGACCACCCGCGATGATGTCCCAATGCCGCCTTTGAATTCATGGCACACCATCCCGGTTCCGCCGCCCACGTTGCCTTCTACCACCGGACCTCGGTGCGCGGTATCCAAGGCATGAAACACGTCCTCCGGTTTGACGTGGAAACCGTTCACATCATTCAAGTAGCCGTCCCAGGTTTCTGCTACGACCGGCAACGACCACCAGTAGCCTTGCTCGTCGGGCGGCGCTTTCTTCACCCGCCAGGCAATCACCGCATCGCGCACCACGCCCACGCTATGCGTGTTTGTGATCATCACGGGACCATCGAGGAATCCCGAATCTTCCACCCACGTGGTGCCGGTCATCTCGCCATTGCCGTTGAGAGTGAACCAGGCGGCGAAAACTTGGTCGGTAAAGTTCGTGCCACGCGGCAGAATGGCGGTAACACCGGTGCGCACCGGGCCCCTGCCGACCTGTAGCCTGCCTTCTCCAGAGATCAAGGTCGTGTGCCCAACCTCCACGCCCTTCACATCCGTGATGGCATTCAGCGGTCCGGTCGTTCCATCGAAGGGTATTCCCAGACCGCGAGCCCGTGGTTTTGCTTGGCCTTCAGCGAGCAAGATGGCCGCGAAGAAAAAGAGCGCCGAACTCAGCAACCTTAAGCGAAGCTTTGTCATCCTTTTGTCCTTTGATTTTCCGTGCAGTATAAATAATCAAGTGGAATTTGCGGTTTACAATCGTTGTACTGGAGGCGCGGTATGGAGAACTGGAAGATGGCCGTGGTCGCAGGAACAGTCGGCACGGGTCTCGTGTTGCTGTTGAGTGGGAAAAAGACTGCTGGAGTTGTCCTGGCAGGAGTGGGCGCCGCGGTGTTGGCGTCCGAGTATCCGGACAAGTTGGAAGAGTTCCGGGACCGCTTGCCCCGCTACGCCGAACAGGGTATGCGGATTCTGGATAATGTTTCGCGCGCCGGTGAAAGATTTGCCGAGTTGCTGGAGAAGCGCGGCCGCGCGGCATTGGAAGAGCTAAGCTATTAAGCTGGCTGTGTGGTGCGGACACTCCCTTCGACTTCGCTCGAGGGTAGGCCTGTCCGTGCACTCTCGTCCGCGCAAGCACAAGAGGGCAGGGGAAGAATTTCCCCCGTCACAGGCAATGACAGCCGATAGCAAGCAGAAAATTCAGCTCGTCCTCGCAGTCGCCATTGCGGCGGCCGCGCTGAGAACTGGCTGGATCCTTTATAACCGCCACGCGGTCACCAAAACGCAACCACCTCAGACTCAGGCAGCGCCTGCGCTGAATCCTGATTACTACGTTGTCCCCAAGAAGCTCTACGCCTACGACCTCAAATCAGCCCGCCAGCTGACCAAGCAACCGGTTTGGGTGAAGGAGGGTTATCGCTACACCTATTATCCTTACAACCGGGCAAGGCGTCGTTCCGACTTCACCCACCAAGCCGGCCTGCTGCTGCCCCTCGAGAAGATCGAGGTCGCCGATGTTGTTCTCGACGCCTCCCCGGGAATGAAGGGCCAACGCCAGGTCATGGCAGTATTTTCGCAAGATGAGAAAACGTACGCGTTTCCCATCGGTGTCCAATCTGGCGGCGACTACCGAATCTATGCCGACGAGATCCTATACATCCAGGACCCCAAAGAACTCTACAAACACTGGCCGCCGGATGTCTGGGGGGCAATCGAGAAGCACGAGGTCAAACCGGGCATGGACGAGCTGCAGGCCGACTTCGCGGTCGGCATGGGTGTTCCTGAGAGATCGGCGGACCCGAGTATGAAGACGGTCAATTATCCCAATGGCGGAAAGCCGTTGACCATTACCTACCGGGACGGAAGGGCAGTAAATATTAAGCCGGGGCCGTCGGCATAAAACCTTGCTTACCCGGCGGGCGGGAACGCCGGGACGCCCGTCGCTCGATTCTTGGATTAAATTACTTCAGCTTGGGCGACGCTAGAGTGGCCGGCTTGCCTTCCTCGGCGTGAATCACCCCGTCGTCTTCTGCGTAAAAGGCGCGATGTTGATCATCGAACTGCTTGGGAGTCATGGCCAGGGTGAAGCTGTCCTTTTTGCCGTGGAATTCGACGGTGTAGTCGCCCCGATCGGTGGAACGCGCCATGCGCTTAGTAAACGTACCGGTGCCGGCCAGCGCGGGTAGCGTTTCGGCAAACTGGTCGTGGCGTTTCTTATACTCACGCTGGCCACGCAGCACAACGCGCATGTAGCCCAGGGCGCTGGCCTCGGCCTCAGACCGTGCCGGATCACCGCGAAACTTCGGCTTGTAAGGGGTTGCTGTGGGCGTCGTCTGGGCCGGGGGAGCCTGGGCTTCCGGAGCCTGACCCTGAGAAAAGCCTGGCCCAGCAGCGCCCAGCATGGTAACGAGAATGGTGATAGCAATGCAATTGTTCATGAAATCTGCCCTTTCTAGTTGGATGTAGAGCTGGTTACTCCGGTAATCTGGGTTCGAGTACCATGCTTTGCATTCAGAGCAATTGCGGATATGCTAACCGCAGATTACGTGAATAGGAAAGCTATGAAACCTGCAGTGGCCAGAAAACCGCTTATCCGTATAGCCGTGGTCGAGAGCGATCCGCTCCGTTTCGTAGGGTTTCGCGCCCTGTTCGATTCCGAGCCCGACTTCGAATTGGTGTCCGCGACCCTGCCCGAGATTACGGCCGAGCGCAATATTGACCTCGTGCTTCTGGGCAGTCGGGGCGGCCAGAACCTGTTCGACCAGATGGCCAGCCTCAAAGCTTCGCGCCCCGACTTGAAGATTATTGTCACCGGCGCTGGCATCGACGACGAAACCATTCTTAAGGCCATTGCTTCCGGGGCGAAGGGCTATGTGGACGAGGCGGCTGCGCCGTCGGAATTTGTGCAAGCCATTCGCATCGTGCAACAAGGTTCGGTGTGGGCGCCACGGCGCGTGCTATCCATGTTCATCGAGCGCGTAACATCTTCTCCAGGCCGCATTTTTCCCGCCGGCCGCGTGACCTTCACCGATCGTGAAAAAGAAGTGCTCGAGATGCTGGTAGCGGGCCGCTCCAACAAGGAAATCGGCGCCGCGCTGGGCATCGAGGAGCGCACGGTAAAGGCGCACGTTGCCAAGTTGATGCGCAAAGTTGGCGTGCAGAACCGCATTGCCCTGTCGGTGCATGCCATTACTCACTCGCTGGTATCGGCAAAGTAAGAAGCCTAAAGATGACCAGGGTTATGCGCTAGGGGAACTCTTCGGCGTTCCAATCCGCAATCGATTACCATCCGGGTCACGGATCTCAACCTCATACCCCCAAAGGGGCATTCTCGAACTGTGGCGCCTAATTCTTTGGCGATTGGATACACGTCCTGCACCTGAAGATATAGAAGCGTATCCGGCCGGGCGTCACCCTGATGCTCGGAAAGGAACAACCTCATTGGGCCGCGTTCGATGGCTACAAACGCCGGCAGACGAGGGGCAAAACGGTGTTACCGAGACTGGGTGGAATCCTAACCTGTTGTACCACGTGCCCGCGATGGCGGCGTCGCGAACACGAAGAATAGGATCACTTTTTCTTCCATGGCGCAATCGATAGCCTCCAACCCCTTGCCGTCATCCCCGGGACCAAGCGTCCGCTTGGCGAAGGGCGCCTGGCCAGAACGCACAGGCCTATGTCAGCGCGGCATACACCTAAACGCTTCCCCGTCTTGTGTCTGCTCAAGACAAAGAACGATGTCGGATGCCTGCACCCACTGGTTACCTCGGGACAATGACCTCAGTAATCTTGTTGCCAACGGCGAGCTGTCCCATACTGGTTTCACCTACCACAGAACCTGGGAGACGGGGTTGGGATCGGAGATTAGGGTCACCGGTTTCAGCCCCGATTTTTATTTTCCCTGGAATTCCACAGCACCAAATCCTTTATTATCAATAGCGCAAAAAGAACCCCCCCGGCCAACCAGAGTAGCCGGAGCCGGCGTCGAACTAAACAGGCCAGGATATCTTCTCGAAAACTGAGGACCCATGAAGAGACTCGTGATTCTGTGTGTGATCGCCTCCATGACCATCCGAGCACTGGCTGCGCCCGCCAACAACAAAGCTGTGGACCGCGTCCAGGCCGCGGCCGACGTTTTAAATGAAATCCAGGGTGCTCCAGACCAGGGCATCCCGGAGGAGGTGTTGGGATCCGCCGATTGCGTAGCCGTCGTACCTACCATGTTGAAGGGCGGATTCATTGTCGCTGCTCGTTATGGGCGCGGCGTAGCCAGCTGCCGGACCCCAAAAGGCTGGAGCGCGCCGGCATTTTTCACCCTAGAAGGCGGCAGCGTCGGGTTTCAGATTGGCGGCCAAGCCGTGGATCTGGTCATGCTCGTCATGAACAAGGACGGCATGAACAACCTGCTTTCCAGCAAGTTTCAGTTGGGGGCAGATGCATCGGTAGCCGCCGGGCCGGTAGGGCGTCATGCGGCCGCCGATACTGACTGGAAAATGCGCGCCCAGGTGTTGACCTATTCGCGTGCGCGCGGCGTATTTGCAGGCGTGAGCCTCGAGGGCGCCCGTATCAAACAGGACAAGGACAGCACCCGCGATTTCTATGGACGCATGGTGCCATTCAAGACCTCGTTGACCGGGGAGATCGATTCGCCCAATACCGCCCATCCGTTTCTGGCCACCCTCGCCAAGTGGGCCCAGGAAGCGGCAAAGTAAGCACACGATTCGTAGCGCCCGCGTTCTGGCCGGCTGTTCCGGCGGGCACCCCGCCCGCCGGATGGCCGCGACAAGCGGTACCCCTGTACCCCTGCCCCCGTTTGACAACGATTTTTTCCAGATGCTACCGTCACGGGTTCCCCTTAATGAATGCGCTATCGTCTAGAGTACGCGCTCGCGTGGCTGGTGATCCGCACGCTGGGCGCTTTGCCGCGTCCGCTGGCGCGGGCGGTGGGAATTGCACTCGGGCAAGCGGTCTACCTGCTGCATTCCAAGCTGCGCAGGGTCGGCATGCGCAACCTGGAGCTGGCCTTTCCCCAAAAAACTCGGCGTGATCGGCGCAAAATCCTGCGCGGAGCATTCACTTCCCTCGGCCGCCAATTAGCCGAGGTTTGCCTCTTCCCGCGCTATACCCGAGAGAATGTCGGGCAGGTGGTCGTCTACGACGGCTTTGAAAACTACGAGCGCGCTCACAACCGAGGCAAAGGCGTCTTATACCTGACTGCCCATCTGGGTGCCTGGGAGTTGTCTGCTTTTGCACACTCGCTCCACGGCCACCCGCTTCACATTGTGATACGGGGCATGGACAATCCCTACCTCGACCGCCTCGTTCAGCGTTACCGCACCATGCACGGCAACTCCGCCGTCGACAAGGATGACTTCGTGCGCGGCCTGCTCTCCGCCATGAAGGCTGGCGAAACCGTCGGCATTCTCATGGACACCAACATGACCCCGCCCCAGGGGGTTTTCGTAGATTTCTTCGGCATCCCCGCCTGCACGGCCAGCGGCCTGGCGCGCATCGCTCTCCGCACTGATGCTGCCGTCGTGCCCGGCTTCACGCTATGGGATCCGGCGCTCGGAAAATATCGACTCCGCTTTGATCCTGCCCTGAAGCCCATTCGTACCGACGACGACGAGGCTGACATCGTCGCCAACACGGCCATGTTTACCAAGGTGATTGAGGATTATGTCCGCCGCTACCCCGACCAGTGGCTCTGGGTCCACCGCCGCTGGAAGACGCGTCCAGAGGGGGAACCGGCGATTTATTAGCTATCGGCTCTCAGCGATCGGCGGTCAGCGAAAAACCACCCTTGTGTTCCTAGCGGCTGTATCGGCGAGGAATCTCGGTTTAAAACGGCCTCAAAACCAATCACTGCGATAAACAATCCACCAGCTCAGAACGAAAATCGGAACGGTGGCCGCGACACCCCACCAGAACGGCAGCAGAAGATCGGCAACGAGACCGAGCACGATCGCCAGCATCCAGAACATTCGGCGCTGCATAGCTCGATTGTAGTAGGCCACATGATTTGTTCCCACGGTTCCCTAGAGCCGCTTTTCTTTCTTCTCTCAAATGTATACAAAGATGCAATGAAGCGTTCTATGAAAGAGATTGCCGAATTCGTGCGGGCCCGCCTGGTGGGCGACGGCTCGGTCGAGCTAACCGGCATCGCCAGCATTCAATCTGCATCCTCCGGAGATCTGGTTTTTGTCGAAGAAGAGAAAGACTTGCGTAAGGCGATCGAATCCGGCGCCGCAGCCGTGATCGCCGGCCGATTTGCTGGCGCGCCGAGCGCCAAACCGCTGCTGATCTCCGATCAACCTCGCTTGGCTTTTGCTCGCGCGTCACAATTCCTTTGCCCTCCGCGACGACCTAAGCCGGGAGTCGACAAGACGGCCATCGTTGACCCATCTGCGCGACTCGCAGGGGATGTAGCCGTAGCCGCTTATTCCGTCATCGAGGAGGGGGTCACCATCGGAGCGGGCAGCCGGATCGGCGCCCAGTCGCACCTTGGGGCCAACGTCCAAATCGGAGAAAACTGCGATCTGGCTCCCAACGTGACCATCTATCCCGGGGCTCGCTTGGGTAATCGTGTCATCGTGCATGCAGGAGCGGTTCTGGGGAGCGACGGGTTCGGCTATGTCCGCGATTCCGCCACCGGCCGATATGAAAAATTCCCGCAGATTGGACGGCTGGAAATAGAGGATGATGTTGAAATCGGAGCCAATTCCACCGTTGATCGTGGAGCGCTCGACGTTACGCGCATCGGCCGGGGCACGAAAATAGATAACCTCGTGCACGTCGGGCACAACGTCGAGATCGGCGAAGACGTGGTAATCGCCGCCCAAACCGGGCTCTCCGGCAGTGCCGTGCTGGAAGACGGGGTTATCGTTGGCGGACAGGTGGGCATCGGCGACCATGTCCGCATTGAATCGGGAGCCATTCTCGGGGGCCAGTGTGGTGTGCCGACCAAGAAGGTGATTCGCGGGAAGGGAATCGTCTTTTGGGGAACACCGGCGCGCCCGCTTCGCGGGTACCTGAAGGAATTGGCAGCCCTAGCCAGGCTGGCAAAAAGGGCGTAAAAAGAATAAAAAGAAATAGTGGTCGGTGGCTGGTGCCCCAGATAGAAAAACGCACTGACCCCTGACCCGGGCCACCGCCCATCTTATCCATTCCATGTCCCTCATCGTCATTGGCGGGCATTCGCGCAGTGTTGGCAAGACCAGTGTGGTTGCTGGTCTGATTTCCGCCTTGCCGGAATTCCAGTGGACGGCGCTGAAGATCACGCAGTACGGTCACGGCATCTGTTCCGCCAGCGGCAAAGCCTGCCACTGTGCCAGCGAAGATCACTCCTGGGCAATTTCGGAAGAGAAGGACCGCTCCGGGAAGTCGGACAGCTCGCGATTTCTGACCGCCGGTGCGGTGCGTGCTTTATGGGTACGTACCGAGCAGGGTAGGCTCGCGGAGGCTATGCCATCTCTTCGCCAAAAGATCGCCGGTGCCGCCAACGTGATTGTGGAGTCGAATAGCATTCTCTGGTTCCTTCGCCCCGACCTGTATTTGACTGTGCTTGATCCTTCGACCGAAGACTTCAAGTCGTCGGCACAAGAATTCCTCGATCGGGCCAGTGCGGTCATTCTCCACCAGAGTGCCGAACCTCTCGCCTGGCGACGCGTTTCATTCGAGTCCGTTGCTGGCAAACCGGCGTTTCACGTTCGCCCGCCCGATTACGTCACGCCGGAAATCGTCGCGTTTGTTAAGAACAAATTATTAGCCGGCCAGTCGCCCGTGCTCAGTGGCTAGGGCCAGCGGTCAGGGGCTGCAGCCGCCTTCGTATCTCGTCATCGTGAGCCCAGCGTCAGCGTGGGGGAGAATCCGTGCGCACCCGTCCGAAGTGGCATCCTCCTCGTCTCGACGGAACTGGCGCCCACTGACCACTTTGCTATTCTTGCAGCGTGCGGCGAATCCACAGCAAGAGCTGGATGCTGGCCATCGTTTCCGGCGTCCTCGAGAGCGTAATCTTTCCGCTGCCGAGCCTCTACATGCTGTGCTGGATCGCGGTGGCGCCCTTGCTTGTGGCTGTGCTGCACGCGCGTGAGGCCGACACTCTGCAACTCTCCGACTCGCCGGGCTTGAAGCTGGTGCCCGCCAATTTCGGACAGGGCTTTCTGCTGGGATATCTGAATGGCATCATCTGGTACGCTGGTACCTGCTACTGGGTTTACGACACCATGCACCACTACGGCGGCCTCAGTGCTGCCGCCGCCTTGGGCGTTCTGATTCTCTTCTGCCTGTACTTGGCGCTTTATCATGGCGCTTTTGGTGCCCTGCTCACGCTGGTAGCCGATCCGGCTACTCCCCTCAGCCGCCGCGCTCTGCTCTCGGTGCCGTTTCTGTGGGTCGCCGTCGAGCTCGCCCGCACCCGCATCACAGGTTTTCCCTGGGACCTGCTCGGCGCCGTACAGGTGGACAACATTCCCCTGGCCCGCATTGCGAGATTCACCGGCGTTTATGGCCTCTCCTTCGAAATCATGCTGGTGAATACAGCCTTGGCCACGGCCTTCCTGGTACGCCGAGATAAACGCAAGATGCTGCTGATCGCCGGCCTCTGTGCCGCAGTCGCGCTGCAGGCGGGACGCTGGATCGCGCCGCCCCGTCGTCGGGCCGACCACACCGCTTATCTGGTCCAGCCGAACACTCCTATCCTGGATAGTTCGGCATGGACTAAGGACTACTTCGAGGGAACACTGCGCGATTTGCTTTGGATCAGCGAAAAACCAACTTCCGAAGCAGCGCCAAAACCGGACCTCATTGTCTGGCCCGAGTCACCCGCCCCTTTTTACACCAGCGACCCTCTATTTCGGCACGCGGTCAGCGATCTTGCCCGCCAAACCCATAGTTGGGTTCTCGCCGGCAGCATTGGCGTCCGCAATGCCACACAGATGCCGGAGGTGGGAACTGCGGCCTATAATTCAGGCGCGTTGGTGGACCCCAACGGCGAGTGGATCGGGCGCTATGACAAGGTCCACCTCGTGCCTTTCGGAGAATATCTGCCGCTTAGCAAAATATTTTCTTTTGCCGGAGGGCTGACCAAAGAGGTCGGAGATTTCTATCGCGGCACCGCCCGCGCACCCTTGAATGCTGGTGGCACGAAATTAGGCGTGTTTATCTGCTACGAATCGGTTTTTCCCGACGAAGTGCGGCAATTCGCAAAGAATGGCGCCCAGGTTCTCGTCAACATTTCCAACGACGGCTGGTACGGCGACAGCGGCGCCTATGCCCAACACCTGATGCAATCGCGCATGCGCGCCGTCGAGAACGACCGCTGGCTGCTGCTTGACGCCAACACGGGAGTCACGGCGTCTATCGATCCCGATGGAAGAATGGAAGAAAGCCTTGCCCGCAAGATCCGCGCCACTCTAGCGGTTCGGTATGCCCTAACCAACGTAACCACGTTCTACACTCGCCACGGTGACTGGTTCGCTTACCTGTGTGCGATAATTTCCTTAGGAGCGCTGCTGTTGCGCTTCTTATTCCATACAAGAACCGGGCGATGATGGTCGAGGAATTAGAACAGGAATACACTGCACTGAAAGATAAAGTCCGCGACCTGCGGGAGTATCTTTGACGCGGCCAAGCCTCGTCAGCAACTAGCTGAAATCGAAAAGCAGGTGGCCGACCCTAATCTGTGGTCGAACCCCGAAAAATCCCAAACCATCATGCGGGAGCGTAAGCGCCTGCAAGACGTGCTGTCCACGGAAGAAGACCTGCTCCGCCGTGAGACTGATATTAAGACGTACTTTGATCTGGCGCGCGAAGGAGAGAATGTAGAGTCGGAGCTGCGCGGTGAAATCGGCTCCTTGCGCGAGATGGTGGAGCGCCTCGAGACGGAGAGCTTGCTCTCCGGCGAGAACGACGCGCGTAATGCGATCCTAACCATCCACCCGGGTGCGGGCGGAACTGAATCGCAGGATTGGGCCGACATGCTGCTCCGCATGTATCTGCGTTGGGCCGAGCGCCAGGGTTTCCAAACTATTCTCAATGACTACCAGCCCGGCGAGGAAGCGGGCATGAAGTCGGCCACCTTCACCGTAAACGGGGAGTATGCGTTCGGGCTGCTGACCAGCGAAATTGGAGTCCACCGCCTGGTGCGCATCTCGCCTTTCGATCAGGCCAAACGCCGCCACACTTCCTTTGCCAGCGTGTTCGTCTCACCTGAGATCGACGAGAGCATCCAGGTTGATATCAAGCCGGAGGACTTACGCGTAGACACCTATCGATCCAGCGGCAAGGGGGGCCAGCACGTGAATACCACGGACTCCGCCGTGCGCATCACTCATACGCCGACTGGCATCGTGGTCAGCTGCCAGAACGAGCGCTCACAACATAAAAATCGTGAGCGCGCCATGACCATGTTGCGCTCCAAGCTCTACGAATTCGAACTGGAGAAAAAGCGCGAAGCCAGCAGAAAGATTGAAGAATCCAAGCTCGACATCGACTTCGGCTCGCAGATTCGCTCTTACGTTCTACAGCCCTATCGCATGGTGAAGGATCACCGGACCAAAGTCGAGGTGGGTGATGTCGACCGTGTCCTCGACGGCGACTTACAGCCATTCATCCGCGCCTACCTGCTCACCAGACGAGGAGAAAAGCAGGCATGAGTTCGCGCCAAGCCATAGTCAGCCGCGGAATCCGCCTGGAATACTTGACGATCGCCTGGAACTCGATGGAGGCGCTGGGCGCAATCATTTCCGGCCTGGTGGCGGGCGGCATCCGGCTGTTGGGCTTCGGTTTGGATTCGGTCATTGAAGTGTCTTGCGGAGCGCTCCTCGTCTGGCGCTTAAACGGTGATCAAAGAGAGACGCGCGAGCACGCGGAGGGTTTGGCCCTGCCGTTGGTGGGTATCAGTTTCCTGGCCCTGGCTGCCTGTGTCACGTATGATGCCCTCTCGGCGTTCGTCCAGCGCGAATCTCCGGAGAGGAGTCTGGTTGGTATAGGGCTTGCGCTCCTGGCGCTGCTTGTCATGCCGATCCTGGCGCGCCAAACGAGGCGTCGCTCGCGGCCTGAGCAAGCGGAGCGATGGAGGCAGATTCCCGCCAGACCGACATTTGCGGCTCCTTGTCAGCGATCCTGCTTGGCGGGCTGGCACGGAACGCGCTCCTCGGCCGGTGGTGGGCGGATCCGGTAGCCGCCTTAGGCATGGTTCGGCTGATTGCGCATGAAGGCGTCGAGGCGGTGAGAGGAAAAACGTGCTGTAGAGAGTCGGCTTAGGTGGAGGCGAAGCAAGTTCCGGATGTGACTGGTAAGAAGATGATTTGCTCATAAGGGCCCAAGTATGTCGCGCATGATCGATCTGATTCGTTCCTCGGCTGTGCCAGCCGCCCTGGTGCAGGCGGCCGCCCGAGGCGCATTATCTCTGCCGCCTGCAGAGATGATTGAGATCCTGGTCTACCTCGCCAATCACAACAAGATATTCAGCCAGCAGGCTCGTATGACACTGGCGGGCTGGGAAGAAAAATCTGCGCTGGCGGCGGCCGCCGATCCCGCCACGCCCCAGGAAGTGCTCGAGTACATGGTTGCCTCGGAAAACCTTCGGCCCACGCTGCTGCCCGCGCTGCTCGAAAACCCTTCGGTGCACGAGGAGTGGCTTCTGGAACTAGCTGCTAACGGATCGTGCGCGATCGTGAAAGCAATGATGGCCAGCCGCCGAGTCAATACCTCGCCTCCTCTGCAAAACGCGGTGGCATCCAATCCCAATATGACGCAGACCGCTGTGGCTGCCGTTTTGTCTGAACAGACCGCTCCCACTGCGTCGAATAGCGAGCCTGAGGCGGCAAGCTTTGAACCGGCGCCTGCCGAGCCGGATCAAGTCTTGACCGTCGATGCTCGGGTGGCTGAACCCGCCGGACCTGAGCAAGTGCTGGACGAAGAAGTGAGCGCGTTTTTCAACCAGCACGCGGCAGAGATTGCTGCCGAACAAGGCAAGCCGTTCCAGGCCATCGGCGGCATTTTCGGTGAACGGGAAGCGGCAAAGGTCGACCCTCCCAGTGCCGAGGGGAGCGCGTCCGGTGCTGCCACTGCGCATGTGCCAGCTCACAAGATAGCGCACGCCCCAACCGAAGAGACCAGACGCGGCGGGGCCTTGCAGAAGATTTCCAAGCTGGATGTCAAAGGACGCATCCAGCTGGCCATGAAAGGCAACAAGGAAGAGCGTTCGATCCTGATTCGCGATGGCACCAAAATCGTAGCCCTGGCGGTACTGGATTCACCCAAAATCACCGATGGCGAGGTAGAGGCTTTCGCCAGCCAGAAGAACGTGCTGGAAGCGGTGCTGCGCGGTATCCCCATGAAGCGTCGTTTTGCCAAGCACTATCCGGTAATCAGAAACCTGGTATTCAATCCGCGCACGCCCCTGGATCTTTCCTTGAGCCTGATCAAGAACCTGTTGGTCACGGATCTGAAAAATCTTTCCGCCAACAAGGAAGTCTCCGAAACCGTTCGCAAACTGGCTCACAAGATGTTTAAACAGAAAACTGAGGCAGGCAGCACGAAGAGAGACTAAGAAAGGCGGCTCCCCCGATGGCTTTCCACCATTACAATATTGGACAGGAGAGGAGCGTGTCCCCGACCCGCAACAACCTGATCACCGACCTGTTAAAACACGCCCGGAACATCGCCGTCGTGGGACTGTCTTCCAGTCCGTTGCGCCCCAGTCACGGTGTGGCTGCCTACATGCAGACCCAGGGCTATCGCATTATCCCGGTGAATCCCACGATCGAGGAAGCCCTGGGCGAGAAGTCTTATCCCTCGCTGCTCGATGTCCCGGAGAAGATTGATATCGTAAACGTCTTTCGCCGTCCGGAATATGTCGAGGACATCGTCGATCAGGCGATCCAGCTCAAGATCCCCGCCATCTGGATGCAGGAAGAGGTGATCAACGAAAAGGCCGCCGAGAAAGCACGCAAGGCGGGAATCTTCGTGATTATGGACCAGTGCATCCTGAAAGAGCACCGCGCCCGCTTCGGCTGAAACAAACTACCTTTCCGCTTGAATCACGATCACCGTGGCATCATCGCGTAACGGTTCCGGCGCGGAGAAGTTTCTTACATCCCGAAGAATACTTTCTGCGCACGCACCCGCTTGCGCAAAATGATTTTCCAGACGCAAATTTCCGTACTCTTCTTCGTTGCCATTGAAAGCTTCGGTTATGCCGTCGCTGTACAAGACCAGGCGTGAGCCCCCCGGCAAAGACACGCTATTCTCAGGGAACGTTCCGAACGACAAACCCAGCGGCAACCCGGATTCGCCACGGAGACCGCGTGCGCCGGAAGCATCCACCAGCAACGGCGGGAGATGCCCCGCATTGGCAAAGGTGAAGGTTCGGGTCGCCGGATCCAGCACCCCGTACACCATGGTGACAAATTTTCCGTTGGGAAAATCCTCTACCATCAAACGATTCAGTTTGGTAAGCACCTCAGCAGGCGTCGAACAGGCCTCCGCCAGCGAGCGCAACATGCCTCGCGTAGCCGACATCAGCAGCGCCGCCGCCGTGCCCTTACCCGAGACATCGGCCAGCACCAGTCCCCAAAGCCCGTGATCGAGCGAGATGAAGTCGTACCAATCTCCGCCAACGACGCCTGCTGGACTCGACAAGCCGGCAATGGAAAATCCCGGAATGAAGGGCGGGGTCTTGGGGAGCAGAGCTTCCTGGATCAGGCGGGCTTCTTCGACCTCGCGGTTCATGCGCTCTTTTTCAAGGCGCTCCTGCTGGAAGCGGCGCGCGTTGTGGATGGCGACCGCAATATGGCTGCAGAGAGCCTGTAGTAGGCGAAGTTGCTCGGCCGGGAAGGCATCGAGTGCGTGATGCGAGGCGGTAAAGACGCCGATCACTTCGCCGTCGACTTCCAGCGGAATGGCAACTTCTGACTGGGTCCCGGGCTCGCAGGCCATGTAATACGCATCTTTGCTCACGTCCGGCGCATAGCGCATCTGGCCGGTGGCCGCCACATAGCCCACCAAGCCCTCTTTGCCAATTTTCAGACCGTGGCCTTTGCCGTGTTGCGTGCAGCCGCATACCCCGGCCAGGACCATCTCCTGGCGAAGATCGTCTTTAAGAAAAATGCTGGCTTCCACGCAGCCGAAGGAAACCGCAATGTCGTTGACGATTTGATCGATGAGCTGATCAAGGTCAAGAATCGAGCTGATTTTCCTCGCCGCCTTTTGCAGCTTGAGAAGCTCATCAACCTGATCCCGCCGCGGAGGCCGGGTTGGACGGAGGAAGGCAGGGTCGCTGGTTCTTGGGCTGGTCGCCATCGCTGAGCCCTCCTTGGACGCACACGAACTACCGGCTCAATATGTTGTATTCAGATGTGTGCCGGGAAGCCTAGGATTCTTTTTTCGAGCTCGGGGGGTCGCTTTTGGAACTCTCGAGGCGCCGCTTTCTGATCTCTTCCATGCGCTCGCCAATGCGCTTCTCGAGGCCTTCGCTGCTCGGCTGATAATAGATCCGGCCGCGCAGATTATCGGGCAGGCACTCGATATCCGCGACTTTGCTGTCGAGATCGTGGGCGTATTGATAGCCGGCGCCGTATCCCAATCCCTTCATGAGGCCGGTAGGTGCATTCCGAATGTGCAAGGGAACAGGCTCAGCCGCCGTGCGTTCCACATCGCCCTGCACTTCGGCGTAGGCCGTGTACAGCGCATTCGACTTCGGCGCAATCGAGAGATACACCGCGGCTTCGGCCAGCGCCAGGTTCCCTTCCGGCATACCAATGAAATCCACCGCATCCCTGGCGGCCACACACAAGCCCAGCGCCTGCGGATCAGCGAGGCCAATATCCTCCACCGCCATCCGTACCAGCCGCCGCGCAACGTACAGCGGGTCTTCACCGGCCTCGAGCATTCGACCCAGCCAATACAGGGCCGCATCCGGATCGCTGTTGCGCACGGATTTGTGCAGTGCCGAGATCAGGTTGTAGTGCTCTTCGCCAGCCTTGTCGTAAAGCAGGATGCGTTTCTGTACCGCATCCTGAACGATCTCATCCGTGATCTCAGCCCCAACCTCGTTTCCGGAGCGCTCTTTTGCAAGCGTGGCTGCGACCTCCAGCACGTTATAGGCGCTGCGTGCGTCGCCACTGGAGTAGGCCCCAATTCGTTTCAAGCAGTCGTCTGATGCACCCAGTTTCATCCTGCCCAGGCCACGTTCTTCGTCGGCCAGCGCCCGGCGCAATAGAACAACAATCTGGTCTTCGGTTAAGGGTTTCAGCACGTACACGCGGCAGCGGGAGAGCAGCGCCGAAATGATCTCGAACGAGGGATTTTCCGTGGTCGCTCCAATCAGCCGGATGTTACCTTTTTCGACGTGGGGCAGGAAAGCGTCCTGCTGGGCCTTGTTGAAGCGGTGGATCTCATCCACGAACACGATTGTGCGCGTACCATACTGGCGGGCTCGCTCGGCCTCCGCCATGACCTGCTTGATTTCCTTGATCCCGGAGAGCACGGCCGAAAACTCGATGAACTCGGCCTTGGTCATGCCTGCGATGATTTGCGCCAGGGTGGTCTTCCCGGTGCCCGGCGGCCCCCAGAAAATCGCTGACCCGGGATCGTCGCGCTCGATCTGGGTACGCAACGGCTTCCCCGACCCGACCAGATGCTCCTGCCCGACAAACTCCTCGAGCGTACGCGGCCGCATGCGGTCGGCAAGGGGACGGCTGCGGTCCGTGCCGCGATCATCACTCGGAATGGATCGAAATAAGCTCATTCAGGGTCAAAATCCACCACGGAGGCACGGTCGAGACCAAAGAACTTGTCCTCGGTTTATTTGAGCCTTCATTGTCTCTGGGACTCCGTGCCTCCGTGGCAGGTTTTCACCTTTGTTTTCTTTGCCTCGACGCCTCATACAGCACGATACTGGCAGCCACTCCCGCGTTCAGTGACTCCACCTGAAACGCATGAGGAATGACAACCACTTCGGAAATCGCTGACATCACTTCACGTGGCAATCCGGCGCCTTCGCTTCCGATGAACACGGCCACACGCCCGGTGAGATTCGCCTCATTCAGCGGCGTCCCTTTGTGGGAAGACGTTGCCAATAATCGAATCTCGTTCTCGCGCAATTTGGATATGACACCGGCCAATTTTGCCCGTACGACCGGCAAACGAAAGATCGATCCCGCCGACGCCCGCACCACCTTCGAGTTGAACGGGCTGACCGTGTTTTCTCCCACCAGCACGCCACTGGCCGCAAAGGCCTCCCCCGAACGCAGAATCGTCCCCAGGTTTCCGGGATCTTGCACGCCAGCTACCCCGACCAGAATTCCCGCCTGTGCGGCGCGGACACTGGCGCCTGGTTGCCCTGCCCGAATTACGTCGTCAACCGAGAATTCTTTCATGCGGACCAGGGCGGCTACGCCTTGCGGCGTTTCGCTCGGCACAACTCCTCCAAACAGCTTTTCCGGCAACACCAGCGTCTCGACATGGGCGCCGATCTGGGGCAGCAAACGCTCGGCTTTAGTTTGGGCCGCGTCGCTGAAGAACACCGCCTCGAACCGCAATCCGCTCCGGATGGCCTCTTCCACGATCCGCAAACCCTCAATGGCGCAGGCTCCCGACTCCGTCAGTTCGCCCCGGGCAAAAGTGCGGCGGAGCTCTCTAACCAGGGCGTTATGTCGCCCTTCGACCCGCCGGAGCCGCTCCTGAACAGCGCTTTTCATCGACGATGAGGCCCGCCGTTGCTGGCCTGGGATGCGTTCGCCCATCAGCATAATACGCCGGGGGCCGGGGCCGGGAAGGCGACCTTGCGGCTTCTCCCGTGTTATGTTAGCTTTCGCTGGTTTTTAGAGATGCCCTCAGAAAGGCAGACCGTGGTTCGCGCCGAAATTGTCAAAATCAATACGGAAAACCCCGAGCCGTCGTTGATCCGCTATGCGGCCGAACAGATCCGTGCCGGGCAGGTCCTCGGCATGCCCACCGATACGTTCTACGGATTGGCAGCTGATCCCCTCAACCTGCGGGCCGTGGAGCGCGTCTACGAGATCAAGTCACGGTCGCGCCACAAACCGCTTTCTCTTTTGATCGAAAGCACCGACCAGGCGGAGGATCTGGCTAAACCTCTGCCCGACGAATTCTACAAGCTGGTCAAGCGTTTCTGGCCGGGCCCGTTGACCGTAATTGTCCGGGCCGGCTCGCGTGTGCCGCTGAAGGTCACCGCCAACACCGGGAATGTCGCGCTCCGGGTGCCGGCCGCGAAGATCCCTCTGGCGGTCGTCCGAGCCGCCGGGATTCCCATCACCGCCACCTCGGCCAATCTCAGCGGTGCCAGCGAATGTACGACGGCGGTCGAGGTCCGAGATCAGCTGCAGGAGCGCATCTCCATCATCGTGGACGGCGGCGCCTCGCCGCGCGAAATTGCTTCTACTATCGTCGATCTCACCGATCCGGAAGCCCGCTGGAAAGTGATCCGCGAGGGCGCCATTCCTTCCCAGGAGATTTCTGAGTTCTTCGCCCAGGGATGAACGATTACGTCGTCAAACGGCATTGGCACAGCCACTGGGTGGTTCGCCTTCTCTTGCTGATAGTCGTCCTGGTTGTGCTTTTTGTTGCGGTTGTTTCCCTCCGCATAGTTCACCAGGCGGACCTCGAGGAAGTTCACCCCGCCGACGCCATCGTCGTCTTCGGCGCGGCTGAGTATTACGGACGTCCTTCGCCTGTCTACCGCGCGCGTCTCGATCACGCCTTTGACCTCTTTCAGAAGCACGTCGCGACCTTGATCATCACGACGGGGGGAGCAGGCGAAGATCCGCGTTTCAGCGAAGGCGGGGTCGGTCACGACTACCTGATGCGCCGTGGCATTCCCGAGCAGAACTTGATCGCCGAAACGCAGGGTGCAGACACGGCCCAATCGGCGCAGCGCGTAGCCGTGATCCTGCGCACGAATGGCATGCATAGCTGCCTGGCTGTCAGCGACGAGTATCACGTTTTCCGGATTCAGAAGTTATTGGAGCATGAAGGCATCCAGGTGTACGTCGCCCCGCGTCGCGATTCCCGTCCCCGCTCTCGCTGGCAACGCATGATGGCAGTCCTGCGCGAGGCTTTCAGCTACTTGGCGTGGCGCCTCCACGTTCCCGTCTGAAAAAACAGTTTCGGGTTTCAGGTTTCTAGTTTCACCTCCCTTGGTATGCCTGGGCGGCAAACAAGAAACTAGAAACTAGAAACTGCCTTCCTACCACCCCATCGTTTCCCGCAAGCCCGTGACATGTGCCACATGATGTCTTCCGTGCCAGGCGTAAAGAGCGAGTGTCTTGTCGAGCGTCACCACCCCGAGTTCGGGATGGCGGAAAGTCTTGTTCCAATCACCGGGCTTCAAGGACCGAAGCAACAGCACCCACCGCTCGTGAAGCGACTCGAGCAGGTTAAGGGAGACTTCTATCGGAGTCAGCTTACTGTCCGCCAACTCCGCCCAACGGTCTTCCGAGTACGGCTTGATTGTGGGCTCGTTTTCCGTCAGCGCCAGCTTGAAACGGACATAGGCGTTCAGGTGGCTGTCGGGTAGGTGGTGCACAACTTGTCGCACCGTCCAGCCCCCGTCACGATAGGGTGTGTCGAGCTGCTTGCCAGATAAACCGTGAGTCGCCGCCTTTAATTTGGCTGGCATCCCCTCGATGTCCTTAATGAATCTTTCCCGCTCTGCCTGATTCGCCGGCGCCTGCCCGTTGAACTTGCCGATAGGGTAACGAAGATCACTCATGGTTCCTCCAGATTAGTTCTCGGCTTTCGGTTCCGAGTTGAGCTTCGATAACTTTGTCACCGCTCAGAGAATCTGGAGCCGGGAACTGAGAACTACGAACCGGAAACGGATCTTTTCCGGTAGAGACAGGGCTCGCCCCGCCTTGCTGTAGACGCGGCAACCCGCGTCGCTATCGATTACAAGGTGAGATGAACCAGAAATGTGCGCGGCTGCCAAAAATTACTTGGCCAGAGCGAGGACCCTCACTGGCCCGCCCGATCCGCCTGCCAGCTTCATCGGAGCCACTACAACCATCGCTCCTGCTACCGGCACCGGGCCCAGGTTGGCAACGTTCTCCAGGTGATAGAGGCTGTGGGACAGTGTGTATTGGTGAACCGGAAAGTCCTTCGATGGGCCGTAATCGATGCTCAGAGTGTCAATCCCCAACCCGATCGTGTTGCGTCCTTCTACCAGGAAGCGCGCCGCTTCTGGGGAGTAGCCAGGGAAGTGCATTACACCTTTCGCATCGGCGTTACGATAATCCTTAACTGAATTCCAGTGTGACTCCCATCCGGTGCGTGCGACTACCACCGCGCCCTGCGGAATTTGTCCGTGGGCTTTCTCCCAGGCGGCGATGTCGTCGATTGAGACCTGGTAATCAGGATTCTTCTCGACGCCGGCTCTCACATCAAGCACTGCGAGCGGTGCCACGAGTCGTTCCGCCGGAATTTTGTTTACCGTCCACAGCCCAGGAGTGAAGTGCGCGGGCGCGTCAATATATGTGTCGAGGTGCTCCGGCAGGCTCATCTCACGCGCAGAGTAGCCAAGTTTCTCAAGAGTCGCAGCTGTCTTGGCATGGATTACCGACCGTTCTCGCAGTTCGTAAGCTGGTGCGTTGCTGCTTACCACATGGCTGAGATCAAGGACGGCGGTAAAGCCGGAACCCTGAGCCGGGGCGGTATGCCGTTGTGCGAATAAAAGAATCGCCAACGCCAAAACGTAACCAATAACAAATGTCTTCCACTTCATTCTGTTTCCGCGTGTGCATTGTTGGCCAGGGTCTCAAGCTTTTGGGAGGACCAGCCGCGCTAAAAATTGAGATGCACCGACCAAGTCGGAGGTTCCGGGTAATTTTCTCCGCGCGAACTCGGAGGTGCAAGGAACCTCCGGACATGACCCTAGGTTTGTAAGCGCAAAACCTGACACCAGAGAGATCTCGTTCCTAGAGCGAGAGCCGCCCTAGAAGTAAAGCTGCAATCGCAGCGAGCATGGTGCTGACAAAGTTAACTGTGTCGTTGTTAAGAAATTTCCGACGCTCAAGCCATGCGCCCAGCACACTGTCCAGCAGCATCCCGAAAATTCCCGCCAGAGCGGACAGCGCAACCGACGACCGGGGAATCAGCCGAACCGAAGCAGCGATAACACTCACCAGAAATGCAGCAACGGCGCCGGCAGTTGTACCGGCAAGAGTAATTCCTCCATCAGTTCCGGCCGGCACCAGCTCCCACGTCGTAATCAGTCGCGCCCGGTCACTGTGAGCTTGTCCATACTCGCTGGAAACCGTGTCCGCTGCCGCTTCTGCCAATGCCGCAGAAAAAGCGAGCAGGTAAATGGTTTTGCCGCGTATCGCAAAGAGAATGGCCGCCGCTGTGCCCACCACCAGATTGGCAAACACCTGGGAAGCGGTGCGGCCATCGCCACTCTCCGCCGTCCCCAGGCGTTGTTTTCGCGCGTACCCGAGGCGCGTGGTGATCAATGCCAGCACGAACACGGAAACCAGCACCACGAATGCACCCGGTCCGGCGCTGACGTACAGAAGAAAGCTGACCAGCGCTCCCCCTGCTGCACCCGAGGGACTGACCCCTCGCGCCGCACGGGCCAGGACAGTGAAGACGGCCGTAACCGCCACCGCCGCGCCGGCCCGATACGCGGTAGCGGCGCTGTCCAGCTGCTCCCAGAGAATTGAGCCTAACTGCGTCACATGCAAGAGCATGGCGGCTTTAACACTGACTGGCAACTGCTTTCCACGCGTGCCCTCACCCCATCATCTTGGGGTGCTCAGTCATTCCACCCATCCTGTCGTGCTTTCACCTTGGATTACCCTGAAGCGCTTGGCGCATCAAAGTTTACGTTGTAGGGTAAACTCTTGGCGGCGTTGCTCTGGCGCCGATAACCGTTGAGGTGGGTAGGAAAAATATGGCGGCCTCGGTCTGGTCCGGCTACTTAACTTTCGGATTGATCTCTATGCCGGTGCGTCTGTTTTCCGGCGCGCGTCCTTCCGGCATCTCCTTCCACATGCTGCATCGCGACGATTTGTCTCGCATCAAGCAGCAGCTCTTCTGCCCCAACGACAATCGCGTAGTGGGGCGCGACGAGATCGTGAAAGGCTACGAATATCGCAAAGATGAATATGTCGTCATCGAGCCTGAGGAGATCAAAAAGATCGAGCCCAGGACCGCCAAGACGATGGAGATCCTGGAATTCGTGAAGGCGAGCGACGTGGATCCGGTTTACTTCGAGTCCTCCTATTACATGATGCCCGAGGAGGCGGGCCGGCGTCCCTATGCGCTGCTCAGCAAGGCTCTGGAGGAGAGCGAGTACGTAGCCATTGCCAAGCTGACCATGCACAACCGCGAGTACACGGTCTTCCTGCGGCCCAAAGAAGGCGGCCTGATGCTGCACACCATGTATTACTCCGACGAGGTGCGCGAAGTGGAAGGCTTCGGCCGTCCTGATGTCGAACTGAAGGAAGGCGAGGTGAAGATCGCGCACCAGCTCATCGAGGCGCTCGCCGGCGAGTGGGACCCGGAAAAGTATCACGATGCCTTTCAGGAAAATTTGAAGAAGCTGATCGAAGCCAAGCTCGAAGGCCAGGAAGTCCAGCCGGTGGAGAAGCCGAAGAAGATGGCGCCGGTGGTGGACTTGATGGCCGCCCTCAAGCAGAGCCTGGCGGAAATGGAAGGCAAGAAGAAACCGGCGGCCACGGTCGCCCAGGCGCCGGTCTCGATCGATCGCAAACCATCGCGCCGCACCAGGGCTTGAAGGCAGCGGTTCGCGGTTAGCTTTTAGTTCTTACCCAAACGCGTACAACCTAGGCTGTACCGTTGTTCGTGCCCCTTCACCCCGTGTCACCCGTGCTAACTTGCCATGCTGCGGCTTCACAGCCTCGGGAAAATTCCAGCTTCCTATCAGGGCACGCCTGCAGAGCCCGTCATGGAAATGCCGTTCGAGGCGGCAAGCCGCGTCTTTATCCTCATGAGAACTGAGGTAGAGATGGGGCTTACCCCGTCCGAGCGTGCTCATCAACCCGGATTCGTACCAGGGCGAGTCGGGCGTGTCCAAAGTCGTTCCAAGACAGGTGCGCCTTCGCCGAAGGATCTCCGCATTTTCCTGAAATGCAGCGATTCCTCGACTCACTCACATGGCCACCCGATTTCAAAGCTAACAGCTGATGGCCAACAGCTGCCTGCCACTCTGGCGCATTCTCCCCCTTCCCATTAGAATGGGAAAATTCTTTTCCATGTTCTGGGAACGCATGCAGTTTTCCGGCTTGCCGCGAAGGGCAATCGTGTACCGGATTGCTTTCGTCCTGCTGCTATCTCTGATCGGCACAGGCTGCGGCGACATCTTTCGTCCGGTCGCCAACCCCATACCGGGTCCTGCGCCTGATCCGCAGAATTTTCATTTCGCCATCGTCGCCAGCCAGAATGCACCCGGCAATCCTGGGAGCGGAATGCAAATCGACGTTTCGGGTGACACGAATATCGGCACCGTTCCAGCCGGATCTCTGGGCGTCGCTGCGGTTGGACAAGGCCCACAAGGCCCGGTGCATGCCGCCATCTTGTCACCTGGTGGCAACCGGGTTTACCTCGCGAATGGAACCGACGATACGGTCACGACTTTTAGCCCGGCCAGCACATTCGGCGCAATCGGTAAGGCCACGACTATCACCCTGCCGACCGATGCTAATCCGGTCTTTGTGCATTCCACCGAATCAAAAGCCATGTACGTGGCCAACAATCCAGTCTTACCTCGCTCGTCGCCGCCCTGCCCCGGTACTTCCTTTGTGGCCGTCATAAACACGGCGTCAGAAGTAGTAACCAATTTTATTTGTGTCGGTTTGCAGGCGGCGGTTCTGGCCGAAACGCCCGATGGCCACAAGCTCTATAGCGTCGACAAGGGCTCAGGCTCTGTCACGGCCATAAACACCGTCGACCAGACTGTGAACAAGACCATCGCAGGCTTCAACGGCTTGGTGTGGGCGGTTGCCAGCCTCGATAGCACCAAGCTGTATGTCCTAGATCAGAGCGGATTATCGGTGATTGACACGACGAGCGACACGCTGATTCCTGCCTCGTCCGTTTCGCTGGCGGCGGGTTCGAATTTCATGTTTCTCGACCGGCATCTGAACCGGCTCTATGTCACGAACTCGAACACCGGCAGCCTGACCATCCTGGATGCGGCTGCGAACCCGCTTAAGCTGCTCCCCAACGCTGTGGCGCTTCGGTCTACGGTTGCCATGGTGACGGCGTTGAACGATGGCATTCGCGCCTACGTTGCCAGCTATCAAGTGGGCGCCTGCTCAACTCCCAACAACCCTCAAGACACGTGCGTTACCTCGCAGATTGCGGTCATCAGGACCTCGGACAATACGCTCACCAAAACCATCGACCTCGGTGCCGTGGATCTGACCACGAGCGGCCTTTTACAGTCGAAGGCGGTCTGCGATGCCGCCGCTTCAAGCGGGAGATTTCCCATTTCCATTGCGTCTTCGGTGGACAGCAGCAAGGTCTATGTAGCCAATTGTTATGCCGGAAGCACCAGCGTGATCCGGACATCCGATGACGCTTGCGTCACCAATCCGGTTACCCACCAGTGCGCCAACATCAATTCTCCGGTGAGCGCCTACCCCTCGGCGCCCGGTCAGCCTCTCCCGCCCCCTCCTCCGCAGAACCCACTCTGGGTGGTCGCGGGTCCTTGAGTCCCTTAAGACAAAAGAGCCGCCTCGGCGAGGAACGCGGGCTCTCGAATCTCTTAATCTCACTAGGGCGTCAGGTGAACAAATCCGGAGCTGAGATTTCCTGTCTTGCCGTAGGTGAATCCCTTGGGACCGCTCACGCTGATGGCGAACGTGTCCAGGCTCGTCGATCCGTAATCGCAGGCTACGGCCGTGAAGGCGTAGCCCGACTGGCCGTTCACCTTGGCGTTTCCGGCGGAAGTTCCGCAACTTCCCGAGAAGCTCAGAGAAGCGATCCCGTTGGAACTTCGCAGGTGAAGGTGGGCGCTGTTGTCGTCATATTGCAGCACTCCGTTCCGAGGACTGCCGTAACTGAGGAAGCTGAAATCGTTCTTTGAGCCATCGCTGTTCTGAGTTTCACCTTCGCCGGCTTCCTGCTCGCCTTGTTCGAACTGCGATGGCGCGGCGCAGCTTCCCCCTTTCACGATGCTCGCATTGGCTTCCAGTTGCCGGGTGAAGTTGGCACGAGTCAGACGCGTGGTCCGCGGATCGTCTGCCCCACACTGCCCACTACCTAGCCGGCTGCAACGCGGGTGGGGCTTATGATCGTCGGAGAACGCCATATTGGCCCGGTGCTCAGGATCAAGCGACACCTGGAACAAATCCGCCAGGGCACGATCCGCTCCGCCCCCCAGCCCGCCCGTGGAAACGGTGCCGCGGTGGATGACGTGATCGCTGGTCTCGGATTGCGTGAACGTCGGCGTCGAACTGTGTCCATTCACGCTTTCCGCCATGTACACATTCCATTGCGCCCACTCCTGCATGCAGGTATTTCCGCTGCTACAGGCCGCTCCCTGCGATGCCGGATGCCCAGGCTCAAGAGTTGCCCGGTCATTCGAGTTGCCCACCGTGTTGTCTCCCAACCAGACCACGACCACGTGGCCGTTGCTATCAGCAGCTACCCAGGGAAACACGTTGGCCTTCCCGACCGTGGGCCCTTGGTTTACCTGGACCGGAGCCGTCCAAGTCTTTCCCTGATCCCCGGAGGACGACAAGAAGATATTGGAGTTGTCCGACCACACCGCGTAGAGGTACCCCAGACCGTCTACGGCAAGCGCGGGGAAAATGTTGTCTGTACCATTGGCGGCTCCCGGCGAGCCGGCAGGGCTGGTGAACACCTTGTGATCGGTAAACGTGAACACGCGCTGACCCTTCTTCACATCATTCGAAACACCCACATACACGGATCGCATTGGCATTCCGCCGGTGTTCTCGGTAACGTTGTCGGGTGCGACAAAAATTTGATATAGGCTGCCGCGCGTTCCACAGGAACTGCGATCCACCTGGATTCGTCCAGCAATGTTGGCCGTGGCAGTGGGCGTTACGTTGCCCGCGGCGGCAAAGGTTTTCGGGTCAATCGCCTCACCGAAGCCGTTGACATAAGTCTGGCCGCCATCGTTGGAGCGCTGCACCTCGATGTTGAAGGTAGCGACGTCGTGGTAGTTCTGATAGATGAGGTTGGAACCGGTTCCATCAATCCACTGGCGATCGTCGCCAGGGATCAGGGCAGCCACCAGATTCGGGACAGTGAAGCTATCTCCACGGTTGGTGGAGTGCGTGGCAGTGACGCCGGGAGCCAGCGACAGGCTGACCAGGCCCAAGTTGGGGACGTTGGTGCCCGGAGCCGGCGCGTTCACGGCGATATCCACATCGCCGCCGCCCGGAGTAACCCCGGGGTTGGTTGTATTACCGACGTTGCCGGCGCAACCGTTGGTCAGAATACCGCAGTTGTCCGGTTGGCCTTCGTACTTGAAGGGTAGTGTTCCGTCGGCATTCGGAGGCCCATCCACCGCCTGATACCAGCGATGCAGGTCGGTTCCACCCGGTACGCCGCGAATCGAGGACACATACACCGTGCCCTGCGAATCCGTGCGTACACTAGGCTCCAGACCTCGCACCACGAACGCCTCCGGTCCGCTCGGACCTCCGACCGGAGCCAGGTAGGGAAGCGCCAGTTCCTGGTTCGGACTGAAGCCCGGCATCTGCGCCGAGACCGAATCGAAATTCATCAGGAGAATCAGAGCCGCACCCGTCATCACAGTCACAACTGCAATTACCCGCCATCGAGACCTCATAGCTTTGTCTCCTTGCACCGCTTTTCTGATTTTGGAAAAACTTGATCGGGGGCGGGCACCCCACTCCAAGTCCCGATCGCCTGCACAGGGGGCTGAATCTCAGACGCGTCGGGCAAAAGCTTGGGACCTGGGAACCAATCGTGAAGAGTGCGCACCCTGTAGTTGCAGTTTCGAGCTAAGTAGTTGCATTAGCGCCAGAAAATTGTTGGGTTGGGCAAGAATCGGTTGACAGTTAGTTGCGTCGGGCCCCGTGTTTTCAGCAACTTAGAATGAAAGAGATGACCTAGCCCGTGCGGCGTGGACACTCCCTTCCCCTTCGCTCAGGGCAGGCTCTGTCCCGGCGCCCGTTTGCATACCGCCTTCGGGGCTTGCGCACATTTCCGGGAACTGTCCTGGTCGCGCCCTTTCTCAAGGTAGCGCTGGAGCATCGTGCCGCCCCACCTTTGCGCAAACCGCGCAATCCCGGACTGACAAGGATGCAGTCATACGGGGCGGACGAAAGTGCGCGAAGGATTTGGCGGCAGCGCCGAAACCTCTGCTTGGGCTCGCTTCGGTTACCTTCGTGTCGCGTCTAACGTGATGAGACTACGAGGCTAACGAGTTGTTATAGTCTCGTTTCCCCCTTCAGGCTCGTGAAACGAGCCTCTAACGAGCTACGTGCTCCTAAAAGGATTTCATCGTGAAACGCCACACCGTTTTCTTCCTTTTTATTTGCGCTCTGTCCGCGGTTGCTTTCTCGCAAGCGGTCGTTCCAGCGAGTACACCGGTCAGCGCTCACCTGCCCTCTCTTCACACGGCTGAGGTTTACGGCGGCTTTCAGTGGGAAAGCTTTGACTTCAGTAACTTTCTCGGCCTGCCGGGAACGGTCGCGCCCCGTCAAAGCTTCTTCGGCTTTCACACTTCCAGTAATTTCACGTTCTATCGTTGGCTCGGCGCGGAGGGCGACTTTAGCCGCGACAGCAAGAGTTACAAGAACTTCGCTGTTGCCGGTGACAAGCTCGGCCTCTCCAGCCTAACCATCATGGGTGGACCGCGCATTAGCTACAATATCGGACATCTTAGTCAGTACGCTCACGTCTTGCTGGGTTTATACCGCCTTAACACGACCTACACGGACCCGACCGCCGGTACGGGAAGCTCAGCTGCTAACGCGTTCGGTTTCGCGATTGGCGGCGGAACGACTTTTCGTCTCTCGCGTCGCTTCGGGGTTGCAACCGCGGCAGATTTTATCCGCCCCTCCAAGTCCGGAGTGCCTCTTAACAACATCCGGGTTAGCTTTGGGCCGGTGTTTTATTTCGGCGGCTCGAAGCCGGAGGTTGCGCGTTATACCCCCGCTCCTGCGCCGGTTCGACCGGCTCCGGTACGAGTGAAAGCTCCGCCTGCCGAGCGTCGGTGTATTCAAATCCTGATCGACTCTAAGGGCAACGAGACCTGCATGAGGTACGCAGACCAGAGGTAAAGCGGCGGAGGGCGCGGACGCTCCTGGCCGCGCTGGCAAATCCGTGTGGCGCGGACACTCCTGTCCGCGGGTTTCTTTTTGGTGCCGAGCCTGTTCAGCTACTCTGGGCATAGTGACCCTCGCTCTGATGAAAGACGGTCGGCAGGGCAAAAATCACCAGATAGTCGAGGTCGGCCTTGTCAACCAAGCCGCGCCAGTAGTATCTCCCAAAACCCGCCACCCCCCTTCCCGAGTTGCGGATGCGGGTTGGTTCCTTCCCGCCATAACGGAAGTGATGCCCACGAACACAAATGAGGAGTAGTCGAAGCTGTTCTGGGTGGCAATCTTGAAGGCCTGTGTAGGCGGCGGGATAGCGCCCGTACTGACGGCAAGATAGCGGTTGCGGTTTAGACGCGGCAGCGGCTGCTGGCACCGGAATGCCCGGCAGGCTGGTTGGGAGCGCTTGCGGGGGTCCGGAGTGCGCAGCCGAAGGCGTTGAGGCCCGGCCCCGATTGGGCGCGGGACGGTGGCTGACTGGATCCGGGGCCGGAAAACTGGTCGGCTGAGCTAACTAATGCGGAATGGGCTGACAAAACCAGGGCGAATGTAGCAGCAGGGGTGCGGTTGCAGCGCAGACCGTCGGCGCCGCGATGAACCAGCTATGGAAGAGTACTTGCCGGCGGGTCGACCGGCCTTGAGCCATCTCTATTGCATCTTTGATTCCTGATTTAAGAAGAAAGCCGGCCACCGATTCGTCGCTGAGTAGGTGGCAGGCAGTAGCTGGGGGCTAGCAGGGTACCCTCAGAAACCGGGTCTATCGAGGACAGCGCAGGACAGCGATGCCTACTCGTGAACTGACCAACTCGCGAGCAGGTCTGCCCAACCAATCTTTCTATTCGCCAGCTACCGCCGCTCGTTCCTGCATGCGGCGCCGGTTGTAGCGCAGCGCAACGTTCATGAACACCTTGCCGCTGCAGGTCTCGATGCACATGACCAGCGCCTCGGTATCCTCGCTGCTCTTGTCGCCTTGCTCGGAGGTGTGCACCTCGGGCGGATGCACGCGGAAGTGGAAGCCTTGGTCATTAAGCGAGGTGACCGCATTCCCGATGACCTGGTTGGCGAGCTCGCAGACAGTCTCCCGCATCAGCTGCTCCGACGAAGGCAGTTCTTCCCCCGCCATGCGGCTGGCCACCCGCATCGCCGTTTGCGGATCGACGTCGAAGACAATGCGGCCCTCGATGTCGCCCGACAGCGCGATCAGCGCCGCCACCCCGTGTCGCCGGTAGGCCTCTTCTTCCATGCTGAGGTTGCCGATGGAAGTCGAGCACTGCAGGCTGTCAGCCAGCACGGCGTCTGCCGCATTAATAAATGGCTGGATCAGCTCCATGCGCATGGTTTATGCTCCCGCGCCCGCGGCACTGGCTACGCTGGCGTCTTCGCCCATCACGTACTTGATCACCTCGTAGAGCACTTCCGGCTTGACCGGTTTCTGCACAAAGTGCCGCGCACCCCGTTGCAACGCTGCCACGATGTTGTCCTGGTAGCCCACAGACGACACCATAACGATGCGCGCGTTCGGGTGCGAGCGCACGATGCGCTCGGCCGCTTCGATGCCTTCCATCTGCGGCATGGTGATGTCCATGAGCACGATGTCAGGATTGGTCCGGTCATACTCGGTGATGGCCGTGCAGCCGTCTCCGGCTTCGCCCGCCACCTGTCCGCCAAACGATTCGATCATGCGCGCCAGGTTCTTGCGCGCGAAGACCGAGTCATCCACGATCAGGTACCGGACGGGCTGCCCGTCTTTGCGTTTCACTGCTGCGAACTGCTCCATACAACCCTCCTTCTACCCCTCATCCCTCACAACTACCGGCTCTGCGAACCATGCAGCTCCGGTCAAAAACTCAATTGCGTCCGGCGCCTGCGGTCTTGGTGGGCTCGGCGGCGACGGCGCTGGTCGCGCGACGGCGGTCGGTGCCGCACTGCGCCTCGAGTGTCCTGGCCAGCGCATCCAGAGGGACGACTCGGGTCGCAAAACCCCGTTCGATGGCCGCCTTCGGCATGCCGTAAACCACGCAGGAATCTTCGCTTTGGGCGATGGTCAATCCGCTCGCGGCTTGTACAGCACCCAGAGCGGTAGCGCCATCGTCGCCCATACCCGTCATCAGTAGGGCGACACCACGAGGTCCGAACTCGTCGGCCAGGCTGCGGAAGAGCACATCGACCGAAGGACGATGTCCATTGACGCGGGGCTCGTCCGACAACAGAGCCACCTCTCCCAGCGGCAGCCGCTTAACTTTCAGGTGCCGGTTGCCCGGACAGATCAGCGCACGTCCCGCTACCAGAAGGTCACCCGAAGCCGCTTCCTTTACCCGGATGGAGCAGCATTCATCGAGCCGCCGCGCAAACATCTCGGTGAAGCCTTCGGGCATGTGTTGCGCGATCACGATCGTGCCCGGGAAGTCTCCCGGCAATTGCGAAAGCATGTATTCGAGGGCGTTGGGGCCACCGGTGGATATCCCGATGGCGATCACGCGCGTCGGTTCCTGATCGGGACCGGCTGCCAGCTTCGCGATTTTTTTCAGGTCCTCGGTGAGGGGCTGAAATTTTATTCGCTTGCTCAGCGCGGCCGCCTTGATCTTGCCGATCAACTCGCTCGCAATGTCCGGCATCTGCGCGGAAACGTCCTGCGGCTTGGCCACGAAATCGAAGGCTCCAAGGGCCAGCGCCTGCAGCGTGACCGATGCCCCTGCCGTGGTGTGGGAACTGACCACGATCACCGGGATCTGATGCTTCCGCATGACGGCCTTCAGCGTGTCGCTCCCGCTTAGGCCCGGCATTTCCAAATCCAGCGTAATGACCTGCGGCCGCAATTCCTCGATCTTCTTGAGCGCGAAATTTCCATCCATCGCCGTCCCAACTACTTGGATGGAACGGTCCTTCTCGATGATTTGCGGGATCAGTTTCCGCATCAGTGCGGAATCGTCCACAACCAGAACTTTCACGGGGGAACTCATGCCTCGACCCCCGTTGAATCGCCAGCTTTTCGTGTCATCGATTCCCCATGTTGGAAAAGCAGTCCGGAGAGCACGGCGCCTGCTTCTTCCGGCCGCATCCGGCCCATACGCTCCACGATTGCCGCCAGATTCAGGATCAGCACGACCCGTCCGTCGCCGAGGATGGACGCGCCACTCACCAGATCGGTCGTCACGACTTGATCGTCGAGCGCTTTGATAACCAGTTCCTCCTCGCCAACCAGGCCGTTCACAATCAGCCCGAGTTTTCTTTCGCCGACGTTGATCACCAGCACAAAGAATTTGCGCGAGCGTTTCTCCGTGTCTTCCGCCGGCAGATGACCGAGCCGCACCAGAGGCAGCATCTGATTGCGCAACGGCAGCACCTCGTGATTGTCCACCTGGTGTACTCCGCCTTCTGTCGCGCGGGCAATTTCGGCGACCGCATTCAGCGGGATCGCATACAGGCGCTCCTCGACCGTGAACATCAAAGCTTTGATGATGGCCAAGGTCAGCGGCAGTTTCAGCCGAAAGGTCGTGCCTTCGCCGGCGCCGGTTTCCACGCTGACGCTGGCTTTCATGCGCTGGAGAACACTCTGCACTACGTCCATACCCACGCCCCGTCCGGAAATTTGCGTGACTTCCTCCGCGGTGCTGAAGCCGGGGCGGAATATGAAATCCAGGGCTTCCGCATCGCTCAGCCGCGCGGCTTCTTGGGTCGTCACCAGTCCCATCTCGATGGCTTTGGCCCGAACCCGGGGCACGTTGATACCCCGCCCGTCATCCCTGACTTCCACCATGACCTGGTTGCCTTGATGGTAGGCGTCCAGTTGAACCGTTCCTTGGGGACTCTTGCCCAGCCGCTGACGCTCTTCCGCTGGCTCGATGCCATGGCTCACGGCATTGCGCACCATGTGGGTAAGCGGCTCGGCAATGGCATCCAGGATGCTCTTGTCCAGGTCCGTGTCCTGTCCGGTCAATACCAGCTCCACTTCTCTGCCGCACTGGTGCGCCACATCGCGCACGATTCTCGGGAAGCGGCGAAATAATTGCTCGACCGGCACCATGCGAATTTTCATCACCGCGCGCTGCAGGTCGTTGAGGACGCGCGCCTGAAAACCCATGGCGTCGGCGAACTTATTGCGCAGCGTGTCCTTGGGATGCTGCCGCGCAAATTCGTTCATCACCTGATACAGCATCGATTTTCCAATAATGAGTTCGCCCACCAGATTGAGCACGTTGTCGATGCGCTCCGCATCCACGCGCAGGATGTTCTCTGCGCCGGCGATGCTAGGCGTCGGAGCAGCAGCCTGGCTGTCCCCCGGTTCTTCCGGAGCTGGTGAGGGCGCTTCGGTTACGTCTTTTGTCGGTTCTTCGGCACCCGCCGCTTTCTTGGCTTGCTTCGCCGCCTGCGCGGTCTCCATCGTCACCTTGCTGACAATGGATGGAATGTGACACTTTGCTTCGATCTCCTGCGGGGCGAGCTGGCTGCTCAATGCTGCTTCCACCAGTCGGGCGGCATCGCGCGCTCCCGGTTCTGGACGGATCGCCAATACCTCGCCTACGGTTTTCAAGGCGTTCTCAATCAGCTGCCGCGCTGCGACCGGCATGGCGCACACCGGATCAATCTGTGCGGCAATGTTGAAGACGTTCTTTCCCTGGCTCAAGGCATTACGGATGGCCAGCCGTTCATACTCGCTCCACGCGAAGTGGAGGCTTGAAGCGGATTTCTTGCGCCGCGTCTTTTTGGCGGGCGGCGCCGCCAGCTTGTGGATGCGGGCCCGCAGGGCCTGCGCGGAAGGAACTTTCTTCTTTTTGCGGTAGGCCTCGATCAGGGCGGCAAAGACGTCGGCGGCCGCCAAGGCAACTTCTGCCATCTGGTCATGCTCGGCGGAGCTGATTTCCAGCGCCAGCACATCCTCGAACTCATGAGCCAACTCGCTCAGCTCGCGATACCCACAAGCCCCGGCGTCTCCCTTCAGGGTGTGCACGATGCGCCGGATGCTGCGCACCACTTCGCTGTCGCCCGGTTTCTTCTCCAGCTTCAGCGCCTCTTCGTTGAGCGCCTGGATTAATTCCTGGGCGCTCTCAAAGAAGAGTTCGCGCAGTTCCGCGGTGCGGTCGTCGGATGAGTTGCTCAAACGTTCACCTCAACCCGCTGATACGCGGTTCCGTTGTTGCGATGTATCATCGCGAACTTGTCGGTCAGCCCCAGCAGGCTCTCGGCATGTCCGACAAACAGGTAGCCCCCTGGATTGAGGCAACGATAGAACTTGTCCACCAGCCGCTTCTGCTCAGGTTCGTCGAAATACATCATCACGTTGCGGCAGAAGATCACGTCATTGCGCTGCGGCAGATATTCTGTCTTCAGATTGTGGAAGTCGAAGTGGACGATCTCTTTTACAGCTTTCTTCACTGCGTACCGGTCGCCGACCTTGTCGAAGTAGCGCAGCCGGTAGCTGTAATCCACGCTGGACATCTGGGATTCGTTGTAGGCGCCTTCCTGCCCCGCACGCAAAACCGAGTAGCTGATGTCGGACGCCATTACCTCGACTTTCCAGGGCGGAGGCACCAGCGGCCGCGGCGAAACGTTAGCCGTGGGCAGGGGATTGCGCAGATAGTAATAAGCCAGGGCATCAGAGATCAGCATGGCCATGGTGTATGGCTCCTGGCCGGTCGAACAACCCGCGCTCCACACCCGCAATGAAAAATCCCGCCGCGCCTGCTTCCGCTGCAGAATCTCTTCCAGAATGAACTTGTGAAACAGATCCAACTGCGCCTTGTTGCGAAAGAAACTGGTCTCGTTGATGGTGAGGTTCTCGAGCAACCGGGCCAGTTCCTGCTTGCCATCACTGCTGATCAAAAGCCGGTAATAGCTGTAGAAGGAATCCAGCTGGCATTCCCGCAGGCGGCGCTGCAAGCGGTCCTCGAGAAAATGCGCGCGGCGCGCGTCGAAATGCATACCGCACTCCTGGTACACGAGCGCCTGGAGCAGCTTCAGTTCGGCATCGCTCAAGGATGGCGGCAAGGCGGGTGTGCTCATGTCGTTGTCCGGCTTATTGGCCGGCGGCCGCTCCCTTCGCCTCGGCGGATTTTTCCTCTCGTTGCGAACTGCTGCGATCGAGGAGCTTGTTCATGTCTAGCAGAACGATCAGACGGTCCTTGTACTTTCCCAATCCGGTAACGCAATTCAGGCCACCATCCTGAAAGACCGCCGGCGGGGGTTCCACGTCCTCGGCCGGAATCTTGATTACATCGGAGGCAGAATCCACGATGAGCCCCGTGAGCCGCCCGTGGGTTTCCACCACCAGGATCCGGTTCTTTTTGGGGTTGGCTACGATCTGCTTTTCTCCAAAGCGCTTACGCAAATCGATCACGGACACAATCTTGCCGCGCAGGTTAATGACGCCCTCGATGTATTCGGGGGCGTCCGGCACGGCGGTAATTTCCGTGAGGCGGACGATCTCATGCAGCGACGCGATGCGAACGCCATAAGTCTCGCGTCCCACCTGGAAACCGACAATGTGCAACTCACGGTTCATGAAGATTTCCGGAGCCTACGAATGTGACGCCATGGCCGCCCGCGCCGCCCTGCCAGCCTTGTCTTGTTTCCCGCCACTATCGCCATAGTCACCGATGTTGTCGATGATGAAGCGGTGCATTGAGGACAGCAGGTCTCGCGACATCTTGGACATCTGTTCTGCCGAAGCTGCCAATTCGGTCGAGCCGGAAGTAGATTGCTGGATCAGTTCCCGCATCCGCTCCATGGCCTTGACGACTGCCTGCGCGCCGGAAGCCTGTTCTTCCACGGCGGAGTTGATCTCGTGAGTGATTTCGTTCAGCCGCGTTGTAGCGCGCGCAATCTGCGAGGATCCGTGGGACTGCTCGTTAGTCGCCGCCCCGATTTCCTGCGCAAACTTGTAGACCTCGGTCACGACGTTGGAGATTTTCTTGAGCGCGCCGTTCAACTCGCCGCCCAACTCCAGGCCCTCATTCACGATGCCCGTGCTGCGGTCCATGTTCTCCACCGCCTTGCGGGCTTCCTTCTGGATACTCTGGATCAGTTCGGAAATTTCCTTGGTAGACTGTGCCGACTTTTCAGCCAGCTTTCTGACTTCGTCGGCCACCACCGCGAATCCCAGCCCGTGTTCGCCGGCGCGAGCCGCTTCAATGGCCGCGTTCAGAGCGAGCAGGTTGGTTTGCTCGGCAAGGTCGTCAATGACTTCGATGATCTTGCCGATGTCGTCTGCCCTCTGCCCGAGAACGTCGATGATTTCACCCGAACTTTGGATGGTGGTGTTGATGCGGTTGAGACCGTCGGTCGCCTTTTCCATGGTGGCAATTCCGTTATGCACCTCTTCGCGCGACCGATTGGAAATGTCCAGCAGCACCTTCGCGGTGTCGGCCACTCGTTGAATCGAAGCCACCATCTGGTCGATGGAAGCCGAAGTCTCGCTCACGCTCGAGGCTTGCGTCTGCGTACTCTTCACCATGTTCTGCACGTTCACGCTCATTTCATGCATGGTGCTGGTGACTTCATCAATAGCCGAGGACGCCTGCAAGCTGATCTTGGCCGATTCGTCCGAAGCGCCCGCCACTTGTCCGGAAGCGCTGGCCACTTGGCGGGAAGCGTCACGCACGTTCTTCACCAGGCTGTGCAAACCTTCCACCATCTTCTGAAAGGCATGGCCGAGGGTGTCGCTTTTTGACCGTGGTTTTACTTCTACCGTCAGATCGCCGCCCGCGATGGCCTCCGAGACCGTCGCCATCTCCTTCAGGTACTTCACCATCGCGCTGAAGGTCCGGGCCAGTTCGCCAATCTCATCCTGGCGCTGAATATCAATGTTGTGGTCCAGTTCGCCGGCATTTCCGATCTGCTGAGCGACGCCCATGAGGTTGTTCAAAGGTTCAGTAATGCTGTTGGCGGTGCTGTAGGCGATGAATAATCCCAAGCCAAGCGCGATCAAGGTGCTGATCACAGACACCGTGCTGGTCGCGGTGGTCGCCGTCTCATCGGAACGGCGTCGCTCTTCCACCGTTTTTTTAGTTTCCTGGTCGGCAATATCCAGCGTGTCGGTGGAGTTCTTCACCCAGGAGGAGGCATCTTTCTGAAGGTAGAAGATTTGCAGTTCAGCCACCGTAACATTGCCGGCATCTACCTGCTTGCGTTTCTCAATCAGTGGCACGGCAAACTCGTTGTACCAGGACTGTTCCAGCTGTTGGACTCTCTCGAGAGCCGTCTTCTGCTGATCTGAGTTAGCCAGCGACATCGCCTGCCTCAGGTGCTCGCCGAGCCGCCGAACCCCCTCGGTCATCCGTTCCGTTTCCCGGGTATCGCCGCTCAGCAGGTAATTGCTTAGGAAGAGCCGGTTCTGCATCATCTGGGAGCGCAAGTGGTCGGTTGCATCCGACATCTCCATAGACTGCTGGGCGGCGGTCTTGGCCGAATGCTCCCGCTCGACGGCAACCAGGTTCACCAGCAACAGCACTACGACCATCGCAAGGACGGCTCCGAAGTTGAGATAAAGTTTCTTGCTGATCGTCATTGCTGCTCCTCCGTAAAAACCCCAATCTTGCTGATCATCACTGGCTTGCCGGCTTAAAAGTGACTTCCACCACCCCGCTGTTTTCGTCCGCAGCGGTCTCAAATTTCCATTTCTTGACGGCATCCTCGGCGGCATTCACCAGCACGGGATGCCCGCCCAGCGCCTTCGTGCTCTTAACGTTTCCATTGGGGGCTACTACCACCGCCAGCCGGACCACTCCGCTGAGGTTCAGCCGTCGGGCAAGGTCCGGGTAAACGGGCGCCACCCGGATCTTGATCTTGCGCGGGATCTCTTCCTCCGGCTTGTGGGCGAACCCGAGTGCCGGCTTGCCTGCCGAGAGGCAGACCGCCGCTGCCAACAGACTCGTTGCTAGCCAACTCTGCCGCTCCCGGAAAGACACAATTCCTCCATGAGAGAAACCTATCGTTATAGGTGCACGGCCGCTGCCACCCGCTCGGCGAGCGGCCGGGGTTTCCAAGATTCAGTTCTAAGTTGCTGTAGAACAATGGCTTATAGGATTGGCCGAGAGGTTTGGCCGGGGCCGGGGCAGGAGCCTTAATGTCTCAGGAGAGGCGTGGTCGCGACGGATTTCTCTCAGTTTGAGACGGATTCGTCTGCCACAGTCCTAATCCCCCCACTTTCATTTTGCGACACCTTTTCGTCGTATTTCCTTGACTCAATTTGAGATGACGAGGTACGTTCCCCTTATCCCCCCACTGTTGTTACGTCCGAGCGGTTCTGGTTAGGAACGGCTAACCGGCCTATGCACTCTGGAAATGGCACGCTAGTTGATGACCCTGGTTCCCGGTCCGGTGAGACCTTTCAAAAGCTGCTGCTGCGATTGTGTGCGGCCGCTAATCAGGGACACGACACCCAATCCCTGCTTCGCCTCTTCTGTCAGATGACGCGGGAATTCTTCCAGGTGAGCGGCAGCTATTTCTGGCAGGTTGTTGCTCCCGATGAACTTGTGGGCACCGAGGCGGACGGATTCATGGCCGACGAGTTTCGCGGCACCCGTCTGGGCCTCAAGACTGGAGCGAGCGAGGTCGCCTTGGAATCGATTCGCAGCCGCAAGACAGTTTACCTCAACAATGTGGACCTGGAACGCTATCCCATGGCCCGGGAATATCGCGCCCGCTCCATCATGGCTGCCCCCTTAATCATTTCCGGAGAAGCGATCGGGGCGGCGGTTTTCGTGCACGGCTCCGATCCAGCCTTCTTCAGCGACGACTTGGCCGCCAAAGCTACCATCCTTGCCGGGCAGGCGGCGGTGGCACTGGAGATGACGCGCAATCTCCACCTTTCCGAGCAGCACCGCCGCCGGGCCGAAGCGTTGATGAGCCTGGCCCTGGAAACCAGTTCGCTCGTCCGGCTGCCCGAGTTCGCCAAGCGTTTTGTTTCCCGCGTCGCCGGCATGCTGGACGCCCACGCCGCCGCCCTGGCCCTTTATCAGGATTCGAAGCTGGAGACAGTGGTCCTCGAGGGCAGCCAGGGAAATGACCTTGCACTCTTCGGTCGTCTGAATGTTGCGCTGTCTGGGCTGCTACCTGAACATCGTCAAGCTATCTTTTCCGCGCCGGCCAATGAGTTGCTCGGTCCAGTCGCCTCGGCCCTCGGTTGGAATGACCTTACCGTGGCGCGGCTTCCCGGAACCGACGGAGAACTGGTTGGCCTGCTCTGCCTTGCCAACCGCGGACATGCCGCCAATCAGGATGACGAGCTGCTTTTGCAGGCCATCGTCGGGCAGGCGTCTGTCGCCCTGGAGAACGCTCGCCTGTTCACCCGCATGGACCAGGCCAATCGCCACTGGCTGGAGATCTTCGATGCACTCTCCGATTTCATCGTGGTCCATGACGAGCACCACAGGGTATTGCGCGCGAACCGCCCGCTGGCGGAATTCATTGGCGTGCCCCCGCCGGAGCTGATCGGCATCAGCATGAGCGCGTTGATGTCCGTGGCTCCCGATGTCGCGCCGCGTTCCTGTCCGTTCTGCCGCAGCGACGTGGAGGGAGGCGACGAGTTCGTACAGCCCGTGCTGGAGCGCACCTACCTGGTTTCCACCTCGCGGGTTCACGCCAGCGAGAGTGAAAGCCTTCAGACTATCCACGTCTTGAAAGACATCACCGATCGCCGCGAGGCGGAGCGCCGCTATCGCGAGCTGTTCGATAACATCCAGGAGGGCTTGTTCTTCACCAGCCCCGAGGGCCGCTTCATCGAAGTGAACCAAGCCCTGGTTCGCATGCTGGGATACGACGGCCGGGAAGAATTGCTGCAGGCCGAGGTGCCGACACAAATCTATTCTTCGCCCGAACGCCGTCGCGAGCTGACACAGTTGGTGGAACAGCGCGGGGTCTTGCGGAACTACCACGAAACTCTGCGTCGCAAAGACGGCTCGCTGATCCACGTGCTGATGAACGCCTTCGCGGTGCGCGACGCCCAGGGCCGCTTGACCCAATATCGCGGCCTCATGCTCGACATTACCGATCTCAAGAATTTTCAGTCGGAGCTACAGCGCGAGCGCGATTTCTCCAGCAAGATCCTGAACAATACCCAGAGCCTGATCCTGGTGGCCGATACTGCCGGTCTGATCAGTTATGCCAACCGCCGCTGGTACGAAGCGGGAGGCTATCAACGAGAGCAGTTGCTGGGCCGCCCGCTGATGGAACTGATTGCTCCCACCCGCCGCTCGGCCATGCAGGAGGCGCTCGCCGCCACTCTCTGCGGCCAGCAGGTGGACAACCTTGAGCTTCCGGTCATGCGCGCCGATGGCCGCACCGGCCAATTCTCTGTCAATCTGAGCCCGATGCGTGATGACCAGGGCCACGTCTCCAGCATCGTCGTGGTCATGACCGACATCACCGACGCTTCCATGTTGCACGCCAAACTCATGCATACCGAAAAGATGGCGGCGGTGGGCCAGTTGGTTTCCGGCGTGGCCCACGAGGTCAACAATCCCTTGACCGCCATTCTCGGCTTCGCCGATCTGCTGATGGAAAATCCTGAGCTCCCCGATGCCGCCCGCAGAGATCTGCGGGTCATTCTTCAAGAGGCGCAGCGCACCAAACAGATCGTACAAAACCTGCTCAGCTTTGCTCGTCAGATGCCGCCTCAGCGCCAGGCGGTGCAACTCAACAGCATTCTCAGCCGCACCATTAAGCTGCGGGCTTACGATTTCTCCAGCCACGGCGTTGAGGTGGTAGAGAAGTACCTGAGCGATTTGCCCGACGTCATAGGCGACTCACACCAGTTGCAACAGGTATTCCTCAACATCATTAACAACGCATACGACGCGGTGAGCGAGACGGAACGCCCGCCGCGCATCGAGATCGAGACCTCCACGGCGGGTGGTTTTGCCGAGGTCTCCTTCCGCGACAACGGTCCTGGCATCGCCCAACCAGACCGGATCTTTGATCCGTTTTTCACCACCAAGGAAGTCGGCAAGGGAACCGGGCTAGGCCTCAGTATCTGCTACGGAATTGTGCGCGAGCATGGCGGCGAGATCTTCTGCCACAACCACCAAGACGGACCGGGCGCCACTTTCATTGTGCGACTGCCGGCGGTTTCCGAAACCGCCACCATGAGCGCCTCGGCGGGAGTTGTCGAGAGATGACCAGCCCCATGGCAAAAGCTGGAACCCTCCCCATCCTGCTGATTGAGGACGAGCCTTCGGTGATGGCTTACGTGCAAGCTGCGTTGGAACGCGGAGGCTATCCGGTGGTGTGCTGTGAGTCGGGGGTCGAAGCTCTGCGCGCGCTCGCCTCGGGAAATTTCCTGGGCGTCGTTTCCGATATGCGCACCCCCGGCGGCGTCAATGGAGCCGATGTCCATGCCTGGATCGTCGAGCACCGCCCTGAACTGGCCTCCCGAATCGTGTTTATCACGGGCGATGTTGCCAATGATGAAACTGTGGCCACGCTGCGCAAGACCGGGGCGCCCTGCATCGAGAAGCCTTTCCGGGTCCAGCAGTTTATTTCCGTGGTGGAGAAAACGTTGGGAAAGTCCGAGTGAGTGATGATCTGAAAATCCGATTTCTAGTCGTAGATGATGAGCAAAGTATTCGCCGGCTCTGCACGACCATCGGCCAGTCGTTAGGATTTGCCTGTATGGAAGCGGATAGCGGCGAATCGGCTCTGGCCCGGTTGGAGGAGCAGCCGGCCGACATCATCCTTACCGACATGGTCATGCCCCGCATGTCGGGTTTGCAGTTCCTCGAGACGGTTAAGAAATTGCTGCCCCGCACCGAGGTCGCGGTCATGACCGGCCATGGTTCTATCGAGACAGCGGTTCAGGCCATGAAGCTGGGCGCCTACGACTACATCACCAAACCGTTTTCCCCCCTGGAAGAACTTCGCCTGTTTCTGCGCCGTATGGCAGAGAAAGTTCGCCTGGTCGAAGAAAATCAGTTCCTGCGCGAGCGTACCGAGACGGAAACCGAGCTGCACGGCATCGTGGGAGCCTCGGCCAAAATTCAGGATGTTCTGCGCATGATCTCCCGCTTGAAGGACACGCGTACTCCGGTATTGATTACCGGCGAGAGCGGTACGGGAAAAGAATTGGTTGCGCGCGCCATCCACTTCCGGGGATCGTTTGCCAACAGCCCCTTCGTCGCGGTGGATTGCGGCTCGCTGGTGCCAACCCTGATTGAGAGCGAGCTTTTCGGCTACGAGAAGGGCGCCTTCACCGGTGCTCTTAAATCCAAGCCAGGACTGTTTGAGTCCGCCAACGGCGGCACCATCTTTCTCGACGAAATTGGGGAATTGCCTCCCGAAATGCAGGCCAAGCTGCTGCGCGTCCTGCAGGAAAAAGAAGTGCGGCCGGTCGGCAGCAATCAGAAAGTCAAAGTGGACGTGCGTATCGTTGCTGCCACCAACCGGGATTTGGAGAGCGCCTACCGTAACGGCACTTTCCGCAAGGACTTATACTTTCGACTCAACGTGGTCACTGTGCATCTGCCGGCTTTGCGGGAGCGCCCGACCGACATTCCCATGCTGGTTCATTGGTTCCTGGATAGGTACGCACCGGGCAAGCCGGTCGAGGTAACCAATTCCGCCATGAAGTGCCTGCTCGAATACGAATGGCCCGGCAATGTACGTGAACTGGAGAACTGCGTGGAACGCGCTATTGCCTTGGGCGACCGCCAGGTCATTGATGTCGGCGACCTGCCGCCCGCGCTGGCTTCGGCCTTGCCCGGCGGGGAACCGGCGGGGGCAGCGCCTGTGTTTACCACGACCGACCTGGAAGACATCGAGCGAGCCACGATTCAGCGCGTTTTCGAACAGGTAAAGGGCGACAAGGCCATGGCGGGCAAGATGCTGGGCATTAGCCGCGCCACGCTTTACCGCAAGCTCAAACGGTACAACATTGGTACCCGCGCAGCCGCCTCAGCGGTCCTGCAGTAGGCCCCCGAATAAATTAAATTCAGCTGGCGTTAAGCGGTTGAGACACGGTTTCAATCTGAGACGCCCCGGCCAAGAATCACCTGCCCGGAGAATGTCCTTTGGCCCAGGAATCCATAGCTGATCAATGACTTAGCCTTCCTGCCGTTTTTCTCGACTTTGGCTCTCCTCGTGCAACTCTTCCCTTCCGAGTCCGCGGCCTCGGTGGTCATCGCTTCTTAACCGAGAACCCTTGAGAACTCGGGCCGCCGCAAGCACTCATAAGAGGTCCTTATTTTGGCCAGAGAGGCCCCAGCTCCGATCCAGGCGCGTCGGGAGAATTACGTCGCCAAACTGGCGAGCTTTTTTGCTGCCGCCACTCCGGTACGGATTCCTGTGCGTTTAACTCGGCTGGGTACCGGCGATGTTTTTTCGGAGAGCACGGTCATTGAGTTTGCCACTCCACGCGAGGTTCTCTTCGCCTGCGCCGCGCCTCTGGAATTTGCCGACCGTATCCATCTCAAGAATTCGGACGGCTCTCTGGATGTGGAGGCCACGGTGGTGGCGGTGCAATATCACGAGGAAAAGACCGCGGTCGCTGCCCGGTTCACCCGGGACGTGGCGAACTGGATCGTGAAACCATGAACGCTTCACCCTATTCGAACCACCTGCCCACCGAATGGCGTAACGCGCTTTGCCTGTATCCCCTTTACCTAGCGTTGGCCCAAGAATTTGTCATTGAACTCCCGGCCTCCCCGGAGCTTGAAAGCGGCACCGATGCCCCCAGCCAGGACTGTGTCCAGCAGGCGCGCCAGTGGTTCAACACCATGGATGAGCGCATCCAGGTGCATCAGTTGCGCCAGTTCCTGCAGACTACGCCGCTGGCGGACAATGAAATCGTGCGCCTGATGCTGCTCCGCCATCTTGGCAAGGAGCAGCGCACCCCGGCGGACCGCGATAAGATCGATTTCCTGCTGGTTCAATTCTTCTCTTTGTCCACCCCGTCCCGTCTCGACGATAGCGACTGTGAACTGGACTATGTGGCGGAGATTCTGCGGCCGGTGCTCGGGGCGGTAGAGACCGTGCTATCCGACTGGCTCTCTGAGCTGGAGCCGATGATTCAGTCGGCCAGCGGCTGTCGTCGTTTGAGCGAATTGTTCACCCGCAAAATTCTCGAACAAGGACGCAAGCTCAAGGTGGAAGCCAAGGAGAAATACTTCGAGCCGGTCGCCATGGTGGCCTTCACACGTTTTAGTTTTCTGATGCGCCGCGTCTTTTTCCGGCTCATGCACGAGGATCTGAACGCCATCCTCGATGGTCTGCGCCAGCTCGAGAGCCACGGGATCACTACCCTCGACTGCCGCCGTGCCCACTTCTCGCACCAGGAGCCGACCGATCGGTTACGCATGATCTGTCATTCCTGGAAGGTGATGTTCCATGCCGAATATTCTTCCGGGCAGCCGTTGAAGATGCTCGCCGATCTGCGCACGGTGGTGGAAGAAGTCCTGGCCCGTTGCTCAGAGCCGGCCAATCCGGCGGCCCCGGCTACTCTTGCAGGTTCTTCAGAGCGGCCAAAAGCGCGCGCCGCTGCGGCAACTTCCGTGGCCTCCAGCTCAGCTGCCCCGGAATTTGAAGTGGCAACTTCCCAACCCGCGCACGACGAAGGCGATGGGATCTGAGCATGAGTGATATAGCCACTCGGAATCGGGTTAACGATCAGGCGACGGTTCTGATCATCGCCGACAACGCCGATTTTGCGCGCACGATTACCGCTCGCTGGCAGGCAGAGCGCGTGCTTCCCGGGTTCACGCTTATGAGCGGCGATCTGTGCCCGGGGGTGAACGCCAGCGCCTTTGATATGGCCATCGTCGGCGACGTCCGTCCCGGCGTGCTGCCTTCCGTGCTTACGATCCTGGAGACCACGAACAAGCCGGTTCTTTTTGTTGCCCGGGACGCCCACACCGCGGCTACGGTACGCGAGACGCACACCCGCACGCTCGTACTTTGCCAGCCTGAAGAAGCCCTGGATGCCCTGGTCCTGGTTGCAACCGAAGCCTTGCGCGGCCGAGAGGCACTGGCCCGCGCCCGCCGCGCCGAGCAAACGGCCGCCAGCAATGAAGGGCAGGCCACCCTCGGACGCTACATGCTCGAAATGCGGCACACGCTCAATGACGCCTTGACTTCCATGCTGGGAAATTCCGAGCTGCTATTAGCCGAGCCGGGCGCACTGTCGGCCAAGTCACGCGATCAGTTGGAGACGATTCGCCACATGGCGATCCGCATGCACGAAATTTTGCAACGCTTTTCCTCCCTCGAAACAGAACTGCGCTACGTGGAAAAACAAGCCGAGCGCGAAGCTCGCGCCCGGTCGCACGGAGCCGCCGACTGCCTGTAGCAGGCTGGACCATTTGCTCCGCGCAGTAGTCCTGGAAGGCGAACTTTGAACTATGGTAGATAGACTCACGGCTAGCATGGCGGTTCTCGACTGCGAGATATCGGAAATCCGCCTGCTTCTCGAACGCCATGCCGGGGTGCTGCTGGACAAGCCTGCGGAAGCGCTCTGTGCCGACATCGCGCAATACCTGGAATCCCGCCACATGAACTCGGCAGCCGAGTTGATGGGTGCGCTGCGGAATTTTTCCGGCGAGCGTGACGCGCTGCTGGAGCGCTTACTGCCCGGCGACACCACGTTCTTTCGCTATCCCGGCGCTATGGAGGCGTTGGAGAAAAGAGTCCTGCCCGAACTCAAGCAGCGCAAGAAATATGACCATCCTCGCTCTCTGCGGATCTGGAGTGCTGGCTGCTCGACCGGCGAGGAGGCTTACTCAATTGCCATCGCGGTTTGCGAGGCCCTCAAGGGAGACTCAGGAGGCTGGAACGTCCTCATCGTGGCCAGTGACATTCGCCAGCAAGCGCTGGCCTCAGCGAAAAAAGGCTTATATCCCCGGCGCGCCCTGAAGAACGTGCCCCGTCACCTGATTACGACCTACTTTTCCCGTGTCGGTGACCACTTCCTGGTGAAACCCCGCCTGCTGAGCTTGGTCACTTTTACCCCCATGAATCTTGCACAGACCAGCTTCATCGGCCGCTTCGATTGCATCTTCTGCATGGATGTTCTGCCGCACTTCTCGCTCAGGCAGCGAACAACCCTGCTCCCCCGCCTGCATCTATATCTCGAACCGGGCGGCTGTCTGTTTCTCGGTCAGAACGAAAAATTGCCGGCTGCTGAGGTGAACTTCAGTTCCCAGTCGTACCTGTCCTTTGCCTACCACCAAAGACCACTCGCCGCGGCGGCAAAATCGGGAAAGTAATTTTCCCCCGTCTCATCCTGAGTTTGTGACGGTTTCGTTCCGTTTTCTTGCAGGCAGTGATGCTGAAAGCAAGCAGCGTGCGTGCCGGGGAAATCGCTTAAATCAAAAAGTCACAAACCCGGAGCGGAGTTTGGGCTCGCGAAGCCTGTCAAAGTCCTGGCTCGGGATGAGGGCGTCGGTTGTGTCAAGCGGAGCGAAGAACCTACTTACCGAGAAGCGCCGTAAAGCCCCGCCCTTTAGGGCTGGGGATATAAGGCGTGATTTTGCCTTGTCTTAGATTGCTTCATTAGGTATAAGCATCAGTATGGCCCTGGAAGGGTACAAATCAAACCACAACGTGGTCTATTCAAGCAAGTACCATTGCGTGTGGACGCCTAAGTATCGGCGAGCTGTGCGGGTCGGACCAATCGCTAAACGATGCGAACAGGTGCTTAGGCAGTAGAAGTGGACCCGCAGTTGGGTATCCATCGGTTGGTTAAGCACCTCAAGGGGGTTTCCTCGCACAGCTTGCGGCAGGAATTTCGCACCCTGAAATCACGGTTGCCGACGCTGTGGACGAACAGCTATTTCGTGTCCACCGTCGGGGGGGCGCCGCTGGCGGTCAT
>QIAU01000052.1 GCA_003225055.1 Acidobacteriota bacterium
GTATAAGAATCCCGGCATAGAGTTTCCCTTGCGCAAGGAGCGCATAGATTCGCAGGTCGAGAGCCGTGTCTACCAGTTCCTGACCGGTTGCGGCCACGCGTGGGTCTTCGCTGCGGCGCGCCGCCTCCCCGACTCGCAGTAGCACCGCCGCATTTGCGGCAACGCATTGAACGTAGTCGAGGGCGGCCCGCAGCCGCTCTCTCTGAAGGGCACGGAACTCCCCGCGAGGAAGACGCTCGCGCAAGTAATTCTCCTCGTCCGGATCGACCAGGTTTCGAAACGCAAGCAAATCGAGGGAGCGCGTTCGACCCCGCAGCTTGGAAGCGTCAGCTACCGCGGAGGCTCGCCCGCGCAGCGTCCCCAGGAAGAAAGCCAGCGCTAAGACGGCGATTGCAATGAGGACGAAAGTGGTAATCATCGTTGTAAAAGCCTACGCAGCTCGTCGTTCCAGGATTCCAGGTCCTGAACCGGCGCCAACCGGATCGTTGGGTAAATAGGTTCCGACACCAGAAAGTAAAAGAGCCAGACCAGCACGGAGCAGTGATACATCCCCATCACAACGAAATCGATCAGATAATCGGATGGATACGGACCTAGATAAGCCTTGACCGCCGCGGTCGCCAATTGTGTAGCAGAAAAGATCCCCAATCCCGTGGCAATTCCGAACACGTAACTGCGCCAGGACAGCCCAAAGTAGGAGGAGAACAGAAACAGGAGTAACAGAATGCCGCATTGCATGATGGCAATTGCACGGTCCAATAGCGCCAGCCCTGCGAATAGATGGGGAAGGTAATCAACGCCGGGGTTATGGGCCGCCACTGCGACGGCGATCAAACCGAGTATGGCCAGCGCCCAGCGAAACGCCACAATCCCCAAATTCTTGAGTCCCGGAAAGGAACGGAAGATCACCGAAAAGATTTCTTGAATGACGGCAAAGCGAAGACCAATGCTGAGAATTTCCCCTACCCACTCAGCCCATCGGTACTGATACCAGCTGACCGAGGCGTTATGGTCAAGAAAAAAGAGAACTGCATTGAGAATGACCTGGAAGACAGTGTAAATGAAGAAGCTGGGAAACTCCCGATGCAAGCGCCGCGTCACCATCAGCGCGGCAACGGTTGTTAGCAAGACCTGAGGCGCAATCCAAAGATAATGCCAAAAAAAAGAGTGGGGATACATAGCCGTCGCAGCCCACTATACTCCTTTACGCGACCACGACAACCTAGGCACCCCCCGGGACGATCTCAGCGCCTACGGTTTGCAGGTTATGCTGCCGCATCCGGTCGGACCGCCATCGGCCAGTACGATGGTCGGCGTTAATGTCGCTAATATCAAGAAAACGACCAGCAGACGAACTGTCTTTTTCATAAGTAAAACTCCTTTTTTCGCAGTTCTTGTCGTGATAATGTGCTGGCAGAAAAAGGGGAGGGAAAATTCTGTCTTTTTGTTACGATTTCCGAAACTGGAACAAGGATCGATGACTCTATTGGGCGCGCTTGACGATTTTCTGGAGACCACGCTGGCCGCATTGCCCGGCCTGCTGATGAAGCTCGATTATCTTTCTGGGTTACGAGAAGCGGGCGAGTATTCTCACTGGGGCATGGTTCGGGTACACGGAGAGAAAGCGGCAAAAGAAGCCCTGGCCGAGGCGCACGGCATGGTCATCTCGGAGATCCTGCGTACGCCCCTGCGCAAGCTGATGGAAGACGCCGAAACTTCCTCACGGGCCGAGGACAAGGAGCCTTTGGCGTATCTGGAGAATTTGTGCAGGCAACCTGCGGTTTTGTTGCCGGATCGGGTCGGAGGCGGGTCAACCCGTCATTTCAGTTCAGTGCTGCACGCTCTTTCGGCTCTGGCACGGAATCAGCAGCGCGCCATTCGCCCAACCTCATAGCCACCCCCACTACCTGGCCGATGACTTCGGCATCCTGGGGGTGCCGCAGCACGCGTATTTGCAGTGGCGACAAGGGATGGGGCTGCAATACGATGTGATCTCCTCGAATCGTGCACCAGCAGCAGGTATGGCCGGCGCGCGTTTCCACGAAATAAATGGGCCGCTCGTACTCCGAGTGCCAGACGCCCTGCACGACCTTGTTCTTGGTCTCGTCGATCTGGATGAAGGAGCCGGGCGGCAGCAAGGGGTACATCGAGAAATCTTCCGTACCGATATATCCGTAGGTAAAGCTGGCGTGCGCGAACTCTGCCAAGTAAGCCAATGGCACCAGCCCCCACTGCTCCACCATGCGGCCCAGATTGGCGGTTTTGCGCGCGTCAAACCCGGGGTCCAACCGCACTGGGATGCGCACATTCGTAGCACTCTGCAACGTGTCGGCGCGGTGCGACTTGGGCGGGGACGCCACGTTCAGGTCGGAGGCCACCTCGTTCAGGTCGATGCCATACCACGACAAGAGATCGCGCAAATCGCAACGGTAGATCACAGCCAGGGAATACAGCCGGAAAATACTGGGAACGATTCCCTTAGTTTCAATATCTGAGAGCCGGCTGAGCGGCACCGAGAAGTCATCATTGCCGTGCTTGGCAGCGAGGGCGGCGCTGGCTATTTCGACGTCCCTCATCGTTAAGCCTAGTTGCTCGCGCAGGGTGCGCAAGTGCTGGCCCGGAGACACCATCACTTTCTCCTATGCAAGGTGAGGAAACCACATCGTCTGATTGGACAAAAGCCTTCCCCCCGAGCGTACCTGGGCACGTAAACCCTGTTTTTGTTCCAAAGAGATGTCACTGGCAAATGGACCAGACACAACAACCCTTTATTATGACGCTGTTCTGAATTTGGAACAAGGGTTTTCCAGCGTACCAAACGCCGTTCAGGCGCGCCGGTCTACCCGGTTCCGTTTTTCCGAACTTTTCCACTGCCCGTTTCTTTCCAACCCGGCCCGCTTCGCTTAGAATACTCCCAAGTAGCGGGATCTTCGCCGCAGTTCCCGCCTACCTGCCCTACGTTGCCGGCCTTTCCTGGGTTTTAGGTGGCTGGTATCTCTGGGCGTTACTGACGTCACTTGGCCGCACCCAGATTATCTTCGTAACATATGCCTAAATCTAGGGACAGAACTGAGGAACGGGCCATGCAGAGCATAGCCGTCGCCCTGCTATCGGAAGACCGAGACCGCCTAGTAATGCTGCAGCATCGTGTGGAAGGCACGACGCTGGGCCGCACCGTTTTCAGCCACGCCGGTTTCGCTGCCACCTCGACTGACCCAGTCTTGCGCCAGATCCAGGACCTGCGGGCCGAAGTCGTCCTGGTGGACCTCGATCCGCAACGCACTCAACGGGGCGTCGGTTTTATTGAACTGCTCAAAGCCAATACCAATGACCTGGGCATCTTCGCGGTCGGAGAACTGAACGACCCGCAGACGATTGTCGCGGTGATGCGCTCCGGCGCCTGCGAATACCTAGAAAGAGTCGGCGATTCGACTTCCCTGCAAGATGCGTTAATGCGTTTCGCCTCCTCTCGCACACGCCGCGTGAATGCCGCCGGTCGCGCCCGGGTGTTCACGTTCATGAACGCCAAGGGCGGGTCGGGGGCGACCACAATCGCCGTCAACACCGCCATTGCACTGCAGGAGAATCATGGCGCAGCCGTGCTGGCGGACTTTGCTTCACTCGGACACGCTGCTCTTCATCTGAATGTTCGTCCTGCATTCGGCCTGGGCGATGCTTTGCAGAATATGCATCGCATGGATGCCGCTCTGCTGAAGGGGTTCATGACGGTTTGCAAGCGGGACCTGCATTTGCTTGCCGGAGTGACGCAAGTGGCCGCCTTGGCACCAACCGGCGCGGAATTGGCGCGCTTGTTCGACCTGCTGGTGACTCACTACCGCTATGTCGTCGTGGATTGCTCCAGCCGCGTCGATGAGATCAGTCGAATGCTGGGTGAGTTGTCTCACCAGGTTATGCTGATAGCGCAAACCGATGTGGTGGCGCTGTGGAGCGCGAGCCGCATGCATGCCTGGCTTGAGGAAGCAGGCAGCCGGGATAAAGTCAGCCTCGTGCTGAATCGCTTCAAGAAGATTCCCGGCTTTAGTGACGACGACATGCAGAAAGCCACCAACTGCAAGGTTCTATGGAAAGTTCCCAATCATTACCATTCGGTCGCGGCGGGCATCGATCGTGGCGAGCCGGTGATGTTTCAGGACAGCGAACTCAGCCGCTCCATCCGAGGCTTGGCGGCCGCGTTAGCGGATGCAGAGTCGTCGATTCATGATGGCGGCTTTGCCATCGAAGACAAATCGGAAGCCCGTAGCAAGACCGCTGCCCGCCTGCTTATTTCTCCCGTCCGCGCCGGCCAGTGAGACCTGCCACCCACGCCTCCTGTATTTTCGCTTGATCGCGCACAGATCGCTCGGAAACAAAAGCCCACTAATCGTGCGCGGCGTGCGTCAGTCTCCCGGCATGCGCGGGCGACGCTCGGGGGGGACAGCCTGGTTGCCCGCAAGGCGGCCGGCCCTGGGTTCCCGGTGCGAGAACCGAAGAATAGCGCCGGCTCGTCTTGTATTTGCCTTTGCCGATGTCGGCCCCCTATAATCGGGCACGTTGATGACAACCGAGAGCAGCGCCCAGATAGCGCCGGACCTTGCTCGGACGCAGCTAACGACACGCTCCTTGAGCCCACAAAACAGTTGGAAACTGTTCCTTGCGAGTTTTCTTGCCCTGTACTTCGAGTTGGTGATCATCCGGTATCTCTCTACCGAGGTGCGGGCCTTCGCCTATCTGAAGAATCTGCCGCTGATCGCGAGTTTCTTCGGCATTGGACTGGGTATGATCTTGGGGGCTCCCCACAAGCCCCTGAGGTCGGCTTTCCCGGCAGTCGGGCTAGTCCTGTTTGTGGTCACCGCCTTTGCCGGCGTCTTCCATCTGCGGCACATTCCGTTGCCTCGCGCCGATTATTATGTGTGGGGAAGTTTCCCGGATGTCTCAAAAGTCGTAATTCCCCTGCGATTCCTCTCGGAAATTCTGAGTATCCTCGCGTTGGTCGTCGTTTTTTTCCTGGTGCTGGGTGGAATTGTTGGCGAGTACTTGGCGCAGCTTGAGCCACTCCGCGGATACGGAATTAATCTTCTCGGAAGCCTGGCTGGAGTTGGGGTCTTCACCGGTCTTGCTTACCTCAGCCTGCCCCCGCTGGCGTGGACTTTTCTTGGCTTTCTTTGTCTTGTTCCGTTCTTCCGGCAGAGCCGGCTGGCACTGGCGCTTTTTATGCTCACGGTGGCTGCGACTTCGCGTATTGAACCGACTACTTTCTGGTCGCCTTACTACCGAATTGACTTGCATCCCTACCCGCAGCCAGCGGGATGGTCCACAACACCGGCGTACGAACTGGAGGTCAATCACGACTTTCATCAGCACATTCTGAATCTGTCGCCTGACTTCCTGTCGCGTTATGCCGATTTCGAACCCAACCATTCTGCCCAGACCAACTACCAGATCCCCTATCACGTGATGCCGCATCCGCGGCAGGTGCTGGTTGTGGGAGCGGGCACGGGGAATGACGTTGCGGGCGCTTTGCGACACGGCGCCGAGCACGTGGATGCCGTCGAAATTGACCCCGTGATCCTGAAACTGGGCAAGCGATTTCATCCCGAGCATCCTTACGCCTCTCCCCGAGTCACGATTTACAACGATGATGCTCGGGCCTTCTTTAAGAAAACCCACAACACCTACGACCTGATCGTTTTCGGTTTTCTTGACTCCCACACCCTGTTATCGAGTCTCTCGTCGCTACGGTTGGACAATTTCGTCTATACGCGGGAAAGTTTCCAGGAAGCTGCGCGCCTGCTGCGCCCAGAAGGGGCAATCGTCGTATCCTTCAGTTCCGGCAGATCGTTCGTGAATCAACGCATGTACGCAACTCTAAAGCGCGCGTTTGGCGAATCGCCGCAGGTCTTTGAGGCAGGATATGTGCAAGGTCTGTCGTTCGTTGTAAGGAAGATTCATCCCGCCCCTCCGGTGGAAGGGCTGACTGAAATCAGCTCGCAAATCGCCAACAAGAATTCCGGGAATCTGATCGCTACCGACCAGTGGCCGTTTCTCTATTTGGCCAATCGGCGTATTCCTATGTCCATTCTTTGGATTGTGGTGCTGTTTCTGATGGGAGCATTTTACCTGGTCCGGAAAACCGTAACCCTGCCCCGGCTGGCTAGCCGCGAGTCCCTGCACCTCTTTTTTTTGGGAGCAGGTTTTCTTCTCCTCGAGACCAAAGGCGTGATGGAGCTTTCTCTGCTCTTCGGTTCCACCTGGACCGTGAACGCTGTGGTCATCGCATCCTTCCTGGGCATGGGACTGCTGGCGAATGCCCTGGTTAAGTTCCATCCGTTTCCTCGGTCGATCGCCTATGCGGTTCTGTTTCTTCTTTTGCTGTTTAGCGTGTTGCTGCCGTATTCGCTGCTTGGCGGGCTGTCCGGGCCGCTGAAAGTGCTGGCGGCAGCAGTGATCGTCGGACTCCCCGTGTTCTTTTCTGGCATGATCTTTTCGCGCAGCTTCCGCGACGTGACTTCGCCTGCGCAAGGGCTGGGAGTGAATCTGCTTGGTGCAGTGGTTGGAGGAACGCTTGAGAACGGCGTCATGATCGGCGGTACTCTCAGTTTGGGTATTCTGGCTGTTCTGGTGTACGCTTTTTCAGCAGTCTTCGTGCCCCGGACGAAGGCCCTGGGTCTTTAGTTATTCGGCCAGTCGGAAGACGGCGTGGACCGAGTTCATCGGGCTCTCGCCAGTCCCCTGTCGCTGGCAAAAGTATTCACGGTGCGGCCGCCATCGGTGTTCTGTTCACGTTGCTGACGGGAAACTGATCGACGAGGGGGCTGAATTCCTCTGTTTAGGCTTGGTTCTTTTAGACAAACCCATCCGACTTGGATCCATGTGAGATGGGTTCACCGGTTTCAGTTTTGAAAATGTTGGTTCGATGGAACCTGGAAGACCCAGAGCGAATGATCAAGAATGTCCCGCCGAGGGTATTTCAGGACCCACCGATAGCTAGCAGGATCTTTGAGGTACTCGCCTGACAAGTTGGTAGCACCTACAATAACGGTGCCTGTCGCTCTCTCCTGTTCGCGTAACACAGGTGCATGGATCCCGTAAATCTGCGGCTCAACGCTGCCGAAGTAGGCCAGGGAAATTGTCTCGCCGGGATGGGTGTTCTCGTAATCACGGACAGCCAGCAGCCCTTGTCCCCAATCAAGATTGCTGCCCGAAAGGAGGTTGAAGTTCTCCGACGGCTGGATAAAAAAATTGAAGTAAGCCAGATCGTCGGGCGCATAGCGAAGCTCGTCTGCCGCTTGCAGCAAGACGACCGCAAGGACAAACAGTTTGGCCCAGCGTCGGACGTGAAGGGTCTCCCAAACCGCCGCCACAAAGAGCAGCATAAAGGGGTAAACTGGCAGCACATGCCGCTCGCCCAGATTCAAACGGGCAAATAGCGCGAGCCCAAAATACAAGGCAGGAAACGTGCTCGCTATCCATAAACCGCTGGGCGCGGGAAGCGCACGAACAACCACCAGAGCCAGTCCCGCTGCGAACAGTACCAGTGCGATCGCGGGCCACTTGAGCAACACGGTTACAGGATAGTAGAGCCTCAAGCTCCCACGTTGCGAAACCTGCCCCAGGAAGAAGACCGGGTGTCCTCTCTTGTTGTGCTGGAAGACTCGATTAAGTCCTTCGAAATACTCCCCGGCTGGAAGAGGAAACGCGACGTTCAAGTTGCTGGCACGCACTTTGTGAACGTAGGGGGCGCGGTTCGGAAAAGTGACGCTCAACTCTCCATGGTTGATGGATACATGGGAAATATGAAAGAAATAACCCGCCCACAAAATCAGGACGGCAGTCAGAACCGCAGCGCAGGTTTTGCCCCAATTCCATCTCCGTGGATTGATGCACAAACCTTCCGGACGCAGGACCAGCATCCAGCCCAGCGCGAGTACGAAGATCGGCGGGGTTGAAAACTTGGCCAGCAGCAGCAATCCAAGCAGCATCCCGAACAAAGCCGTGTGTAACATTGAGGGTTGCTTTCTCCACCAGATCAGTCCCACAGCGACAGCAAAGACGAAGAGCGCGGCGGCACCATCGGTAGTTGCAAGGGAGAAGTGCGCGATTAACGGCGGCGAGAAAACAAAAAGCGCCAGCGTTAGATTGGCCGCTCCCCACGAGAACATTCCTCGTGCCGTTGACCAGACCAGGATTGCCAGGATTATTCCCAGCAAGACATTCATGCTGCGTGCACGATGTGCCAGGGACTCCGGATCCGGCGCAACCCGACGAACGTGCCAGCCCCCGTTTGCTGCAGACTCGACGTCAATCTGCCATCGACGGTCAATCACGAGCAGGGTGCATAAGAAACGCGCCAATGGCGGATGATCGTTCCAGACTTCGAAGCGGTGATCGCGCCAAGCCTCCAATCCCGCCCGAATATGTGGTGGCTCGTCGTAGGTCAGCGACTGCGTGTGGATGAACCACACACACTCGAGGATGTAAACCAGCAGGAGAATGCCGGGCACAAGCCATCTCCTGACGTGGCCCTCTATCGCAGGTGACTCCGTTTTCTCATTGCCAACTTTCCCCGCCATCTTGTGTGCTGGAGCTCTCTCGGATTTAGCCCAACTCTACCAGTCAAATGCGGCTTGCGACGACCGTGTCCATGCTGAATCCGGTTGAGACCTGTAAAATGATTCGTCGCCACTGAGGGAGTCGGACGCTTGGCCTTGTCGCAAATAAGTTGTGAAGACAAATCGGCAGACTGCGCACCCTCCCGCAGCCCTGGGAGCACGGTGCGTTCCCGAACGGCAGCCCGGTTGGATCGGGCGATTTTTGTTTGCTTCTGCGTGATTGCCTTTTCCGCACTGCAATATATCAAGTTGACCGCGTTTGCGTTTGCCACTGCCCTTCTGCTATGGCTGGCCAAGCTGCTCATCAGCGGCCGAGAGTATCGACCGCAGCCCCTCGTGTTGCCGTCTTTGCTTTTCCTAATCACCGCCGGTATCGCCTCGGCGTTGTCCTTCGCGCCTCTCCTGAGCTGGGAGCGAATTGGCTCTTACGCGCTCCTGCCGCTTGCTTTCGTCGTGGCTCAGAATGTAAAGACGTCGTGGCAGCTCAAAATCCTGGTCTTCCTCGTTCTGCTCTCCGGAACCGTGAGTGCCTTGCGCACCGGCTGGCAGTACGCGTACGGCATAGGCTCGCGACTCGTTGACGTCCCGGCTGATTCTCTCCTGTTCCGAGACGGGATTCGCTCCGGCGATCTCATACAACTGGTCAACGGGCATAGAACCCGCTCCCTTCAACAATGGAAAGCTGCTCTTGAATCCACGCGTGCCGACCCGACCCTAAGACTGCATGTCGCCCGACAGGCCCCAATCGCTCCCCTAACAACCTATTTTGATTTTGGGATTGACCGCAAGGATCTCGACCAATGGCTGAACCTGCCAGGAACGAAGGTGCAGCGCGGCCGGCCCCAGCGGGCAACCGGGCATTTAGACCATTTTGTGCGATACGCCGGAGTCATGACGCTACTGGCGTCATTGGCCTTTGGCCTGCTGATAACGACTCCCGGAAACACCGCACGTCTCATCCTGGGGGCAGTTCTTGTCGCTCTGGTGGCTGCACTGTTTGCGACCGTAACGCGGGCTTACATTATCGGGCTGTTTCTCGGATGCGCATTCCAGCTTTGGCTGATCCATCGTCGGCTCCGGACCGCCGCCATTATCGGACTGGCGGTTTGCGTCCTGGCAACCATCCTTTGGGTGAGAAAGGAGCGAGGATCGGTGTGGCTGTCGGCGGGAGACCGATTTCGGGTTGAGATGTGGAAAGACGCTCTCAAGCTCATTCCGCATCATCCATGGTTTGGCGTCGGGCCGGATAGCGTGGACCAATACGGTGAACATTGGCACATACGAGCCTTCAAAGAGTTCGACTTCCGGGCTCATTTTCATTCCACTTACGTGCAACTGGCAGTCGACTGCGGTTTGCCCTGTCTGGCCGCATGGCTTTGGCTTCTGGGCGGATATCTTTCTTTTCTAAACCGCTCCTGGAAGGATTCCGCGAGCTGGGATCCATTCGCTCGTGGCACGTTGCTGGGAGTTTTCGCGGGTGCCGTGATATTTGTCGTCGCTTCAGCGGTGAATTACACCTTGGCTGACAGCGAAGTGGTGGCAGTGGCCTGGCTGTTCATGGGATTGGCGACCGCGCTGGTGAGAATCGAGAAGGAGGCTCAAGCTCAGCGCCATCGAACTCAGCTGGTGGTCAGCGCTGCATGAGCTTCTTTTTGATGCGCCTGGCTCATCCTCATCCACCCATATGCGGATGCGCACCAGATTGCCAGCAGTGGCAATAAGCTGGCCAGACCGTGCAATCCGACCAGCTGTCCCAAATTAAAAGAACCGCCGGCAGCACGGCTGCTTTCCTCTGCTGTCAGCATCGATACCTGATTAATAGCCAACTGCCCCGACCAGAATGCCGGCCCGATCAGTTGCACGACAGGGATTCGGAGGTTCTCGGGCGGCTGCGCAGTCGTTGCCACGGCCATCAGCGACAAGGCCGTTCCCCAGATCGCAAGCCCGCCCAGCAGCCACCGCAGGCGCTTCGATGCCCGCGTCCATACCAGTGCCAGGCCCACGCACGCGAGCGGGACTCCTGCCCCCATGTAACGCGGGCCATAAGTCCAGCCGGCGTGCCAGCCGGAAAACGACGCATTAAACAGCCAGTAGTAGATAGTGATGCTCGCGGCCGCGGCCGCAAGATTTCGTGTGTTTCCCTGCTTCCAAAGCTGTCGAAGCCCAAACACTCCGCTAACGGTAACGGGAGCGAGGACGAATAGCCCGATCCGTGGACCCAGTAGCAGTTTGAACATCACATCAAGTCTGGGAAAGGTGAGTCCCAGAATGCCCTTTCTCATCCATGGGAACGCGCCCGATTCGTAGTGGGTGTAGCCAAGCTGGAAGGGCGAGCCAAAGGCCGCGTCTTGGTAGATCATGAGGACGAGCAGGCATGCGCCAACCCCGATGGCTAGGGCAGCAGCCACGCGCCAGCGCGTGGGCCACCCATGAGGCCACGCCTGCGCCAGCGCCAAAATTGCCAAAATAACCGAAGCAGGTGCTGCCGGATATTCCGATACTGTGGCCCATCCTGCGGCGAGCCCGACGAGCAGGCCCCAAAACAGTTCTTTGGTGGGCACCGTGTTCTGGCCCACCTCGATGGCGGCAGCAAAGGAAAAGAGAAGACATGCACCCACGAGTGCATGGGCGAAGAAAATAGTTGCCCATGCCCAGATGGGCGTCGCCAATCCCAGGGAGAGGGCTGCGAAAGCGGCACCTCCGGTGGTTGATCCCAGTCGCAACGCCAGCAGAAACATACACGCTGCTGAAAGTGCGGCCGGCAGGCTGACCGCCATCATGGTCGCAAAATACGACTCGGCTACTAGACCTTGAGGCGACCGAGGATCCACGCCTGCCCAGCGTAGAAGCGGTCTCAGGGCCGCGACCGCCGGTATGGCCAGCAGAACCACGCCGGGAGCCTTGTCGGAATAATAGTGCCCCTGGAACAGCGCCTTGTCTTTCGTGTTGGAATGATAAGCGTCGATCCTTAGTGTGTGCTGGTCCAGGATGGCGCGGAGCAGATCGAATCGTGAGTTTTGGTTCCAGCCACCCGCCTGATAGAAGTACGCGTAAGAAATGAACACCACCAGAGCGATCAGGGCAGAACGCTTATAGTCTCCTGTTTCCTTGCGCGGGGTATCGTTCATTCCGAGGACTCCGGCGCCGGACAGCCCAAGGCCGTTGCCGGCTCGGGCGCCCGTACGGTGACGAATACGAGGAAGAGCACGCTGGGCCAGAGTTGCATAAACAGCCGGTCAAGCGACCACATCAGATGCCAGCGCAAGTCGTAAGGAGTAATCACATAGACGGCAAAGTATCCGGTCGCAGTCAAAACTAGTGCCCAAGCGCAAGTCGCCGCACCGGTACGAGATGATGCTTCGCCGTGCTTGCCCAGAATTGTCGCGTAAGCAATGATCAACAGAGTCCCGGGCATGAGAAACCAGCCGCCAAACCCCAGAAAATCTTTTAGAAACCATCGCGCGATCATCCAGTATCGGGAAGGATCGATCGCTTTCTGCAGCATGATCTGGGAGTTAGAGAACAGTTCTCCAGGACCAGCGACCGCAAGCTTGAAATACGCGATCAGCAGGAGGATGGGAATGATCGTGGCCGCCAGCGGCGTCATTTGCCGCAACCAGATCGCCCAGTTCTCCCAGGGCGCCGGAATCACCAGCCGCGCCACAGCGAAAGCCGCCAAGAAGAGCAATCCCTCATTTTTTGTCCAGGCTGCGCATGCCGCCATGAAACCTGAAAGTACCAGCAGCGAAAAATTGGATTGCGGAACCCGGCCGGCGAGAATCAGGAGCACGATGGCCGCGAGAAGGAAAAAGCTGAGCGGTACGTCGGCGTACTCGGACAATCCCTGCCGCAAGAAAGAAGGCGTTCCCAGCAGCATCACTCCGGCGAGCAAGCCCTGGTTTCGCCCTCTCAGAACAGAAACAGCAGAGAACAGAAGCGCTACCGTACTAAAGGTGAAAGCGAAGGCGAGTGCGGCGGGGACGGCCGCCGTCTCCCGCCCCAGGTAAGTCCAGAAATGGGCGATGCTGGCGGGAAGGAGCAGCGGATAATCCGGATGAAACCAGGGGATCAGGCCGGAAAAGGCATCTCTCCAGTGCTCTCCGCCGCGAAACAGGAAACGGGCGTGCAGGTTCCAGATGGCAAACGCGTCCCAACCAGTGCCCTGGGGGTTCGCTGCCAGTTCCTTCCCACACCTATACAGCGCTCCGATCAAACTCAACGTGAAGCCGGCCGCCAAGATCTGTCCCAAGAAACCGGTTGACGTATTCGCGCGGTTTCGTAGAAAACTTTGATTGTGACCGTTATGATTGCGAGTCCACAGCAGAACTGAGAGCAGCACGAAAATCACGACTTCCAACCCTGCCAGTGTTTTCGCAGGAACAGAGAACATTAGAGAGAGAAAGTATAGAAAAGAGAAAAGCCCCAGCCCGCACCCTACGCAAAACGAGACCTTCAGGAGAAGGTCCGATCTGAGGCCAGATCCCTTCGGCCAAGCCAACGAAATCAGGACAAAGCCCGTTGCCGCACAGAGGATCGCCGAGGCCAGCCCGGCCATCTAGTTGCGCCTTTTGGCCAACAGCACCACGCCATCGCCGAAACTCTGGACGGGAAAGAGGTTGGCTGGCCAGGTGGTTGTGGTCGGATCCAACGGAGCAGCGAAATTTCCGACAACAAGTTCAGGCTCCAAAGAATTTTCTACCACGACGGGGGCCAGAGCATATTGGGTCGCGTAGTAGGCGGGGAGCCTATACCTGCTGTCCCAGCCGACGCCCAGATATCCCACTACCCCCCGTTGGGGCAGGCGTTTGCGCAGTTTCTCAAACCTCTTTTCATACTGCGGGAGGGGCAATCCTGCGGGGCGAAATGGCTTCACTGGAGCGAAGACAAACCTACCCGCCGAAAGGAGACTGAACAGGACGATAGCCGCGACGGCGATCCTGGTCGGCACACCCGTCCGCGGCCCGCGTTTCACCTGTATTCGTGTATTCAAGAACGATCATTATGCTCAAATTCGGCCCGAGGTATCAATCTGAGCCAGATGAGAGGAAGGAAAAGGCTGGGCTGCAGCCATAGCTGAGCTGTGAGTCGGCCCGACCGCAGGCAAGGAGGGTGAACCTATTCCGCGGCGACTGGTTTTCCAGCCTAATTGTCGCTTCCACCGAAGTCGCGCAAGATAAGGAACGCGAGATCAGGCATGCGCGCTCGGCGCCGTTTCGATGAGCTTCTGAGTACCTGGCGATCCTCTTCCCGCTTCGATCGTGAAGCACCGGGCGCAGGATGCGGGTGAAGCGGAACCCGCCTTCCTGTTTCTCAATGCCACCTTTCACGAACACGTCCATGCCGCTGAAGAATAATTTTGAGGCTTCTGCGATCGCGAGAAACGTTGCCACGTAACGGCTCATAACCGCACCCAGCAGCGGGTTTTCCGGTGTCCACAGGCCGGGCTCTCCGCCGAATTCCGCAGGCGCCGCAAAATTAATGGTCCAGGGAAACTCCGGAGGCTTCCAGGATGCCGCGCTCGTACATCGTCCAATGGGCGTGAGCGCGGTAGGTGTAACTCTTCTGCGTGGCAAGCCTCCCTGTTCCCGAACCCAGCATCCCGCGAGCCGACAGGATGTGAAACCGATCACGAATATGAGTGACCTCCCCCGCCAGATAAATCCCCCGCACTCACACTCTTTTTCCCTGCGTACTCGGCGATCTCCGGTAAAACCTCCGGTGACGAATGTCACAAACCCGCGGTGAGACAGGTCACAGCGCTGGGGTTGTTGATCTCAGACGATAGGCTTGCTGGGGTTGGACGGCGGGGATAAGGCTATCCACCCATACGGAAACCAGCCTGGAGGTGCCTATGTCGGACGACAAACGTGACATCCTGGATGTCCTGAAGTTCGAACTCAGTTTTCTTGAGCAGGGTGGCTAGGGACGCTCGGTACGCACCCCTGGAAACTTACCTCCGTTTTCCAGGACTCGCTGACCTGCCTGAATTTCTACGACCCACAACGTCCGCACCCCTGCAGCGAGTGTTATTTGACCGATTTTGTCCCGAGCGAGGGCCGAGGCCGTTCCCTACCGCCCTATCCCGTTGAATGATGACGGCAAGACCGTGGACACGATGGAGCGCACCTGTAACCAACTGGAACTGGAAGGAGCCGTAAGAAACTGGCTACGTTCCACCATCGAACGCATCGATCGCCAATCCAGCCGACTTTTGCGCTTCCCCGGGCTCCAATTCGGGAATTTCTGCCTCCGGTCGCCTCCGGTGCATATAAAAATCGTCCATAAACAGGTATCCTGAATTCACCGTTGTGGTCCGCCTAGGAGCCACGAAATGAAACGCGACTTCGCCTCGCTCACGCCGCAGGAAGCGCTTCACGTAGCCATCTTCATCGAGGAGCGTAACGCCCAGATCTATCACCAGTTCGCCGAGATGTTTGCCGAGTTCCACGACCCGGAGTCGCTCGAGATCGCCAGCACCTTCTGGGATATGGCCCATGAAGAGCGCCAGCACGGAACCGAGCTCCAGAAGCGCTATTTCGAACGATTCGGCACGCGCCCGTGTGCGGTGACCGAAGACGATATTCGGGATTTCATCGAAGTGCCGCGCCTCGAAAACGGCGAGATATTCACCATTAGCAAGCTGAAGGTAGGCCGTTCGCCGCGGGAAATGGCGCTGGAAATCGCTGTCACCGCCGAGCAGGGAGCCCTTCGCTACTACACCCGCTTACGTGAAATCACGAACGACGCGGTATTGAAGGCCCTTTACCGCGAATTTGTGGATTTTGAAAGTGGCCACACCGATTGGCTGCAAAAGAAAATGGCCGATGCCCGCCGCACCTCCGGCGGCACCAAGCTGGCCTAACTAAAGCGGAGATCGCGTTTCGTTTGACCGGATGACGCCAGGTAAGGGCACTTTCGAAAGTTAGTCTCTCTTCTCGGGAGCCGGGGTCATGTCCTGAGGGAACTGCTTGAAGGAAACCTCGCGCGATTTCGAAGAGACTTTCTTGCTCGCGTCCGTGGCGTATTCCGTCAGGGTGCCATTCAAAACGTAGTACGCCTCATCCCCCGGATTCTTACCCGGGCCACGATCGATGGTTCCCCTGAATTCAAACCGGACCCCGTGCACGGTTTCAGTCATGAAATTCAGCTTGTGTCCGTCGAGCTTTCCGGTTTTGAAGAAATGGTCGAGAAAGGCACCTTTGTCGCTATCGAGGTCGCCATAGCGGGACACAAATCCGGTGACCTTTCCCTGATCCTCGACGGTCACCTGCACAAACTCGCCGTCTCGAAGGAAACTGTACATGCCGGAGTAGTCATCTGCCGCCTTAACCGGCTCGCCAGGCTTGGGGCTGTCCTGGGAACTCTGTGCGGCTGTCCAGGTCGAGACAAGGAAAAACGCAAGGACGGTTGCGATAAGAATTCTGCGCATCCCATCGACTCCGATTCACTTCATGGTACTACATGTGGCGCCAGACTGGTGTCCGTGCAAAGGGGAATGCGGCACCCGGCTGCAACTCTGGGCTATAATCAACGATCAAGCGTTGCCGTCCTTCCTAGTGAATGTCGATGAATAACCGTTCCGGGGTGTTACGTTCTGCGGTAAACCCGTACCTTCGACCCGTGGCTCCGCCTCGCCTCCTGGTCGAATTAGATCCGGCGCACCGGGTCTTTCTGGGCAACCTCGGCGATCTGCTGTCTTTTCGTCGTCCGCCGCGCGTGGCGGTTAGTTCGCGTCCTGCGCCGTTCTGGCCCGACGTGTTCGTTCCCTCTCGCTCGCTGTGGTGGCCATTCCTGGAGTCGATGCTTTGGCACGTGTTGGCAGGAGCGGCGATATGGGCCTTGGCACAGGGATTGGCTTTGCAGACTCACGCTCTGCCGCGCACAGTTTTCAACCGCTCCGACGTGATCTACTACACCCCGTCCGAATATCTTCCACCTCTCGATACGGGCAGGTCTCCGGCGCGTGTGCCGAAGAAAGGCAAGCCCGAATTAGCTCGCCAGCCCATCATCTCGGTCCCGCCCGAGGCAGACAACCGCACACAGACCATCGTGACGCCACCTAAGATCAAGCTAAATCAGGATATTCCGCTGCCGAACATCGTGGCCTGGCATTCGGCGAGTCCGGCCGTGCCCCTTTCAGCTACGAACCGGACTCGCTTGGTCAGCCCGACGATTGCAACCCCGGTGGTGGCGCCACCTCCGGATATCAATCAAATGAGCGATCGCCGCGCCCGAACCGACCTGCCTCAGTCAGCGATTGCGCCGCCACCGGATATGGCCAGCGCAATCTCGCGTCGATCAGCCGCGCCTTTGGCGGCTGTCATTGAACCACCGCCGGCTGTGCAAGGGACTATTCGCCGACTCGGCGACATCAGCATTGGACGCAGCGAGGTGGTTGCCCCCTCGCCTGAACTGCCAATGGACGCGCGGCGTGCACTGTCCACCCTCGCACAGACTTTGACACAGGTTGCACTCGGCAGTACGGCAAAACAGGTTGTCCCACCGCCGCCGTCGGTCGAGGGCACACAAGCAGGAGGTCTGCGCGCCGCCAGTCGTTTGACACCGGAGCCTGCGCAGGTTGTGCCGCCTCCGCCTTCCATACCCGGAGCGGCCGGCACTTCTGGCGCTGGGCGTTTGATCGCCTTGGGCATTCATCCCGCCAGCGGTCCTCCGCCGATGGCGGTTGTGGGCAACCGCCGCGGAGCTTTTTCAGCCACTCCCCAAGGCAAACGCGGCGCTCCAGGTACGCCGGACATCGCCGCTGATGGGCTCGGGCTGGGGCACAGCGGTCACGGAAACGCAAATGGTGGCGCGGGCAGCAGCGGCAACACCAGCCTACCACCGGGTATCGTTGTCGGGCCCGGTCCGAAGAATCGCCCGGCCTCGACAACAGTTGCAGGCAACAGCGGAGATCCTTCTGATGGCACAGGGTCCGGGAGGGCCTCGGCGAGCGCGCTGAACACGCTCATCGCCGACGCTCTCCCCGTGCGGGTTACCCCACGGCGAACGCTGAGCACAACCAGTCCACCGACCGAACTGGAGCGCCAAGTTTTCGGGGCGCGCAAGTTTTACTCCATGATTCTGAATATGCCCAATTTGAATTCTGCGGGCGGAAGTTGGATCATTCGCTTTGCAGAGCTTAGGGGAGACGATACGGAAGGTGATCTCACCGCTCCCGAAGCCACCCACAAAGTCGACCCGGGTTACCCTCTGGAACTGATGCGGCAGAACGTGCAGGGTACTGTCACGTTGTACGCTGTGATTCGCAGCGACGGCACAGTAGGCAGTGTCCGCGTGCTTAATAGCCCTGACCAGCGTCTCGATTCCTACGCGCGCACCGCGCTCACCGGCTGGCACTTTCGTCCCGCCACCAAGAACGGAACTCCGGTTGACCTGGAAGCCGTAGTGATAATTCCTTTTCGCGCGGCACGCAACTTCTAAGGGAAGGTCGATCCTCGGGGAGAAGCATCGAAACGAGTCATTTGTCTGCCCTGATTTCGCCGGGGTTAGCCTGCCCGAAGCACGAATTCCGGGCCCTGAAACCAACCCGGGTGGTTGCCGGTCATCAAAAGTGACATCGTGAGTGAGGATGGGATAACCAGTTGGCGAGAGCTCTGCATAAGAGCGGCTCTTGAGGAGAATCCCGAGAATCTGTCCGAGATCGTGGCCAAAGTTAACCGGGAGCTCCCCGCCCGCCAGGAACAACTGACGGAGGCAATCTTCGAGCGGCTCGGCAGCAATCCACCCGCCAGCCCCGGCCGCAGGTAGTGGCTTCAGTCGAGCCGGAAGGAGTTGGTCTGGAGGAGAATTCCTCAAAAAACTACGGCACTCGCCAACCGAGGCCCTTGCGCCCTGCGCTGCGGCCCAGCTCGAGCGACTGGGTCCTTGGCTTACCGAGAAGCGCCGTTAAGCCCCGCCCTTTAGGGCTGAGGATATAAGGCGTGATTTTGCCTTGTCTTAGATTGCTTCATTAGGTATAAACATCAGTATGGCCCTGGAAGGGTACAAATCAAACCACAACGTGGTCTATTCAAGCAAGTACCAT
>QIAU01000073.1 GCA_003225055.1 Acidobacteriota bacterium
GACAATAGTGCTCCAGTTCTGCGAAAGCTGCAACCAGAACTTCGGATACGGGAGTCCCCCGGATTCGGGCTTTTTGTCTCGGCAGCGCAACGGGACTCCAGTATTTCCGAATCAGCACCAACCAGTTAGAAAGTTAGAAAATACAGCTCATCTTTCCTACGTTTCACTGAAATCGATAAGCTTCGGGTGCAGCGTAGACGCTGTGACAAGATTCGACAAGATTAAAAAGAAACGGAAATATAAGTTCTCGGCATGGGAGCAGCAAACCTTCGAACTCGATCGCAACCCTGGTTTGGAGTGACCTTAATTTCTAGTCTGAGTAGGACATGCAGCGTCGCACATTCATAAAGTCCGTCTTAGGCAGTGCTTTGTTGTGGAAAGCGCCCGCATTGTTCGCGTTTCAAGCCTCAGCCTCATCCACGCCTGATCCCGCGGTGGAGCGCGTTCTAGTAATGTTTAAGTGTCATTTTGACGCAGGCTTTATCGATACACAGACAGCCGTGGTTCACCGCTATTTCAAAGAATATTTTCCACGGGCCATGGATCTCGCCAGCCAATTACGCAATTCTGGTAACCAGCGCTACGTCTGGACTACGGGATCATGGCTGCTTTACGAATACCTGGAGCAGGTAACGCCCAAAGAACGCAAGCGGATGGAAAAGGCCATCTCGATGGGCGACATCGCATGGCATGCTCTCCCATTCACCTGGCAGACGGAATTGATTGACCAGTCGATGATCTCCGGAAGTATTGGCTTATCACGAACGCTGGATCAGCGTTTTGGCCGGATCACGACTGGAGCCAAGATGACTGACGTCCCTGGTCACACCCGGGGCTTGATCGCTCCGCTAGCTGCACAAGGCGTGAAGTTTATCGACATTGGCGTGAACGATGCGAGCACTCCGGCGGAAGTGCCGCCATTGTTTCTCTGGAAAGATCCGGGTGGATCGTCCCTCGTAGTTATGTATCACCGCGATTACGGCGGGGTCGTGCGCGTGCCAGGCTCTGATCTGGCTATCGCTGTGGTTGTGCGAGGCGACAACAGCGGCCCACACACCCTGCAAGAGATTCACGAGACCTACTCCACTTTGGGCACCCAGTTTCCCAACGCCCAGATTACTCCTACCAACCTGAGCGAGATTGCGAATGCGGTCGATCCTCACCGCGGTTCTCTACCGGTAATCACCAGTGAAATCGGGGATACCTGGATTCACGGTGTTGCCAGTGACCCACTGAAGCTCGCCCGCTACCGCGAGGTTGCGCGTCTGCGCCAGAACTGGATAGCTCAGGGAAAGTTTGCCGTGGGCGATGCGACAGACGTTGCCTTGCTCCGTCATCTGCTTTTGGAGGTTGAGCACACCTGGGGCACGGACACCAAAACCTGGCTTGATTTCGATCACTACATTCCCAGCGATCTGGCCAAGATGCTCGACACCAAGAACTACAAGGTCGTCCAGTTCAGCTGGCTGGAGAAGCGCCAAGACCTTTTCGCCGGGATCGCCACGCTTCCTTCTCCATTGCGTGAGCAGGGGAAGACAGCGGTGAAGAATCTCGATGCGGTCGAGCCGAAGCTGGCACATCCCAACCCTCACCCCGCCGGAAGTGAGATCGAGACGCCGCACTTCATCGTCGGCATCGATCCCAAGACCGGAGCTATTACCCGGCTACTTAATAAGAAGTCGAGGCGAGAGTGGGCATCGAGCGACCATCTGCTGGCTCTTTTTTCCTATCAAACACTGTCGCAGCAAGACTATTCCCGCTTCTTTGATAATTACGTGATCAGCGATGAAGATTGGGCGAAGAAGGATTTTGGAAAGCCTAACATCGAGCGCTTTGGAGCCGAGAGCCGGGAGTGGTTGCCCTCTCTCTCGGATCTACAGATGGAGGAAAACCAACAGGGCCATCGTCTGCTGGCGCGTCTTACGGTCAATGATCCGAAGGCTCTGCACAGCGGACGAGCATCGTTCCCCCAGAAGACGTATCTGGAAATGCTGTTGCCCAAAGCCGAGCCGGTAATCCACTTGAATTTTTCCTGGTTCCAAAAGCCGGCAACGCGTCTTCCCGAAGCTCTCTGGTTGAGCTTCCATCTGGTTGCCTCCGATCCCAAAGGCTGGATGCTGGAGAAATCAGGCGAGCCGGTCTCTCCCTTGGACGTGGTCCGATCCGGCAATCGTCACATGCACGCACTCTCTAAAGGGTTCGGCTACAAGGATGAAAGCGGGGCCTTTTTTGTTGAGACTCTGGATGCGCCGCTGGTCACCTTGGGCATCAAGTCGCCCTTACCCTTTTCGAAAAGCCAGCCTGATCTGTCTGCTGGCATTCACTGCAATCTCTTCAATAACGCTTGGGGTACTAACTACATCATGTGGTCTGGTGAGGATATGCGTTTCCGTTTTGTCCTTCGCGCTTAAGAGGCGACGGGGCAATTGGCCAGTGAGGAACTAGGAGAGCGTATCTGTTAGGAGGTTCCCTCGGGCTCGAACGTAGGCCCCGGGGTTTCGGAGGGCTCATCCGGCTGTGGCGGGAAAAATGGCCAATCGTGTTTGCGCCACGCGAGTACAAGAAACGCCGTGAAGCCCGCCAAAATAGTCCCGAAAGCATAGGCCATGTATTGCCATCCGTGAGGTTGCAGCGCAGGCGTTACGAATACAGCTATCCAGCCACAAAGAGCGAACAATGCTGGCAACGGGTATAACCACATCTGAAAGGGCCGGGCAGCATCAGGCCGACGTTGGCGATAAATCAGCAAGCCAATAATCTGAGCTACGAACATGGAAAGGATGCGAGCCAGCATCAGCGCTGTAATGATTTGGACCAGGTTAAAGAAGCACGAAACCATGCATAGAACGCCTACGAGCAGCAGCGAGCGGTGCGGAAAGCGGCGCGTAGGATGGAGTTCTCCAAACCAGCGGAAGAAGGCGCCATCCAGAGCAGCGGCGTAAGGGATTCGCGAGTAGCCGAGCATCATGGCGTAGGTCGCTGCAAATGCCGTGATCTCGATCATGACCGTCATCAAGCCGGACGCCCAGTGTCCATGGATTCTCTCCATGTAGACGGAGCCGATTGCATTGAATGCCTGAGAATTGGGGTCAATCATCTCCCGCCAGGGAACTACCCCGGTAAAACTCACGGAAATGAGAAAGTCGATGGCCATCACCATAAGAATCGAAACGATTACGCCCGAGGGAATGACACGCTCTGGTTGCTTCACTTCGTCTCCGAGATAACAAATTTGGTAATAGCCGAGGAAGTTGAACATCACCAGCATGGTGCCGTTGCCCAGGCCGAGCAGGAACGGGATTCCGATATGCCACGCCCCGGGCGGAAAATCCAGGAGTAGACGGGGAGTGAGATGAGTAAGCCCAGTGCCGATGACCCAGGCCGCCGTGAGCAGCATTCCAATCCAGAGGATCAGCATGAGACGTGCGATGTCCTGGATCTTGCGGTATAGCGCCACCATCGCAACGGCAGTGATCGCCGCCGCCAGAAGCTTCACGCCCCAGACATTGGAGGCCAGCTTGGGCCAGAGGAAACCGGTGTATTCGGCCATGCCGATGCTGCTGGTGGCAATCTCCAAGGTGCCACTGAACAGGAATTGCCAGACAAAGACCCAGGCCAACATGCGGCCCCAACGGGCCCGACCAAAACACTCACGCAAGAATATGTAAGAGCCGCCCGAAGCCGGAATCGCGGAACCCAATTCGGCAAAGACCAGCCCATCGGCGATGGCCAGGAGCGCACCGACTCCCCAGGCAATCAGCGATTGCGGGCCGCCCATCGTAGCGATAATGGCTGGAACTGTGATGAACGGGCCCGTGCCCACCATGTTCGACATGTTGATCGAAATTGCATTAAGCAGTCCCAATCGCCGTGGCATGCGACCGTGCGGACCGCCGGCAATGGACGTAGCCGTGCCTGGATGGGAGTCCAAGTGTGAACCTGTTCTTACGTTGTGCGAGCAGACAGAATACTGCAGCCTATCTACAGCCGGCTCGACCGGCGGCCATTTGAAACGCAATCACGACAGTATCGCCGTCACCAGACTCGGATTCGGCTGGTTAACTCTCGGGCGCTGGCCAGTTCCGGTTACGGAACGGTGGCTGTGGCAAGCTGGCCCAGCACCCCGCGCAAATGTTTTAAGCTGGCGGCAATGCTCACGGCGGGGAGAACCCGAGTGGCGCCGAACTTCACGTCCTGCTCCACCACCATCCAGCCTGAATAATTATTTTTCGCCAGGACACGGAAAAAGGCGGGAAAATCGATCGATCCCTGGCCGATGATGGTGAACACCTTTTCCTCAATCGCCTGATCGAAGGTGAGCTTCTTGCGGCGTGCTTCGGCCAGAACTTTTGCATCGACGTCTTTGATGTGTATAAACCGAAGAATCTTGCGATACTTTTCCGCCTCCGCAATCGCGTCGCCGCCGCCGTACACACAGTGGCCGGTATCCAGGCACAGGCCAATTTTGCTCGCGGAGGTGACGTCGAAGAACTTTTCCACTTCGGCCGGAGTCTCGACATAAGTGGCCACATGGGGGTGGAAGACCAGGTCCAAGCCATAGTCAGCCGCCACGTTTGCAGCACTTGCGACCACTTTCGCGACCTGCTTCCATTGTTCCCTTGTCCAGCCGGCGCTGTCGTCGGCAGGCACGCGGCCGGAGATGAGGTCGCGTTCTTTCGACTGCGCATCGGCGAGAACGAGAAATGGCGCGCCCAGCGCGGACAAAAAGCCACCAACTTTGCGGATCTGCTCGACGACCGCTTGGGTCGAGGCGCTGTCACCGAGGGGGACGGGAACAAAGGACCCCAAGAGGCTCAGATTTCTCTTTCCCAACTGCTCTTTCAGCACTTTTGCGTCGGTGGGAAAGAATCCGTAGGGGCCCAACTCCGTGCCTGTATAACCGGCCTCTACCATCTCGTCCAGCATTTTCTCGTAGGATTGGTTCCAGGATGGTCCAGGATAGTCCAACACGCCCCAGCTATCCGGCGCGGATGCAAAATTAAAGCGATCACGGAGTGGAATCATATTTTGCCTCGTTTTCATTAAAAGCCTAATTGCGCCAAGGGTCGATAACGACCTTCATCGAATCGGGAGCGATCGACTGCTTCATGGCGGCGTCCACATCGTGAAGCGCGAAGCGATGTGTAACGAAATCGGCCAGGGGGTAATGCCGCATGTAGCGAGCCATTTGCCGCATGCTGGGAGCATAAGCTGCCGGTTCTTCGCCGCCGACCCCAAGGATCCGGACATTCTTGGAGCATAGATGACGGTGTGGATTAATCGCAACATCACCCAGATCAGAAAAGTTGCCTGCCTCGACCAACAGCCCTCCAAGTCGCAGCATGTCAAGCGCCTCAGGTATGGCAGCAGGCACACCGGCACATTCAACCACCACATCGGCGCCCCGTCCATGCGTGAGGTCACGAACAGCCGTCAGGCGCTCGCTCAGAGTCGTATGCGCCGCATTCAGAGCGTGATCCGCACCAAGACGCTTGGCAAAATTGAGACGATAGTCGGAAAG
>QIAU01000074.1 GCA_003225055.1 Acidobacteriota bacterium
CAAACGCGATCGTCGCTGCCGCAACAACAGGCTCTAGCTTGCCCTTGACCGCTAGGCTATCGAAGGCAACGATTCCGTCCGCGAGACTCGGCAAATCCTCCGCCCGTGCGCTTATGTGTTGCGGGATAGGCTCACCACTACGCCGATCATGGTCACCGACAAAGCCCCCCTCGACGCGCAGACCGAGATGCACAAAGCGGGTATCTCCAATAACAATGCGCTGCAGCCGTTCTAACTCTGCGCGACTCAGTTCGACCTGCCCAGCCTCCGCAATCGCTTGTCCCCAACGCGCGATGCGCTGTGCTGGCGGCTGTTCACCTTCGATTTGGAAAGACGACTTGCTGTCGCTCAGTAAAAGAAAAGCAGCGGCGCGCGCAAGAATGTCCGGATGCGTCCGTCCCGAAATCTCCCTTGCTCGCTCATCAAATCCAGATTGTCGATTTCGTTCCAGCTCTGGCGTGCGCCGAACTAGAGGACAAAACTGTGGTGTGCCAGGCAAATTGTTCGTTACCTTCTGTCGCGCGATTGCAATGCCTTCCGATAAGGCAAACTGCAATTCGGGATCAATCACTGGAACGGCTCGAACCTTGCCCAGATCGTCGATTTTGAGTCGCCGGCCAGTCAGCCATTCATAGAGAAACCAAAGCCGACGTGAATAGATCCCAGTCGGTGTCTCGAGGACAAAGCGTGCAATTTCCTCTTCTGGTACAACCTTGAAGAGCGCACTTAAAACGCCGAGGTCAACACCTTCCCACTTGAGGGCAAAGGTTAAGTGCCCGGCGAGCGTGTCCTCTGGTTGATGTCTCGGTGTCAGGATTTGCCAGTCACCGCTGGAGGTTTTCACGTGGCGTTCGCCGATGGCTGCCAATTGCGTGGGCAATGGGACAGCGAGCCTGTACCTCTCAACTAGGGCACCGTAGCCAGCAAGCCGTCCAGGCTCTGGAAGGGGGCGACCGTGAAAATCCTTCACCGTTTGTGATTTATGTTCACCCATCGCTCGTAAGTGTGAATTGCCTTTACTGAATACAAAGATTCACCAAGGACATAAAAATGTGAAATTCGATCACCTACTTTGAAATACTATCACCAAACTCAAGATAATGTGAAAACTAATCACCCAAGAAACCAGGATCCTCGTTGGACAGGATTCCAATTCCCGCGAGCCGTTAGGCCCATTCTGTCCTGACGTGATTTCCTCCCTTTATCGCTGTCTCTCGGGCACCACTTCGGTCCATTTGCTGCGCGCCTACGCGCTCGATCCCATTGCCATGAAAAGGTTCTCTGCCTATTGATGGATCGTTCGGCCTGGGAGCACACACTGATCCGCAAAGAAAGCCTCGAGCAGTTAAAGTTAAACGACAGGGGAGTGGAGTATTGCTGGTCAAACTGGAACGGATCTGATGTCTGTAATTGCAGGAAGAAATCGAGCGCGTTGACTCGGGGCGCGCGGGTGAGCGTTCAATTCTGTGGCAGCGCCCTGCTTGCCTTGAAGGCAGAGCCCTAGCGTCCCACCAGGGGATCAATGACACACAGCTCGAAACACAAACGCAGGTTTCCCAGAAGGCTGTCACGTTTGTTTCCGAGCGGTAGCTCAGCGACCAAGCTTCAGGCGCACGAGCGACGGCCTGCGATGGATTATGTGGTATCGATTTGATACCATCGCAGACAGGAGTCGTCAATGGCGAACGTCTTAATTCGCGATCTCGACGAACGAGTCTTGTCTCGCCTAAAATCTGCTGCCAGAGCACACGGCCGGTCACTGCAAGGGGAAATCCACGACACCTTGCAGCGCGCCAGCACCCGCAGCCTGGCGGAGACTCGCCGCCTCTCTAGAGAATGGCTCAAACGGCTGCGCGCATCCTCACAATCGGATAGCACAAAACTGATCCGCGAGGAACGGGACAAGCGGTGAGTGTATTCGTCGTTGACGCAAGCGTGGTGATCAAATGGTTTGTTCCCGAAATCCAAAGCGATGCCGCCCGCCGATTGCTGGAACTCGACCACGACTATTTCGCGCCGGATCTGCTCTTCGCTGAGACGGCTAACGTCGTTTGCAGGAAGATCCGACGCGGCGAACTGTCTTCGGGGCAGGGTCAGCGATTGGTGAGAGATCTTGGAACGATCGCGGTGGAGACCATCGCTTGCCGGGCGCTTGCCAACGACGCCTATATCCTGGCGAATGCCACGCGTCGTAGCGTCTACGATGCGATGTATCTCGCGCTGGCTGTGCGTCTTGATACGCGGATGATCACCGCTGACGAACGCCTGGCGAACACCCTTGCCACGATACCTCTGGTAGGGTCACATATCCAGAAGATTCAGGACTTCGATGGACATTAGAAAGTGCAACCGAATCCGTTAACAAAGGATGGCCTTGCAGGCTGTGAAAAAATGAAATGAACCCCGGGCCCGTGACCAAGCGTTTCAGACGCGACCTCGTCCGCAATATCAGCCTGACAGATCAGTAGGTTGACTAAGAGAGAACCGCATCGGATTCCCGATTTGCGCCTCAAGGGGTTTACATTTGTTCAAAACCAATTCCGGTGAGTCCTGGGGACTCGTGTCAGAGGATCAAGTGTGGGTGCATCCTCGACCTGCCTTCGCTACGCGAGTTCCAGATCGAGCATCCAGAAGCCGTCATGCCCAACCTCACGCAAAGCTAGGCGCGAGTCTCGGCGGGGTCAGGTTCGATGGCCAATCCATCATCTACGCCTTCAAAGAGCCGGTGGCTGCCCACGCTTATACGCGCGCCACGTACACGAACATTTCCAAGACGCACTTCACGTGGCGAGGTGAGAAGTCGGGCGACGGGAAGACCTGGAGCGAATTCATGGTGGCGAATTCATGCTGGTTGACGCCTATCGTAGCAAGGAGCATAGCTATCCCTCCTGGATCAGATTTGGCCAAGTAATTGGGCCGCCTTCTGCAAGACAATTAGATCACTCTCGCTTAGATTTTCAAGACGTTTCGCCAGTGCTCGAACACGCCGATTTCGGCCCGCCAACAGCAATTTTTTACCTCGGGGGGTGGCAGCAATGCGCAATGACCGACGATCGGCTGTTTCTGTTGCGCGCTCTGCAAGCCGTTGGCGCACAAGACCGTCCACGATGCGACTCATAGTTGGCGGTTTAACCTGCTCGGCCTCTGCAAGCCCTCCCATCGTCTTCGGCCCAAGGAATACTAGGATTGACAATGCGGAAAGTTGGGCCGGCCCAATTCCGGCCTTTACATCCTCGGCCCTCACGATCCTCAGCACCCGGATTGAAGCACCATGAACAGCCTCCGCCACTCGCAAAGAAATTTTGCTTGCCATTCCGTTCCGCCCTGGAGCATTTATATAGCTATACTAATTATTAGTGTGGCTACATAAAGCAGAATAACATGAACCGGCTGATCTTCTCAATTTGGTCTTCGGCACCAAATACCGTGTCAAATACCGCAGAAAAGTGTTCGCTGGAGCTGCCATCCAGAGGCTACGGCTAAGCTTTGAGAAGGTTGGTGCCGACTTCCAGGCGCAGCTTGTGGAGATGGATGAAGAGGCCGACCAGGTGCATCTGCTAATCCACTACCCGCCCAAACCCTCGGTATCGGCGATGGTTAACAGCTTAAAAGGGTGTTTCCAGCAGGCTAGTACGAGGCGCAAGACCTGATCTGGCGCACCAATACTGGAAGGGAGTACTTTGGTCACCTACCTACTTTGCTGCAACCTGTGGAGGAGCGCCCATCAGCATCCTCAAGCAGTACATAGAATCTCAGAAGACACCGACTTAACCGAGTCGCTTATATCCCCCCCACCCTAAAGTGCGAGGTTTTACGCTCCATCGGATAACGCGCTATTCAGGGGAGGTTCTTGCTCAGGCGATCAGCTTCCTGCTGTTCAGTCTTGGCCTTTGCTGGCCGGCCGATACGGGTATAGATTTCGGCCATGCCCTGGTGAGGCCAAGGCTCTTGAGGCCGCAAGCCGGCCGCCTCTTCCAGGTAACGGAGCGACTCGGAATACTGCCGAGCGTCCCGGCCCTTTTGGGCAAGCGCGAGAGTGGCGGCATATAACAGGTCCACGGTTGCGGAGTCCTGCGGGTTGAGTTGGTGCGCGCGATGGAGCGCTTCGTAAGCCGGCGAATCTTCGCCCAGTTTCAAAAGCACTGCGCCGTACAGGGCATTCAGCTGAAATAAATCCGGCCAGCGCTTGATGGCGGCGCTCAGCGGTTCTTTAGCTTCCTTGAACTGGTTCAACTGGTAATAGGTGAGAGCAAGGTTGTATTGCACCTGTGGCGACTCGGGTTCCAGCTCCGCAGCCCGGCGCAACGGCTTTAAGGCCGCCTGCAAATCGCCATGCTGGCCGTAGATCGTGCCCAAAGCCGTCAGTTTGTCCGCGTTCCTGGGATCATAGAGTTGGTCGCAGATGGCGTGCGCTTCCTCACGCAGATCCTGGTCCAGCTTTTGTCCGCACTCGACCTTCAATTGGCTCTCCTCCGTGTCGAGCTGGCGCAACCGATCGGATAACTGGAAGGCGTTTTTTGCTTTCTCCCCCAGTCCTTGCTTTTGATAGACAAGACCCAGCTGGTACGGAACCCGAGCATCCCGCGGATTCTTCTCCGCCGCCGCCTTGAGCCATTTTTCTGCGTTGGCCAGGTCACCCTTTTTAAAGTAGGCAAATCCCAGGTAGTAAGCGGTGTCCGGAAAGGGCGGCGTAGGAATGGCCGCACTAAGATTCCGGATTGCGCCTTCGAAGTCGCGGACGTCGATGTCTAGCCTTCCCAGGTAATACGAGATGTTCGGATGATCTCCTACATCATCCCGGACGGCCTCGAACTCGCGGCGCGCTTCATCAGGCCTGTGCATCTCGAACAGTGCCACGGCCAGAGGAAATCGCGCGCGCAGACTCAGCGTAGGATCGAGTCCGAGGGCGGCGCGGAACTCATCGACGGCTACATCATATCGGTCTTGCTTCAAAGCGTCGTAGCCCTTGCCGAGGTGCGCTTCCGGCGTGTCAGACGGCTTCGCGCCGGTCTGGCTTGCCGCGAGGCTGGCCAGCACAAGGGAAACCAGAAACCCCAAGATCAGTGGCCCAGAGTGTCGAGTCGTCATGGCGAGCGGATCGCAGATTCCCGACCGAGGATGAATCATTATAGCCGCGAGTAAGGCGCGAATTGGGTGGATAAGGGGAGCTTAGGTAAGCCGTTTTTGTCCAAGCCTTGACGGTGCGCGTGTGCACTGCTAGATTTCGGCGCAAGTGGAATTCCGGAGGGACATCGCTCTGAGTCGGCCAGAGAAGGCGCATCATTCCATCGATCTTCGCCGACGCAACTTTCTCATCCGGTGCTGCCAGGGACTGTCTGCGACCCTGGTGCCGATCGGCTTGCGCGGCGCCCAGTCTCCCTCGAAATTTCCTCTCGATTCCAGCCAGGCAGGGCCCTGCGCTAGTGAGTTCCACCTCGATCCTCATTACCGGGTCGAGATACCTCTCGATCGAATGCTACTCAAGGTACGAGCGGGCCTCGACAGCTTCCATCTAGAACGATATCACGATCAGATAGCGGAGGTTCTGGCGGACTGGAGTTCGAAACTGCTCCAGTCTCCGCATGCAATCCCGGCTATTGGAAATCTCTTCACGTTAGATTTCGAGGGATTCTCCCCGCGTTCCACCGAATCGCGGCGGGTGCGTTCCGGGGCACTTGAAATCCATCGAAGGACGTTTGCTTCCCAGGGCAGGCTTCGAGGAAGTGATTTTCTTCGCGAATTGCAGTCTGACCTGAGCGTGTTTTCAAACTTCCTGACGGCCGAATTTCAGGTGACCTGTATTCAGGCCGCCCCGCCTTCCGCTTCGGCTCCCATGCCTGGCGTGCTGAAGACACGAGTGCGTTACGACATTGTCGGCTCGGGCGGGGACTTTTATCGGGAGCAACGAGTCGGGCAGTGGGAACTGGAATGGAGTGCGTCTCGGAACGATGAATATCGTATCCGAAAGTGGCTGGCATTCGACGAAACAAGGAGTCGCGCCGTCGCTCCCGTCTATGCCGAGATAAGCCAAGACGCCTTTGGCAGCAATTCGTCCTATGCTTCGCAATTGCTCCGCGGTGTGGATTACTGGCGAACCGTCCTGGATGGCGCTTGCGGCATCGACATCTACGGACACAACGGGGTCTCGGTCGGTGACATCGATAATGACGGCTTCGACGATGTATATATCTGCCAACCCGCCGGACTTCCCAACCGCCTATTTCGAAACCGAGGAGACGGGACGTTCGAGGACATTACCGACGGCACCGGGCTGGGAATTCTGGAGAACACGGCCTGCGCACTGTTTGCTGACTTGAATAACGACGGCTGGCAGGACTTGATAGTCGTTCGTACCAACGGTCCTCTTCTGTTCCTCAACCAAGGCGGCGGCAAGTTTCGTCGTCAGCCGGACGCGTTTCAGTTCGCCCGGCCGCCTCAGGGGACCTTTACCGGCGCCGCCGCCGCCGATTACGACCGAGATGGCTGGTTGGACGTCTATTTCTGTCTCTACGTCTACTATCAGGGCACCGATCAATACAAGTACCCCTTGCCTTATTACGACGCCGAGAACGGTCCCCCGAACTTTCTGATGCGCAACAACCGTGACGGCGGTTTTCGCGACGTGACCGCGGAAGCCGGTCTCGATAAGAACAACACGCGCTACAGTTTCTGTTGTGGATGGAGCGACTTTAACCGCGATGGCTGGCCCGATCTTTATGTCGTTAACGACTTTGGGCGTAAGAACCTCTACCGCAACAATGGTGATGGAACCTTTACCGATGTAGCCTCGCAGGCGGGAGTTGAAGATGTCGGTGCCGGCATGGGCGTGTGCTGGTTTGACTATGACAACGACGGTGCCGAGGATCTGTATGTCGCCGACATGTGGTCAGCGGCCGGAAAGCGCGTTTCCATGCAGCCAGAGTTTCAGCCGGACGCGCCCGAGGAAATCAAAACCCTGTATCGCAAGCATGCCCGGGGCAATTCTCTGTTTCGTAATAATAACGACGGCGCTTTTCGCGATACCAGCACTTCCGCTGGAGTCGAAATGGGACGTTGGTCGTGGTGCTCGGACGCCTGGGATTTTGACCATGATGGTTTCCCCGATCTTTACATCACCGACGGCATGGTCACAGGTGCCTCGCGTGACGACCTGAACAGTTTCTTTTGGCGGCAGGTGATTGCCAATTCGCCTGCGGACGTTAAGCTCGCTCCGGACTATGAACAGGGCTGGAGCGCTATTAATGAGCTCATCCGCTCCGATGGCACTTGGAGCGGATTCGAGCGTAATGTTTTCTACGCCAACAACCGGGATGGGACTTTTTCCGATGTATCCGGGGCCGTCGGCTTGGATTTTCCTGAGGATGGGCGAGCATTCGCCCTCGGCGACTTCGATCACGATGGCCGCCTGGAAATATTATTGAAAAATCGCAATGGGCCGCAGGTGCGTTTGCTGAAGAACGTGATGAAGGAATTGGGGCCCTCGATCGCTTTCCGGTTGCGCGGGACAAAAAGCAATCGCGACGCGATCGGCGCGGTCATCACTGTCGAAATCGAATCAGGCCGGCAGACACGCACGCTCCAGGCCGGATCGGGCTTCTTGTCCCAGCATAGCAAGGAAATATTTTTTGGATTGGGAGAAGCCGGAGGTCCGCTGACGGCGTCCATCCGCTGGCCAAGCGGACTCGTCCAAGAACTCCACGACCTGCCGTCCAATCACAGGGTCTGGGTGGAGGAGGGCTCAGCGCTAATCCGAGTCGACCCGTTCAAGGCACAGCGTTTCGACTCGAGCGCAAATCCTAAGCCGCGAATGCCGGAAAAGCTCCCCCTTACGGTGGAAACCTGGCTGCTCGCGCCCATAGCCGCGCCCGATTTTGCGCTTCCCGACCTGGCCGGAGGAACTGAAACGCTCAGCTCCTTTCGGGGCAAAACCGTGCTCCTCAATTTCTGGACCACACAGTCAGAAAATTGCCAGCGGGGGCTCAGACTTTTCGAGCAACTCCACAACGGTTGGGCAACTCAGGGCCTTCATCTGCTCACGGTGAATCTTGACAATCCTCGCGAGCTCCAGAAAATTCAAGCGTTGACACGCGAACGTCACTGGTCGTTCCCGATTCTTCAGGGCTCAGAGGATG
>QIAU01000053.1 GCA_003225055.1 Acidobacteriota bacterium
CAAACCGCAATCGCAGGTAGAGCTCCGGGATGTGGCGGCAGGCCTGTGGATATGGCGTCTGGAGCATCCTAAGTGGAAGCCGGGTCAGGGCTGGGAGCCGCTCGTGGCGTCGACGTGCGTCGAGTCGGGCGGCCAGAGACTCGTTCTGGATCCGCTTGCTCCGCCTGCCGACGCTGCTGAGCTATGGGAGCGGCTCGACGCACACGCGCCGACTGCCGTTGTGGTTCTCAAGCCGGATCACGTTCGCGACGTCGACCTGTTCGTGCGCCGCTACGGTGTCCCAGCATTCGGCCCGCGCCTCTTCTTTCGAGAGGACATCCCCGAGACCAAGCTGGATTTCATTGAGCCCGGCAGCCGTCTTCCGGGCGGGCTCGTCGCCCTTTACGATGGCCGCGGCCGGAACGAGACGCCGTTATGGCTGCCCGAGCAGCGCGCCCTCGTCTTCGCCGATGCTCTGACGGCACCCGGAGGCGAGCTACGGGTCTGGGCGTCGCCGAGTCATAAAGAGCGAGCTTTGCCTGCGCTACGCGCTCTGCTTAAGCTTCCGTTTGAGCGTGTAATCGTCTCGCACGGCGAGCCAGTGCATACACGCGGTGCCTATGAGCGTGCCCTGGAGCTCGCCCCCTGGGGCGGATAGCGCTGAAGTGTTTACTGACAGCTTCCCGAATGTTGGTAATTCGGAAGCTAACTAAGCACCCGGCCAGTTCGAAAATCGTTCTATAAAAGGAGAAGTCAAGTAAAAAAACGCCCCCTCGGCTGGAGTTTTTCTTGCTTCGCAGCCCACTTAATAGATGAGCAGGATTTGTTTTGACCGGCCACACCATGTGCTCGGTTCCTGGGCATGATGGCCCAGAGGTTTGGGTTTTCTCTCAGGGCGGTTTTCATCGCCTGTTGGCAACGAAGCGGTTTTTGGTAAGCACCGAAACCTTACTCCAAAAGGGGCGCCCTTTTATATTGCGTCTGCTAAGGCCGACCAAAATTTCGCCCGTGTGATCTCAGGAACCTACGGACATACTCAAACAGCACTTTTGAACCAATCTCTTGCTTGCTGATGTAATCGTGCCCTTATTAATTCCGCAGCGCACTGAACACTGAACAATGACAGCTCCACGACGTACCCGCGCTCAAGTCAGACCTGTCTACAGGCACGAGGATCGTATGAATATGAAGAACACCCGTCTCGGTGCTCCTGCTTTTGCCGACTGTTCGCCACGGTGAGTGCCGCAGTGTTATCCGATGGATGCCTCGAAGGTCGGAACGATGAAGATGCATGCGGCACGGTCAGTTTGCGGGCAACGTGCGTCTGCTCTTCGGCCGGCCGAGCCCTGTATCGACGGTCGACATTGCGCTTATGCAGCCATCACCCCGGCATCGAGAGGAAGGGCCACGCGAAATCCCGCCGCCGTGTCTATGTTCATGATCGCACTGTTCATGATCGCACTCGTGCGTTGATTTACTGCGGGTACGTGGTCCTCACGCATGGAGGCTCACTCGATCGTGTCCTCCGGCCGCGGCGCTTCCCCTCGCTTGCGGCGCATCAGCCGGTCGAACGTGGCAAAATCACACGACCGCTGGCGTCAGCACTTCGACGCCAAACTGTAGCGGAATGACACCAAAGTCCCGTTGATTGAACCTCACGATCGCGGCAGCACGCCCGTTGGCCGCGGCTTCGAGCACCATCTCATCGGCCGGATCCAAACTTGCCTAGGTGTCTGCGTTTGTGAAAGATGCCCTGAAGAGATTCACAGACTTTGGTGTTCAAGTTTAAACCAATGGCTGCGATCGCGGGGTCGATGCGCTTTTTAACGATGGCGCCGTCGCAAAGACTCCCAGCTGCCGTCCACAGTCCAGCCACCGTCCACTGTAAGTGCGTGCCCGTTAATAAAGCCGCTCTCCTTTTCGTTTGCGAGAAACGCGATCGCAAATGAAATATCGTCGGGCGTTGCGAACCGCCCCATAGGTACCCGGCCGGTGATGTCCGCGTCCGTATAGCTGCCACCGGCTTGGTCGGCCGCATCCATCTCGGTCTTAACCCAGCCCGGGCAAACGGCATTCACGCGTACTCCTCGCCCACCCCATTCGGCTGCGAGCGTCCGCGTCAGACCGATCAAGCCATGTTTCGACGCGTTGTAAGCCGCCCTGTCCGCAATACCCACGAGTCCCGCCACGGACGCCACATTGATGATGCAGCCATGCCTAATGGCAAGCATTCTCGTGCCAAACGCTTTGGACAGCAAGAACGGCGCCACAAGATTCACTTCCAACACCCGCCGATAGTCGTCTCCCGAAATGCTCTCCGCGGGAGCGATGAAACTAACTGCCGCGTTGTTCACAAGGACGTCGGTTCGGCCCCAGGCGTCGTACGCACTCTGAACGAACCCCTCGACAGTTGATTCATCGGCGATGTTTCCGGCCTGGCCAATGGCCTCTCCGCCTCGAGACTGAATCGACCGAATGGTCTCGTCGGGCATACGCAAGTCGTTCAGTGCTAGGCGGTATCCTCGCTCTGCCAAGACCTCGGCCACCCTACGCCCGATTCCTTGTGCTGCTCCGGTTACTGCCGCTGTCTGCTTCTCTTGGTTCAATTCGCCTCCCGTTATCCTATCGTCGATCGTAGGTTCTCTCTTGGCGTAGACGCTCTCGGGTTGCCCCGCAAGCCATCCTCAAAACAAGGGTCTCAGCTGGACAATTGATTCGAGGCCAGCATTTGCAATGCTAGATGAGAATCAGCCCCATGCGCACACCGAGGGTAACGGCCTCCGTGCGCGTCGACGCACCGAGTTTGTCGAATATAGAACTGATGTGGAACTTTACGGTGTGCTCGGAAATCCCAAGGCTCACGGCCATCTCCCTATTGCCAAGCCCTTCTGCCAGCATGCGCAGGACTTCAATCTCACGGGCTGTGAGGGTGTCGAATGCCTCTCGCGGCGAGTCTGCACTCGCCGGCTGAACACGCTGAGCGAGCTCAATCGTGGTCCCGGAATCCAGTACAACGAGGCCGGAATATACCATTTGAACAGCCGATAGGATCTGCAACGCGGGTGCGTCGCGGGGCAAGACCGCTTTGACTCCGGCACGCAAAGACCGCGCAGTCCAGCCGGGATTCGGGTTGTCGACGAGCACCACCGCACCAATGTTGCCGGCTGATTCGGTCAGGGCAGAAATCGTCGTCACAAATTGTGGGTGCGCGCGATCCAGGTCCGCCAGGATGATATCCGGCTGGAACTCGCGAGCTTGCGGAAGCACTACCGCCAGACTCGGCGTGCTGCCCGCAAGTTTCAGCGGTGCGCTCGTCTTCACAAGCGCTTCCAAGCCCGCGCGTCGGACCGAAGAGGAAGCGACCACCAGTACCCGGATCACTCCCGCTCCGTTCTTTCTGCTCATCGCTTACCTTCTGGGACGATCACCCAGATTGACTGAAAGCTGCACTGTCTCGCCGCCACGAATGACCCTGATGGCGATGCTGTCTCCCACTTTGCCGGAGGCAAGTAGGTCCTGGACTGCCCCCCAGTCTTCGAGTGCTGTGCCCCGGATTTCGGTCAAGACGTCTCCCAAGAGCACGCCACCTTTGTCGGCAGGACCTTCACTTTCAACGTGCATGACGAGCAGTCCGCTCGTGGTGCCCAATTTCAGTTTTGCTCGCATGGTTTTCGGAATCGCGACCGGCTGCATCGCCAAGCCGAGATAAGCACGCGCGATGTGGCCTTTCTCCAGCAACTCGTCGACTACCCGGTTCGCGGTTAGAATCGGAATGGTCACCGCTCTACCGGGAGCAAGACCGCGGGTGTTTACACCGACTATCTTTCCTTGCCCATTGACGAGGGGCCCGCCCGAAAACCCCGGGTACAGCGAGAGGTCTAGCCGAATATGCTGGGCCAGCAGACCGCCTCGCGGACTGCGCCAATCGCCACTCAACCCGCCGATGATCCCCGCGCTCGCCACCAGGTTGCCGCGCCTTGAGCGCCCCAGCGCGAGCACCATTTGCCCGAGCTTGAGACCGGTACTCTCGCCCAAATCAGCAACAGCATTACCGCTTTCCACAATCTTCAGCACCGCAAGATCCGTGCTGGAATCGCGGCCGGCCAGCGTTGCCGAGACGGTTTTGCCGTCCGCACCGATCACCTTGATCTCCGCTTCGCGACGAATTGCGTGATCCGCGGTAACCACAATGCCTTTTCTCCATTCGATGCCGCTGGTGGGCATTCGGCCTCCAGCATGTACCCCGACCACCGTTCCACTGGTGCGCTCCGCGATTGAGGCCAATTCACTTGACAAGGTTTCCATCACCGACGAACTCGACATCTCGCCCTCCTTGAACCCCTGGTTTTCGTCCAGCGTGCTCTCAGAATGGAGGACTGAAGAAACGAGCACATCAGCCGGATGGCTAGGTGGAACCTACCCGATTGTCGACAATGAATGCTGACCCGGAAGAGGGTTGCTACGATGCGGGGGCATCGCCGATGGCTTGTTCTGGAGCAAACCAAAGAAATGCCCTAAGAGCTGTTGCGAGACACTGCAGTCATCGAGAGACGAGCGAGCAACGCCGAGAGCCCGAAGTTTACGACCGGGACGAAGTGCACGGCCGGGTTATCTTTTGAGTTTGCTGACTGTTGTCACGTGACAATTCAACTTGCCTAGGGCACGCATATCCGTGAAGTAGTGATCTGTGTCCTTTCGACTCCATAGAAGGGTTAACTGATGCTAAGCTGGATTCGATGTCACGCTCATCCTCGACTGCCGCGGAACGTGGACTTGTCCCCCTTGAAGTCATCGAGCGGCGTATCTATTTGATGCGGGAGCATAAAGTCATGCTCGATAGCGACCTGGCAGAACTGTATGAGGTCACAACCAAACGCCTTAACGAGCAAGTGAAGCGGAATCGCGGCCGATTTCCTGCTGATTTCATGTTCCAGCTGAATCTCGACGAATCGCGCCATTTGAGGTCGCAAATTGCGACCTCAAAGACGGGACGCGGAGGTCGCCGCTACCAGCCCTACGTCTTTACCGAACATGGCGCCCTGATGCTTGCCAGCGTCCTCAATAGCGAAGCGGCTATCCATGCCAGTATTCAGATCGTTCGCACGTTCATCCGCCTTCGCGAGCTACTGGCAACCCACCGAGAACTTGCCCGAAAGCTGGAGCAAATGGAAAAGAAGTATGACTCGCAATTTAAGGCGATCTTCGAAGTGATCGAGCAACTCATGGAATCGCCCGAGGACCCGGAACGCAAACCCATCGGATTCGCTCCCTAGCTATTTGAAACTCACCCGCTGCATTAGGGACCCCTGATTGCGTCCGTACCACCCTGAGCGACTCAGTCTAGTTCCGCCGCTATTTGACTTCGATGGTCGAAACACTCAGGGCGGGAAGGGTGATGGTGACAGAATCACCGCTGACAGGCGTTTGTTGAACCAGGACTGGGTGGATTGGGCTCTGTCCCTGAGCCGAAGAGGCGGTCATCTGGTATATGGAGGCCGTACCAGACAGCTGTACGCCGTTGATCGCTGTAAGCTGCGACGACATGGAACGATTGATGGCCACAAAAACGAATCGTCCTGGTGCGCTGCTGTCTGAACTCGCGTAGACAACCACGTTCTGCACGCTGCTGGAGGTCGTCTGGAGAGAAGTATCACCAAAGCCAGCCGTTGTTCCGTCGAAACCTCTGAAAGCTCGGAAGGCAGCCAGGATATACGGGCAATTACCGAGCGGCCACAACGTCGCTGCGTAAACACCCTGGCTGCCGAAAATGCCTAGATTGTCCGCTTCTGCGATCGTCCCGGCGATGTGATTGTTGCCGCCATTCTCATATTCGGTTATGGCAATTCTGGTGCCTGGGAACTCGGCGTCAATCTTAGCCTGCAGGCGAGGCAGAATTTTGATGGGCTCACTCAGCACGGCGTTGGTTATCCAGGAGTTCTCGATAAACGTGGGATCCCACAAACTTCGGGAACTCTGCACAATCGCCCGTACCTGGGCGTCGGTCAGGCTGGCACTGGTGAGATTCGTAACTCGCGTGCTGCCGTCTGTGGCTTCCGAATACCAGTGGAAGTCATATACATCCACCAGAGGTTTCCCGTAGGCATCGGAGGCAGTCTTGATCGCTGGCAGATACTTGTCGGGAAACCAATTTGTTCCGTCTGGGGTGGCTGTCAGCTCGCCCTGCCAGTCGTAGATCCCTTCAAAGCCGTAGTGGACCGGCCCAAAGATTACCACGCCGGGAAACTGGTCCTTCAGTGCCTTTGTGAGATTGATCGTTTTCGTAATGTAGTCGTCTGATGAAATAGCGGTAGGCCCCTGGACCTCCAGATGAGTCGAATTCCAGAGTTCAGGCTCGTTATCAAGGCTCACGAAGGTAGGTAATGAAGCGTTCGCGCCGAAGATGCCCGGAAACTTCTGATCCAGCGCCCAGAGGAACTCGTCCATGTACACATTAGCGTCTGTAGGATCCGGCGAAGTGGTGAAGGGAGCGGACGTGGCCGCGCTTTTCTTGTCGATCACCTGCCTGAATCGCGTCAGGTCCGGGGGTTTGCTGACGTTTACGGGGCCACTCTCGTCTGCCGACACCAGACCTAGCAGTTGGACAGATATGATGCTGGCCATACCAAGCCCGCGATCTGCAGCGATAACGCTGCGCACCGCCTCGGCCGGACTGGTACTGGCGCTTAAATAATTATCGTTTTGGTAGAAGTAGTCGCTGCCGGCGTTTGAGGCGTTGGTCTCCCAATTGTAGGCAGTCCAGCGGTTTCCGCCCGCACGATCAATGGTGAGATGGGACGGCGCGCCAGATATCCCGGTATAGAAGTTGATCCCGTAGATCCACGGCGATATGGGCTTGGTCTTGATCGGATCGACGGTGATTGTCACGTCGGCTGTAATTGGAGTGGCGCCCGCCTGACTTGAATTCCCGCTCTCTCCCACGGAATTTAGTGCCGACACGACGTAGAAATACGGTGTACCGTTCGCTACGCCAGTATCTGCGTAGCTGGTTGTACTGGCGGACGCAATTCGTGTATATCCGCCGCCGGAAGTGGTCGACCGCTTCACGTTATAACTGGTCGCCCCTGTGCTGGCTACCCAAGTCAGCGCAACCTGCTGATTGCCGGCGGTTGCAGTCAGACCCCTGGGTACCGCGGGTGTGGATGGAGGTGTTCCTCTTGCTCCAGGGCCTGCTCCTCCGCCACCGCAGCCAAACATCAATGCCGCGAGCAGCAAGACGGCCACTAACCCAACCTTTGGTTCCATGGGACGCGACTGCTCCTCCAGATTGCTGAATGCTATCGCATTTGCCCAACCGCTCCCGAGTTGCTTTGTTGACACGGAAGTACATGAGGACATTGATGCTGAAGCCGTCGTACTTTGGTGCGCCGACGACCTCCAATATTACTCAAGGTCGTCGCTGACGTGGCGCGGGGCTGACACGCCAGTTCCGGCCTCCTCGAATTCAGGTATTGGCCAAGCGGCGTAGCACGCCACGGGAAGCCCCACACACAAAAGTCGGTGCGGCGGTGCTGGTACTCCTGGACGTCGTTATAACCGGAGATACCGGCTGCGTCACCTGGCCAAGCCCGGGTAAAAGCAATTTAAAAGCAATAAATTGTTGGCGTTCTTGGACTCTATTGGGGGTACAATTTCGACTCGTAATTTGTCGGTTTCGCGCTTAGAAGGTCTATCTTTTCTTCATAGAACCAGAATATCGCGTCACAGACCGGAGTATCGCGCTCCTGCCAGCGGCGGGAATCTCTCGGAAGGAACGCAAACGGAGCATGGGGCAAAGTTGGCTCCATCGAGAGACTACGGCGAACCCATGGCACCTCAACTCGCTATGAAAAGGTCGTCAAGGAGTCCGAATGACTACACTCGGCTTTAACGCACCTTTATATATCCTGCCCTTCGACCACCGGGGTTCGTTTCAGACCAAGATGTTCGGCTGGAGCGGCGCGATAAGCCCAAATCAGACAGCAGAGATCGCCGCCATTAAGCAGGTAATCTATGACGGCTTTAAGGCTGCGGTCGACGCCGGCGTGAGCCGGGGAAAGGCCGGCATCCTGGTTGACGAGCAGTTTGGCGCTGCGATTCTTCGCCATGCGGCGGAACACGCCTATACAACTGCCTGCCCGGCCGAGAAGAGCGGCCAGGAGGAGTTCGATTTCGAGTACGGTGAAGACTTTGCCAAACACATCGAGTCCCTCCATCCAACCTTCTGTAAAGTCCTGGTTCGCTATAACCCTGAGGGCGATCGCACTCTAAACCGGCGGCAGGCAGCTCGTCTGAAAACACTCTCCCAATACCTGCACTCAGACGGTCGCAGCCGATTCATGTTCGAGCTGCTGGTGCCACCCGAGAAGGCACACCTGGATCAGGTCAAAGGAGACAAGAAGGCCTATGATTCGGAGCTTCGCCCTCGGCTGATGGTCGAGACCATCCTCGAACTCCAGGATGCAGAAGTTGAACCGGACGTCTGGAAAATCGAAGGACTCGACAGCAAGGAGGACTGTGAAAAGGTGGTGGCTGCTGCCCGTCGCGGCGGACGAGACAACGTCGGTTGCATCATCCTGGGCCGGGGAGAAAATGACCAGAAAGTGCGGGACTGGTTAACTACCGCGGCCAAGGTATCGGGCTTCATCGGTTTTGCCGTAGGCCGGACCAGTTTCTGGGAGCCTCTTGTCGACTTGCGGACAAAGCGGATTACACGCGACGCCGCCGTAGCGGAGATTGCCCGACGCTACCAGGAATTTGTCGACATTTTTGAGAACGCCCGCGGTAAGATTCGTGCTGCGTAAAGCAGAAAGCAAGGAGTTCGCGAGAGGGCGACGGGATGCCCTAAAGGTCGCTCCATCCCGGCAGCCGACTTCGCGGGTTCACCGATTTTCTGCGCGTATCCGCCGTTTGGGCGCAATCCAGAAGGCGATCGGGTGCATTGATTTGCCATCGAGTGAGCCGGCACTTCGCTAAGGTGGTTCTCCAGTTCCACAGTCTGCCATCGATCCAGATGAGAGCTTGATGGCAACTCGTATCGATTCCTCTGGTCTACAATACTGTGCCAGGTGATGCCGCTGGATTAACTTTGGGTGGTGACCGGGGAGCATGGGAGCAACACTGGCAACAAGTCGAGGCAGCCAATTCCAAGAGACTGGGAGAACTGCGGGCCCTTGCGTAATGGTTCTTTTCGGAGGGGCCGGCGACCTGACTAAACGCAAGCTGGTTCCCGCGCTTTTCAACCTTGTCAAGGCAAACCTGCTACCTAAGGATTTCGCCGTACTCGGCTTTTCGGTCGACGAATTAGGTCTCGAGCAATTTCGGAACCAAGTGACTGGGTTCTTGCCTCCCAGCGATCGCCAAACGGTCGCCTGGGAGTGGTTTACGGAGCGGCTTCACTACGCACGAGGAGATTTCGCGGATCCCGACGCTTTTAATGCGCTCTCGAATCGGCTGGGCGAATTGGACGTGTCCTACCACACCCAGGGGAATTATCTGTTTTATCTCGCGACTGCGTCTAAGTTTTTCGCTCCCATTGTTCAGCAGCTGGGAAGACTCGGGCTTTCTCGTCAGGAAAATGGCGGGTGGCGACGGGTTGTCATCGAGAAGCCCTTCGGACACGATCTTGAGTCCGCACAGGCCCTAAATCGTGAGATCAAGGGTATCTTAGACGAGAATCAGATTTACCGCATTGATCACTATCTCGGCAAGGAAACGGTACAAAACATCATGGTGTTCCGGTTCGACAACGCGATCTTCGAACCGCTCTGGAATCGCCGTTACATCGATCACATCCAGATCACGAACGCTGAAACCGTGGGGGTGGAACGACGTGGCGGATACTTCGACAACGCCGGCACCCTACGCGATATGGTTCCCAACCATATGATGCAGCTCCTGAGTCTAACTGCGATGGAGCCACCCGTATCTTTTCGTGCCGACGCAGTGCGCAACGAACAAGCGAAAGTTTTGCATGCCGTTCAGACACTAGACTCCGAAGAGGTTTTGCATTCGAGCGTGCGGGGTCAGTACGGAGAGGGCGTGGTTGAGACCGAGACGGTGCCCGGCTATCGTATGGAACCGGGAGTCTCACCTGAATCGCGAACCGAGACGTTCGTGGCCCTTAAATTGAATATCGACAACTGGCGCTGGGCAGGGGTGCCGTTCTACTTGCGAACGGGCAAGCGACTAGCCAAGCGTCACACCGAGATTACAATCCATTTCAAGCAAACACCATTTGAGCTTTTCCGTAATGCTCCTTTTCACAAGTTGCACACGAACACCCTCGTCATCCAGATACAACCCGTGGAAGGAATCTCGCTAAGCTTTGGTGCCAAGATCCCGGGTGCCGTGCTTCGGGTGGGATCGGTAGATATGAGCTTTGAATATTCCAAGTACTTTGGCGCGGAGGCCTATACGGGGTATGAAGTGCTCCTCTATGACTGCATGATCGGAGATGCTACTTTGTTCCAACGCGCCGATATGGTGGAAGCGGGATGGCGTGTGGTGAATCCGGTACTTGATGTTTGGAAAGCCCTCCCGCCGCGTAGATTTCCAAACTACACGGCGGGTTCCTGGGGGCCTCGAGCTGCCGATGAGCTGATGGAGCACGACCATCGTCAATGGAGGACGATTGGGGCATGATTCTGGCGGGAGAAATCGGCGCGACGCGTACTCGCTTGGCTGCGTTCGAAAGCGAGGGCAACCAGCTGCGGCAAGTGGTCGAGAAGATTTACCTGAGCCAAGAGCATACCGGCTTGGCCGAAATCATCCCGGATTTCATCAAGCGCGAAGGCATACCGGTGGTGAGCGCATGCTTGGGGGTGGCTGGACCGGTCCGCAACGGGCGTAGCAAGATTTCCAATCTTCCCTGGACAATCGATTCCCGTGAGTTGACGAAACAGCTCAAGCTCAATTCCGTAGGCCTGATCAATGACCTGGAGGCCTATGCCTACGGAATAGATGCACTCGAATCCAAAGATTTCATCACCCTGAATGAAGGTTCACAAGACGCTGAGGGGAATCGGGCTGTGATCTCGGCGCGGACGGGCCTTGGGATGGCCGGTCTCTATTGGGATGGTTATCGCCACCATCCGTTCGCTTGCGAGGGAGGGCATGCCGATTTCGCGGCCAGGAACGATGTGGAGAAGGAACTGTTGGCGTATCTTCAGAAGAAACATGGCCGTATCAGCTGTGAGCGAATTCTCTCCGGGCCCGGAATCAAGAATATCTACGATTTCCTTCGTGACACGAGGAAAGGGGATGAGCCCGACTGGTTGAGAAAAGAGATGGCCGAAGCGCCCGATCCTCCGGCACTGATCTCGCAACTTGCTCTGGAAAAAAAGGCCGATATCTGCGACCAGGCGCTGTCCATTTTCGTGAGCGTTTATGGCGCTGAAACGGGTAATTGCGCGCTGAACCTGATGGCCACGGGCGGTGTTTTCATAGGTGGCAGCATTGCAGCGAAAATCGTGCCCAAGATGAAGGATGCGATCTTTATGCAGTCTTTCTTGGACAAGGGACGCATGCAGCCATTGCTTCGGGATATGCCCGTCAAAATAGTCTTGAACGACGATTCTGGAATTATTGGTGCTGCACGCTATACGCTCATTCAACGGGCATTTCGCAGCGCATCCCGTGTGGTAGATTGATTTCTCCAATTCCTTAGGGGATCACCGAACGTCCAACCGTCTGCTGACAAGCCGTATTCAAGGTAGCGAACAGTTATGCCAGTGCCTGGTTTCATGCCTTTAAAGCTGCTTGCGTGTCATGATCCGGATCAAGACTGATCGAGACGATGTTCACCTCGTTCGGCGCTTGCTTTTCAATTTTCTTCTGCACTTTCACCAGGTTAGGATTAAGAGGCGGCCTGACCTGACTTGGGGTTAAGTCTTCAGATACTTCCGCATGCATCGAACGCGAGGCGCGTGGCGCTGACGTATGGCTTCACGCGCCGCAACTGTATCCAGCTTCGCCTTGGCGTGAATAAACCGGCACCCGGGCGCGTGAAACGTCTTTCCGTCTGCAGCGATCACAACCATCATATCGGGCGGCACGCCGCTGCCGCTTCGCGCATGTTCGGAACGCAATTCAGGACGGCTGCCCGCCAAGAACCGGCCCACCTCGAAGCTGCCCGCAAACAGGCCACCGTCCTTTTTCCCTATTACAGTTGTTTAAGGAATTCGATCAATGCCTGCTGGTCCTCGGGACTCAGCGCACGGAATCGGCGGATGACCTCCCGCGCGTCGCTGCGATGTGACTTCGAGATCACACTGCCATAACGCGGGCAGATCACCTCCTCCGGTGATAGTCCATAGGAGACGTTGCTGTCCGCCCCCGCTGGAGGCACCGGGCATCCAGCGCCTGCGACATCGTCCGGCGTGTTGTCGTTGTCGGGAGCCGGGAGGTCATGCAGCTCGATCGCAGCACGGATCGCGTCATCCACTGTACGCACCACCAGCGGGGCATTGCTGACTCGGCTGTTCGTGGTAACCGTACCCGCAGGCGTGCTGTCCACGGTAAGAGTACTCAGGTACACGCGCGCATCGTGTAAGAACGGCGGCCCCATCCTCCCTAAACCCATCAGCGGCGCGGTGCGGAACTCACGGCCATCCGCTGAAGCCTTAAGATTGGAAAACGAGTCGTCCGCTAGATTGCGGGACAAATCATAAGTGTTGAAAACTTGCCCATTTTCGTCGCGGGAACTCGTATTCTGCCGAGCGATGACGAGCGTGTCCCGCGGCCTCGGTGAGAGCCGTTCCGCATCGATGAAAGGCATCTTGTGCAGGAGCAGATCCGAGAAAATCGGCGCCCAAACGAAGCTAAGATGCTCGGCTCCCACGGTCGCCGGAGATTGCCCGGTTCTTTGAACGGGGGTGTGACAGCCGACACAGTTCAACTTGCGATCTGCCTGGTTGATCGCGTTGGGATCACGTCCATCTCCTTTGTTGGGCATGCGGCCCGGAACCATGCGGTGGGCGAAGGCCACCAAATCGATTCCGAACAACTCTGCACCACGCTGGACCTTCCCTCCCCTACTCTGCGGCGAACGATGGCTCGCGGCGTTACCCGACTTGAGCAAGCGCAGCAGCGTGTCTCCAAATTCGGGTGGCGCAGTGTTGCGGATAAAGTGCCGCTCACTAAATGGAGTGGAGAGATGCGCCTCTGGCGAAGTAGAGACTGCCGCCAGGCAGGCGGCTGGTTCGGTGGACGGCCCGCTGGCGGGGAAAAGAGTTGGGAAATTGATTTCATTGGAATTTATCAGACTGGTAAGCCCGAGTTCACCTTGCAACCCTCCGATAATAAATTGTAGAATCTCGACTCCGTTTGCCCGCAGGCCGAAGCGCCCCACTCCGCCCACAAATCCCGTGACTGAAGTGAGATTTCCGTTGGCATCCGTGTGATCGACCAACGTACGCGGAATCATGTTGGCCTTGCCCGCAACGCAGTCGCCGGTGCAGCCCATCGATGGCGCGAAGTTCCCCAGCGACGAATTATGACCTTGCGTGTCGTTCGGATCTGCAGTCGCGAGAATATCCGCAGTAGGCACAGCCTCCATCAGTCCGCGACCGATGTACGGAGGCCCGGCGCGCTCGCCTACCGTTCGCCGGAACCCGGTGATCGAGTCGAGACCCGTTACCGGATCGCGCGAGCCTTGCAGGTTGGCATCGAACTGGACCGGAGCGATCGGTTTCGCGACACAGTCGGAGCCAGCGGGCCGCGTGTGCTGTACGAAACCACCGAAAGGCCGCGATGTCAAGCTAGTCACAATGTTAAAGGCAGCGCCGTCGAGGGGATCGAAGAAGCCGATGCCGGTTGGATTGGTGGCAACGTCCGCGTGGTTGGGATTGAAGTCGCCGAAGGTAGTAAAAGCCGCCGTGCGCCCAGGACGGTTGAGGGCATCAAGATTATCGTTCGGATTGGGGTGACCGTCGGACAGCAACGTCCCAGCCGGGCGGCCTCCGCCGGTAGCGGGGTCGAGCGAAGTGAACTTGAAATTCGTGGGTGTGGAGCGCGCGGCGCGCGAGACCAGCGATACGCAGGTGGACCCGGGAACGCAGGAACTGGGGCTCACCATCCCGGGGCTAGAGATCGCATCGGCCGAACTCATATGGCAACCCAGGCAGAACGGCTGGTTATCCATGGGCCCTAAACCTTCCGCCGCGGTGTGGGCGGTGGTGAAGAACGCCGTGCCCTCCAGCATCGCCTGCCGTTCCTCCAGAGTGGCTGAGGGGTAGACCAATCCATCGAGATCTTGTAGCGTCAATGGAAACGGACCTACAATGCCGAACTTGTCGCGCGGCACCCGCTGGACCGGCTGCAATGGGGTTCCGGGCGGAGGCACCGCGATATCGAACACCCCCGCCCCTGCCGTTCCTCCTTCTTGTGCCCGCTGTGCAGTCAATTGACTGTCCGAGGGAACATTGGAACCCAGTTCGGCCATTAACACTCCGATCGACGCAAAAATTGCCATCGCGACTAAAATCTTGCGCGTAACTACCTCCGACGTAACGATATTCGTGGCAACTAAACCTCGCGACGGGGCGGATATGGCGGTCTTCCAAGTAGGCCCTCTGCTCAAAGAGACGCCACCCGCGACCACTTCGCGGGCATACACTAATCCCAGCGGCTGCAAGCGCGGTTTTCTTAAGGGCCGCCGAAGCCACACACGGTGACGCCGACGCTAACTCACTACCCGTGTGCCCGGACACTTACTTTGTCCTTCCACCCGAGTAAACTTTCTTTCCTTGTGGTCTTGGGCCTTGTCATCTCACGGTGGGCGGGGAAGTGGCAGAAGCCAGTGAGAAGATGGCGCTCATTATCCGCAGTCCGAATAACTTGTCAAGTGAAAAAATTAAGAGAAAAAATAAGAGAAATCACCTAGAAGTCTTGAAGTCGAGAACTTGATCCAAATGAGTCAAGCTTTAGGCGGCTAATTTTGTATGTTCGATCCACGATATGATCTCCTGATCAAATCTATCGAAGCAGCGCCGAAGCGAGAAGTTGGGTGGGGGAAGCTCGGGGAGTAGCGTTTCGAGTCCGGGGCGGAGTATGCGGCTGCAGGTTCGGGTGCAGAACCAGAGGGTTCGCAGGCCGAGATTGGTAATGCAATAACGGTGAGTTTGGGGAATACTTTCGATGATCCCGCGGAGGTGGAAAAGCCGTGGGGAAGGAGTTGGGAAAACAGGGGAGGGGGCGCGCACTAAAGGGCTTGTGCTTGAGGATCGGCGAAGCGAAGCGCGGAGACGCATTGGGATGCCACCTGCAGCAGACGATTGATTTTTTGAAAGGCTTCTTCGGCGAGGATGCAATCGTGGCTGATGCGCTATACCTGAAGCAGTTGTAGATTGACCTGGAAGCCGATGCGCCGTAGCGCGGGCAAGTTGCGCAGCTTCTTGCCAATGTAAAAGAGGTAAGTATTGAGGTAAGTATTATTGATGGTGGTCTCGGTGCGTAAGGCCCACCCTTCCTTGTGAGGTTGCTTGATACGGATTCCTTTGTAGTCGATGTGCAGCGAGGGGATCACGCCGTCGGTGATGACCCAGGTACGAAATAGGCCGGGAGTGGTCTTGATGATGGGGCGGTTGGGCGACCAATGTCCGGGTTTTCTCGAATTTCAATGTGGGGAACGGTCGGTCCCGGGTCTAGTTCCTAAGTCGTCGCTCGTCTGCGGCTTACCTCGGCCGGGAAGCGAATCTGTGTCGCAGCGAAGGTCTTTGTTTCTGGTCGAATGCCGTAAATGTCTTCCACCGTTGTTCGTAGGATCTCGGCCACGCTCCAAGCCTGGGCAATGCAGCCAACCGGACGATGAGGCGGGTCGCCGTCGAAGATTTCCGACATCTGTCCCAAGCCGGCATCAGCGAGATGGTCTTTCAGTGAAACCAGCCAGTTCTCGGCCTGCCGGCACGCCGACTCGGTTCCGCCGTTAACCTTTATATATGCGCTGATAAAGGGCCCCATGAGCCACGGCCAGACCGTCCCCTGGTGATAAGCGCCATCGCGGGTGATTGGATCGCCCGAATAGCGGCCGCGATATTCGGAATCGCTCGGCGCAAGGGTGCGGAGTCCGTAAGGGGTAAGCAGGTGTTGTTCGACGACTCCAACCACCTGCTTTGCGCGCTCGGGGCTGAGCATCGTATAAGGGAGGCTCACCGCAAAAATCTGGTTGGGACGTATGCTTGCGTCTGCGGGTCCTCCGTTTACCACATCATAGAGGTATCCACCCTTTTCGTTCCAAAGCTGGCGATTGAAGCTCCACTTCGTGAGGGCTGCCATACTGCTGTAGCGCTTCCGCCCGGTCTCATCTCCGATCCTCCTGGCAAGATCCTCCATGATCGAGAGCGCGTTGTACCAGAGGGCCTGGATTTCGACCGGCTTGCCGCGCCGTGGCGTAACCACCCAGTCGCCAGCTTTCGCATCCATCCACGTCAATTGCGTGCCGGCTTCGCCCGAATTGACGAGTCCGCTGGAATCCATCTTGATTCCGAAGCGTGTGCCACGTACATGCCAACTGATGATATCGCTAAGTACGCGGTGCAAATCGTCACGCACGAATTCCAGGTCACCCGTATAGGCGAGAAACGCACGAACCGCTTCGAAGAACCAGAGGGTCGCATCGACGGTGTTGTACTCGGGCATTTCACCCACGTCTGGGAAGCGGTTGGGGAGCATTCCGCGATCCACATGATGCGCGAAGTTACGTAGAATGCTGCGGGCGGCGTCGTAGCGGTGCGTCGGCAAGGTGAGGCCAGGCAGGGCAATCATAGTATCGCGGCCCCAGTCGCTGAACCAGGGGTAGCCGGCGATGACAGTCTTCTCGTTCCCACGCGAGACGATGAATTGGTCGGCGGCAACCGTGAGTGATTTTACGAATCCATCTTCCACCGGAGAACGCAGGGCGACGGTGCGCCGCCGCGACACTTCCGCCTGCCGGTACTCCGAGCCAAGCGCTGCACTGCGCCGTTCGGTGGACGCAATAATCGTGGCCTGGCTTTGCGAGTTCAGATCGAAGCGCAAGACGCAGGGATTGAAGAGGTCCTCGGTGAAATCAAGGCCCCGCTCGCGTTCGGCATCGTACTCGAAATTGCGATACCAGTGCCCCGTGTTTTCCACTTCCCGTGCGTTGTGGGCAAGATAGAGCTCCGGGAGGCCCGGATACGGAGAAATCCCTGCCAATCCGGGCCGCACATCGAGTCGGCCATCGATTGCGCCGTTCTCATGGGTGAGGCTATGGTAGTCGCGGAAGGCGATCAAGGGACGGAGTTCGAGTTGTGCCAGATTCGCCTTGCGCCCGTTTTCGATATCGTACTGAACAACCGTAGTGTTCTCCCCCTGCACCATGAAAACCGTTTTCTCGATCTGGATGCCTTGGATCTCGAAGGTAAAGACCGGAAAGGGGTCGAGTCGGAACTGTTTCAGGTAGTGGAATCCTTGCGGGTGTATAACGCCTGGATAGCGATTCGTGCACAGGTCAAAAGCACGTCCCTCAATGACGACAGTTTCTTCCAGCTTGGAGAGCAAAACGAAACGCCCGACAGGCGGCTTGGTTGCGGCGACCAGAAGACCGTGATACCGGCGGGTGTTGCGCCCGTTCAGGGTCGAAGACGCAAAGCCCCCGATGCCGTTAGTCTCGAGCCACTCACGGCGAAGGGCTGCATCGAGATTGCTGCACAGATCTTTTCCGAAACGGATCATCTCACGCTTCCCAACTGGCCACGCCATGCCAGACTGCTAATAATCATGCCACACTGCGTATAATAATGATGCGGCGTCGAGTGCAGCCGTGTGCTGGTTACAGCAACTTTCGTTCAACCGGCGAGCATTTCAGCACCGGGAGCGTCCCTTTCACTTGCCAGCCGTTAAGCGAAGCCGGGCGGCGGAGGCTGGTTTTCCGCCAGTGCTGCCGGTCATGCGGTTAGTGAGCAGAAGCACGTTGTAAGCGATCACGTTGGGTTGGTTCAGGGCCCGCATGCAGAACCATTGGCCAGTCGGTTCTTTGCCGATCGTGACTACATTCATGTGCTCAAATGTAGTGTTTTCGGGGTCAAACACGCCGAGTTCGCGGCGAAGCCGCTCGATTTCCGACTTGCGCCCGGTCAGGAACTGCCATCCGGGGCCCACGTGGAACTTTGCCGCATATGCCTTCAAGGCTTTGGGCGTGTCGTGATCCGGATCGACGCTGATGGAGACGATGTTAACCTCACCTGGCGCTTGCTCCTGTAGTTGCCTCTGCACCTTCACCAAGTTAGGGGTGACCATGGGGCAGAGCTGATCGCAATTGGTGAACATGAACTGGATCACCACGATCTTGCTCTTGATCAGGTCGTCATAAAATCGAAGTTTTCTCCCATCCTGATTAATGAGTTCGATGTTGGGGAGGTGTTGGCGGAGCCGGTAGGCGGTGTAGGCCTGGAAATCGGTTTGTGGGTCAGGCACTCTCTCCCGGTGCTTCCCACCGACCGCCAGGCCCGCCGTAGCTGCGGCCAGGATGACTGCCATTGTTGCCGTCGTGGCCTTATGCATAGTTGCCTCGCTTGGGCCGCTCGGTTAAAGCGTCACTTCCCAGACAATCATCATGGCCATGTCTTCGTGTTCAACATTGTGGCAGTGCATGACGTATTTGCCTAGTTGTTTATCACTGGTCGGACCACTAGTGTATTTAGTGATCAGGAGAAGAGTCACATTTTGTTCCAGCCTGAAGACGTCTTTTAAACCTAGCTGAGTTGGGAGCAAGCCCAGTGATCGGCCACTGCCGCTATCAACGCGATCGAGGATTTGGAACTGGTTGCGGTGAATGTGAACGGGGTGCGCCCAGCCTCCGCTTCCGTTGATGAGACGCCAGATTTCCGTGGTGCCGACCTTGCACGTTGCGTCAATTCGGGGCTTTTCGGGGTTGGTCGCAGTAAACGGCGGTGTAGGCCCGGGGTCGAAGGCCAGCGCCCCCAGTCCGTTGAAGCAGTTGACCAACCACTCGCCGCCCCGGCCGCGCTCAAACCTCCAATCGCGAGTCGCGCCCGGTTGTGCTCCCGGGACCGGCGGCAATGCATCGGCCACGTTATAAACCGGGAAATCGCTACGCAGTGTCTGACCGGGGGTGAAGCTGCTGTGGTCGGGCCATGAAAATGCAACGTCGAAGGAAAGGAGAGAGCCGACACCATCCGGCCCTGGAGTTTGAGGAACGGTGCCGCAATTTGCGACCACCCCGGCGGGCTTGCGTCCGTCGGTCTGAACCATGCAATTGTTGAGAAACACCTTCGTTCCAATGGCAAGGCCGGAAAAGTCGACAATTACTTCCACCCGCTCGGCGGGGGCGATCATAAAGCCACCGGAATCTGCCTGCACAGCGGTTTTGAACAGCCCGCCGTCGCTGCCGACGATGTGAAAGGGTATCGGGACTCCGGCGTTTGTGAACAGCGCCAGCTGATAGAAGCGAGCATTGGAGCCGTTCAGAATACGGAAACGATACTTGCGGGGGGCCACGCGAGCCGTGGGCTGAATCGCGCCATTGACCATGAACGTATCGCCCAAAAAACCTCTGGCAGAGAATGGGTTATAGGCCAGTTGGCCGCCGGCGTCGAAGGCCCGATCCTGGATCACGAGGGGAATATCGAAGGGCAACTCCCCGGGAGGTGCCGGATCATTGGTAGGATGACCGGGCAAATTTAGACTGAGCTCTGGGGCGTCGTACAGCAGGAACATACCCTCCAGTCCCATGAACACGTTGTGTCCCGTGAAATTAATATTGTGATCGTGATACCAATGAGTGGCCGAGATGTCGTCATCGTTCGGGTAAACAAAATCTTTGAAGGTGCCATTGTGAATCTGCTGCGACCAGAGCGCGCCGCCATCCCAATCGGAACCAACGTGGGCGCCATGGTGGTGAACGATTGAGTCATTGCCCGGTCCGAGGTTGTTGTGCATTCGAATCACAACCCGCTCGCCGATGTTAGCTACGAAGGTTGGTCCGAGGTGAGTCTTTATTCCACTAGATGTTGTGGTCCCCCCGTCGAAGCCCCAGATGACAGTTGGTTGCATGCCAGGAAATAACGGCACCGATCCCGGGGTCTC
>QIAU01000075.1 GCA_003225055.1 Acidobacteriota bacterium
CCCCAGCCAGCCCAGCGCTGGCGCGCATTTCTTGCGAATCACAGCTTTGCGTTTTCAAAGTGGCAGATAGCAAATCTGGTTAATCCATTCCTTGTCCTCGGAAGCGAGCCACAACAACACGAGATCCTCGATCGTCCGGCCCAGAGCCAACGTCTGCGGGACTAGGATCAGCCCAGGACTCGCTTGCTGACCGATGAACATACGGAAATGTCGTGGCATGGTTTTCGCATCGTGCGACACTAAGATGCGTCCATCATCAGCGGCAATTTGGAGCACCGCGAGATCATCTTTCCCAGCAGCCCCAATCTCGAAAGCCTGCAGGAAGCTCACGCTCGGTTCGCGGCGCCGCACTCCAAGCACAATCGCTCGCCGCAGATTTTCGTCGGCCAGGAATTTGACTTTCAAGCAGGCGAGGTCAGCTCGCGCCGTACGCGCTCCAGCCGTTCGCGTAGAGCAGTCGGAAGGGGCGGCTGACCCTTGCGCGCCTCTTCCCAGACTGCTTCGGATTCCTTCAAATAGCGATCGACTTCAGCGCGATGGGCAAGGTAGAAGGTGATGGCTCCATAAACCTGCTCCAAGGACAGAGTTGGAAACTCATCCACGAGTGTTTCCGGAGCCGCTCCATCGAGGAATGGCACGATGAGCGATTCCAGGGACACGCGTGACCCGATGATCCCATAACCGTCATTGCGCCTTTCAACGTACTCCCGCGCCATACTCGGTGCCTACTTAATCCCGATGATAGCACCTGCGCACGCCTATTAACGCTGGAAGGCAAAGCCACGAGCATGCACTTGTTCACGGTGAGTAGTATCGACTCCCCAAGAAGTCCCCAAATCAAAAGCCTACAAGGGGTAAGGCGTGTCTCGTCAACAACTTAGGAGAGCGCTGCTCTGACTTAATCAGTAGGTTGAAGGTTCGATTCCCTCTGCGCTCACCACGTTTTCAATCGGTTAGCTCGCTTTACGCTCTGTCTGCGCTCCGTTCAGAGCCAATCCCACAACTTTGCTGTGCGCTTCTGTCATCTCGTCCGTTGCCGCATCGCCGTGGACGTTCATGGTGGTTCTGATATCAGAGTGCGACATGAGCCTTTGTTGTATGCCCACCGGCGTGCCAACCGAATCTAGCCATGACCTGTACGTGTGCCTCCTATGCCGGGATTCGGCATAGTGACGAAAATCGTGCCATCCCGCAAGCGAGGTGCCCAGTTCCTTCGCAGCCCCGTCTGACGTGGCGTTTTAGCGTTGCCCGAATTCAGAGTGTGCCCGTCCGAAAACGGAACAACCACTCGCCTTTTCCGAGCTTCTCCATTCGCGCCATCAGAATTGGATCGATTGGCAGCTTCCGCTCTGCGTTCCGGAGACGGGACGAGTCTTTAATCCGAGATAGGCGAGACCTTAATCCGAAATAAACGGAGCCTGTGTCCGGGATGGTCGAAGCGGGATCGTGTACTCTCCCGCTTTCCGCCTAACCATAGCCAAAGATATTTGAAATTTTGATCGCAGTGCTTTCAGCGCTCAGCTGGCAGCTTTCAGCTTCTGCAGGAAACCGGTGAGCATGCGCTTCACTTCCGTGGTCTTCTCTGCCAGTCGGTCGTGATCGCTACCTCGGAGAAGTTGCAAGTCTCTCGCCAGCAATAGGAAGTATTGCAGTTCGCTGGCAGAGCCTAGAGCGATCGAGCAGAACCGGCTCAGCTCCGCGTCTCCCATTCTTCCACAACCTTCCGCCAGGTTGGCGGCGATCGAAGTGCCCGCGCGTCGCATCTGCGTCGTCAACCCATACAACTCCTCACGCGGAAAGCTCGCCGTGACCTGGTAGACCGCCAGGGCCAACTCATGCGCCTTCTGCCAGACCTTGAGTTCGCGAAAATCTTTCACCTCACATCCTGTACCGGCCAACGCTCTCCAGGCCGCATCTCTGGATTTCCACCGGCCCTCTATCCGATGATCTTGTTGTCAAGGCAAATCACACCGGAAAGGAGGACCGATGGAAACCTTCCGCAAGCTGTTTGCCAGCCTGCTCACTTTTGTATACCACTGTTTTGATCGCGTCGTCATCCAGGGCTATCTCCCCCTGCTCACTCGTCCTGAGCATATCGTCCATTTCTTCCGCGACGTGCACGGCATCTATCCCATTACTAAACAGGCGTTGAGGCAGAGAACGCGAGACTACCAACATTGGGTCGAAGCCTTCGCGCGTAACCACCGTATTCCCCTCCGCTGGCCCGATAAAGACATGAAGAAGAAAGGCTTCCGACAGGAAGATTACGTCCGACCTTATCTTCGCGCCATGGAACGTAGGCAGCGCTTCGGCGTCTACTTCATCTTCAAAAGCATGGAACCGGGCCCCACTTTCCATTCCCGCCTGCCCAAGTACCCGACCGACGATCCCCACTACCGCATCCTCAAAAGGAACTGGTCTCCCTATACCCACTACTACTTCTACATCCGCGATGAAGTGCTCGGCCCCATGATCCTGTGCGTCGGCTCTTTTCTACCCTTCCAGACCCGCTATTGGATTAATGGGCATTCCTTCATCGCTGGCCAACTGCAACACCAGGGCATCGCTTTCCGCAAGAATGACAATGCCTTTCTCTGGGTCGCCGACCCCCCAGCACTGCAGGCAGCTGCCGATCGACTCAGTCCCGAAATCATCCGCCCGCGCCTGGACTACTGGACCTGGGTCTTGGGACCCAAGTTCTCCCAGAAGGACCGCGCCGCCGTCAACTTGCGCCGTCACTACTCCTTGAACCAGATCGAGTACTGCCTGAATTTTGTCTTCCGGCGCAATTTCCCCATCCACAAGCTCTTTGAGCGCTCGGCAGAATTGGGGGTGTTCTGCCTGACCGCGGACAAGATCGCTCAGATCTTCGGCGTACGCAAGCACACCAGACTCCGCGGCAAACTGCACAGCCTGCTGGAAAAGCTCGACCATGGCCATCATGTGCTGCGTATCTATTGCAAAAGCCTGGTAGCGCGCATGTATGAGAAGTTTTCTACCTTCTTTCGGGTGGAGATCTGCGTCAATCAAATCAAAGATCTGGGTCTGAACAAGGGATTGGAGAATCTGGACGCCCTCCGTAAGAAGCTGGTCGCGGCCACCGATCGTCTGGCGGGTTTTCAAGGGGAATTACTCGATGTGCACGTCGACTTTCCCCTGTTCCAGCGCTTGGCTCGTCCCGTCTGTTCGGGCAAGAGCAAAATCCCCGGCATCAAGCTCCAGGACACACGCATGATTCGCCTGATGGAAGTGCTGCTCCACGGGGGGCCGCAATTGGGGGGCTGGCGTACCGCCCAGATCTGGCAGGCCATCCTCACCGCCTTTACCCTTTCTCCCCAGGCCTACACCCTCAATCAACTCCGTTATGACCTGCGCAAGATGAAAGGCCACGGCCTACTGGAGCGAGTGGGCAAGCACTACGCCTACCGCCTTACCGACAAGGGAACCCGCGTAGCCGCCATGTTTGTCCTCTTCCACAAGCGCGTCTGCGGCCCCCTGGCCAATAGCTTGTTTCATCACCGACCAACCTCCGGCTCCCAGCCCCCGGTCAAAATTGAGGTCGCTTATCGAAAAGCCGATGCCGCTATTCAAAGCCTTATTGATCAGCTGGCTGCTGCTTGAGAAAATCTGAGAGACCGATCCTCACATCCGTCGGGCTAGAATCTACGCTTTTTCGCAGACTGCGCTGCGAAAAAGTGGCCCCTTCGGGGCAGCAGATGCCATCAGCTGTCAGCGGGCAGCGAGCAGCCCGAAGGCGGTTGCGCCGCCTGGTGATGTATCGATACTCTTGCCCCGCTATGGCAGACGGACTCACTGACCTCTACCAAGATCTCCTCACGGGTAGCTACGATTGCGTCGACCGAATCATTCTCAATGGTTATTTCCGTATGGCACATAGACCGGCCGGGTTCCGCACCTGGTGGCGGAAGCTGACTGGATCGGATGATACGCTGGATAACACCCATCTGATGCGGATGGCGGGTCGTTTCAGTCGTCGCATTCGGGGCTATGCCAAAGCCCACGCTATTCCAGTCATCGACTGCCGGATCGGGGAGCGCAAGCACGACCTTGCCACCCAATACTTGGCCCAAACCAAGGTTACCCGAGGGGTGTTTCTCATCCTGGTCGGCCGCGCCCGCGTCCCGGTGTGGGAGGTCGGCCGAAACCATCACCTGGAGCACAAGAAGCCGATGCCCTACGTGAACCACTACTCGGTTCACATTCTGGACCCGGACTGGGGTCATATCACCATCAAGATCAGCGGACATCCTCCTTTTCCCGTACAGGTGATGCTGAACGGTCACGAGTACGTAGCCTGCCAAGCGGCTAAGGCAGGAATTCGCTTTACCAAAGAAGGAAACTGTTTTACTTATATCTCCGACGCCGCAGGCTTGGCGAAGATCGCAGATACCTTGTCGGAAGCTTCGACTATAGGGCGACTGAGTCAGGTCTGCGAGCGTTGGATTTATACCGCCTGCTTGTGCTTTGCCCTCGAGCTGGAGGAGCAGAAGCGGAGCGGATTTCATTATCAGTACTCGAACTTCCAGCTCGAGTACAGCCGCAACCTGGTGTTCGACCTGGGTGGGCAGATGGAGCAAGTGTTTCAGGCGCTGATTGACCGCAGCCGTGTGCCGCTTAATCTCAAGACCATCAAGACCATCCTCGGATACCGGCATCGGCCGAAATATCACAAACGCAAAGCGCATTCGGCCCAATGGGAAATCGCGGTCGAGAAACCTACGTATGATCTGACCATCTTCAAGCTGCACTGCGGCAACTTGACTCTGAAGATCTATACCAAAGGCGAACGCGTACTTCGCATTGAGGCCATTGCCCACAACGCGGCCGAACTGGATTGCGGGCGTTCCTTGGAGAAGTTCCCGGAGATCGTTGCTGCTTTAAAAAGCATGCTGGAGCGCTTTATGAACGCCCTCTCCTGCATCGATCAGTGTTTCATCGCAGATGAAACTCTGGAGCAACTCCCCGCTCCCGTGCAGCTCGGCAAGACCAGGGTGGGTGGCATCGATTTCAACAAACCGCGAATGCGCTGGGTCGCCCAAGCCGTGCTCGCGCTCTCCCCTTCTTCCAACGGCTTCACCGCCTCTGAGTTGGCCCAACAGGTGCGAACGCTGAATCGGCAAAGCGAATCTGATTACGGCCCGCGTCGGGCCGCCTACGATCTCAAAAAGCTCCGCGGCAAACACCTCATCCGGCGCGTAGGCAACACCGCAAAATACGAGCCCATTCCCGCCGGTCTGAGAGCCATTGCGGCACTCCTGCTCCTCCGCGACAAAGCCATCAAGCCCCTCTTGGCCGCGGCTCAGCAGCTTCGTCCGACCCGCGGCCCACAGAATCCAAGACCACTCGACACCCACTACCAGACCATTTACGCCGGCATGCAGGGTGTCTTTCAGGAACTAGGAATAGCCGCATGAACAGCGACAATTATTTTTCCCGGTTTCGGCGCTAAGGGCCTAAGGGCCTAAGGGCCTAACTTGTCACCACCGACCACTCAAGGACACACCGGTCCTCATGATCACCGATCCCCGCCAAAGCGGCAAGACAACCGTGGTCCGCGATTTGGTTGGGGGAATCGCGAATTCATCACGAGGCTGGATCTTTTCTTCGGGCACTTTTGCGGGGATTGTGCCTGCATCGGAGAGAGCCTCCAGGGCAAACGCTAGATCGGATGCGGATTGAGAACGCTGCTCGGGGTTCTTTTCGAGGCAGCGAGCCGCCGCGTGCGCGCGTGCGCGAGATCTTGGATTTGCGTTCTCTTTGAGTTTTGCTATAATGTAGCAACGTTGCTACATTTAGAGATTACGGATATGTCTATTACAAAACTATCCAGCCGCGAGTTCAATCAGGACACGAGCAGGGCGAAGAGAGCTGCCAAGCGGGGACCCGTCTTCATTACGGATCGAGGACGCCCATCGCATGTGCTGCTCACGGCTGAGGAATACCAGAGGATTACCGGTGGCCAGAAGAGCATTGCGGACTTGCTGGCAATGCCGGAAGCTGCTGAAATTGAATTTGAGCCGCCCCGCCTGGCTGGGCATCTCCACGAGCCGGCGGATTTGTCCTGATGTACATCCTCGATACCAACGTAGTTTCCGAATTAAGAAAAGGCAAGAAGGCACATCGAAGCGTCAGAATATGGGCGCAGGCGCTTCCGCCTGCGAGCCTCTATTTGTCCGTAGTCTCAATACTGGAACTAGAGATAGGAATTCTTCTCGTCGAACGGCGCGAGAGGAAGCAAGGTGGGATCCTTCGGACCTGGATGGACGGGCACGTCTTGCCTTCATTCTCCGGTCGCATTCTGGCGGTTGATACCGTTGTTGCCCAGCGATGCGCGGCACTCCATGTGCCAAATCCTCGGTCCGATCGTGATGCTCTCATCGCAGCTACTGCGCTCGTTCATGGCATGACGGTCGTGAGCAGGAACGTGAGCCATTTTCAGCCCACCGGGGTAGCCGTAGTCAATCCTTGGCAATCTTGAGCGTCATTGAGCATCGTTCTGGATACTATCCGGGGACGGAGCAGACTTGCGTTCCCCCGAGGACATTGAACTTGCGGGATCCATTCGGACTGAGTGCATCCTCTACCGCTTTGTGCTTTCTCAAGAGTGCCGCAGTGGGCGCGGTTGGGGCAGCGGTCGTTGGAGGTCTTACTGTGGGCGCGGGAACTCTCGGAGCGTCGGTCGCCGCAGTGACCCTGGTGCTGGGTATCGCCGCAGTAGCGGGTGGTGCTGCTCTTGGTATCGACCAGCGCAGCCCAAATTTACGATGGAAATTCTGACAAACTTGCCTACAATCTCGGCTCTTTGGGAGGTGGCGCTCTGGTCGGTGGTTTCAAAGATCTGGGCTATAGCCGAAGGCATTAACAGTGTGCCAGGCCCGCCTTGTAGTTGGGGTAGCTACTGGGCTCAGGGCTACGACTCCGACTTGGGATCGCATGTTCGAACTGGTCGACTACGAAGTCGAGCCCGATGATCCCACCCGTTCGGTTCCCAACCCGGCACGAAAAGCCCTGGACAAAGAGCTGCGCCTAGCGCGTGCTTCGTTCACCAAGCTGCAAGATCGCTTCGGAGCCATGGCCACAGGTAGCGGAGAGGACGGACTGAGGCGCGAGAGCTGGGTAAGTAACTCGAGCCCTTCCTCATCGTAGGTGTAATTGGGTTCATCATGCCCAACCCATGCCGGAGAGGTTGGAAATCCGCCTGCGGTTCCGATGCGTTCACCTTTATCGTAACGCTCTGCTGGGCCAACAGCGCGACGGTTGCCGGCATCACAACCGATAAAGCAACCAGGCTCTTCCTTCCCATCTTTCGAGGCACCTCAGAAGTTAAGTTTGAGCGCAAACTGAATCTGCCGGGGAGTGTTCGCGGTGCTAGTCACTCTTCCGGCCGATGCGCCGTCGATGTTGGTGACGGGGGCGTCGAACACCGGAGTGTTCGTCAGATTGAAAAACTCTGCGCGGAACTGCAGACGCGTCCTTTCCGTTACTTGAAAATTCTTGAACAGCGAGAAATCGAAGTCCTTATTGAAATCACGGAACAGAATGTTGGTGCCCGAGTTTCCATAGGTGAAATTCGGAGGAACCGTGAAGGCTGATGTGTCAAACCATTTGCTTAGAGTCGGATGGCTCAACTTGCCCGAACCATTGCGGATCGGCCTCTGCCCGCCCAACCCGATGTTAGCGACGTCGCGACCGACAGTCGGGGTATACGGCCGGCCGGTGTGCAGATCGAGGACGCCTTGAATCTGCCAGCCGCCGATCAAGCCCTCTGCCAGCTTGCCGACGTTGGCCATAAAAGGTTTGCCCTTTCCGAAAGGCAGTTCATAACCAGCGCTGAAAGCGAAGTTTTGGGGCACGTCAATGTCGGCAATATATTTTTCGTAGAACGTATCGCCTCCCAGGACGGCCTGCTGATTTCGCTGCAGGCAACTGGAGAAAGTGTAGGAACCCGAGAACCAGAAACCAGAAGAGTAGTGCCTGCGCACGGAGGCTTGCAGGGCATGATAGATGCTGGTTCCATCCTGGCCATCGTAATTGACGGTGCCAAAAATATTGTAAGGCCGGCGCGTCTGGACGCTGCCGGGACCGGCGGGCGGGTCGTTAATGCGGATGCTCGAATTCAGGAAGGTTGACTTATTGCCGACATAATTGGCTTCCACCAACATGTTCTCGCTCAACTGTTGCTGGATGCCAAAGCTCCAGTGCTGGTCTTGTCCCATCCGCATGTTGACGGGCGTGGGCGTAATGCTGGGTGGTGATGTCGGCCCCAGGGGCTGGCCCAGAAAGAAATCATCAAAGGCTCGCTGCGGCACGGAGTTAGCGCTGTTGAACTCAGTTTCCTGCAGCGAATAGGGAATCATGTTCTTGTTTACACGGCCATCGGTATTTTCCGGTTCGTAGTAAATACCGTAACCTCCGCGAACGACGGTTTTCGGGCCGAAAGGCTGCCACGCGAACCCGATGCGTGGCGCCCACTGGCGATTGTCGTTGTGTGTGATGTTGTAGGGCAGGCCGGCCTGATGGCTGGTCTGGATCAAGTATCCGAAGGATTGAAAGGCCGTTGGTGCCGCATACTGCGCGCCCAGATCCAACTGGTCAGTATTGCTGGCGTCGATGACGGGTTTCGACGAGGGATAAAGACTGGGATCGAAGGTTCCAAGTTGGCCGCGGTAACCGCTCGCCCACGGCGAATGCTCGTACCGCAAGCCGACATTCAAGGTCAGCGTATTGGCGACCTTTATGTCATCCTGAAAGAAAAATTGCCAGTAATTCGCCTGGCCGCCGAACGTCGCTCCTGGATAAGCGCGGAAACCTGACGCGGGATACCCGAGCAGGAAATCGGCAAAAGGAGATCCGGTCCCGGCGGGTCTGGCGGGATTGTTTGTGTTAATCCCGCTGAAAGTCCACGATCCCACGTAACCGGCGCTATCCGTGCCAAGCCACTGATAGTAGCGATAAAGGACGCCATATTTGAAAATATTGCGGCCTT
>QIAU01000054.1 GCA_003225055.1 Acidobacteriota bacterium
CGGTGCGCCACGGGCTTGATCGCCGGCAACGTAGCTCGAATTTTTGCGGGGAAAAGACGATAATCGGGTTTGAAGGCGAAGGACTGCCACTCGATTTCTGCTGCATCCGGCAGGCGGAAAATCGCGATTGCAGAGAAGACATGTTGCTGCCTGCCGTGAATTCCCTGTGGCTGGCGTGTGCGGCATATACCAGAATGAGAGATGATGACGTCGAAAGACGGAAAGGTAACTAGCGTAATCATGAAAGGGAATCTTGAGCTCGGCACCCCTCCCTGGATAACCGCCGAGGGAACGATAGATCTCACCAAGTTGCCGATCGATTTCATCTTGAAGCAGGCAATCGATCCCGAATACGAACAGTTTCGCTCGGCGTGTGTACTCCTCGGCAGCATGGCTGGCGCTGGACGGCTGGAGGCTGGGCTCTATCTGCTTGGCCTGCTCGGCTGGTACGCGTCGGATTTGCACAGGCTTGAGGTAATAGCGGAGCAGCTTGCGCACTTCCCCCACGAGTCGTCCGCGAACGCACTCTTGGCAGAGATCCGGCGCATCAGGAGTTCGAATACCACTCGGCGATACTTGGACCGGGTGCTCCGATCTCTTGCCGTCCTTCCGCACGATCTCGTCAAATCCGGACTGGAAGTCCTCGCTGAGGACACTTCCTTTTCACCCAAGATGCGCGCCAAGTTTCGTAATTCCCGCGAGAGAATTTGGATTTGACCGTGCCCGGAAAAATGCCCTCCCAGAGGCAGCGGATGCTCCACAAATCGGGAGGAGCAATAGCTTTGCTACGCCAGTCGGCTGGGCCGTGAAGCTTGTCTCAGCGAAGACGGAGACCTTTTCGGAAAGCGGCGACGAAATATACAGGATAAATTGCTCCATGTTGACGCCGCTGTGCGTGTCCTTTTTGTCCGTGGCAGAAAAACTCACGTTCCCGAAGCCGCGGAAATGGAGCGCCGGATACCTCCGCTACGGCGCTTTTTCGTCTCTTCGTCCTGAGGGGCAGAGGTGGTCCATGGGCATGACTGGGTCACTTGGCTGCAAGTGATAAGAACTTGTAGCCGGCATTTGCACTGGGTCACTGGCCGCTTGCGAGGTTGGAGCGCCGTTTGGTTTCTCTTTCTTTGCGCAGTTCTGCTACGAGCTTTTCCAGTCTTTCAATCCGAGCGCGCATCTGTTGAATTTCACCCTCCCGCTCGCCTGGCGCTACGGTCTCAGCCAGAGCGCTAAGCGGAAGCAACAAGCAGACAGCGCGGATCCCCCACATACGGTGCATAGCCCCCTTACGATTTCAACCAGCGTACGGTTTCTGGCCTGTCCGATCAGGCAGTTCTAGCCCGAAAGATACATAAATTCAGAAACACGAAAGCCTCTTCACGGTAAAACGCTGTTGTTGTGCTGGGTGAGCGGTTCTCGTGGTTCCCCTATAGGGGAGAACCACTGAACCACTCGGGATTTGGACGAAGCCGCTGGCGTTTGCGGGGGCTGCTGGTAATCACAGCGCCGCTCGGTCAGGTCAAAATCACCTCATTCTGCCGGAAACCGCAACCGTATTTCCAGTCGCCGATTGCACTCCTAGCTAGCCGGGATCAGTGTCCCGTTTCTGCGCACCGACACTCATGAACTGCAAGAGGAAGCGGTCCCTTCCTACCTCTATAAGATTCATCTCTATCTTTGGCTGGGAAAACAACGGGTACGGCCGATTCCTGGCCGACGACGATCTCTGCAGTGATGAGCAATTCCCCGATATCCACCATCAATCATCCGATTCCGGTCCGCTTGGAAATTTGCGCAGCACAGGTAACGCCCGAAACACACTCAACGGGCTTGGCAGAAATCCCACAGCAGTTCCATTTTCGCTACCAGTTGAGATTCAAGCCAGAAGCCCTGGATGGCAAGCGTCACAAGCTCCGCGTGAAGCTGGCCGATGCTGTGAATAACCATAACCAGCACAAAGGAGTGTGTCTGAGATACCGCGCCGCCTATGTGCTGTCGCTTTTCGTTAATCGTCAGACCGACGAGATGGAGGCCCATTTTTTGCCCTAATGATGAGACGGAAGAACGTCTAATTTACCCTCAACATGGGTCGGCCATCCGAAGGCCTTCCAGAGGGGCCAAGAGCTAATTGCTCTTTTCAATACCAGCCATTCCCGCTCGGATTCAAAGCGGTTTCAACCAACGCCCGGCAAGCTGCTGCACGCTGGTGGTCCGCGTTCGCGTCGAACGGGACAACTACGTAACGCAGTTCTGCGGAAATCACATGAACAAAATTGTGGTAGGCCAGGTAATCTTTGCCGGGCTTGTGGGCGCCTAGTGAGGAATTGACGTCAGGCGCCAGATAAATCACGTAGACCGTGCTGGCAACAGGTGCAGGCATAGCCTCGTTTTGGAGCATTCCCGCCAACTTTTGCTGAATTTGCAAATCGTTGATCCGGTCCCCGCCAAAATCGTCGAAGTCTTCCTGGCTGGTGCCATGGGGTAAGAGGCTGATGTTATGGTTCTGCAAATCCACAAATTGGACGTCGCCATTGGCCGCTAAATCAGACAACGCCGTCTCGCGGGAGCGAGTCGTGGCATCTGCCCATCCCGGGCCGATAAAGACACTTACCTGCTCTACCGATTTCATCACCGCTCCCCGGTGGAACGTCTTTTTTTTCGTTGTTGCAAAATCGGGAGGCACAATCTGCACTCTGCCGCCATCATCATCAAACACGAAAAGAGGGGTAGCCGGTGTGTCCCCAAACTTGACGCGGCTTTGAGCCATCAGCACTGGACTTGTGAAACTTGCCAGCAGCAGAACTGAACACACAAATCTTTTCATAAGCCTCTCCCTACTGCGCCAACTGCAGTGAAACACCGTCAATCACAAATGAAGTCTGCAGTTCGAAATCTTCCACGCCCTGGAAGAAAATCTGTATTGTCTGCCCCTTGAAGAAACTCAGATCAAAGGTGTGTTGCTGATAGCCGCGGGCGTGATTCAGATTGGAGTATGTCGCCAGAGTTGAGAGAACGTTGCCCGCAGAATCCCGGACTTGCAGCGTGAGTTTGTCGTACGCCGTAGCCGTAGTGGTCTCAGCGGTATCAATGTGCAGCCAGAAGCTGAGCGTGGCGGCCGTTGCATTGGACAGTATAGACACCTGCTGCATGACGGTGTCCGTATGACTCGAACCAAAGCCATCCAGCCAGGCGTCCCAACTCCCTGTATGCGCCGGTTCGCTACTGGTGTTGTTGATGATGTCTACAGGCGACGACGAAGTCAGCACCCATGGCGTCGGATTGGATGAGCCGTTCTCGAATCCGCCATTGCCGATAAGTTCACTCGTAGTGCCGCCGTTGGAAACGATTACAGTCACTGTTGGCGAAGTACTTACGTTGCCGGCCGCGTCGAAAGCTTTAGAGACGATCGTGTGCGGACCATTGGGCACGTTGGCCGTGCCGAAGCTGAATGAAAGCAATGAGGAGTTGGTGTTGGAAGTCACTTCGGTTCCGTCAATCAGTATCTGCATCTGCGTCACGCCGACATTGTCTGAGGCCGTTGCAGTAACCATCACAGTACCGGAGACAGTCGCGCTATTCGCCGGCGAGGTAACGAAAGTGGTGGGCGGTGTGGTATCGCCTCCGGGAGTAGTGACGTTCAGCTGAAAGTCATCTGCCACAAACGAAGTCTGCAAGATGGAGTCCTCCGTGCCTTGCAGGAAGATCTGGATCGTCTGGCCCTTGAAGGAAGTCAGGTCAAAGCTCTTCTGCTGATAGCCGGCGGCCTGGTTCAAATTGGAGAGCACGGCAAGCGTGGACAATACCGAACCCGAGCTATTGCGAACTTGGACCATCAGGGTATCAAACGCCGTAGTGGTGCTGGTTTCCGCCGTGTCAATATGCAGCCAGAAGGTCAGCGTGGCTGCTGTCGCATTCGCAGGGATTGTTGCCTGTTGCAGGATTGAATCCGCCGTAGTGCGACCGTGGCCGTCCAGCCAGGCATCGAAAGCCCCGGAGTGCGGCGGCTCTGCGCTGTTGCTGTTAATGATCCTATTACTTGCGGCCGTTGTGCTCACCGTCCACGGGGAAGGGTTGGACGCACCGTTCTCAAATCCTGGGTTGCCCAGCAACTGGGTGGTGCCGCCTCCACCCGGTGCCGTAATAGTCAGAGCTACGGTTGCAGTGTGAGTCACACCGCCTCCAGTTGCAGTGACTGTAACGTTGGTCGTCGCGGTAGTCGCCGTATTGCTGGCTGAGAAAGCGAGAGTCGAGTTGCCACTGCCGGGCGCGGCGATAGAACTGGGATTGAAGCTGGCAGCCACCCCGGATGGCAGGCCGGAGGCAGAAAACGAAATCGCCGAGTTGAATCCTCCGAACACGGTGGTCGAAGTCCTGCTGCTGCCGCTGCTTCCCTGGGCCACCGAAAGGCTGCTGGGCGACGCGCTCAAAGTAAAGTCGGGCGTGGCCGCCGCCGTTACGGTCAATGCTACGGCGGTAATGTGAGTGACGCCCCCTCCACTCGCCGCCACGGTTACAGTAAAGGACCCAGTGGTGGCCATGCTGCTGGAGGAGAAGGTGAGGATTGAGTTGCCATTACCTGGAGCGACAATGGAGATTGGATTGAAGCCGGCCGTCACCCCTGACGGCAGACCGGATACGGAGAGCGAAAGTGCGGAATCAAATCCGCCTGACACGCTGGTTGAAATCGTGCTGTTCCCGGAGCCGCCCTGGGCCACAGAGAGGCTGGCGGGAGAGACGCTCAAACTGAAGTCAGGTGTCGGTGTGCCAGGGTTGAAAATGATGTCCAATATAGGATGTATTTCAATTCCGTTAGGCGCAACCCCGGTCTGACCATGCAGGAAGTCAAACATACCTACACCTTCTATCTGCACGGGAATGTTCGCGGTTTGAAAACTGGTGGTGGCAGTCAGTTTTGCATCGAATTCCGAACGCGCCTTGGTTATGCCTGGCAAGAACGGGCTGCTGGAGCCGACGCAGGAAGGCATCGGAATTTCTGTAATCATGGTGTTGCCGGACGCGTCCTGAATTACCAGATGGTAGTCCGAGTCACTCTCTAGCTTGTATTCCGTCAGAGTCGCATTAATCACCCACACGGTGGTTTCCGCCGGCGACACGCGGTGGTTTGCCGGGATAGGACTGGGTGCGGTAAAGGCCCGCATCGAGGCGATGGTTGTGCTGGTAGGGGAATTGAGATTGACCTTACTGGCGTCGGGATCGGTTCCAGTCTTTACCGACCAGCGCTCGACTCCGCACTGCGACCAAATAGAGGTGGGGGAAAGAATGAAACCAGCGGCAATGACGAGCAACAGCAGACGGCGGATACGCAGCATCGTGAACTCTCCAGACCGTTGTGGGACCAGCTGAACTGGTTTTGGACTCGCCAGAAATTTGATTCCCCCACCCGCGGGCCCGAACGGGTCGGTGCTATCAACGGACGGCGCGCGACTGCTAGCGGGTCTGAATGGACACGTTGCACACCAGCTCAACCCCTATCGCGTTAGTGTGACCGACCATGGTGGAGACTCTGCCGGCGTACTCGACAGCGCTTCGGCAATCAATACCGCAGCGGCCCGACGCGAACCTCTTGCGTGCGCCTACGGCGTCGTGGGCATGAACACGATTGGCGCAATCTAGGCTTTACTTTCCGCTAAGCGTCTCTAAGGTTTCGGACGCGATCAGCGGAATGTTTAACGTGAAGCGCGACAACGCGATCATCCACAACACCGATCCTGCGAAGACTATCAACCTGCACCCGGCCGGAAATCAGGTCTACACTGCACGCGGGCTCATGCGTGGTGTTGGATTTGCCCAGACCGTGCGCCGAACATCGTCGAGCACTGCTTCATCTGGACGCCCGAGAGTTTGGGCATTATGAACCCGCTCGGCGGCGACCAGAACCTGGTTCGCAACTGCTTAAGACCGAGTTCGTCGCCGGCTGCGCCTTCCCGTATTCCGAGAATATCAACGGTTGTGTCTGTGTCAATACACACTTGGCCCGGCCCCTGTCTTGCTCCGAGGGTGGACCATGTGGTTGGACAGTTCTGGTTCCAAAAATCAGAAAGGAAGCGGCGAAAAGCATGAGCCAATGGTGTTCGGGCCGGTGGCACGGAAGATGCTTCATTGGGGAAGGACACGTCCCGCCTTCCGAGGGTGCGCTGAGTTTGGCATATCGACACGCGCGGAGGCTGCTTGGTTGTTCGGCTCGTCGACGGGAAAATCGCCAATTGGCGCGAATACGAGTAGGCATCACCGCTACCGTGGGATGAATTGGGGAAAATCACTTGTGAACCAACCCTCGAGTGGCCCAAGTCCCTGGAGACCTGAAGATGGCACCTACAGCTCAGAAATGCCATTCGGATTGCGTATCGGTCACATCCACTGCGAACGCGAACCGATGTTCTGGCCGCAAGCCAATTCTCGACAGCGCCACGTGAATCGTCATCACATCGTCCCCTCTCAGGGGAAAGTGATTGGCCCGCCAGCCACGGCGAAAACCTCGAAAGGTCTGAGCGGACGGGAAGTATCCTTCTTTCATAGTTCTCTTCTCCGGTGCTCCTTTCTCTCACGACACTGTTCGCCACATTGTTCTCGGTCTTGCCTTCGCGCTCTGCCCTCCGGCTGGAGAACCTGACGCTGCGCCACCAAATTGGCATCGGAACAAACCAGGCAAGAGCGCGGATCGCCATCAAGCCGGGCATCACCACCACGATGCGGGAGGGATTCCGCCTCGGCGACGTGGAAGAGTTCCAACAGAAGGTGGAGGAATCTGGGCCAGAGCTGATTCCACCCTTACGTGAAAAAGCCCTGCGCAAGAAAGCGGAGGAGATCTTGGCCCACTTCGGAGCGCAGCCCTGGATCCAGGTCGACATCGCCCTAGAGCCGAGGGAGAAATTCCGGCAGGTCACGCCGGGCGCTCTTCGCTCGCTACCCTGTACCGTAAGATCGTGCGCTGGGTGCCGAGCCTGAGCTGCGCAGGCGATGAAATTGCGCTCTCGAAATCCGAGGTGATGGATGGCATCTTTCCCCTGTGACCAACACTCAGCTCGATGCCTCCGCCACGCTTCGTGCCTACAAGTATCAACCCAAGCTGGAGAGGCGCCATGCCCTTTTGAAATCGGGTCTCCAGGTCGCTCCCATTTTCCTCAAGAAAAACTCCCGTATCGAAGCGCTGATGTTCGTCTATTTCCTCGCGCAGCTGGTTTGTGCTCTGATCGAGCGGCAGTTGAGAATGGCCATGCGCAAACGGGGCCTACCACATATCCAAATCCCTCCCGAGGATCGACCCTCTGCCACTCCAACCACCGAGCAAGTGATTCGTGTGTTTAGCTCTCGCGCTCGGCATCTCTTGTTTTCCAGAGACGGCCAAATGGTACAGATTTTCACCGACCCGCTCAGTCCAATCCAAGAACAGATCCTGAGCCTCATCTCAATATCCCCGCAAGTCTATGCGTAAATCGGGAGAGCTCCGGAAACTGCTCTCAAACTGCGGAATGTAGGATAGCTACCTGCAACAGGTTCTGGGAAACCGAGTTCAGTCAAGACCCAACTTTGACGCGCAGAGTCTTCGGTATGAAGAAATAGGTCAAAACCGCGCCGACCATCAAAATCGCTGAAATGATATACAAGGCGGCGGATTTGTCGGAAGAAACAGCTCTGGCCCAGATCGGGATATTGGGCCCGAAATAACCGCCTAGGTTCCCCACCGAGTTCACAATGCCGATACCGGCAGCGGCAGCGGTCCCGGCCAAAAATGCAGACGGCAACGGCCAGAACAACGGCATGGACCCAATAACCCCGAGGGTGCCGATGGACAAGAAAATGATGGCCAGAACAGGCTGATAAGCAAAAACCCCGCTCAAAATTAAGCCAACGGCTCCGGCGGTAACATTCACCACATAATGCAGCCGCCGCTCTCCCGTTCGATCCGAATGATGACTCAGAAGGATCATCCCGATCACCGCCACACCGTACGGCACCGCGCTAATCAGGCCGACCCCGAAATAGCCTTTTATACCGAAGGCCTTCACGATCGTGGGCAACCAGAAAGCAATGCCGTACAAGCCAACCATCAATGTGAAATAGATCGCGCATAACGCCCACACCTTTCCGCTGGTGAAGGCATCCATCAGTTTATGTTGAGTCTTATGCTGGTCTTCTGCTAAGAGATTGCTTGCGAGCAGCGCTTTTTCTTCCGCCGTAAGCCATTTCGCTTCTTCAATGCTGCTGTCCAGATAATAGATTACCCAAAAGCCGACCACAATCGAGGGGATGCCCTCGCCTAGGAACAGCCACTGCCACCCCGCCAGATTTGCCGCGCCCGATAGCCGATCCATGATCCAACCGGACACGGGATTGCCGATGACTCCGGAAACTGCAATCGCCGCGACAAACCAGGCGGTTCGTGTGGACCGGTGTTTCGAGGGATACCACAACGTGAGATAAAAGATGATCCCCGGGAAGAAACCGGCTTCGGCGATGCCTAGGAGAAATCGCAGGGCATAGAAAGACCGCTCGCCTCTTACGAACATCATGCAGGCGGATATGACCCCCCACGAGATCATGATCCTGGCAATCCACATGCGCGCCCCGAATTTCTTTAAGAGCACATTGCTGGGAACTTCAAAAAAGAAATATCCGATGAAGAAAATACCAGCGCCAGTAGCGAAAGCTGCATCGGTCAGAGACAGATCTTTCAGCATCTGCAGCTTCGCAAACCCAACGTTCACCCGATCGAGATAGGCCAGAATGTAGCAAAGGAAGAGAAACGGAAGTAAGCGGACGTCAGCCTTGCGATACGTCTCCGTTTCAAAGCTTTCACCGGATTTCAACATGCATACACCTTAATTTTCTTGAATCCCGAGCCGGAATTTACGATGGGATTCTCCAGCGAGTGCATCGTACGCTTCCCCTTCGCCGGACACAACGAATTCCTCGCGCTCGGCGCGACGACATTTGCGCAAGTCCTAGCCCCAAGCTGGAAATCAGGCGGCTGATCATCAGCGGTTGCCGCCTGTCTACCTCAATCATGCAAACATTCTGTTGGGTCCCGATTTCTCGAGAACGGTTGGTATGGGATGCCTCGCGTGACGAGATTTTCTATTCCGGTGCACTTTACGAGATTAAGGAAGTGATTAGAGCACAAAGGGCGACGAGCAGCGAGTTCATCGTGGAGACCGCTTTGATTCTCACGAGGAATCGTAAACCTCGCATTTTCAGCTCGGAGGGAATTTTCGGTAGTCACAGGATCTCCAATGTGTCGGGCCGTGAGTTCTCGTCGTGAAAGAGCAAGCGCCGAATGGAAATCCAAAAACCTGCAAGGCACAGGTCGCTCTGCAGAACCTTACGTCGGTTTGATTGTTTGATTCCGCCCGCGCCCTCCATTTCTTCTTGCTCGCTGCGCTCGCAAACCGCCAAAGGTTTTTTGACCTCAATCAGATCTTGGAGGCGGCTCTGACAAGCGGTTCGGCGCGCAATTCGGTCTCGTCGCCGAGTGCGAGTTCTATTCGATTACTGCGAATTGCTTCAGGGCGTCTTCCTCAATTGTTATCCCCAGCCCCGGGCCGGCCTGTCTTGAAGCTGATGGGCCGCGATGTTCTGCATATGGCAGCCACTGGGAGCGGAGCACTCATAAAACTGATCAACAACTTTGTTTGCGGTGTGCAGGCGGCTTCATTTGGCGAAGCACTGGCGCTAATTGAACATAGCGGGCTGAATCGTGAGCAGGCGTTACAAGTCCTCAACGATGGCGCTCCGGGAAGCCCGTTGGTCAAGATTATGTCGCAACGTATGACCTCGCGGAATTACGATGACGTCAATTTCGCCCTCCAGCTTATGCTCAAAGATCTTAACTACGCCAACAAGGAGGCTGGTGCGCCGGGCGTGCGCCTTAATACAGGTCTGGCAGCCGCGGAGGTATTCGACCGTGCCCGTGAACGCGGCTGGGGAAAGAAGGACTTCTCCTCCGTGGTGGAGGGGCTGCGATGAGGCTACTCCAGCTTAGTAACGCCGCGGGAGAACGTCGCGTGGGAGTTGTGGGGAACGATCGCGTGCCCCTTCTCGGCGGTTACAAGGGCTGCGGTGCCCCGGGAAACGCCTTGCCTAATGTCCCGGTATTGTCCACACGGAAACTCGGAGCGGGCGGGCCGTTGACGGCACGCGCGGCCCACGCTGCGTCAGGCTTGAAAACCGAAATCGAGAACCGCGGCGAGAATGAGCAGGATCACGATGACTGGCATGACGATGATGATGATCAGCACATGATTAATGCTCAGTAGGTAGCACCAGCGACATGAGCGGGATAAGCCTTAGGAAAAACGGGGGGGAAGTACAAAGGGAATGGGGGTAGCGTTGGGCGGCCACCGCAAGGCGTGAGCTACATTGACTTAGAGTCCATAATAATGTACATTAAACGATATAAAGACCATAATAGTGGACTTTAAAAATGAGAACTAGCCGATCGTCAGACGTGCTGCCTCTGCCTGTCAGGCGGGCGCTCCGCAAGTTGGGCCACGACATACGGGATGCCCGGCGGCGGCGGCGCATCCCCACGGCCATCGCCGCACAGCGGGCTTCGATCAGCCGGACTACGCTGGTCAAAATTGAAAAGGGTGATCCCGGTGTGGCCATCGGCAACTACGCCACAGTGCTATTCGTGATGGGCATGGCCGAACGTCTCGCCGATCTGGCCGATCCGAGAAACGATAGCACAGGTCTGCAGCTGGAAGAGGAGCATCTGCCGCAGCGTATCCGGATAGCACGCAAAGACAAAGGCGCGAAAGAGGAGTGATGGACAGAGAAGCCCTTGTTTACGTCGATCTTGACGGCACGCCACAACTCGTCGGGCGGCTGTGGGCCCGTGTGCGTAAAAATAAGGAGGGCGCCACTTTCGAATACGACAGAACGTGGCTGGACAATCCGGCGCGGTTCTCGCTAGAACCTGCCCTGCAGCTTGGTCCTGGTCCCTTTCACACGCCGGCCGACACATCGATGTTCGGCGCGATCGGTGATTCCGCGCCGGACCGGTGGGGGCGGGCGCTGATGCGCCGGGCTGAACGAAGGCGCGCGGAACGCGAGGGGGGCACGCCGCGCACGCTGCAGGAGATCGACTTCCTGCTGCTGGTGAATGACGAAGCGCGCCAGGGTGCGCTCCGCTTTGCCGAACGCGAAGGCGGACCGTTCCTGCGGGAAGAAGGGGTCAAGCGTATCCCGCCTCTGGTCGAATTGCCGGAATTGCTTTCGGCGGCCGAGCACGTCATGGAGGACAAGGATACGGAAGAGGATCTCCGTCTGTTGTTCGCTCCGGGATCATCACTTGGCGGCGCGCGTCCGAAAGCCTCGGTCATTGAAAAGGACGGTCATCTCACGATCGCGAAGTTTCCCCGTAAGGATGACGAAGTCAATACAGTGATATGGGAATCCGTCGCTCTTGCTTTGGCGCAGAAGGCAGGCATACCAGTGCCTTCCGCGCGCGTAGAAAAGATTGGCAAGAAGCCGGTGCTTCTGCTGCGGCGTTTCGACCGGGACGGGACGCGACGCATTCCCTTCCTCTCCGCCATGAGCATGCTGGGCTCGAAGGACCTTGAAACACGCAGCTACCTTGAAATGGTCGACGCGCTGCGCCAGCACGGAGCCACGCCCAAAGCGGACATTGAAGCGCTGTGGCGGCGGCTGGTTTTCAATATTCTGATTTCCAATACTGACGACCACCTGCGCAATCACGGTTTTCTGTACATGGGTGCCGGAGGCTGGCGCCTGTCACCCGCCTACGACCTCAATCCGGTGCCCGTTGACGTCAACCCGCGCATATTGACGATGGCGATCAACGAGGATGACAGCACAGCCTCCCTTGAGCTGGCGATGGAGGTTGCGCCCTATTTCGAACTGGATCAAGCAAAAGCCCGCAAGACCGCTAGTGAGGTAGGGAACGCCGTCGCGAAGTGGCGCGACGAGGCGGCGCGACACGGCTTGAAACAAACGGAAATTGATCGCATGGCGTCGGCCTTTGAGCACGAGGATCTAAAGCTGGCGCGGGCGGGGCGGTAGGAATGAAAATTTCAGAAAGAACCCGATAAAGGAAGCGCACAGAAGACTGGGGGCTTTGTTTTTCACCAGCACGAGGACAGAGAAGCATCCTGGGCAGGCGCCCGAAAACCATGCTGCGCCGGTTCTGCAGGGCATTCCGCCTAATGTTGTGTAATTGTTGTGTTTTAAGGGTCTGTCAACCGTGACCGAATTGGGGGAGGAGGTCCCAAGTACCAGTTGGGTGCCGGGTGGCGGCCCCATTGCTGCCAAAACCAAGGGTCATATGGAATTTGCCAGCGAAAGCGCTTATTTTTTCTTCGTCGGCAGAAACTTCTTCTCGATCGACGCCACTATCACGTAGTTGGGGTCCACCATCTCGTTCAAGTGAATCCTCGCTACTTTGGAGAGCAGTTCATACGCATCCAGTTCTGACAATCCATAGTCCTTATGAATCCATGCCACCAGCTCTCTGAACGCGATGCGCAGGCAATCATCCAAGGGTCGATAGGCCCCGACCGTCATGATCGCATCTTCGTTCTCGAAGCGGGGCCAGTTGATTTTGTGGCCTTTTATAACGCTCACCTGTATCCGTGCCCGCAGTGGAACTTCAATCGCTGTTCCCGCGATTTCGCCGTCGCCCATCGCAGCATGGCCATCGCCCATGTACAACAGCGCTCCTAACACATTCACGGGAAAATACACGGTGTTCCCCACGCTCGCCTCAGGAGAATCCATATTGCCCCCAAAGGCCTCCGGAACTATCGAACTGCGTGCCTCGCCTCCTGCTGGCGCCACTCCGATGCAACCGAAAAATGGATGGAGCGGGATCTTCACCGAGAAATCCGAGTCTAGCGCGCGGAAAGTCGCAGTGTTCGTGACATGGTCTATGGGATAAAACCAGATTCTCTCCGGCAGCGGCGCATGCAGCATGGGAGTATAGGTTGTTTCATTGAGCGCTCCAAATCCCGGGGCAAATGCGCCCACCCCCTGGTTGCTGTCCACTTCGAGATGAAGGATCTTAACCTCCAGTGTATCGCCCGGCTCGGCGCCTTCGATGTAGAACGGACCGGTGAGTGGATTGTCGCCTTTCACCGAGCTCAGAGAGTCGCCGGGCTTTTGAATCGCGTTACCGAAGGCATCCACGGTATTGGTCTCCAGAACGTCGCCGGATTTTAGCCGGGCCACCGGCGGCACCATTGCGTATACATATTTCGCATCATTGATCGTGGCGTGGTATTTGACCAGATTACTCGCCGACGTTTGTGCCAGCGCATTGACCGCACCCCCAATCAACAGCGTGGCTGCCAGAAACTTAGTGATCACGCAGTCCTCCTGTTTTGCATTGTTACAAAAAAACCACGAAGGATACGAGGGACACGAAGGAAGAACCACGTTCCAAAGGTCGTCCTTCGTGTTCTTCGTGATTATTGCCGTTTGTTAATCGAAAAATCTCTAGAACGTCGCCCGCACGCCCAGTTGCAGCTGGCGAGGCGGCGAGATGATATCGCTGGGCTTGCCGAAGGTCGGGGAACTGATTACCCCGTTGTACGATTCGGCATCGAAGTTTGGATGGTTGACGACGTTGAACATGTCCAACGTGGGACTAATCTCCACCCGTTCGCCGATCTTGAACGGCCGTGACAAGCGCGTATCCCAGACGTAGGTCGCGGCTGCGCGACCGGTGTTCCGTCCCACCCCAGGGGGACGATCCTTGAAATGGCCGTCTCCGTTATCGTCGGTGCCGGTGCTGATGTTAAATGGCCGTCCGCTCTGAATCGCAAGAATATTCGAGGTTTGCATACCCAGAGGCAGGTTGACGATCCCACTGAGCACGAAGCGATGGCGGGCATCACGTAGTGTAGGGCCTTTGTCGGCGAAGATGTTGTTGCTGTCCTGCGGCACTCCCGGCTCGAAGATGTCATCAGAGAGGCCGACGGCCTTCGACAGCGTGTACGCAAGCTGAAACTGGACCCGCTTCTCCAGACTCTTGCGTGCGCTTATCTGCAAGCTGTTGTAATGGCTGATGTTGGTGCTCTGGAAACTTGTGAACAGTCCCAGCGTCGGGTAAAGCAATCCGCCCGGATTCAGTTCCCGGCTCATCCAGCCGTGGATTCCCAGAATATGCACGTAGCTGGAGTCCAGCACAACGCCCCACGGCAACTTTTGTCCCACGCCAACCGACCACTGCTCCGTGTAAGGCTGACTCACGCGGCCGTCCACGGCGAAGCCTCCGGGCGGTGGCAGGGTCACCTGAAAGGCCGGATCGTTCACGTCCGGCTGCGTGGGAGAAAATGTATCAATGAAGTATTTCACTCCGTTGAACGTGCGATCGATGTAGCCGATCTCCCACACCGTCGAATCGTAGTACATACCGAAACCGCCACGCAGCACCGTGTTGCCGTTCCCGCGCAGGTCATAGGCGAAGCCTAGGCGTGGTCCGAAGCTCAGTTTTGGATTCTTGCGCTTTCGGCTGTCGAAGAAAGGCGCCAACCCTTCCAGCGGCTGTCGGAAGCCGGCATCGATGAAGCCGCTCTCGAATTCGTATCTCAGGCCGAGATTCAGCGTCAGTTGGCGGCTAACTTTCCAGTCATCTTGCACGTAGTAAGCCATCTGCCAGGCGGTGCCGCCATCTTCTTTCGTGGACCCAATTCCGCGCAGCGCGAAAAAGTCCGACTTGGGCAGCGTGGTCGTACAGCTCGTAGACGAAGAGCAGGTGATCCCAGGATCGTCGACGGAGAAAAAGAACGACGTGTTTTTCACCAGATCGAAAAGCGCGTTGTACTTGATGTGCGGGTTTAGATCGGTCCCGATCTTGATATTGTGCAGCCCATGCCAGTTGGCCTGGGTGGAGAAGTCGTCGCGGAACTGCAGCCGATCCTGCTGTACATTCTGTGGTGTGGAAGAACTCTGCCCTATAACCACGGAGGGGAAACGAAGGTTGATACCCTCGCTGGTAGGCTTCAGGTTGTTGATGAAACGGTTGAACTGCACCACGAACTGATTGAGCGTGCGGCTCGATATCAGGGAAGTCTCGGTGGCTTGCCACGAAATATTTTCGTTGGTTGCAATTTGAAAGGCGCTTTCCGTCGGCGGACCTCCGTATAGAAGATTGGGATCGACTCGCAGGCCTTCGCGCGAGGTATTGCGCTGAAACGATGCGCGGAAACTCAAGCTCTCCGAAGGGTCGAAATGATGATCGAGCTTTCCCGCCATCAACAGGTCGCGGAAGGGAGCGGCGAATGATCCTTCGAACTGGGGATAGACGCCTCCTGTATCGATGGTCTGCGCCTTCTGCTGGCGATTGCGTTCGACAGCATAAAACCCGAAGGTTTTGTCCTTGATCAGTGGTCCGCCCACCGCGCCTCCGAACTGCTCGCGATTAAAGTCAGGCTTGGTCTTCTCGAAAAATCCGTTCGCTTGCAAATCTTTTTGGCGGTAGAGCAGGAAGCCGCTTCCGTGCAGGGTGTTCGTGCCGGATTTCGTTACTACGTTGATGAACGGCCCGGAAGAGTGCCCGTATTCTGCCGAAAACTGGTTGGTAATGACCTGGAATTCCTCAATTGCGTCCTCGGGCACGAGTCCTACCGGGCCACCCACGATGTTGTCATTGAAATTGCCACCGTCCACGCTGATGCCCGAACTGCGTGCTGTCGCTCCACCCGAAACCACACCGCCATAGAGTCGCTTGGTCGGGTCGTAGGAAGGCGATGGTGCCGCTCCCGGAATCAGATTTGCAAGTTGCTGGAAATTGCGATCATTGATGGGCAGATTGGCAATCTGTACCTGCGATACCGGCTGCTCAATCTGCGAAGTCGAAGTGTCTACCTGAGTCGCGAAGCTGCTGACATGGATTTGCTCTGAGCTTCCGGCAACTTTCAGCCCCAGGTTGGCAGTGATGGTATCGCCTACGGTCAGAGTGACTTTCAATCGTTCCCCGGCGAACCCGCTTTTCTGGGCCTGAAGCTCATATTGACCGCGGGGCAGCAGGTTGAAGCGGTAAAAACCGTCAGCGTTGGTGGTGGTGGTCCGCTGCACCCCGGTTTCGGAATCGGAAGCCGTTATGCTGGCGCCGGCAATCACGGCTCCGCTGGAATCCGTAACTACTCCCTGCAGGTTCGCTGTTACCAGTTGCGCATGCGCAATGACCGCGGAACACGCGATCATCAGGAAAATCAGATTGCCTCGGATGTGGTTCATGAGGGGCTCCTGGACTCCGAGTTTGTACGACGAATGATTCCTTAATACTGGTACGAGTTAGCGTTACCGGCTTGGAATCAGCTCCAAGCCAGAACATGAGTCGCAACTGCTAAGCGGAGAGAATGAATTAGGGATGATGGCGGACAGTATAGTCATGCCTGGGCTGCCGCACAACTGCTCGTAGTGGATCGTAGTGGATCGAGTGGATCGGACAACGCTGAAATCGGAGTGTGTTCCTGGTAACACCCGAAACAAAGAAGGAACAGCAGCCTATTTTTCAATCCGAAGCGGATTTCACGAGGGGCTTGGGATTCCTGCCGGATGGATGCGGGTGAAGGTTCGCAGAAAATGAAACCACAAAAAAGCACATTGCGAGAATTGAAAACGGTGTGATGTTTCCCAAGGAGGACAGCCAAATCCACAACAGGCCGTCCTCGGATAACGGACGTAGCCCTCCCCCGGACGAAGGGGGAGACATGCCCGAATCCACCAGTCAGAGCGTCCCAAGTGAGCACAGTTTGTTCACAGCCCACCGCAACGCTCCACGAGCCTTCATCCGTCTGGCAGGTTGGATCACGGTAGGTGCCGCCCGCTCTAAGGAGCACGTCGCCTTCGTGCGGGACGTCTCTCCACGAGGCATTTTCTTCTACTCCGACTTCGGCTTGGACGACGGCCAGTACATTGAGTTCGTGGTGGAGTATTTGAAGGGGAACAACATGATTCGGCTTCACCTCGCAGGCCACGTTATTCGCGTGAAACGAGCACGCCAACGTCAGCCATCGGCATCGCAGTGGCGTTCGATTCGTTACATGAGGAGGTTCCACGCGTCCGAGCTGAGGCGTGATGACTGCAGCGATTCGCTCTGCTTCGCGCCAATTGATTTCAAAGTGATTTCAATCTCTGCCAGTGGTTGAAATTATGGCGGAGAGTGGGATTCGAATTAGCGTTAGAACGTAAATTCAATGACATGCAGCGCGCTGGCTGTGCGTTTTGCGCATGTAAAGCTATGGTTGTTCACCTTACCTTATTGTTGTGTAAATGTTGTGTAGCCAATACTCGCCCGTGCCCGTCCTTAAACCCACAAGTTGGTGTGCGACTGATCCAGGTCGGCGTACCGTCACTACGAACGTAGTCCGCCGATAGCATGATCACTTGCCGCGATTCGTCAGGGCCAGATTTGCACTCCTACCTTACCTCGCTTTCACGAGCATTGATCACGCCACGACAGACACTTCTCCGTGTTCCTTGCGCGTTGGCGTTACCGTAATCTTCACGTCTTGCCCAAGGGCGGTGAGAAAGTCCATGAGACGCTCGACCGAAAAAGTGCCGGACCGGTTGCGCATCAATGCAGAGACGTGAGGCTGTTTGATGCCAAGAATCTTCCCAGCTTCAGCCTGCGTTAGGCCGCGTCCTTTGATGAGGCGGTAGATTTGTAGCGTGAGCTTTGCTTTCAAGAGTTCCTGTTCCGGATGGGGAAGACCAAGGTCAGCAAAGACATTTCCACTGCTTTTTTCCACCCTTACTTTTTCCCCCACTCTGGTAGTCATTTTCGCTTGCTCCTGTTATCAGTCGCTGGACCTTGTCTCCGCTGCGAGCGCCTCTCCGAAATAGTTAATTCTGCGCTTCTTTCCGCAGCCGTTCGACGTCACCAAGGCGGCGGTGGATAAGGTCAATATCTTTCGGCGGTGTGGCGATGCCCCTCTTCGATTTCTTTTGAAAGGCGTGCAATACATAGATCGCCTCCGCGTACCCGACAGTATAGACAGTGCGCCATGTGTCGCCTTCATGATCTGCAACAATCTCGACCACAGACCCTCCACCGAAACCTCTTAGCGGCTTTGCGGATGGATCCGTTTCACCCTGTTGGGCGGCATACAGAGCCTGGCCAATGTTACGCCGGACCTCGCGCGGGAAACCGCGCAGGTCTCTTCGGCTCGAGCCAACCCAAACTACCGGGCGCTCTAAAGATACCATTATACGTAAATACTTCTATTAGTATAGCTAGTCAAGAGGGAACCAAAACATCGCGGTTCGGCGTCGGTAGTAAATTCACGGCGATGAAACAGCACGACCTGTCCTTCGCCACAACTTTTCCGCAACACAGAGTAGGGCGTAAAGGTCGTTCCTGCGGGAAATGCCATCATCGGATCTGCCGCACCGACCATCAGCCCTAATTCAGCAATTCCGCCCTACACCCTAGGCTCGGGCCAACGGAGGCAGCGGGGGTGGATCCGAGGCAAACCGCAGCTTCGCGGAATATCCGACGCTGGGGTCTTCAAGACCACCATCGATGAGCAATGTGCCTGGCTGTCCAACATAGCTGATACGGATGGCTGTGCGTTTTGCTCATGTAAAGCTATGGTTGTTCACCTTATTGTTGTGTAAATGTGCTGTGGCTGAATCGTCCCTCTTTGCGCCAGCACAAACGCGGCGACTCGGCGGTTTGAGAAGTCGCCGCATGGGTCCGCGGGCCACGTGGGCTCCGACCGGCAAGAACCCGGAACCGCCCTGAACCTGTGTCCCCGCCGGCGACCGACATTACGGATTAGCGTTCGACGCCACTGTGGTCGTGACGACAAAGTGCTTCCGGTTACGACTTCGCGGCGCGTCGTTTGAGGTAATCCCCCGGTAGAAGAACCAGGATGCCACAAACCTTTCGTCCGAAGTAAGGACCAAAGTGCTGCATGTCTCCCGTCATTTGGAGAGCGCCCGAGAAGGTCACATCCGTATTTTTCTACCATGCTAGGTTTCCACGTAGGTTTCCACGTAGTTGTTCGCTGCTGTGTCTCGATGTACACTGACTGGCTTCGTCAACAGCGATTGACAATTGCAAAAAATAAAAGATGAATCGTCGTACAAGTTGCGCTGTCGCGCCGATCGTTATGGTTCTCGCCACAGTGGTTTGCGCACAGAACCAAACGCCGCTCGTCTCCTCGGGGAAGACACGCGAAATCGCCGAACACATCTACGTAATACCGGACCAGAGGGTCAATCTGGTTCCAAACATCGGGATCATCGTTGGCCGGGATGGCGTGCTGGTCATCGATACCGGCATGGGCCCGAAGAATGCGGAGACCGTGCTGGACGAGGTGAAGAAGATCACCAGTGAACGCGTCGCTTACCTGACCATGACCCACTTCCATCCCGAGCATGGAATGGGTGCGCAGGCATTTCCTTCTGGCACAACCATCATCTATCCGATGGCGCAGAAAACCGAGTTGATGGAAAAGAGCGCAGATATTATCAGGATGTTCAACGGCTTCAGCCCTGAAATTGCTGGCCTGCTGAAACCGGTACGCATGAGAATGCCTAACGTAACCTTCCGCGAAGAAGCGGAGGTCGATCTCGGCGATATTCCCGTCCAACTACTGCACTGGGGACCTGCCCATACCCGGGGGGATGAATTCGTTTTTCTTCCCAAGCAGAGGATCTTGTTTGGTGGGGACGTGGTCGTCAACCGCTTCTTCCCCATCATGCCCGATGCAGATGCGAACGGCGGCAACTGGATCAAGATGCTCGAGCGCATGGAGAAGATGAATCCGGCCATTGTGGTACCGGGGCACGGCGAAGTTGGCGACGCAAGCCTGATCACCAAGATGCGCGAGTACCTTGAGTTCGTCCGCGATCGAGTCCAGCAAATGAAATCGCAAGGAAACGCTCTGGCAGAAGCGGAAAAGGGACTCGAGCCAGAAATCCGCGCCAAGTATAAAGATTGGGATAATCCGAACTGGGTTAAGAACGCAATCGACAATTTCTACAAATGAATGCCCCTGGAACTGCGCCAGTTAGCGACCGACGCTCGCCCGTGACGCGACTCCTGGTATTCGGAGGCATTGCCCTCATCCTCTCCGGCATGCTGCTGGGAGAAGTTTTCGCAATCTTCATATCGCACGCAGCGTCAGCACAGATTCGCAGGGAATGGATTGGAAGCATGATTCCTGCCATCGAGCAGCGAGATCTGGCCGCGGCTAGCACCGACTACGGCCGTATTGAGGAACTGCTTGAGCGTCGTGGGCGCATCATGGATACGCACTCGCACCTGATAGCGTACGGCTTCCTGGCAATTGTCCTGGCGCTACTGCAGCCGCTGAACAAATATTCGGAGCGGGTTCGCCTTGCTCTGGCCTTGTGCATTGTGGCAGGCGGCCTGATCCAAAGCGTGTCGGTTTTTGTGAGCTATTGGACCACTCCACCAGTGCGCGATGCGATTTTGATAGCTTCGGCTGCGGGGGGCACGCTAGTCCTCGTCGGTGTTCTCGGAACGATCGCAGGATTGCGCGGAATTTCCTCCAGAAGCAACTTCAACGCTCAGACATCCCGGCTATTGTCGTCGGCCAGCAGCCAAATCTTGCTGCGGATTGGAGCCCTCCTCATACTGGCCGGAATGGTTTTCGGCTTCTACTATGCCTGGGTGTTTGTCACGCAACACGAGCCCCAGCAGATCAGCTTATTGCATTCGGCGCTTCAGGCGGCGGTCTCGCGGAACAACACGGCTGCAACCAGTTCAATCACCGCACACCGTTCGTTGCAATCCAAGATCGCGATCGTCACCGCGGCGCATTCGCATGTCATCGAGATGGGAACCATGGCGGTGCTGCTGGGGTTTGTACAGAATTTCGTCCTCCTCAGTGACCGGTGGAAGCGCCGGTGGGCAATCCTGTTCTGCATCGGCGGGGGTGTCATGCCGATCTGTACCTACTCTGCCTCGATCTTCGGCCTGGTGCCCGCGGGGTTCGCCGACACTTTCGGCATCATGAGCATAATTGCATTGTTCGCGATGTTGTGCGGGTTAGTGCGGCAGACCGGTGCCGATGAACTCGGGTACGCACCATGAGCAGCTGGCAACGAACCCTGACGGCTGCCGCCCTCTGGCTGATTGCGACCGGCATTGTGGTTGGATTGGGGCACGCTGCCGCAGTACGATACAACACTCTGCCGGTGCTGCAGTCCCGGGTGTACTGGACAGCGGCAGAGCTGGCTTTGCAAAACGATGCCCAGCAGGCTATCGAGGTCGCTGAAAATAAGAGCTACACCTTGACCCGTATCGTGGATGCTCATACACATATCATCAAGCTGGCCACGGTACTACTGCTGGTGGCACTCGTCTATCCGCTTATCAATCTGCCGGAGAAGCGAAAACGAACGCTGTCAATCGCCCTCCTCACAGGGATTTGCGTGTTTCCGCTCGGGGTTGTGGCCGAAATCTATGTGCGCGGACGCTCCGCGCAGGCGATAGCCGCTGCCGGTGCTATGCTCGTCATCCTGGCCTTTGCGGGCCTGATCTGGGGCTTGCTACGCGGTTCCGCGGCACGCCTGTAGCCTTCCGTTGTCGCAAATTTTCAACTGTCACAACTTGGAGACCAGCCGGATTCCGGCCGATCGTGGCGGTCTACCTCAGAACGTGTACTTCAGCGCAAACTGGAGCTGGCGATTCGGCAACCGGGTGTCGTGGATCTGTCCCACTGCCGGCGAATTGAAGTCGCTCACTGGGATATCGAAGTTCGGGTGGTTGAACAGGTTGAAAAATTCCGCTCGGAATTGAACGTTCTGCCTTTCACTTACGCGGAAGTTCTTAAACAATGAGAAATCCAGGTTGCTAATCCCGGGTCCCTCCAGACTATTCCGTGCCACTAGGCCGTCGGTGCCGAGGTGGGGATGGACAAAGGCGGCAGCATCAAACCACTTTTGCGGAGTTCGCGTGTCTGGGCCGAAAGGATTGCCAACCTGGTTGGGACGGTCGGTCGGCTGGCCATCCAGGTTAGGATCGGAAGTGTCCAGCACGGTGAACGGGAAGCCGGTCTGCCAGGTCAGAATGCCGTTCACCTGCCAATTTCCCAAAGCTTGGTGGGCAAATCCAGAACTCGACTTAAGGACCGGCAACTCGTAGAGAGCGCTCAATACGAAGCGGTGACGCGTATCGAATGCGGAGTTACCACGGTCGAGGCGCAAGTTGTTTTTATCTTCCGGGAAGATGGCTTCGCTGCTCGGGTTGAGGAAGTTTACGGGGATTGAACTGCCGTCAATGGAGTGTGACCACGTGTACGATCCCAGGAATGTCAGGCCGTAATCCATGCGCTTATTGGCGCTAATCTGCAGGCCCTGGTAGCTGGAATTGTCGGTGGTCTGATAATTCGACAGCTGGAAAAAGTTCGGTACCAGCGGCCTGCCGCTGCCAACTTGCGTATTCAAATCTACGGGTTGTACCAACTTGGTCCCCTTGGTTCCAACGTAGCCGGCTTCCAACACCATGTCTTTAGCAGCCTGGTATTGGTAGGTGAGATTCCACTGCTGAACATAAGGCGTGCGCATTCTGGGATCCATGACCTGCAAAAACGAGAACAGCGGGAAGATGTTGGAATCCGCCACCTGCTGCGCGGTCTTGCCCGCGAAGGGACTGCCGCCAGCAAAAGGATCGCCAAAACTGCTACCTGGTATCACGTGGTTCTCCACGAAATTGGGAACGGATGGGATGATGTCAAACGGCGGATCCAAACCAAACTGGAATGGCAGCAAGCCAATCAGACGATCGTAAAAAATTCCGTAGCCTCCTCGCAGGCTCATCTTGCCGTTGCCTTTCGGGTCCCAGGCGAAACCGACGCGCGGGGCAAAATTGTTTTTGTCCGTCTGGATCGTGGAGCGCGTGATGCCCAGGTCACCGACAAACAATAATCCCGGCGGGGCGTTCGTGTGAACTGTGGATTGTGTTCCCGGCCTGTAGGCGACGACGCGATTCTTGGTGTCGGTCGGTGGTATCGGCAACTCGTAACGCAGTCCCAGGGTCAACATGAACGTTGGGGTTACCCGTAGGTCATCCTGGAAATAGAAGTTATAGGAAGAGAAGCGCCATGCCCGAGTGGTTACGCCACCGGCCTGGGTGAACAGGTCGAATTGTCCCTGCAGGAAGTTCGCAAAAGCGTCTTGTATAGGAAGGTAATTCGTGGTCGCGGTTTCCACCTTGGGGAGGAAGAGGAACGCGCCCTCCCCGATCGAATCGCTGCTGGGGATGTCCATCTGGTTTTTCAGGATTTGTACGCCATATCTGAGAGAGTGACGCCCGTGCATCCAGGTGAGATTGTCCTGGATCTGGTACGTGTTCTCACGGCGGAAAGAGGGTGAGTCATTAAAGGTGCCGAATGCAGTGTAGCCGGCGAGTGCAATCAGGGGCATATTGTGCACGGCCTTGGTACTGGGCAGATTGAAGCCCAAGGACGCTGGATCGCGCACGATCGTCGATATCGCGCTGTCAAAGCGGCCACGATTGAACCCGAAGCGAAATTCGTTGGAAAACGTAGTGGTGAAGAAATGAGTGTCGCTTACCGCCAGGTTCTGGATGCGATAGTCGTCCTGCAGGGGGAAATTGGAGAGGTTAATGGACACACCAAAGAGCGTGTTGGTGAAATTTCTGTCATTTGTGCCGTTGATCAGGAAATAGCGTGCACTGAGGTAATTCTTGCCGTTGATCTTGTGGTCGATCCTGACGTTATACTGGTCGGTATCTTGCACCTGCACGGGAGATGAGACGAACTCGTTGGTACCAACATTGGCTCGTGGAATCAGTGGTAAGAGAGCCGTGGCAGTCGGGTCGATGTTGGTCACGGTTCCACTGGCAAAGATCCCCGCTCGCTGCGCGTCCGACGGCACGGTGGCGATTTGGGTTTGACCCTGTCGCAACCGGAATCCCTCGTAGTTGAAAAAGAAGAACGTCCTGTCCTTGATGATCGCGCCACCAAACGTGCCGCCGAATTGGTTGCGCCGCAGCTTGTCTTTCTTAATGGCGAAGAAGTTCCCGGCGTCGAGTACGTCGTTGCGGAAAAACTCGTAAAGGCTGCCGTGAGATTGGTTGGTCCCGCCCTTGGTGATGATGTTGACGATCGAACCGCCACCCCCACCGAATTCAGCCCCATAATTGTTAGTCAGAATCTTGAACTCCTCCAGCGCATCGGGCGAAGGGGTAGCCATGGCGGTACCGAGGAAGGGTTCGTTGTTATCGGCGCCGTCTAGAAGGAAGTTGTTGGATTGGAGCCGCAATCCGTTGACCTGAAAATCAGACTTCTCGCCGCCCGGAAACTCAGGCGTATTGTTCGACCCCAGCGACATAGCCGGCACCACGCCGGGCTGCAGCACTGCAAGGTTAAGGAAGTTGCGACCGTTCAGGGGCAAGTCCGCAATCTTGGTCTCGTCGATTACTTTTCCCAGCGTGGCGCTGCGCGTTTCCACTTCTGCCACACTGGAGGCGGTGACGGAAACGGATTCTGCTACCTTCTTCAAACCGAGGGGCACATCAACGCGAATGTTTTCGTTTACGTTGACGACGACATTGGAAAGACGGTATGGATCGAATCCTTCTTTCTGCGCGGTGATGGTGTAATGGCCCACCGGCAGCAGGGAGAGCACATATTCGCCGGAAACTCCGGTGGTCGCCTCGCGCGAGAAGCTGGTTGCCTGATTGGTAGCTTTAATAGCGACTCCCGGCACGACCGCGCCACTGGGATCGGTCGCTTTCCCAACCATGCTGCCTGTGGTTTGTGCTGATGCGCAGCAACAAACGAGCAACGTTGCGATCACTGCTGCTGCACGTGGTGTAGCGAATTGCAACAGTGTATTGACAACATGGTGTGGATGCTGAAGGCGAATTGGCGGCATAGGCTGTGCCCCTCCTCTGCCCGTCCCCCCTGCGCTCACGAGGAATGAAATCCCAATCACCAGCACTGTTGAATATGTGGAATGCTGAACAAGAGCTGAATTTGAGGGACGAAGTTAGCACGGGGAAAAACGAGAGTCAACGACCAGGTTCAACACGTTCAACACGCGTAGCGCCAGTCGAGTTCTAATCGTGTGTTATCGGGAGACTGGGCCGTGCCCCGATGCCCACACGAGCCTGATCATGCCGATGATAACTGCCCTTCTCTGGGCAGGAGCATTAAGAGTATGGCTGACATGAACAAGGAAACTCCTACCAGGAGCAAGCCCTGATGCAAGCTCCCCGTTTTCCTGCTGACGACTCCAAGAGCATAGGGCCCCACAAATCCGCCGAGGTTCCCGATCGAGTTAATCAAGGCAATGCCAGAAGCCGCCGAAAATCCGGAGAGGAACTGGCTGGGCAGTGACCAGAACGGGCCAAAGGAACTATATATACCCAGGACCACCCCCGACAAAAGTATGATGGAAAGAAGAGGAGAACGTGTGACGGCTAGCGACCACAGCGCAATTCCTCCTATGATCAGAGGGATGGCCGCATGATAACGTCGTTCCCGCGTGCGATCGGAATGGCGGGAAACAAGAATCATCACAACTAAACCCACAACGTAGGGAATCATCACCAGGAATCCGACCACGGTATTGGAGTACAGACTGGACAGCGATTTTACGATCTGCGGCATCCAGAAGTTCATTGAGTACGAGCCAATGACTGAAGTGAAATATGTAAATGCCAGATGCCAAACTCGGACATGTGCCAATGCCTGCAGCGCAGATATCTTGTAGTTTTCTAGTTTCCGTCGTTCTTCACGAGCCAGCTCCGCAACAATCCAGTCGATCTCCTCTTGGGTGAGAAATTTAGCTTCGGTCGGACGGTTCGGCAGCAAATAGTAGGTCAGTGCGCCGAAGATAACAGCGGGAACCGCCTCCACAATAAAAAGCCAGCGCCAACTACTGATCCCAAACCAGTGGACGTGGTCCAAAATCACCCCCGAGAGCGGGGCGCCCAAGATATTGGAAGCCGCCAGCGCGGTCATTAACAAGGCAACTGCCTGCGCTTGTTCTCGCTGGCGGAACCAGTAGGTCAGATACAAGATGATCCCGGGAAAGAAACCGGACTCAGCCACCCCGAGCAGGAATCGCAGAATGTAAATGTGGAGCACACTATGCGCAAAGCCCGTCAGCATCGAGACGACTCCCCAGCTGATCAATATCCGTGCAATCCAGATCCGCGCCCCGATCTTGTGCAGCAGCAGATTGCTCGGTACTTCAAAAAGCAAATAGCCGAAAAAGAAAATCCCCGCGAGCAGGCCGAACTCTTGGCTTGTAATGGCTAAAGCCTTGTTCATCGTCAAGGCAGCAAAACTGATGTTGATCCGGTCAAGATAAGCAATGACGTACAAGACGAAGAGGTAGGGGATGATCCTTCTTTGCAGTTTTTGGATTGTCTTGGTTCCGATATGTTCCGGGGAATCCGCCGCTTGCGCACACATCATGATCTCCTGCGACGACGCCCACTTATCGCGCAACATCGATGAGGGGTGGGAATGCTGCCTTTAATCGTAGACCATCCTCCGCATTGCGCGGGCAACAACAGTCTGCGGTGCCGGCGACAGAGCACACCTCTCGTGGGTGTCCACTTGTCGGCGCTGTTTGTACATTTGGGGGATGGTCAGCGCCGGCGGCGTGAAGTTGTTGGTCAGAACCTTCAGCTGTTTGTTGGATTCGGCATCGGAGAACATCTGTTCCTACCGAAAACTCGACCTCAGTAATTCAGTAATAAAGAGGTGAACTAAAGTAGCTGCGGAAAGCGCATCCCTCGGTTGGCAGGTCCGTGCTTGCTTCGCCTGCCGCGAAAACGGCGCCCTCCAATCGAAACCAGGATCTCTGGCGCCGCCCTAGGACAAGCGCGAGGACCCAATGAGGGTAAGAGTTCTGTTTCTTTGTACCGAAACTCAGCTCGGAGCGTGTCTGCTGATGCGTCCAAGGAGCCGAACCGAAATTGTCCGAGACACCCTCCGTATCGAAAAATATCGAAGTCCCGTTCTCAGGCATCGGCTCACAGACCGACAGCGACGCGGTACCGCATACTATTTAACAATTGGCTTATTGGACCTTTGTCGCACGTTCGAAACCTGGATCTCACTGATTCTAAAGAGAGACACCGGTTGGAAGAGTGGGTTGCACCTCCGTCGCCAAAACTCATATAAATTATTGATTCCACGGGAGTTGGCGGAGAGAGTGGGATTCGAAGCTGATTGGAAGCGTCAAATAAAGTACTTAGTGCCGACACGGACAGCATTCTTACTATCTCTTAACCGGCCAATCGGCCAATCCTCGGTAGTTAATTAAGCAAAGAGCGCTGAGTTATCTTTCCGTAGCTGAGGTCTAGCAGGCAAGGAGGAAGGCTCTGTTCTGAGCGGCAGATCCTAGCAAGATTCCGCTCAGCAAGAGAACCTCCCAGACAATACGATTCTCTTTATCCCACTTTCGCCGGACCATTGCAAGCCAGTATCCTTCGGAGCCAGCCCTGCTTTCTCCAGCGTGACAGAAGCTTGGTAGCTTCACGTGATATAGTTAGACTAGCTTGCAGCAGCCAGAAACCCCAGTAATTCAAAAGGCGTCGTAGGTAGAATTTCAATCACTTCGCCGGTTCCGCCCGGTTCGCGTGAGAACAGCAACATCCTGTCAAAATCAAAAGCGAGTTTCAGGCCCCGAAATGCCCGGGCCGCGCATATACTGCAGCTATCCCGCTAATCTCGCAGCCGCCCTTCAAGTGAACGTCACGAAGCTTCATGCGCCAACTGAGGGCGGTCGTTCTCGCCACCTTGATGTCGCCCTCGCGCTCCGCGATACGGTCACGCCTCGTGAAAGACCACGACTCGCCTGGAAATGATCCCCGAGGTGTAGCGCTTCGGGTCTCCCGTGTATTCCTTTTCCAGAGATGGGCCACCTGACCGGGCGGCCTCCCGCCCACATGAGTAGGCTCACCCATTTCAGATCTCCCTCACCGCAGAAATGCCGCAAAGCGCAATCCAATTCTTCCTGCAATTGCGTTGCGAGTTCCGGGTGCGCCCGTTTGTATTCGACGAGAGGACGAAGCGCGGGTTCGTACCTTTGCGCCGAATGCCTCCGCGAAAGTCGTGCCCTCCTGAGATAAAATCGCGCATCATGCTCACCGTATTGCGCACGTACGCCAAGCGCGCTACGTTCACCTTCGGCGCGGGACTCTTGCTGCTCTTGGCCGCCCTTCCCTCGATCGCCCAGGATCAACCCGCGCGACCGCCAATCACCGGCATCACGTACGTCCGCCTCTGGTCCACGGACCTGCCGAAGTCGGTCGCCTTTTACCGCAAGATTCTCGGCCTCACCCCGCGCGACGCCGGCTGCGCGGGCCTGATGCGCCCGTGTTTCATCATCAATGAGCACCAGCAAATAGCGCTGGCGAAAGCGGCTTCCGACCCTCCCGCAAACTTCCTCGCCGAAATCGCCTTCGCCACAACCGATGCTGCGGGCATGCGTCGGTATCTCATGGCTCACAATGTGGCAGCAGTGAGCACGATCACCAGGGACATCAACGGGACGGCACACTTTTCTCTTTTGGATCCCGAAGGCCATCCCATTGCTTTCGTGCAGGCGCCCGCGCACCGCCAGTTCTCAGCCCCCGCGGAACAAGTCAGCACGCGCCTCATTCATGCCGGCTTCGTGGTGAAGGACATGGCCGCCGAGAATCGCTTCTACCTCGATTTGCTCGGCTTCCGCCTTTATTGGCATGGCGGCTTCAAGGATAACGGCCTCGACTGGTACGAAATCCAGGTTCCCGACGGTGACAGCTGGATCGAATACATGCTCAACATTCCCCCGGGCGCCGACCACAAGGAACTCGGCGTGCAGAATCACTTTTCGCTCGGCGTGAAAGACATTCACGCCGCTGCCGACCAGCTCCACAAGAACGGCTTGCAGAAATTTGATGGCCCCGAAATTGGCCGTGACGGCAAATGGGGTCTGGACGCCTACGATCCCGACGGCACCCGCGTCGAAGTCATGGAATTCACGCCCGCCAAGGAACCGTGCTGCCATCCGTATACGGCGCCGCATCCGAACCAATGACGTGCCGCCGCTCGCCAAGCCACGTTCTCTTGCTGGGAAATTTTCATTGGTTCGCCGCTGATGTAGCTTTAGCTCCCGGCCTGAAGACCATGCTGGCGCCGGTTCGCAGGGCAATCCGCCTAATGTTTTGTAAATTGTTGTGTAGCCGCCTCTAATGCATTCAAAACATGGCGGAGAGAGTGGAATTCGAACGTACTTTGAAGACTTTAGGCGGTAAGGGTGGCACCGTAAGTCCTTGAAGGGGTTTCCCGCAGCAGCCCCAAGTGAGTGAATCTAATGGTTGAGAAATCCGCGTCCGTGCCTGTCAGCCCGGTATACCTTTGTGAGGCTACGGTCGATGATTACCAACGACCCAAGCAGCCGTGGCGCAGCGATCACCAGCGCCGAGAGATCGGCAAAGTGTTTGTCGCCATCAAGCAAAACCTGCGCCTCTGCTTGATCTGCGAGCGCGTGTTCACACCGCAAGGTGCCGCCGAACATGCACATGTGGCTTGCTCTTTGGTGAATGAAAAAACGATTACTCAACGAGCAAAATGATCCTGCACATGCTTTATGCACGTCCGCATATATCCAACCCACTGCGTCCGCACAAATAGCGACAACAGAATCAAGGCTAACCAATTCTTGGCGTGAAACGTGTACGTCCAACGCAATGTGCTTCCATTTGCATTAGGTTCAAACCACCACTGCCCCTGGAAAACCGCGCCAGATTGACGCGAAAGGCGAAAGGAGGCAACTGGGTGTAGAATGCCCCACTGATTTGCGAAAGTCGCAAGGTGACGTAGGGCAAACGTATAGTCGCTCGTTTACGTTTTATTACAAGCCAGAGTATCTAAAAGGACCCAACGTCTTGCAGTACGGTGTAATCCCCGACGCCAGTATCACAGAACGATGTCCTAACAAGTGCATAACGCATCGTTGGCAAAAAATATCCTGTAGGAGCATTTGACCAAAGCAAATGAAGGGTCGGTGAGCGAAATGGCACAAATCCATCAGGTAAGAACTCGGTATAAGTCAGGGATAGTGGTTTGTCTTCTGCTGATCGGTGGCTTGTTTCCAGTGACCCTCGTGCAATTGCAGGCGCAGAGCGACACCGGATCGCTGCGCGTAGAAGTAGTGGATTCGACCGGAGCTGTAGTCGTAGGGGCGGCGGTCAAAGTGACTAATGAAGCCACCAGTGTTTCCGCCACCAAGAACACGGTGGCGGACGGCTACGCCACGTTCGACCCCATCCAACAGGGTACTTACGACGTGGAAGTCCAAATGGCGGGTTTTAAAGGCGTCAAGAACACTGACGTCACTGTGGATGTGAACGGGCGCAGGTTTCTGAGCGTCAAGATGGCCGTCGCGCCGGTCAGCGAAGCGATCGACGTCGTCGAAAGTACTCCACCATTACAAACCGAGCAGGCTTCACTCGGACAAGTTATCAGCGGCGATGTTGCGGTACAACTCCCCCTTCAGGGCCGGCGTTACACAGATTTGGCGCTCCTGGTGCCGGGGGTTACCGTAGCCAGCGATTTGAACCCGGTCACGCGTGGGCCGGACTGGTTCGTGGCCAATGGCAATTATCAGACGCAGAATAACTTTCTGCTGGACGGCTTTGACAACAACCAGGGCACCACGAATGCGCAATCACTTTCCTCCGAAGTAGTGCGCCCATCGCCGGATGCGATCAGTGAGTTCAAAGTCCAGACCAACAGCTACTCGGCTGAATTTGGCCGCTCCGCCGGTGCGGTGGTCAACGTTTCTTTGAAAGCGGGCACCAACCAGGTGCATGGTACCGCCTTTTACTACAACCGTGACAAAGCATTGGCAGCGAACTCCTGGCTGAACAATCTGACCGGTTTGCCCAAGCAAGATTTGGGATGGCATCAGTTCGGAGGGTCAATAGGTGGCCCGATTGTAAAGCATAAGCTGTTTTATTTTGGCGATTACGAAGGCTTTCACAGAACTTTTTCCGATACCTACCTGCGAAATGTTCCCACAGTAAAAGAGAAACAGGGAATTTTCCCCTTCACCATTAACGACCCACAGACCGGACTACCGTTTCTCAACAACACCATTCCGCAGACTCGGATGGATCCTTTGGGTGCCAAGATCGTCGCACTCTATCCCGATCCGAATCTGCCGGGAAAGATAGATAGCAGTTCGGGACGCACCATTGAAAATTATGGGGCAGTAAGACCCGACCGGGAGAACACCCACAAGTTCGATATTCGCAATGACTATTACGCCACACAGCGCGACCAGATATCCTTCCGCTACAGCTTCCTCCAGGAGGACATCTTTCGCAGCGCGATTTTCCCAGGAAACATCGCGGACTGCGGCTCGCAGGACTGCAACACCGGAGGCCAGTACAACCGCAACCAGAGCCTTGGCGCCAGCTGGACACGGACCCTCTCTCCAACCATCGTGAACGTAGTGCGATTCGGCTATTACCTTACGTATGCGACCTTCTCTCACACATCTGTCAGCGCTCCGACTGCGACAGAGTTCGGTTTCAAGGGCATACCTTCTAACCTTCCACCTACCGGCGGACTTCCCCGAATCGAAATCACCGACTATCAGGAGTTGGGGACGCGCAACTTCCGCCCACAGTTCCAGAAACCGCATCTCTACGGAATACTTGAGAATGTCTCCCTGTCGCAGGGAGCCCACACAATTCGTGTGGGTTTCGAGTTACGGTCGAAGAGCGATCAATTCGTTGATATTCAGCGCAGAACTCCCGACTACCGCTTCCGTGGCAATTTTACTGGTGATCCGTTGGCCGACTTGCTGCTGGGCATGCCTGACCGATTCAGCATGAGTTCGGTCCCGGTAGTGAATCAGTTGCAGCAAGTCTGGGCGGGATACGCGCAGGACGACTGGAAGGTAAACTCTCGACTCACTCTCAATCTCGGTCTGCGATACGAGTACGCAACCCCGTACTATGGTGACTCCCCGAATCGCAACGTCAATTTCGACTTCGCAACAGGTCAGCTTATTCAGGCGAGCGGCTCAAACAAGTACCTCGTGAACCGGGACAAGAAGGATTGGGGGCCTCGTCTAGGAGTGGCGTACCAGCTTGTTCCTGAGAAGGCCGTCATCCGTGCCGGCTACGGTCTTTTCTATAACGGCGAAGACATCTTCGGCTCCGATACCAACTTGCCGTTGAACCCCCCGCAACTCGTCTCAGTAACGTTGAGCGAACAGGGTTCAAACCCACCGTTGCGGCTTTCAGATCCAATTCCCAATAATATTCTTACCCAATTCGACACCAGTACGCTGGCATTGCGCGCTCGGGAGCGCAACTGGCGAACCCCGCGGGTCCATCAATTTAATGTGGCTACCCAGTTTCAACTTCCTGCACGTTCGTTTTTTGAAATTGCCTATGTGGGAAATCGAGGCCGGCATCTGATCGCGAATTTTGACGCCAACCAGACGGCATTTGGTGCGGACCCGAGCGTCCGAGCCAATTACCCATATCCCAATTTTTTCCAGATTTACACCGGCACCACGCGGGGAACATCACATTACAATGCGCTCGAACTCAAGTACGAGAAGCCCTTTCAGCGAGGGCTGTACGTACTTGGTTCGTATACTTATGCGAGCGCCATCGATGAGTCTGGTGCCTGGGGCTCTGATAATCAGCCTCAGGTACGGGACTGCTTCGTTTGTGAACGTGGACCCATGCGGCAGGTGCCACGGCATCGCTTCACTTTGGCGGGAGTTTATGAGATTCCCGTGGGACACGGGCGGACCTTCGGAAACAATATGAGCCGGGTGTTAGACGCCTTTATCGGGGGATGGCAACTCTCGAACATTCTCACTTGGCGTTCGGGCTTACCCATAGATGTATCGATGGATCCGAGTGGAACCGATCCGATTACCGGACTACCAATCAACTTCAGCAACATCCCTGACGATTTCGGTGACATACGTCCCAACCGAGTTGGCAACCCTAACACCGGAATCAGTCCCTCGAATGATCGTTTTCACTTTCTCAACGTCAACGGCTTCCAGCTTCAGCCAGTGGACACACCGGGCAACTCACAGCGTAATGTGGCGCACGGTCCACGGTTTGCCAGTCTCGATCTAAGTCTGGTTAAGCGATTTGCCCTGAACGAGCGCATCAGTCTGGACTTCCGGACTGAGGCATTCAACTTCTTGAATCACACTAACTACAAGGACCCTAGTCAGACTACCTGGGGAGACAGCGGGTTTGGTGTCGTCAGCGATGCTTTTGATCCGCGAGTCATCCAGCTGGCGGTACGATTGCATTTCTAGTCGGCTCTGAGCTTTTTTGAATCTCGGCCTTGGATTTCGGCCTGTCAATCGCGATCAAGCACAATGAGACAAACACTAGCAATGCACGCCTGCGAATTACTGCTCGCCCGTGCTTATATTGGCGGCATCACGCCCCGCAGCGGCAGCAACAGATTTTCCATTCGTGCTGAACACTTCTGGTGAGGCCGTTGCGGACATTATGGCGTCGAGTCCTGGTTCGTCCTGGCAGAAGACAGGTGCGGAAGCCAAAAAATAGGCATAATCTAAGGTATGGCGGAGAGAGTGGGATTCGAATTAGCGTTAGAACGTAAATTCAATGACATGCAGCGCGCTGGCTGTGCGTTTTGCTCATGTAAAGCTATGGTTGTTCACCTTATTGTTGTGTAAATGTGCTGTGGCTGAATCGTCCCTCTTTGCGCCAGCACAAACGCGGCGACTCGGCGGTTTGAGAAGTCGCCGCATGGGTCCGCGTGCCACGTGGGCTCCGGCCGGCAAGAACCCGGAACTGCCCTGAACCTGTGTCCCCGCCGGCGACCGACATTACGGATTAGCGTTCGACGCCACTGTGGTCGTGACGACAAAGTGGTTCCGGTTACGACTTTGCGGCGCGTCGTTTGAGGTAATCCCCCGGTAGAAGAACCAGGATGCCACAAACCTTTCGTCCGAAGTAAGGACCAAAGTGCTGCACGTCTCCCGTCAGTAGATGAGTCGCTTGAGCTGCCGTGGCTGCCAATATAATGGGGATGTCGTTCTCCGGCAGCCGGATGCCTTTCGGAAGTTCTTCATCCGGAGCATCAAACAAATCTAAGCTGCTGGAGAGGTTTACAAGTCGTTGCCTTTGAGTCTCGTCGGAGAGATTGATCCTAGCCTCTTCCAAGGCATAGCGCGACGTGCATAGCGTTACGTCTTTCAGCTTCCACAGGGCAAGAAGTCCGGCGCTATGGCGATAAGCTGCTGAAAACAAAATGTTCGCGTCGAGAAATAAACGGTCCATCTAAGCACGGCGCGGATGAGGAATGGAGTCAGGATCGATGCCCAGCTTTCTCACTTCCTTTCGGGCTCGTCGATAATCTGCCGCACTTGTTGCGGTGGAAAGCAGGAATTCCGCCTTGCGTTCGGGAGTGTACCTTTCGACGGGCACCACGATGGCCGGGCGAATAAGAATTCCGTCCTCTCGCTCTTCGGCTGTAATGATGGTGCCCTCCTCGATTCCGAAGCGTTTACGAAGCCTAGCCGGCACGATGATGGCGCCGCGTTTGCCTACCTTTGCCGATTCCATGTTGCCTTACGCTTTGTTTGCCTGTGGCTGCCTGAATGTGCAGAATGCCTGATATTCAGGCAAATGTCAAACCTTTTTCGACTTGAAGGGGGCCGACGAATCGGACTTGAACCGATGACTTGCCGATAGGAATTGTCCAGGGCAGCTTACGTAACTCCAATCACTTAAAGGCGCATTCCCGAATCAAAATGCACCCCATGTGACCTCATTCGGCAGTTTCGGGACATCGATCGGACACCAAAATCAGTGTTCAGTTACCGAGGGCCCGGCTCGCCATTCTCGCCGCAGAGGAGCTAGCTGGACGAACTGGTGCAACGAGGAAGCCGGCAGCCCGCGCGTGGTCGGGGGAGCGGCTCGATTGCACATGCCCGCAGTTCAGCCTTTACCGTAGGCTCACCGCGGAGGCAAGGTTCGCATGGCGCTGCCACGCGCTTAAGTGATTTGTGGCTCATTTCATAGTCTGCAACTGACTGAAAACATGGCGGAGAGAGTGGGACTCGAATGCAAGACCAAACGCAGTTTAGACGACTTAGGCAGTACGGATGGCACTCGTAAGTCGCGGAAAGTACTTCGAAGGAACTCTTATTGGA
>QIAU01000055.1 GCA_003225055.1 Acidobacteriota bacterium
TCCAATATCCACCAGTTCCAAGTGTCCTTCCGGCAAGCTTGCGTGAGTTGCGCCACGCCCTTCTGTCAACGTCCGACTGTCCATAGGAGCAATGAGAAACCGGCATAGGAGAACAGGAGACGACAACAACCACGACGACAACCGACGACGACCATGATCACGATGCCAAGGGACGATTACCACCACGACGACGATGATCATGGCGACGATGAACAACAGCAACAGCA
>QIAU01000076.1 GCA_003225055.1 Acidobacteriota bacterium
GTCGCTCTTTTCGCTCTGGTCGCCTCCAGTTTTCGGGCCCGTGCCGCCCTGCAGGTGGAGATTCTCGCCCTTCGTCACCAACTGGCCGTTCTCCACAAGAACGGGCCGCGTCGCCTGCGCCTCAAGCCCTCCGAGCGATGGTTGTGGGTTCTGTTGTCGCGATTTTGGTCGGGTTGGCGCCCGTGCCTGTAGATGGTTCAGCCCGATACGGTCATCCGTTGGCACCGGAGAGCTTTCGCCTGGTATTGGACAAGGAAATCGCGGCGCCGCCCGGGAAGACCGGACGTGGCGGCGGAGATTCGCGATCTAATTCGGCGCATGAGCCAAGCCAACCCCTTGTGGGGCGCACCCCGCATTCACGGGGAACTGCTCAAGTTAGGGATTGCGGTGGCGCCATCGACGGTGGCTAGATATTTGCCTCGTCCCCGGAAGCCGCCTTCCCAGACCTGGCTAACTTTCCTAACGAATCATCTTGCCCAGACCGCAGCAATCGACTTTTTCACCGTACCGACGGCGACCTTCCGGGTTCTGTTTGTCTTCCTCGTGCTCTCCCATGATCGACGCCGTGTGGTGCACTTCGGGGTGACCGAACACCCCACCCAGGAGTGGACCATGCTGCAGATGCGAGAAGCGTTTCCCTGGGACCAGGCACCGAGATATCTGCTCCGCGATCGAGATGCAATCTACGGAAGAGACTTCTCCGCCACGACCCGAGATATGGGAACGGAGGAAGTGCTTACTGCGCCGCGGTCGTCCTGGCAAAATCCGTACGCGGAACGACTCGTGGGCTCCATCCGACGCGAGTGCCTGGACCACGTTATCGTGTGGAACCAGAGATCGTTACGCCGAACTCTGCTCCGCTATTTTGCCTACTATCAGCGGTCGCGGACGCATTTAGCCTTGGCCAAAGACGCGCCAGAGCCCAGAGCTGTGGAGCCCCCGCAACAGGGGCGCGTGGTAGCGATTCCTCAGGTCGGGGGCCTCCACCACCGATACCAGCGCCGCGCCGCTTAGTTGCTCTTAAGAAATCGGGCTTTGAAACCGACCTCTGGCTTCGGGCCAAAGCGAACGTCTCCGCCATCCTCGCCACTGTAGCTGCCAAAGGGAAACCGCAATCCGTGTTCCTCAAAGAGGCCAGTCCATGCGCGGACGGAGTTTTCGGTAAGCACAGTCGGCTAATCGGGGATCGATGGGAAGCGGCTTCGAAGAAGGTGGGGTTGTCCTTCCCCGTTTCTGCGATCGTGATGAAGTTGCTGGGCAGATAAAGGCTGCGCTCAGGGTTTAGCAAGGCCGAGGAGGGCGGCGAGCCTTGCCTGCGCGTTCTTGAGCACCTCGGCTGGCGCTTTATCGAAATATCTGGCGCGCCGTTCGCCCCAGTCGATGCTTCTCACAGCGTCCGATAAGATGGTCCCGCCTATTTTGAGGCCAGCAGGCAAGTCAACTTCGAAGGGGTATCCCTTAATTGCATTGGTGACCGGAACCACAACGGCCAAGCGGGTTTTTTGGTTGTATCCCCTCGGGGAGAGAACAAGCGCTGGCCGCCAGCCAGCTTGCTCGTGGCCTACTTGCCCGACCCCGAGATCGAGTTTGATGAGATCACCGGTGTCGGGAACGTACTCGGTTACCATACTTCATGGCCGATGGGACGGCCCCAGTCCTGCTCGCGATGACGGTTCCGAGGAGTGATTCCTGCGACTAATTTTTCGAGGGTGATTTCAGGCTCCGTCGGCTCCAGGGCAATGCGCCCATTTTCGACGCGAACTGTCAACTCATCCCCTTCTCGAAGGCGGGCCTGCTTCAAAATTTCTTTCGGCAAACGAACGGCCTGGCTGTTCCCCCACCTGACGACCTGCACGCGCGCCTGCGCCACTGTCGATGTTGGTGCCATGTCTTTCTCCTCAATGGTTGAGTATATACATTAGTATATACATTGTCAATCACGGCCCGGGAGCACCGGGAGCACCCCGCCAGTGAACACGCTTCATGCATGGACTTCAACTACCATCCAGGTCGTCTTTTTTCAAAGGTTGGCAAGGACGCTCGTGTTTGATGGAGAGCGTGCGCATGGTGCTTGTTTGTAGAACGCAATGCAACGTAAACCCCCATTAGACCCGCATTATCCGTTTCCTGGACTTTCAAGGGATTCCTTCTAGCATCTAGCGCCACTCGTGCCGCGTTTTCACTCCTCATAACCCAAAGGTCGGTGATTCAAATCCACCCCCCGCAACCATCCTCAAACTCCACCGCATCAATTGGTTCGGACCGATTCTCGAAATGCAACTTGGCTGCAATCGGTACCCTTTGGCTCCCATTCGTTGATTCTGCTTTGCGAGACACTGTACGGGTGCCGCCGCAGATCGCCGACGGCAACAGGCTCCGAACCACCACGCTGTTCGCGGCACGTTTGCCCTCCGACATGGCTCTGGTATAGACATTCATTGTGCTTTGGATGGTGGAGTGCCGGAGCAGCTCTTGTTGGACCTTGATGTCGGCACCCACCCTGCGCAGCATACTGGAGTAGGAATGCCGAAATGTGTGCCAGCCAATCTTTCCGATGCCGGCCCGCACTGCTGCGGGCTTGAGCTGTCGTCGGAGAATGCTCTCTTGCCAGCGTGGTTTTCCAACAGGGTTGGCAAACACCCAGTCCGACGGTTTCCGGTGCAAACTGCGCCACCACTGTTCCGCGAAGGCGTCGGCTAATCGGGGATCGATGGGAAGCGGAAGCTGCGAGGCTCCGGCTTTCGTATCGCCAACCCGGCCGTGGACGACGCTTCGCTTCACCAGCAGGGTGAGATCTTCCGAATTCAAGTCTCCCCACTGCAAACCGATGATCTCGCTGGCTCGCACGGGGGTGTTCCGCAGCGTCCGAGAATTGGAAGGCGCCATCCGCGAGTACATCGAAGTGCACAATGAAGATCCCAAGCCCTTCGTTTGGACCAAAACGGCGGACCAAATCCTGGCCAGCATCGCTCGTTACGTGCAGCGCACGACCGCCTCTAACTTATGACACGAACCACTGGGACAGGAGACTAGCTTCAATCCCTCAAAGTGCTGGGGGATCTCCGTTCGTATGTCTATTTCTTTGTGTCTGATTACTTTTTATTCGGCCTTCCCGCATTACTTCCTCCAGCGCCTGGCGCTACCCGATCGCACCAAAAAATCGGAGCGTCGAGCGCTGTCGCGCTGGATGAAATCGGGAGGACTCTCGTCTGTCTTAGAAGAATGTGCGCGAGAAGAAAGCGAGCTCGAACTCTGATTCAACCGAGCGCAACAGGTCCGTAATGAGTTTATCGAAATCGGAAGATACTGGCCGGGCGAAGTTCTTCTGCGACCTTGCGGGGTCGAACAGCGGTTCTGCTGTGACTTTCGCGGGCTCGGTTGACTTACCAAGGACGATATCGTGCTGCCGACGGCGGACAGGATCGCTCAGCGCGTGGTATGCCTCAAGCGCTTCGTTGAATTTGTTCGCTGACGAACCTCTTCCGACGTCTGGGTGATATTGCCGCGCGAGCGCGCGGAAGGCGCTGTGAATGGTCGCCGAATCGGCAGCCCGGGACACGCCCAGAATTGCATAGTAATCCTTCGGCATTCAGTCACCCTCGCGCGTCGGCCAGTATAGACGCGAAACGTTACACCTCCAAGAGCGGACTCGCGGTTATGACGATCATTCTCAGAGGAACACGCGCACTTTCCACGGGCTTCTCAATGGCCGGGTTTCCAACTAAGGCTGCGGCCGCTCGCAGTCGAGCATCCGCGTCCATTAGGACCAAGCCACACTCACGATGCTGAGTGTTATGCACGATCGCTCGGCTCGGAATCCGATTGGGCACGACAATTGACAAAATCTGATTGTGCCGGGCAACTGAATTCTGTCGCACGCTGGAAAGGTCGTTCGCGTAAAGACTGCATGGAAACGCCAGAATAAGCAGCAGCACAACGCCCATCACCAGCGGGATGCTTATTGTCGGTGGTATCCTCCGCATGTCCCTACCTCCTTTCGAAAACACCGCATTGACGGCACACGTCCAATGTTGCCACGCATGCCGAATGATGGTTACCTCCTTCGCGCCTTGAAAGCGCAGTTGCCAGATGAAATTGAACAGGAATAACAAGGTCAACATGGATCCTGTGAGAGTCAAAAACAGACCATCGATGGTGTGGTCATGGATAACCAAGGACGGCCAAGGTGCAAGAGCAATGGCCGCAATCAACAGGACAACCGATAGGAGAATTTCAACCATGGGCTCATACCTTGGCCGATGGGCTGATCTGCCACGAAATGCTCGTGGGCCATTTCAATTGGGCCGCGGGAATTGGAAGCGGGGCCAATCCCGCAACCCGAATTCGGGAGTAGCTGGGAACGCTACTCTCGGACCGGAAAACTCACAGGACTATGTTCTGCATTAGGCCGAAGCCGAAGCGGTCAATTCCTTCTGCGCAAAGTTCACCGGAATCTGTTTCGGCTTCGCCGACTCGTGCTTCGCGAACACGACCTGCAGAATGCCGTTCGCGTAAGTGGCATTGATCGTGTTCACATCTACCGTGTCCGGCAGTTTGAACGAGCGTGTGAACGTCCCATAGGGACGTTCCGTCCAGGCCAGGTTCTCTTGGTTGAAGCCGTTTTCAAGCTTGCGTTCCCCGCGTACTGTCAGGACATTGTTGTGCAGTGTGATGTCGAAATCCTTTTCCGACAGGCCAGGAACTTCGATCTTGAGGGCTACTTGGTCGCCCGTCTCGAAGACCTCGGCTTTCGGCACGAAGCCTGAGACGACTTCAGGAGTCTGGGCAAATGAGTTTAGCGTCTGTTGAAGAGTCTGATCCATCCACTGTTGAAGGGAAGTGAGTTCCCGGAGCGGATCGACCGTCTCGTACCAGTAGGTCCGAAGCATAGTTTTTCTCACCTCAGTTCAATAGTTGAAGCCAAATTTGGCCGTTGCAGCAGCCCCATCCGGCTTCCTTATTGCTACTTCGAAGATAATATGAGTCAACTTCAGTCATATGTCAAGTCGGCGCGAACTCGTATGCTTTGTAACTGATTGTTGATAAGCCACTTTATCCATCGGCCTGAATGTTGAAAAAATGCTCTTGACAGGCCAAAAAATTGTGCTATTTACTTGTCAAAAGTACCTTCGCGGTGCTCATCATAGGAGGAAGGCGATCATGAAAGTAAAGATCTGCCCCGACTGCGGTGAGCGGTGGTGGTGCATAAAGTGTGGTTACTGCCACGTGTGCCACCCCCGATATCGAACCGCCGGCGGGTGTTGCCGTGAAGCCGCTGGGAGGCAGTCCTACACTGCCTTCCCGGGCGGTCGACCTCCTATAGGTTCATCCAGAACCGCGCCGCACTCAATATTTTGGAGGCCAGAAGCATGAAAGCCCTCAAGTCTGGAGAAAAAGTGCCGGCATCGGGAATCTATCGCGTGTTGCATTCCATGCCACATGCTGCGGAGCAGCGAGAGATGTACTTCGAAGGAAGCTGCTTTCCCGGGTGTCAGATCTGCCCGACAGGTGTGTTGTATCGATTGGAGTCGCCGTGTGTGCCGATCACGGTGCCGGCGATGGTGGGGTTGGCGACCGCCTGCTAACCAGCTAGGGTTGGACTGGAGGCCATGTTGCCTCGACGTTCGCAGTTATGCTCACGTTTGTCCTGTTTCTGCTTTTCGCAAAACGGCGCCCGGTCGAGGCCTGAAACAGAAGTTCCTGTCTTCGAGCTCGTGGTGGCGGCTTACTTTGCTCGGCCTAAGGCGCGGGTGGTGAGCGAATGAGTCGTGGTCCATGCGTGTCGACATTTTGGTTCGATCACATCGCGTTCGGCACACGCCGCTCTAAGAAGGCAGGCGGGGGTGTTTTCGCCTGATTCGCTTGGACGGTTCCCTGAATTCTTCTAGGCGTTCATGCATGGCCAGCGTAGCTTAACCCTGCACAACATATCAGCTATTGCCAGATCGCCCGTTCGCTCGCGACCATGGGCGACCGTCTGTGCAGCCGCCAGTGAGAGGATTGGGTAAGGAGCAGAAGGGATGGATGAGAACCGCACTGCCTGTGGTTACCGAAAACTCCGTCCGATCTGAAAACGCATAGGTTACGATCATTCGTGGGATCATGGTGGCTTCCATGATGAACTCTCTTTTTGTCGCTCTTTTCGCTCTGGTCGCCTCCAGTTTTCGGGCCCGTGCCGCCCTGCAGGTGGAGATTCTCGCC
>QIAU01000147.1 GCA_003225055.1 Acidobacteriota bacterium
GCCGATATTTATACGTTCTTCTGATTTTCGACATATTGTTGCATGACCGCCAGCGGCGCCCCCCCGACGGTGGACACGAAATAGCTATTCGTCCACAGCGTCGGCAACCGTGATTTCAGGGTGCGAAATTCCTGCCGCAAGCTGTGCGAGGAAACGCCCTTGAGGTGCTTAACCAACCGATGGATACCCAACTGCGGGTCTACTTCTACCAGCACGTGTACGTGGTCGGGCATGATTTCCAAAGCCATGATTTCGGCACGATATTTGTTTGCCACTTGTCTAAGCACCTGTTCGCACCGTTTAGCGACTCGTCCGACCAGCACAGCTCGCCGATACTTAGGTGTCCACACACAATGGTACTTGCTTGAATTGAATAGACCACGTTGTGGTTTGATTTGTACCCTTCCAGGGCCATACTGATGCTTATACCTAATGAAACAATCTAAGACAAGGCAAAATCACGCCTTATATCCCCAGCCCTAAAGGGCGGGGCTTTACGGCGCTTCTCGGTAAAGGAAGTCATGCCCGTCATCTGCATCTGCGCCAGTTCCTCATGAGGAGGCCGATGGGAGCCGGTTTTTGCGTGCCGTTTTGGTTTTGTTCAAGAAGACGGACTAACGTTCGTGCCAACCGTGGCGCGACCGGTTGGGTGGCGAGTTCGTGAGAGCGTTCCTCGAGCATCGGCAAGCGCTCGCTCAATATCTGAGAGGAGTTGAATCGAAGGGCGGGATAGAGTTCAAACCGAGCTTGAAACTTCCCTGCCTCCCAAACGAGCTCAATGCCTGGGCGGTTGGCGGCGAGAAGCATACGACATGACCCAGGTTCGCGCCTATAACTTCTCCCGCTTCCTCAGTGCTCAGGGTCACCTCGGCGCCGCCATGGCTCGTCTCGCTGCTCTTCACTCTCGCTGATCTTCACTCGACAAGAGAGAAGATGACGAGGACAAAGATTAAGATGAAGATGAACTCTAAGCCGATCGCCCTGCCGTAGCGTCGTCCCATGCTTCGCAAAATAGCGCTCGTGCGTCAGCGAAACTATCTGGTTGCACTTTGCATTGGCTGCATCAACGCTCCCGCTCGGGAGCCCAACCAAATTCAACGATGGCGGTTAAGTTCCGGCGCGAGGAATCGAACAGGATCGGGTAGTGCGAAATATTTTCGAACTGCACCTGATTCTTCAGGTAGAGCCCCGACTTCCAATACTTGTCGTAACGCAGCTGGTAATCCTGCCAGGCTCCTCCACCGGGGATAAAGTCCGCGCTCACGGTGCTATGTTTGTAGGCGAACTGAATCGTCGTCGTCGGTGATGCCCAATAAGTGAACCACGCCTGGATCGCGCGTCCCATCCGTCCGACGCTATTGCCGATCAGGTTGCCATCGTTGGTGTAACCGTCCCGATAAGTCTGGTTCCAATAATTCAAGTTCCCATGGTTTGTGCCGCCAAAGTTGAAGAATCCGGGAGATTCAGTCGACACCGCTTCCAGGTGCAGGTCAAGTTTTGCCATGCCGGGGAAACGCGTGAGATAGATGCCCGGCCGATATGGGTTTTTCCCAGGGTTCTGGATCGGGAGTGGATCGTCGTCAGCATAAAGCTCACCGTAAAACACTAGATAGTTTCTGAGCTTGGGGACGTGGAAGACCCAGTCCATGGACGTATGCGTGTCGCCAGGCACAGATCCGCCAGCTCTATGTCCAAAGAAACTGTCTATGAAATTAGAAAAATTGAAGGCATCGCCACCTCTGCCTCCAAGAGTAACCGTGCGCGCCAATCCCAGCTCAAGGCCAAGCAGAGGTTTGAAATTGATCTTCTCGCCGTAGATCGCAGGGTGTCGAATGTAGGAACGCCCCGTGAGGCTGCCTAGAAACAGACTAAGACTCGCCGGGCCTAGGATCGGAAATCGTAGATCGGAATTTGTGACGCGAACCATTTCTACCGGATCCACATTATTACTCCACAGAGTCGACCCGCCCGGCCCGGGCGCCCATTCCTGGCTCTGCTTGCCCGCCGCGATCTGCCACCCACCCAGATTGAGAGCGGCATACCCTTCGATTAGATGTGGACGATTGACGGCGGCAAATGGAATCGCGGGCGCCACGGGAATCAGATCGCGCGTGGCAAACGCATTGCGCACGGCGTCCGAGAATGCCGGAGCCGAGGCTGCGTGCTGAAACTCTCCACGAACATAAATCGTGAAAGGACCGGCCGCTGCCCACAGGGAACTGCCAACCTGTTCATTGGTGCCGCGACGGAATGGCCTGCCGTAGTCGTAGGAGAGTGTTTGGCCGAGATGGTAACTATCGATCAACGCCGGCCCGCTGACCGATACGCCTCGGGCATAGACGGACTCGACTCTCGCTGTCAGGTTCGATTTGCCGTCGAGTAGTCCACGCTCATACGCGAATTCCCGTTCCAGCTGATGCTGAATGTTGGTGATGTCTTCCGGAACATTATCGTCGAGATCCAAGTTCTCTCCCGCCTCGATTACCAGCCTTGCCGTTTTGATGCGAGTCCAGGGTTTCAAAGCGAGAAACGCGGTCTTGATGTAGTCCAGCGTCGCCAACTTCTCCACCGCCGGATATACCCAGCTGTCGAGCGGCACGTACGGCGAGCCCATGTGTAGTGGATTCCGAACCGCCTCCCTGTCCTCGGAGTCTTCCGCGACCCTGCCCCATTCGGCTCCGCCGAGCCCGGAATCGTGATGAGCGCGATAAATTTGGCGCGCAAAATACCAGCCCAGGGCGCTGCCAATGACAACATCCGAAGCAAAGTGCTGCTTGCCGGTAACTCGCGTGACCGTGACCGCGGAGGCAAGGCCGTAGGCGGCCGCCTTCGTCAACATACCCGGATACTCGTGGGCAATAACACTCGCGACCGACCATGCAATCGCGGCGTGTTCGGAAGGGAAGGATAAGCCGGTTTGAAAGAATTGTCCGTTACCACCCGACTCGAGGGGTCTGGGACGTTGCGTAGCGCCTTTGAGCAGATACGCAACCGCCGTGCTGTTTAAAGCTGCCTCTCCCGCTAGGAACCCCGCCTCTCGCAGATGTTCGTTTCTCGCTAAGAGCCCCATAAAGTAGGACGCACCTGCGGCCCCGATGAGCGAAAAGGCGGTGTAGTCGGAAATATTCTTGCTTCGGCTGATCTCGGATGGTTTGTCTGGGACCTGCCGCGAGATCGTGGCGTCGTTGGCCATGACGATTCCGCTAAAAGCGGCGAAAGGAACAAGCACTTTGGCGTCTTGCCATCGCAGGCGAAGCGGCGCTGTCCAAAACTGCTTTTGGTCGAGCCCAACATGTTTCACGAATGGCGATACCAGACGGTTCTCCGGATCCTTTCCAGCGGGCAAGAATTCGGGTTGACTGTCATTCAGTTTCAAACGTCGGAGCAGCGGAATCGAACTGGCTGTCGATTCCGCCTTCGCGGGAGGCGCGAACGAGGGTTGCTGCGGCCCCCCGATCTGAGCCCTTCCCTGCTGGATTATTGCCAGCAACACCAGCGTGAAAGAAAGAGTCCCACGACTCGCGGAGCGGCCCAGCCGGAATCTCGCCCTTGATTTCAAAGAGAGCGATTCTCTCCCTCCCAGTGCGCCATAGCTGTTCCGGATCCCTATTGATTGGAGGCCATAGGTGCTAAGAAACGACATTCGCAATCTGTTCTTGTGGAGGCTCCGCACCGGCAGCTTTCCGGTGCGCGCGGTCTAGGGTCACACACTATTATTATTATTATTTTGGTCAGTATATCCCCTGATTTTTCAGCCTTTCAAACAGTCTTGAGAAAACTCCGCAATCGAGAGTACACGGCAGGGTTCGATTAGTCTGGGTCGACCCGTGGTTTCGCCGGCCTCCGGTTTTGCAGCTTGGGTCTTGCTTGGGGCACCGAGCTGCTTAGATTCAACTCTGATTGTCAACGTTGCCGGTGCTTCGAATCGATACGGTAACAAATGCAGAGCCAGTAATCAGAACGGCTTGCCGACGCTTGCCGGAGGCTTCTCTATGCGATAATCGACATCAGCGTCATGCTTGAGACTCCCATTTCACCAACGGGATAAGGAGACCATCTTTGGTTCTGAGTCGACGACGAATTCTGGTTGCTGGTGCTGGCGGCTTCATAGGACAATATTTAGTTACTCGCCTCAAAGCTGATGGACATTGGGTTCGTGGTGCCGATATACGCCCGCCCACGGCTGGCAAGACCGCCGCCGACGATTTTCAATTGTTGGACCTTCGTCGCGCGGACGCCTGTCTCCACGCCTGCGAAGGAGGGATTGATTGGGTCTTCCAGTTAGCAGCCGATATGGGCGGAATTGGTTATATCACTGGCTCCCATGCCGCAATTGCCCGCAACAACACGCTTATCAACGCCCATATGCTCGAAGCTGCCCGACAGCACGACGTCAAGCTATTCTTGTTTTCATCGTCAGCCTGCGTCTATGCCCAATCGAAACAGCGGAATTCCGAACCCGCTCCATTGAAGGAAGACGACGCTTACCCGGCCGACCCCGAAGCGGGCTACGGCTGGGAAAAGCTTTATGCTGAAGAACTCTGTAAGTACTACCGGCAGGACTACGGGCTCGATACTTCCGTCGTGCGCTTTCATAATGTCTACGGGCCTCTTAGCGATTATGAGGGAGGAAGAGAAAAAGCGCCCGCGGCTATTTGTCGAAAAATTGCCCTGGCAACAGACGGTGGCGAGGTAGAGATTTGGGGTGACGGCAACCAGTCCCGCTCATTCCTTTATATCGATGACTGCGTTGAGGGGTTGGTTCGATTGGTCGCGGGGCACGATGAGCGGCCGGTAAACCTGGGCAGTTCCGAAAGCCTGACTGTTAATCAACTCACTGATTTAATCGCCAACATTGCGGGAAAACGCATAGTGAAGCGTTACAGCCTGGACAGACCTCAGGGCGTAAGAGGGCGAAACAGTGACAACTCGCGCCTTCTGAGTTTAGTGGGCTGGCAACCCGCGGTGAGCCTGCGTGAAGGTCTCACGTTAACTTATCGTTGGATCGAGGCCGAGTTGCGTAAGGCGAATCGACTACCCCGCAGCCAACCGACAGCAGCCGCCCGATGATATGCCATAAACAGGGCGATCGCCCTAAATCTGGCCTCCAGATTGCTAAGGTTTATGGCAGCCGCTTGGAGACTTTAGTTTAGCGGAAGCGGAACCATTTTAAGTGCGAAAAAAGATTCGTTGCGAGCGCACCGGCCTTGGCGCCGAGAGTCCCAATTTACTGCCTCCGGCAAAGCAGGTGTTGGCGCAAATAAGGGCGCATTAACCAGTCGGTGAAAATCCGACCAAGGCCCAAAGGCTTAAGCCTCGTAGCTGGAAGGGAGCCGTGGAGCGAAAGCAATACGGTGAGGCCCTCCGACAACATGCTCAAAAAGGGCATGCGCAACCGACTGGGTTCGCAACCGACTGGGTTGCAACCTACAGTGAAGGCGGACGTAGCCTCCTTACCGGTGGCTCTGGGGCTGAGGTTTTCTATAACCAGCGAAAGCAGGAAGAGCTGACCGAAACGAGTCCGATGCTCCCGTCCTCCCGGCGAGGCATCAGCGGTGACATGGTTGTGGGAAGGAGAATGGGTCAACTGGAGAAGCCCTCGCTGCCGGGCGAAGAAACTTCGCCGCAGAGGTGTCGGCTATAGCCGTGAGTGGGAAATCGAGGCACCGGCAACCGGTGACGGATCAGCTAGCCCGACTGTCGATCGGCGTCGAGCAAAACACGCCCGGAGGGAAGGGCCCGGACCGGTAAGTACTCCCATCGTCAAGGGGGAGGCAGAGGGAAAGTGACAAAAAGCACCCAGCAGTCTTGAGGATCTCGGGCGACCGATATATCGAACGACGTCTCATCGTACACATCACGAAGTCAAAAACTCTGGAAGAGGCTTACCGGCTTGCCCCGGGAAACGACGGCACTCCCGCATCGATCGCCGGAGTTTGCAAGCACATCGAGAGCTCGGTGAACTTCCGAGCGCGATGGATCACAAAAATGCGGTAGACTGTTCTCAATGCCACAACGCGTTCTTCGCCTCCTCAAAAGGCGTAAATGCTTTGCGGGCGCCGCTCGTCTTGGTTGTTTAGGGCTCTAAGGATGGGCCTCGTGGGCGGGGTATTTTGGAGTGCAAAGAAACGCCTGGCGATTCGCATTCTCGCAGGCTGCCGTGATCAGCTTGCGGGTCATGCCGACTTCCTGGGTCTTACGAAACAGTTGCACCTCGAGATTGTCCAAGTACTATTCGACAGCGCGTGGGGTCCCGTTGCGCACCGACTAGCCCTGCGATCGCTTTCAAGGAACCGGAAAAACGTTGGCTCGTCTGCAACTCGTTTTTCCCTGACCGCCCCGGCGAGCCTGGCAATCCTTATTCTGACCTTTTCATCTCATTAACACGCCACCGGTTTAGCCGGCACCAAGGAGTCAGAGTATGTTGCGCATGGGAAAACTGCTAGGACGCTGGTTGCTTTTCGGCTTGATTGGTTTTTCGCTCCCAGTATCTGCGCAGTCCAACGACAGACAGGCCGTCCCGCGGGAGGATTCCATGCCGTCCCGCACCATTGAAGCCTCCGAACTTGCCAAGGAGAATCTCGATCGCGTGGCGGCCTCCACAGCTCAAGTCCAGGCGGTTCTTCTGAAGGACCCGGGAATTCTCGTGGAACTGAAGAACTGGATAGCGAAGGAAGCCACTGAGAACGGTCAGGTGGTGGAGGATTCGGCGCTGACGGATCAGGCGATTTTCGAACGGCTTGATCGCGACATCAAGTTCCGGTCCGTGGCGACTCGTCTGGTGCAACGCTACGGGTACCTTTTGCCGAGCGCGAATCCAGACTCGGAAATCGCAAAGCAGCAGGACCTCATTTTGAAAGAACGCGTCCGCCGCCTCGTGCAGATTGAGGCACAGGAGGATTCCGAGTCGCCGCGACGTCCCAGCATGCCAACGGATGAAGACCAGCGCCCGCAACGCGCGTCAGTGTGTGATCCTCCGGGCGGTAAGGACTGCGGTCAATCGACAACAGCGCCGAGCCCGCGTCGCCGGACTACATCTCCCGACGAGACACCCGGAGGCGATCTCACTGTCCCCATTTTCCCGGATCAGCAACTGCCCCCGGTTGGGTCGATGCGGGTGCTGCGGACGAGTTCTGGAAGGATACCGGGCACCACCGATACGGAATCGGGCTTGGCGACGGGAATCGGTGCGCTCAGCTCTGGTCAGGCTGGACGGGCGCAGAAAGGCTTGCCCAACGACCTTCAGAGCGCAGCGCGCGCAATGGGTTTCGACAATCTTGGGACCACCCTCGAACCGAATCCCTCGGCCGAGACTTTGGCCAGAGAGACCCGAGCACCGATGGCCGCAATGGAACGCAGCATAGCTTCCGAGAGGGATCTGGCGCCCGTCACCATGGTGCGCAAACAGAGTCCTTACGCCGATATTCCTTCGCTCTACGACCTGTACGTGCAGGCCGCTGCACGAGACAAGGTGCTTGAGCCGTTTGGCCTGGCTTTATTCCGCAACGGGTCGCTAGCACCGGAAGCGCTTCCGATGGATCTGCCCGTGGGGCCTGACTACGTCCTGGGCCCAGGCGACAGCCTTTCGATTAATCTCTGGGGCGGAGTAGCCCAGCGAATTTCCCGCGTGGTTGACCGCGAGGGACGTATTGCCCTGCCCGAGGCCGGGCCGTTGCTGGTCAGCGGACGCACGGTTGGTGCAGTGCAGCAGAGCGTACAGCAATTGATGCGCACCCAGTACCTCAATGTTTTTGCAGATGTGTCCCTCTCGAAACTGAGAACGGTACGGGTCTATGTTGTGGGCGAGGTAGCCGGGCCCGGCGCTTATGACATCAGCTCCCTATCCACCCCGCTGAATGCATTATTTGCCGCGGGAGGCGTAACTCCGCGTGGTTCGCTGCGGTCCATAAAGCATTACCGTGGAAATCAGCTGATCGAGGAAGTGGACGGATACAACTTGCTGCTCCGAGGTGTGCGAGGGGATATGGCGCGCCTTGAGAACGGCGATTCTCTAATAGTGCCCCCGATCGAAGCGCAGGTGACGATCAGCGGCATGGTCCGCCGTCCGGCGATCTATGAATTGCACGGGGAGACATCGCTGTTGGATGTTCTCGATCTGGCGGGCGGAGTTCTCCCGGCGGCTGCCCTCCGGCACATCGAAGTTCAGCGCCTGGAGGCCCATGAGAAGCACACCATGCTCGGTCTAGACCTGCCAGCGGGAACTGACGCCAGTCAAGTACCGAAGCAGCTTAGCGCCTTCAAGATTCAGGGCGGTGATGAGATCCATATTTTTCCGATCAGCCCCTACAATGAGAATGCCGTCTATCTCGAAGGTCATGTGACACGGCCGGGCCGCTATTCCTATAAGACCGGCATGAAGCTGACTGATTTGATCGCCACCTACGACGATCTGCTGCCCGAACCTGCTGCCCATTACGGCGAGATCATCCGGCTTAACCCGCCCGACTTTCGTCCCAGTGTGGAAAGCTTCGACCTGTCCCGAGGGTTAGCCAATCCGGCAGAGGCGCCCCAGCTGCGGCCGCTGGATACAGTTCGCATCTTCAGCAAATATGATTTCGAGCAGGCCCCCTCGGTATGGATTGGCGGAGACGTGCGTGCGCCCGGGAGTTACCGCACTTCCGGCCAGATCCGCCTTCGCGACGCCATTTATCTGGCCGGGGGTGTATCTCCCGACGCCGCGCTCGAGTCTACTCAGCTGTTTCGTAACCAGAGCGATGGAACCTTAAAGATTCTGAGTGTCAATCTCAGGGCAGCCTTGGCGGGCAGTCCGGCGGACAACATTGTGCTCGAACCGCGCGACAGAATTCTGGTGCATAGAAACCTAGCCACGGTGGATCCGCCGACAGTCGACGTGAGGGGCGAAGTGGCTAAGCCCGGCCGCTACCTGCTTACCACCAACATGCACGTTGCCGATCTTGTCCAGGTTGCTGGCGGTCTCAAACGCAGCGCCGACCCGGAGACCGCAGACCTCATGCAGTATTCGGAGAGTGGCGCGGGCAAGCGCGCCAGCGAGGACCGGCTCATCAGTCTCGCGGCTGCTACCAGCAGCGATTCAGATGCCAACGTGGCCCTGCAGCCTGGCGACGTGCTCACGATCCGGCAACGTCCGGGGTGGAAGGACATCGGGGCATCGGTCACAGTGCGGGGAGAGGTTCAGCATCCCGGTTCCTATGGTATTGGGTCCGGTGAGCGGCTCAGCTCAGTAATCTTGCGCGCCGGCGGATTCAGGGCGGAAGCGTATGCCCATGGCGCGATCCTGATGCGCCACGAAGTTCGGGACCGGGAGATGCAATCGCATGCGGAACTGATCCAGCGGATCAAGCTCGAGCAAGCGAGCCTGAAGGTGCTGCCGGAGAACGACACGGATCAGAAAAACATGAAGCTGACCGCGTTGGCCCAGGCAGAAGCGACACTTGAGCAGGTCCAGGCCACAGCGCCGGTCGGCCGGGTCGTGGTTCACATCGGATCTGACGTGAGGAAATGGCAGAATACTTCCGCTGACGTACCGCTGAGCGACGGGGACGTTCTAGTCATTCCCAAGAAATCACCCTACGTTTTGGTGACCGGCCAAGTCTTTAATCCGACGGCCATCAGCTACAAGCCCGGCAGAAGCGCTAAGTGGTATCTCAGCCAGGCGGGGGGGCTTACTCCGCTTGCCGACAAGCAGGCAACGTTTGTCATCCGTGCGGACGGTTCGGTGATCGCTGCTAAGAACAATGGTGGTTGGTTCTCAGGCGACCCGCTGGCTCGCGGACTCGGTCCAGGTGATTCCGTCGTGGTACCGGAAAGGGCGCTCAAGGTCGGTGGCCGCAACTGGGGGACCCTCTTGCAGGCGGCTCAAGTTGCCTCCTCCGTGGCACTGACCATCGCTTATGTCAAGCCGTAAGCGGAGGCAAGACTTTTCCGCCAGCCCCCTGACGGGAGCGAGAGAAGCGGGCTCGAGAGCGAGCTGCCCGGGGTACGGGAAAGGACGAGCCATAAAAATGGACGCGAGAGACCTGTGTACGCCGTCCCGGCTTTACAGTATTCCATCTTCGGAGAATACGTCTCACTTTTCGGTACGGGGAGGTTGGCTGTGAGTGAGTATGGTGGCTTGGCCCTCAATCGTCCACCGGCTCGAACCGAGGGCAACGGTTTCGACCCAGATCCTGAGCGGCCTCGATTTCCCAGCAAGACTGTGGCTAACATCCGCCTTGTCTGGGAGCACCGCAGAAGGTTGCTTCGAGTCGCTGCCTACGCATTGATCGCCAGCACACTAGTAGCCTTTCTGATTCCCAAGCAATACGAAGCCACGTCACAACTCATGCCTCCGGAGAATGTGTCTGGGCCGGGAATGGCTATGCTCAATATGCTCGGTGCGCGGGGTTCTGGCAACTCAGGCGTGGGAGGAACGCTCGGAGGGCTGGGAGTCGCAGGAATCGCGAGCGATCTTATCGGCATGAAGAGTACCGGTGGCCTGTTTGTGGGTATTCTTGGGAGCCGCACCGTTGCCGACCGCATCATCGAGAGCTTTCAATTAGACCAGGTGTACCACACCAAGAAGATCGAGGACACTCGCCTCGCGCTTTGGCATCACATGGAAATCTTCGAAGACCGCAGGAGCGGAATTATTGCCATCACGGTCACCGACAAAGATCCTCAGCGTGCCGCAGCTATGGCTCAGGCTTATGTCATCGAACTGGACCGACTGGTCGCGCAAGTGAGCACTTCTGCTGCCCGGCGCGAGCGGATCTTCCTCGAAGAACGCTTGAAAAGCGTGAAGGCAGACCTCGATAGCGCCGCCAGACGTTTCAGTGAATTTGCCAGCAAAAACACAGCGATTGACGTGCCCGCTCAGGGCAGAGCGATGGTGGAGGAAGCGGCCACACTCCAAGGTGAGCTTATTGTCGCCGAATCCGAGCTTCGTGAGTTTCAACAGATCTACGCGCCCACCAATATCCGGATACGAGCTCTCCAGGCACGTATCGGAGAGCTGAAGAAGCAGCTCGAGAAACTGGGCGGTAGCGATTCTCCCGCTGACGCCAAGAGCGACAATTCGCTTTATCCTTCGATTCGAAAGCTACCGCTGCTGGGCGTGACGTATTTCGACCTGTACCGCGAGTCCAAGATCCAGGAGACGGTGTACGAATTACTGACCCAGCAGTACGAACTTGCGAAGGTTGAGGAGGCGAAAGAAATTCCGAGTGTCAAGGTACTGGACGTGGCGGTTGTTCCCACCAAGAAGAGTTATCCGAAACGATTGCAGGTGATGATCCTAGGTACGCTCATCAGTCTCGCGATGGCGGTGGCGTGGCTTTTTGTGCGCCGGTGGTGGAACCGAATCGCCTTCGACGACCCCGGCCGCCAGTTACTCGAAGAGATGGGTGCAACCGTAGGTGGGCGGGCTCGCCGTTTCGCCTCCTCGGGCCGAGCTCTCTGGCGGCCTGTGGCGTACATCCGGCGGATTCTAAGGGGACGACGGTTGAGGTCGCCTCGAGAACGAGAAGATGAAGCGGTCGAAAAGTCTACGGGACTTTCTTCTTCTTAGACCGTCTCAGACGACTTGGGTCGAAAATCCGGGCCGATTCGGCCGGAAAAACAGAATCCCAGGATTGGCAGGAAAGGACTGCTTCACAAAACCTCAGGATGACGATGAAGGAAATGCTCAATGAAGAATCTGTCTCGCGATCTGGTCTGGCGGAGCGGCTGCCGCAAGTAGTCACTACCGACCTGACTCTTGCGGAGGAAACCAAGGCAGCTTCGGGACCACGCGTCGTGAGAGGACCGCATGGCCTGCCGGTTAGGATAGCCTATGCCGCGACCGATTTCGGCATCGTCTGCCTGACCGGTGCGCTGGTGCTGTATCTGCAGTCCGGCATGGTGCCATCGCTGGCAGTCGCGAGGCCGCTGATACGGCATGCTTACTTGACGTGCACGTGCTTGTACGCGGCGATAGTCGTGTTGAGCTGTGCCGGTCAAGACCTCTACCGCACGCCGCGTGACCGAGGCGCCCTGGAAGAGAGCCTGATGGTAGTGAAGGCGGTAAGCGTGGCGACCGTGGTGCTGGTACTGTTCATATTTGCCATTGGCGGCTTGCAGGGGATTTCCCGAAGCACTGTGCTTGCGCTCGCGATGCTGAATGCGGGGGCGCTTTCCGGATGGCGGTATCTGAAGCGCCGGATGATTCTGAACCGGACGCTCCGGGGAATCGGCGTTTCTCGAGTGCTCATTGTGGGTGCGGGAAGGACAGGGCGGGGCCTGGCAGCGTGTTTAAGAGACAGTCCTCAACTCGGGTATCAAGTATGTGGTTTCCTGGAAGATGAACCGTCCTCTGATGGCCAAATCCTTGGTACCGTTGGCGAACTGCGTCGCGTGATCCTGGAACAGTTTGTCGACGAACTGTTCCTGACGCCCCCGATCGATCGCGAAGTGGTCAAGCAACTCGTACTGGAAACTCGCGAGCTGCATGTGGCGCTGAAAGTCATTCCCGATCTCTATGATGGCCTAGGTTGGCGCGCTAGAGTGCACGCAATTGGCGGATATCCGGTGATGGAACTGCACGTGCAGCCGATTCGCGGCATCGCGGTAGCAGTCAAACGGTTAGTCGATATTTTGATCGCAACCGTGGGGCTGGTGCTGACTGCGCCGTTCCTGGCGGTACTTGCTGTCCTGGTGCGCCTCGATTCGCCTGGTCCAGCTTTCTATTCTGCACAGCGGGTCGGATACAAAGGGCGCCGGTTTCGCTGCTGGAAGCTCCGCACGATGTCAGTGGATGCAGACATGCAGAAAGACGCTTTACGCAAGCACAACGGGCGCGAAGGTCCGTTTTTCAAGATCAGGAACGATCCCCGCGTAACCCGGCTCGGGCGCTGGTTGCGCAAGTTCAGTCTGGACGAACTACCGCAATTGTGGAACGTCGTTTGCAACGACATGAGCATGGTTGGACCGCGGCCGCATCCGGTGGATGATTTCACGCGCTATTCGGTCGAACACCTGCGGCGCCTCGACGTGAAGCCGGGCATAACGGGCCTGTGGCAGGTGACTGCGCGACAGGATTCATCGTTTGAAACGAGCCTGGCGCTGGACCTGGAGTACATCGAGAGCTGGAGCCCGTGGCTCGACCTGGAAATTCTTTTCCGCAGCGTGCCGGAAATCGTGAAAGGGAAGGGCGAGTGACGAGGTAAGTCGGCCAGCGGGGATCTAATTTTTATGAATAGGGCGCCTCAAGTGGGGACGTGATTCGGCGATGGCAAATCCGGTTCAGGAAGTAGAAGGCGAAGTGTCAGAACCCCGGGCCCGAGCGAACTGCCTCGCTGATGTGTTGCGCTCACTGGTGGGCGATTCCGCCCAATATGTGGCCGGTGTAGTGGTCATGGGGCTGGCCAACATGGTGCTCTTGCCTCTCTACACGCGGTTTCTCAGTCCATCCGATTTCGGACTATATGCGCTGATTGAAGTACTGGCGCTCAGTTCGATCTCTGTCTCTGGCCTTGGCCTCAATGTTGCTTACTTGAAATGGTTCGCCTCGTCCGCCCCCGACGAGGTACCCAGGCTCCTGGGCACGATGATTTGGGTGAACGGATTCGCGGGAATAGTGACCGGGGCCGTGCTCTGGATGTTTCTTGCCAGTCATCAGTCGTCCCGGATGCTGCATGGCGATACCCGAGGTCTCGGGTGGCTCTTACTGCCCCTCATTTCTTTTGAAACTTTGCAGGGCGTCCTTCTTACGCACCTGCGGGCGCGCAGGAGGCCAGGGGCTTTTTCGGCGGTGTCGACATTCCGCCTGGTCACGATCGCCGCCTTCAGCATTTGGCTGGTGGCGGGGCGCAAGGACGGGTTGAGCGGGGTGTTCCTGGCGAGGGTGCTGGGTGACCTTGGGGGATGCCTGGTTGCGTGGGGTCTGGTATCAGCCGACGTCTCCTTGTCCGCTTCCTTGAGTTCTGCCCTCGCCATGATGAAATACGGACTACCTGTCGTCGCTAGCTCACTCATCATGATGATCCTGGATGGAGCGGGCAGGTTCTTCCTCAATCACTATGGAAATCTCGAGCAGGTGGGACTCTACGCGGTAGCCGTCAAAATTTCCGGTGTCATGCGGATGCTGGTCGTTCTTCCGTTTGGGGCCGCGTGGGGCGGACTCATGTTTCAGATCGCGAAGCGGTCCGAGGCCGCCATAATCTATTCGAAAATTATGAGTTACCTGCTGGTTCTTTCGCTATCGATTGCCCTGGTATTCTCTCTTTTTTCCCCCGTTCTTCTGTTAGTTTTCGCCACCAGGCAATACTCCGCCAGCCTTGCGGTCATTCCCTGGTTGCTCCTGGTGCAGGCGGTGACGGTCCTGCAATATCCCTCTGCCACCGGCCTTTTTCTCGGATCCGCCACCAAGTGGTTGCTGCCCATTTTTGCCTTGGGAGTAGCCATTAGCTTGGGTTTAAATCGATTGCTGGTTCCGCGATTCGCCAGCCTGGGTGCGGCCTGGGCATGGCTGGTTGCCTGGCTGGTGATCACGATACTCATGGCCTCTGTCGGGCAGCGTCGTTATCCCATACGCTATGAAAGAAAACCTCTGCTCGTCGCACTGGCCGCATGTGCAATCGTTATCCTTGCCTCTCCCCGGCCGGTGACCGCCTGGTCGCGTGGACTGATTGCTCCATCCATTTTCGGTGCCATCATCATGATGTTTGCAATCGGGTACGTGTGGAACGATTTCCGCCACTTTGGCGCCCTATGGAGCGCCAGGACAGTGGAGTAGCTGTCAAATGCACCCCCCGGGCAGACTCGAACGGCTTTTTGCAATGGTCCTTCTGCTTTTCTCAACCGGAGCGTTCATGAACCTTTTTCTGACACGCTCTTTTATTCCCACGAAAGGGTTACCTTTCATCCAGGACATCTGGGTAGCGGTGTATCTGGTTGTTCTGTTTTTTCTGTTCACAGAGAGCAGGGGGGTATGGGCTCTGGTTCTGAAGGGGTGGCCGTTTCTGCCGCTGCTCGGCGTTGTGGTGGTCTCGGTTGTCTGGTCGGATGCCAAAGACTTGACCATCAGAAGAAGCTTAGGGCTGCTGGCGACGACGATGGCCGGCCTTTATCTCGCGATCCGATACAGCTTCGCGCAACAAATCCGACTGCTGATGCCGATATTGAAGATTTCCATCGTATGCAGTTTCATTTTTGGCGCCCTGCAACTTGGAACGGCGGTAGACAATCTGCCTGGGCCCTGGTACGGCATCTTCACCCAGCGGAATTCTCTGGGAATGATCATGGCGCTGAGCATACTGGTATTTCTGCTGTGGAGCCAGATCGAACCCGAGGAGAGATGGAGTGCATACTGCTGGGCGTTTCTCTCCTTTACGCTTCTGCTTTTATCGCGCTCGGCGACCGGCCTTTTGAGTATTGCTGCTGTGATCGTGTTCTTTGTTCTTCTGCGGCAAATTCGTCTGAATCCCGAGAGAGGGCGCCAGATTGTCTTGCTGGCAATTCTCACGGCGAGCGCCGGTGTTTATTACACCGCGAACCATTTCAAGGACATAGTGGAGATATTTGATCGTGATGCTAGCCTGAGCGGTCGAACCACAATCTGGGGTGCCTCTCTCCTCATGGGAATGGATCGGCTGTGGATTGGACACGGTTTCAATGCCTTTTGGTTGGGTGATGAAGGACCCTCGGGCACAGTCCGCCAGATCGCAGGGTGGAATGTACCAGGGGCGCACAATGGGTTCCTGGAAATCTGGCTCGATCTGGGGTTCGTGGGATTAGCGCTGTTTTTCCTGGGATTTGTGCGCCATATCTGGAAAGCGGCGCGCTGTTTTCTTCGGGAAGATCGCTGGGAGGACGCCTGGCCAATCCTGTTTCTGATCTTTCTCTTCTTTGTGAATCTCGCACAGAGCGCTCTTCTTTCGCCCAACTATGTGTTTTGGATCCTTTATGTCACCATTTCCTATCGTGTCTGTCTGATGACCGCAAAGCGATCCCAAGAAGGTGCAACGTGAGCGCGCGCCAACATGCCTCTCGTCCCTCAACCCCTCACTCCGGCACACCGTTTGATCCCAAGTCCTACCGGGAAACACGGCGGCGGCAACACTCCGGGCTTTGCAGGGTGGGGCACACGGGCATGGGCAAACGGTACATCCAGTGGCTGCACGGAGTCCGGCGGACGGTATTGTTGCGGCTCCTTCGTTCTTTGGGTACCGATCTCAGCACAGCTTGGGTTTTCGACGTCGGATCGGGCACGGGGCTTCTATATGGAGTTGTGGAAGCGACTGGGGGTTGGCTCGATTGCAGGATGCGACTTGACCGAGATAGCCGGGCTACGGCTGCGGGGTTTGTCTACCTGCTTGAACGGCTTCTGACAAAGATCCTCCGCGCGAGCGCCACAACCGAGATCATTGCCTGTCGCAAGCGTCCCATGGGGCCCTTTCGAGAACTGGCGTGAGGATGGGGAGCGCGTCGAGGCTCAACTTTACTCGATCAAAGACGGGAGTGGAGAGGCAACAGACAATGCAGAACAACCAGGGGACTATCCCTTCGTTGGGTGGCGAGGGACTCGTCGGGAACCGTGGAAAGGATTCCGCTTCGGACGAAAAGCGCTTTGCTGCCTGGTTATTTGTTGCCGTCTTTGCATCACGCGCATTCACATCTTCCTCTGCCTATTTCGCTGACGCCAACCGTCACGTCACTGCTGCCCTGAATCATAGCTATGTGATTGAACCACCTGGCTACTGGCTCTTTAACCGCACCGCTGGTCTGTTCCCTGATCCCGAAATTGCGATTTCCGTATTGAATTGGTGCTTTTCCTCTGCCGGGGCGGTGCTTGTTTACCTAGCCGTACGTCGGCTCGCCAGTGAAAGTGTTGCCCGCATCTCCTCGGTTGCCTACGGGACCGTCTTTTGGGCTTGGCACTCCGGAAATGTTCATAGCACCTATGCTTCCCAGCTGTTCTTCCCCGTCGCTATTTTCTTGTGCTTCCTCTACTACTGGGAAAAGCCGAACCTCGGGTGGGTGCTGGCTGCGGCTGTTTTGTTCGCTCTCGGTAGCGGCTTCAGACCTTCCGATGGAGCATTCTTCGCTCCGGCGTTTCTCTATGGCCTCAGCAAAGCCAAGCGAAGTCATGTAATGACCTCCTTGGTCGTTATTTGCCTGCTATGTGTTGGTTGGCTGATTCCGCAACAGCTTGGCCTCTGGAAACAAACAGTCCCAATTGAAAGAAACTTTAGTAGCCATCTGGTCTCCATGGCGGACGGGGTGTTGGTGGTCGGCTTCAGCCGCTTCGCTCTGTCCAATGCCATACGTGTCCTGATCCCGTTCGTGATGGCAATTTTTCCTCTACTCGGCCTCATCCTCGGGAACCGTAAGCAGACTTTCCTGTGGATCTGGATCCTCCCCGGCATGGCTTTCTTTCTTTTGATTTACTTGGGTCAGGCTTCTTATCTGGATTACCTGTTGGCCGCTCTGGTGATCCTGGCGGTAACGAACCCTCGAGCTAGCGATAGAAAAAAAGTCTGGCGCCTTGCCATCTGCGCTGCGCTGAATGTCGTCTTCTATTTTGCGTGGAGACCGATTGAATTTCGGAACCCTGCACTTCAGGTTGCAGAATACGTGCTCGAGGCCGATGCCGGCAAGTTTAGCTACTACGGAGTCCAACATCATTACGAACCCAGGCTGAGTCAGCTGCTTCACCTACAAGGGTATGGGGAACCGGTCCATAAAAAATGAGGGAGACAGCATGAGGATGAGTCCGGCGATGTCGCCCGACACCCTTGACCGGCTAGCGCCGACTTGGACCATGAGCAAGCTTCAGCCTAAGCCAGTCGTGGCCATCTTTGCTGAGCCACTGTTGGCGCCGAGCATGACCTTTATCCGCGCACAGGCTTCCGCGCTTACCGAGTTTACCGCCTTGTACGTCAGCCCCCAGCGGGCCTCTCCGAGCCTGGAGGTTCCCTCCGATCGGGCCGTCGTGCTGTGCGATGATCCCCGGGCCCCGCAGCTCTGGAACCGGCTCAAGCAAGTCCCGTTCAAGGTATTCGGATGCGCACCGTTCTTCTTTCGGCGTGTGGGGAAGCATAAGCCCATCCTGGTTCATGCTCACTGCGCTCCAGCGGGGCTCACGGTTCTTCCCATGGCACGCTGGCTGAAGGTGCCGCTGGTCGTCACCGTTCATGGCTACGATGCCACGGTTAGAGATGCTGAGCTTATCCGCTCTCATTATCGAGCGCGAGTGTATGTCCGGAACCGGCACGTCCTGCACAAGGAAACCGCCCTCTACATCGCGGTCTCCGAGTTTCTACGAAAAGAGATGATCGCGCGGGGATTTCCCCAAGAGCGAATCGTCACGCACTACATCGGGGTGGATACGCAATTTTTCCAGCCCGACCGGCACATTGCGCGAGAGCCGGTGGTTCTGTTTACCGGCAGGCTCACGGAGAAGAAGGGATGTCGGCATCTTATCCGGGCGATGCAGGAAGTCGAGGCGGTCGTGCCCGCAGCCAGACTTGTCGTGATCGGCGATGGAGAGCTGCGTCAGGAACTGGAGCACATGGCAAGCAAAGGCCTGCGGAATTACTCCTTCCTGGGAGTAGAGTGTCCCGAGGTTGTGCGCGACTGGATGAATCGAGCCAGTGTTTTTTGCGTGCCCAGTGTTCGCGCTCAATCCGGCGACACAGAAGGGTTCGGAATGGTCTTTGTGGAAGCCCAGGCGATGGGACTTCCGGTGGCCAGCTTTTCCTCGGGGGGAGTGCCGGAAGCGGTTCAGGATGGTGGGACCGGCTTGCTGGCAGAGGAGGGCGATTGGCGCACCCTTGCCGGCAATATCCTCACCCTTCTCAAAGATCGAAATCGTTGGAGGGCGATGAGTGAGGCGGGCCGCAGGCGTGTTCTGGCGTCATTCGATCTGACAACGCAAACCGCAAAACTCGAGGGAATGTATGGGAGGGTGCTGAAAGACCGGGTGCTGAAAGACCTGGGTCAGGAGGCGAGGGTCAAACCTCACTCAGTCGGGGCGACGCCAGAAGGGACAAGCCTCCCGTCCGCATCGCGTCGGAAGCAACTCCAGACCGCTCCCCGCCGAAGGTTTGCGTTTGTCCAGACTTTTTGTACGCACTATACAGTTGGCCTCTTCACCCTGCTCGCGCAACGTCTCGACGCACAATACTTTTTCCACTCCGATGGCGGGGAGTGGTACTGGCAAGCCGAGCATGGAGTCAGCTCTGGAGACTTTCCCCATGAGTACCTGGTTGGTTTCCGAATAGGAAGGACGCGGATTGTGCCCACTCTTCCCTGGAAGCTCTTGCGCTGTCCTGCGCGGGCCATTCTCAGCTCGATCGACGGCAAATTCGCTCTCACGGTAGCTTATGTGGCGGCGCGATTGAAGAGGGTGCCGTTTTTGCTATGGACAGGCCTTTGGTTCAGGGTGGACACTCCGCTGCACCGGCGGATATTCCCGCTCACCCGTTTTCTTTATCAGAATGCCGACGGCATCGTCGTCTACGGCGAGCATGTCAAAGGCTATCTGGTCTCGGAAGGAGTGAGACCGGAACGCATTTTCGTGGCCCCGCACGCGGTGGACAATTCCTTCTACTCCCGCTTTGTTTCCGACTCGGAGAAGGAAACCCTCCGGGGGAAACTGGGCATCGAGTCCCGCCAGAACGTGATCTTGTATCTCGGACGCCTCGAACGGGTCAAGGGAATCCCCTACCTTCTCGAGGGGTTTCGGGCTTCTCACCTGCAGGATGCCGTCCTGGTAATTGCCGGGGCAGGTTCAGAACGCCTGGCGCTTGAAGACCTCGCGCGCAGGCTTGGACTGGAAGAACGAGTCCATTTTGCGGGCTATGTGCCTATCGAAGAGACACTTTGCTACTACGCTCTCGCTCGCGTTGTCGTTCTGCCCTCGGTGACTACGCCACAGGTTAAGGAACTTTGGGGATTGGTGGTGAACGAGGCGTTTAACCAGGGCGTACCGGTGATCGCGACCGATGCGGTGGGAGCAGTTGCGGGAGGATTGGTCGAGGACGGAGTCAACGGTATCGTCGTGCCGGAAGCGAACTCGGCCGCGCTGGCCAGGGCGCTCGAGCGAGTTGTGAACGATCTGGCCACAGGCCGCCGCATGGGGGCCGCCGCAAAACGCGTGATCGCCGAGTGGAACCAGGATGCCCAAGCGGCTGGCTTCGCACGTGCTCTCGAGTTCGTACTCAAGCGGGAGGCAGAGTTGTGAGACGAAACCACGCCCCATCGTTGGTTTCAACCAGTTGGGACGATGGGCATCCTCTCGACCTGCGCGTCGCCGACCTGCTGTCCAGGTATGGCTTGACCGGTACCTTCTATGTGCCCCGCCATGTGAGCTGGCCGACGATGACGGAGCGTGAGATCCGCGAGCTGAGTTTGCGGTTTGAAGTGGGTGCCCATACGCTCGATCACGTCCTGCTCGACCGGGTCGGCGATGATGAGGCGCGGAACCAATTGCTGGGTTCGCGTCAGTGGATCGAAGATGTCACGGGGAAGCCCTGCCGCATATTCTGTTTCCCCGGAGGAAAGTACAGGCGGGAGCAGTTGCCATTGCTGCGTGAATCAGGCTTCGAGGCGGCGCGGACGGCGGAACTTCTCTCTACCCGGTTTCCGCGTCGCATGAGCGGTCTCTCGTTGATTTCCACGACCGTCCAGGTTTTCCCGCATTCACCGCTTGCGTACGCCAAGAACGCAATCAGGCGTTTGTCATTGCGGAACCTGGTCGGGACACGAGCATTGTTCTGCGCCCGGGACTGGCTCAAACTCGCCCAGGAACTGTTAGAGAGAACCGGCGCCCAAGGAGGCGTGTTTCATTTGTGGGGGCACTCCTCGGAAATTGAAGAGCAACGTCAATGGGGGCGCCTCGAGGCATTGCTGGCCATGCTAAGGGAGAGCCGGAACCAACTCACCTATGTCACGAACTCGGAACTGGGAGCGCATGCGGTCTAGTCTCGACCAGATCGTTCGTTATCTTTGTTGTCCTGACGACAAGTCGCCCTTGGACTCGAGGACCGACACCTTGACTTGCAGCCAGTGCGGACGGTCTTATCCTCTCCTGGGTGACGGGATCGCGAGTCTTCTCCCGCGGGAACCTGCCGTCCCCGCCGCGAATCAGGAATACGCGCTGGCCTACAAGCAACAGTTTCACCGCGCCTTCGAAACGGGCGACGAGTCGATGGCCTGGGGCATCCGCGAAACCTCTCCGCCGGCCTGGATCCGGAAACGCGAGCGGCAGCGTCGAGCCGTGTTCTCCGTACTCAACGAGAGCGCGCAACCGTTGCATGAGCTTGTGCTCTGTGACGTCTCAGCCGGTCCCGGCGATTACACTCTCGGATACGCCCGTCACTTCAAATGGGTTTTACACTGTGACTTGTCAGTGGACTCTCTGCAATACGCTCTTCGAAGATGCCGACAAATGGGCATTGGCAACGTTTTCTTCTTGCGGGTCGATTATTTTGCGCTGCCGTTTTGCCGCTCCCTCGATCGCATCCTTTGCCTGGACAGCCTAGCTCGAGGGAAAGACCACGAGCAGGCAGTGCTGAGGCAGATTCAAGGCGCTCTCGATCCGGACGGCCGCGCCATCGTCGATTTCCACCATTGGTGGCACAACCCGCTGCGCCGACTCGGCCTGCTGCCACAGAACTTCGGACAAAATCGAAGTTACACCCGGCGTCAATCGGAAACGCTTCTCCGCGAGAGCGGAATCAAAAAGTGGAAGTTGATCCGTTTTTATCAAGAGTTCGAGCCAACCGAGCCACGGCACAAGCGTCTCGCTTTGGTGTTGCCTGCGACGCGCTTAATGTATGAAATCGAAAGTTACCCTAGCGCCGGTGACAAGAGTGAGAACGAGATTCGCTCAGGAAGGCTAGCTGGATGACGATTCAGAGGTCTTTCTTCTATCTGTGCACGTTGGTTGTGCTCGGATTCCTGATCGTTCAAGTTCGAAGCGGACTGGATAGGAGATGGGACGCTGGCCAACGGCTCGATCCTCCCTCCCAGCCCATTCCCAGATCCCTGTTTGGGCTCCACATGCACCATCTGACCGACACGACTCCCTGGCCCAAAGTACGGTTCGGCACCTGGCGTCTGTGGGACGCCTACGCGGCCTGGCCCAATGTGGAGCCCCGAAAGGCGCAGTGGGATTTCTCTCGGGTTGACCAATACCTCTCTCTCGCGGAGAGTCATGGGGTCGAAGTTCTACTGCCGCTGGGGCTCTCACCCACCTGGGCCTCAGCCCGACCGACCGAGCACTCCGGGTACGGTCCTGGCAATGCCGCCGAACCGGCGCATAGTTCGGACTGGCAGGATTACGTCCGGCAGGTGGCCATGCGCTACCGAGGCCGCGTACACGCGTACGAGATCTGGAATGAGCCCAACCTCCCGGATTTCTTCTCTGGCAGACCGGAGACGATGCTCGAACTGGCTCGTCAGGCCTATCAGATATTGAAGCAAGTGGATGGCAGCGTCATCGTGGTTTCGCCGTCCGCGACGGGAGCAGCTGGAGTCGAATGGCTTGATCGCTATCTGAAGCTGGGAGGCGGTGCCTCGTCCGACGTGATCGGGTTCCATTTCTATGTTACTCCCGGTGCCCCGGAAGCCATGGTGGATCTGGCACGGAAGGTAAAGACCGTCATGGCTGTAAACCGCGTGGCCGACAAGCCTCTGTGGAATACCGAGTCTGGCTGGCTCATTGAGAACCGGTTGAGCAAAGTTCACCCGCGCGCGGGCAGCTTCAGCCGGGTTCTCACTTTGGACGAAGCGTCGGCCTACGTGGCTCGCTGCTACCTGCTGAATTGGGCGCTCGGTATTTCTCGATTCTACTTTTATTCCTGGGACAGCGAAATCGGCGGCCTCACAGAAGAGGACGGGAAGACGCTGAAACCTCCCTCCGCAGCGTATGCGGAGATCGAAAACTGGCTGGTGGGCGCACGCATGATTTCCTGTGTTTCCGATAAGGAGGACACCTGGACTTGCGAAGTGGAGCGCGCCGGGCATCATGGCTGGGTCGTCTGGAACCCCGGGCACACAATCGAATTCAAGATCCCTGCAGCATGGCCGGTGGCACGATTAAAAGACCTGGCAGGAAACGCGCACTCTCTTGGTTCCCATTCTATTGTCTCCATCGGACCTTCACCCCTGCTCTTCGAGTCTCAAGCCCTATGAAAGTGCTCATTCTGCACAACCACTACCAATGGCCGGGCGGGGAGGATTTGGTAGTTGAATCGGAAGAACAGTTGCTTGCCACGGCGGGCCACAGCGTGGCGCGCTACGATCGGAGCAACGCGGATATTCAGCGGTTTACGATCTCCGAGCATGCGCTTCTGCCAGCGACAACCTTGTGGTCGAGAAAGAGCGCCCTCGAAGTGCAGCAAGTCCTTCTCCAAAACCAACCGGACGTGGCACATTTCCATAATACTTTTCCACTGATTTCCCCGGCCGCGTACTCGGCTTGCAGGGCCGCAGGGATTCCCGTGGTACAAACTCTCCACAACTACCGTCTGCTGTGTCCCGAGTCGAGGTTTTTCCGGGCAGGCAAGCCGTGCGAACGCTGTCTGGGGAGAGGGGTCCCCTGGCCGGCGGTGCTTCATGCCTGTTATCGCGACAGCCGTGCCGCCACAGGAGTGGTGGCTGCAATGCTCACGGTTCATCGCGCTCTTGGTACCTGGAGAGAGATGGTGGACGTTTACGTCGCCCTGTCGGAATTCGCCAGAGAGAAATTCATCGCGGGCGGCCTGCCGGCTGCCAAGATCGTCGTCAAGCCCAATTTTGTTCACCCCGACCCCGGCACGGACCGGGACGGCTCCGACTACGCTCTGTTTGTTGGTCGTCTGTCCCAGGAAAAAGGACTGGGGACTCTGCTGGCGGCTTGGAAGCTGCTGGGAGACCGGGTCCCGCTCCTGATTCTGGGGGACGGTCCCCTTCGCGGCAAGTTCGAAGCGCAGGCGAAAATTCTCGGGCTTTCCCGCGTGCGGTTTGGGGGATTCGTCGACCGGGAGACGATCTTGGCCGCCATGAAACGCGCGCGATTTCTGGTTTTTCCGAGCGAGTGCTATGAAAATTTCCCCACCACCATTGTTGAGGCCTTCGCCTGCGGAATTCCCATCATCACCGCCAGTCTAGGCGCGATACGAGAGATGGTGGTCGATCAACACACAGGAGTGCATTTTCTACCGGGCAGGGCTGAGGACTTGGCCGCTAAAGTGGATTGGGCGTGGATGCATGCTCGCGAGATGGAAGCCATGGGACAGGCGGGGCGTGCCGAGTACGTTGCGAAATACACTGGCGAGCGCAACTTCCGGATGCTGATGAACATTTATGAGCGCGCTATAAAGACCCGAGCAGCGGGTGTGTTCCGGGAGCAGACAAAACCATGATCGGGAATGGGGTGCGGCGTTCTTGCTTTCAAGTCCTGGGCGTGCGCGTGGATGCGGTCCAGATCCAGGACGTCTGCAGAATCCTTGAGCATTGGATTCAGCGGCGCCATCGCTGCCGTTACGTAGCCGTTACCGGCATGCATGGCATGATGGAGGCGCGACACGATCCTTCATTCCGAGCCATCTTGAACTCTGCTGATCTGGTCGTGCCCGACGGCATGCCGCTGGTTTGGTTGGGCCGTCTTCGCGGCATGGACCTTCCCCGCCGGGTTTACGGCCCCGAACTCATGCTGAGTGTGTGCCAACAAACCAGTGCAAGCGGGTCGCGCCACTTCCTGCTGGGCGGAGCACCGGGCGTGTCGGAGCGTCTTGCCTCAGCGCTCCAGAACAAGTTCCCCGGGCTTCGGATTGCAGGCACATGTTCTCCACCCTTCCGGCCCTTAACCAAGGAGGAAGACGAGGAGCTGGTGGCATCGATCAATCGCGCCTCACCCGATGTCGTGTGGGTGGGACTCGGCACGCCAAAGCAGGAGCGCTGGATGTACCAGCATCGTGATCATCTGAACGCAGCCGTGATTTTGGGAGTGGGGGCGGCCTTTGACATTCATTCGGGAACCAAGAAGCAGGCACCGAGCTGGATGCGGGAGGGCGGGTTGGAATGGCTCTTCCGGTTGTTTCAAGAGCCGCGTAGACTCTGGTGGCGCTACCTCGTCTATGGCCCCAAATTCGTTCTGCTTGCCGCACTGGAGTTGTTTGGACTCCGTAGATTCTGATGGTTCGAGGACCGGCGAACGACAACAGCAGGCGCTGGGATTTGAGACCGATAGCCAGTACCTACCACGTTTCCGGCCGGGAAGCGGAATCTTCCACCGCGAACGTGGTTCTCAATTGCGGGCGTAACCGTGGCGAGGGAGTGACAGGAACCAAGATGTGCGGAATCGTGGGCTCCGTCGACGTCGGTGATCTCGAACCGGATCGAGACCAAATCCGGCGTGCTATGAATCACATGATCCATCGCGGACCCGACGGAGAAGGATTCACCGAATTTGTTATCTCGAACAACACAGGAGTTCGCGAGGCCGGGGAAAGCTTGCCAGCAACCGTCTTGCTGGGCCACCGCAGACTGGCAATTATCGATCTCTCTGAAGCGGCTAGCCAGCCTATGGCGACGCCGGATGGACGATTCCACCTCATCTTTAACGGCGAGATCTACAACTATCGCGAACTTGGAGCAGAACTTCGGAACCTTGGATTCACGTTTCGCACCAGCTCAGATGCGGAGGTGTTGCTGCTAGGCTGGCAAAAATGGGGTGCCGCTCTGTTGCCGCGGCTCATTGGCATGTTCAGCTTTGCCATCTTGGATCGAAAAAATGCGACGATTGTGCTGGCCCGTGATCCCTTCGGCATTAAGCCCCTGTACTACGCGCAGGATCAGAAGCGCCTGGTTTTTGCCTCCGAAATTACCCCCCTTCTCGATTTCCCGTCGATAACCCGTCGACCGAATCTGCACGCCGTCTATGAATTCCTCTCCGGTGGGTTCGGGGATCACTCCGGCAGGACCTTCTTTCATGATATCCACCAGGTCCCGCCGGCCCATTACTTATTGATCTCCTGTGGGTCTCCCGGGACGGCGGAGCCGGTGTGTTACTGGGAACTTCAGAGGAAACAATCTGATGGAACGTCGCCCGAGGAAGCGAGTTCCATCTTCCGTCATTTATTCAAACAAAGCATCAACCTGCATCTGCGAAGCGATGTTCCTGTGGGCGTGTCTCTTTCCGGAGGTATGGATTCGTCCTCGATAACCGCGATGGTTCGTGCCCTCCAAGGCCCCGAACGCGAATTACACACCGTCAGCTATGTCGCAGACGATCCCAACCTCTCGGAAGAGGGCTGGTGCCGAATTGTGGCAGCGGCCACCTCGGCGCGACAGCATCTGGTTCACGTCCAAGCGAACGAACTTGTCCAGGACTTCCAGCGGCTGGTGCAAGTGCAAGAGCAGCCATTTGGATCACCCACCATCTACGCTCAATATCGTATCTTCCGCTGCGCGCACCAGGCGGGCCTGAAAGTGATGCTGGGTGGACACGGGGCAGACCAATATCTGGGCTATATTGGTCATCTGCCGGTCCGGCTCGCCTCTCTGCTGCGCCAGGGACGATGGAGCGCAGCAGTCCGGTTCCTGCGCCACGCCCGGTCGCTCCCCCTGAGCGGAGCGCTCAGTTTACCGTCCGTGATACGACACATTTTGCCCGAAAGGCTGGTGGAAGCAGTAAAAGGCCTGCGTACGGCGATACCGTCAGGAGTGAACGCGGCTTGGTTTCGGCAACGCGGGGTTGGCGGACCCAATACTCATAGCAATCGCGGCCATTCGAACCTTCACGATCTCCTGAAGCAGAATCTTGGGGAGACACTTCCCTCTTTGCTTCGCTTTGAAGATCGCAATGCGATGGCATTCTCAGTTGAGAACCGGGTTCCGTTTCTTACCACGGAGCTGGTGGATTTCGTGTTTTCATTGCCTGAGGAAGAAGTGATTTCAGGCGAGGGCTGTTGCAAAGCCATACTGCTGCGGGCCATGCAGGGGCTCGTACCTCCCGAGATTCTCAATCGTCGTGACAAGGTCGCTTTTGCCATGCCGCTCGCGAAACTGAATCGTCAAACTGGGGCTTGGCTCGAGACCCGATTGAGCGACGCTGCCGCCATTCCAGTATTTGATGTGGAGGAGGTTCAGAGACAGTCGAAACTCACCCTGTACCAAGGAACATCCGATACCGAGTCACAACGGACGTTATGGCGCTGGCTGAGCTTCATCGCATGGGTGCGAGAGTTCCAAGTGTGTTTTGAGTGACGAATGCGGTTTCGGCTGAAGCGTTGACTTCCTCCACCTTATGGGGCTGGTTCGACACCTCGGGATGAGGCTTCTTCAACCAGGCTGCCACGACATCCCAATTGGCGAAAACCAGCAACTGCGGCACATTCAAGAACGTCAGGTTCATGCCCAGCAAAATTCCCAAATGAAAGAGCGCCACCAGTGGCACCAGCACGCGGCGCGCTATCCGTGAGAACAGCACCATGATCAACCCAAGTTCAAATACCAGTGTGCCGACGCCGAGGGCAAGGCAGGCCAGCTGTCTCGCCGCCGCCCATGCGCCCAGGGAATGAAATACTCCCATCTGGTCTTCTTCGATGCAATAGAGTATCCAGTTCCTGATGTTGGCTGCGGAGGCCCACTTCCAACCCACGACCACGATCTTCGCGTAGCCGGCAAAGAGGTAGATCTCAACCAGAAACACCTGGATCAGACGGACCGGCCACGTATAATCACTGGCCGGTGCCGAGGGCCGGCTTCGGCCGAGCGGCAACAGCGTCCAGGAGTCTCCACATGGTGAAAATGCAAGTGTGAGCAAGGCGATTACGGAAATCGTCAGGCCCCGCGCGTAGGGATGGGGAATCCAGATGATCGATTCAAACGGAGCGAGATGGTAGAGCAGGATCCCGGAAACGAAACAGGACAATCTGGGAAATACGCCTGCCCCCGCACAAACCAGGGCGATCCCGGCCAGCCAGACGAGAGTCCGTTCCAAGGATAAGTGTCCGGGGAAATCCAGATAGCGCCAGCGTGCGCTGGCGCCTACTCGGCTCCAGAAGTCCAAGGGCAGGCCGGATACCTCAGCAAGCTGGCGCGAGGCGAGCACCCAAAGTGAGTATGCGGCAAAGATGATGCGCGCCGCGGCAAGGTTCCTCGGCGATGTAGGCGTAAACCAGAATGTGTCCCAATACTGGGCCCACCGGGATTGAGATAAGCGGTTCATCGCAGGGGATACTCGTAGGCAAGTACACGTGTCAGTTTTGCCGGATCAAGACGGCGAGCTTCGAGGTCCCAACTTTCTTGGTAAATTCTCAGCCGAACGAAGCAATTACGCGGCACTCGTCCCGCCCGGGACCAGATGGCGGGATGGAGTATGTGAGTCGGAGCCGTCAGAGGCCCCAGCCAGCGATTTGGGTAAGCCAATCCGGACGGGGCAAGGGCTTGCTCGCGTGCGCGATTGGCACGGTCCAAAAAGAATTTCCCGACCCGGTCCTCTGACGCACGGTCGAGGTGGAAGAAATGGAGATTCAACCAGGAGGTGAGCTCTTCGAGGGAAAGCGGCTGCCAGGCTCGATAGTCGATGTCGTATTCGTTTCCGTTGGCGTCGACACCGACAATTCTGGGCGTGGGCAGATCGAACGTCGCGGCAGGCATGGGCATGGCCAAGACCGGCCATGACGAAAACGGCCACAGGTTATGCTGTGTCAGACCCGCGGCGAAACTAACCGTCAGGGCGAAGGCGAGGAACGCGTTCGTCAGCCGGCGCTTGGCCGGTTCGGCCAGGAACCGCCCCCCGGTGGCGGCCAGCAGGCCCAACCCAACAAACCCCACAAAGGCGATTGTGCTGACGATGTTAGTTTTCACACGCGTTCTCCTAATAACCGGTGTCGCGCGTCTCCCAGTTGTATGGACCCGCCCTGGCAGTACAAATTCCACCCAAAAGATCGAAGGCGTACCTGCCCCGCCTCACCCTGGCAATCGCCCGGAGTGTAACCCAGCACCGAGTGGTAGCGAATCTCTTTTTGACGATGGTCGCGCAGCGGTTCCCGCCGCCGCGAGCACAGGCCGGACAAAAAGTGCCAGACGCGCTCGACGTCCCACTCGCGAAAGTTTACCAGTCCCACTCCATGCGCCACTCGCGGAGCATATGTGGAAAAACGTTCGTCTTGCGTAATTGGCTGCATGTCGCCATTCTCAAGACTACCCAGGACCTCGAGCAATAACTTCCCTCCCAGTTCGGCCTTCCGAGTGTAAAGACGCTCAATCGGAAACCCGCGAGGCAAATCGAAAGCCTCCTGTGCCAGGATGTCGCCGGCATCGGCCTGCGGGCTCATGCGGTGGACGGTGACACCGGTACGGTGGTCGTTGTGGTAGTAGACCCACAACAACGGGTTCGGACCCCGATGACGCGGGAGTAATGAGGAATGGACGTTCAGAGCCGAACGGCGCGCGATCCCCAGGATCTCCTTCCCCAGAATCCAGGGGAATGCGGAAACGCAAACCACATCGGGTGCAAGCTTTTGCAAGCGCTCTACCAAGTCCGGATCACGTCCTGAGACTGCATCAAGCAGCGGCACATCGTGCATTCTCGCCCACTTGGCCATGACTGCCTGCCCCGTGAGTCCTGATCTTGACAGCACCGACCTGATGGCCCGGCCGAATCCGGACCTGGCTTTCCCGGGTCTTACGACCGCAATCACCCGATGGCATTTGGAGGCGGCATCCAGAGGGACCATGCTACCCTCGCCGCCACTTCCGAAAAATGCCACCGTCAGCATCATGTACCTTTTCGATGGGGCTCGCTCTCCCACCCAGTTGAGGTTTGTCCGGGAGCAACGCCTAGGGGTTTGCCCTGATACGCGCGGCTAAGAGTGTCCTTGCACATGAGGTTTCAACTCATTTTCAGCGAACTTTCGGAAGCGAACTCTTCGCTAGGTCGCGATATTTATTAACCGACATACATCATATGGAAGTGGTTTGCCAATACGATAGAGCCCTGGCAACAACTTAGGACCCGACCGGCAATACGCACCCTGTCCAAACGAGTAAAACGAGTAAAGGGCATGGTTGACAGGCAGATTTCAGCTATATAATAAAAGAATCGTACCACTACTTGTGGGTGGGGAATAAAAGTGAGCACTCTTTATTGCCGCTGTGAGTCGATTGAGACGGCTCCGCTCCAGGACGAAACGATTCTTTTCGATCCTGAGCGAAAGAAGTTTTGCGTTCTTAACCGGACCGCTTCGTTCATCTGGAATCAGCTTGCCATTCCGACCACTGTCGAAAGTCTGGCCGCCAAAGTCTGCGAGAGTTTTTCAGGAGTCTGTATGGAAAGCGCATTAAGTGACGCAGACCATACCATTCAGGAAATGCTGACCTTGAACTTTGTTGGCAGCCAACCCGATTAAGGAGATTGACATTGAGCGAGCTTAATAGATCGAACGAACCGGACGAGAAGATTGCGTCTTCCTTCGGAACATCTGGTACGAACGCGTCCATTCTGCCGGCTTATGAGCCTCCACATCTGACTGTGATGAACGAGGACGAGGTTCTGAGCGCCTTCCAAGTTCCAGTTGTCGCTGGCTCCTGGTGGGGATAGTGGGCGGCTGGCAGCCTGATCCAGCCCAGGTGAGGCTACAGCCGACGACCAGGGGGTTTTGGGCGCCGCGCTGGTGGCAGAATCCGGCTTGCTTACTCGAGGGCTTCTCCAAGCTGGAACGGGTTCCGCTGGTCTCGGATTGGTTCCAGCTCGTCGATGCCTATCTGGGCATCGAGTCTCAGGACCTCGCTTTTCGGAGCAGGTTCAGACGGCTCTACGGTGAGTTTTTGTCGAGTCCCTCGCGGGTTCCTTTGGGCGTTCAGAAACTCCACTGCCAGGTGCAAGTTAGCCGCGGAGCGCCTGCCTGCTTAGTGACGTTATCCGCCCCTGAAGAGGTCGGCATGGTCGACTTTATCCTGGACTTGTATCGCGATCGCGGCTATGTCGAAACCTACGACACCTCTGACGGTTGGCGGTCTCTAGGTCTACCGGGTCGAGACGAGCCCCTGCTGACCGCCAAAGGTTCTCACGTGTTTGTTGGTCGATGGCAATCTTGGCAGCCGTTGATTGCCACTTGTGCAATCAACTGGGTGATGCGAATGCAGCCGGATGTGCTGTTCTTCCACGCGGCCTCCGTCGGTATCGGTGGCGCGGGTGTTCTGATTGCAGGCGACAAGGGTACAGGCAAATCCACTTTGTCGATGGCCCTGGGGGCACAAGGCCACGAATTCTTCGGGGATGAGATTGCGGCAGTGAGGTGGCCGACGCTTGAGCTTGCTCCCTTCCGCCGGACTGTGTCAGTGCGCCCCGGCCCCCAATCGCGCTGGGTCGAAAAGGTCCTCAGGGACAATGCCACCTACACGGAGCCCTTTCCAGACGGCACCACTCGCAGGCGCGCAGAGGCCGGCAAACTGTTCCCGCGAGCCGTGGCAAACTCGCTGCCGCTGCGCTGGCTGTTTTTTTTACGTAGCTTCGAGTATCGACCGCGGGCCGAGGCCTTTCGTCCGCGGACTTCGGACCTCCGATTGCTGGCTCCCATGCCGTGCGCGTTTTGGAAAACGTCTCCCGCGCGGCCGATGATGAAGGCCGCCAAATTGCTTTCGAGTGTGAACTGTTACTTTCTCCATCCAGGCTTGCCCGAAGAAACGGCCGGACTGGTGGAGGGAATAGTGAGGGCAGGATGACTCTTTCGGTCGAGAACAGAGCAGAAAAGGTGGCGACTTTTCGCTTCATTCATGTGTTCTTAATGGAAACGCTGGCGCGGTGGGTGCCCATGACTCCGGAAATGGAGGTGAAGGTGATCCTCGGGCGCCACATATGGGATCTGGCACAACAGGCTGACGCTCTTGGCAAGCGCACCTACGAGTTACGTGCTCCATTGCAATTCAGCCTTCGTCCCCTCGACCGCTACGCTCGTTTCCTCGAGGAGTTCGCCAGGACCACGGCCACTTCCGAGAAAATTCACGGTTTCTATGAAGTGATGCTTCCCGCCCTAGCGGTGCGATATCGGGCATACCTGGACCAGACAGACCGGCTGCTAGACGAACCTACGGTGCGCATCGTGGAGCGCATACTCGGCGATTTCACTCGTATGGAGAGCGAAAGCCAGCGGCTGCTGGACGAGCTTCCCGAGTTACGTCCGGTGGACCAGACATGGCTGGCAGGTCTGCGCAAACTTGAAGCTGCCGAGACCGACATAGTCGCCTCCCGGCCTGCCACGGCAGTGGCGTGAGTGGAGGTGCCATGGTCGCGCTAAAGCCAGAAGAGACAAAACAGGTCAAAGGGATGACGCTTCGGCGCGATCCCTTGCGGGAAGATTGTTTCAGCGTCGTCAACAGCGATGCCGAGCTAAAGGAGTGGCCGGACATGTCGGACATCTCCCGGCGCCAGCGTCTTCACCGCCACATGAACAACGAAACCGGAGCGATCGAGATTGCCGCCCAATGCCTTGTGGACTTCCCGGAGGCGCCATGGGAGTTGCGCATGCACCTGGCACGCCAGTGCTGGGATGAAAGTCGCCATGTGGCCTCGCTCTATCGTCGCTTGCGCGAGATAGGGGGCCGCAAAGGCGAATTTCCGATCTCAAATTTTGAATGGACTGTGACCTGTGCGTTGGACTCGCTGGCCGCTCGACTGGCGCTGCAAAACCGCACGTTTGAGGCAGGGGAACTGGACCTGCTGGGCCAGCTTCCGCCGAAATGGCGAGAAGTGGGCGACGATGCCACCGCGGAGGTGCTGGAGTCTATTCTGGCTGACGAGATCACACACGTGCGCTTTGCCAACCAATGGCTGAGACGCATGATACAGGAGGACCGCCGCGTCCTGCTTAAGATTGCGATGGCGGCTCGCTTTCTCTCCGCAGTTAGCGCCGCAGTCGCGCCGAAAGAAGGCGAAATGAGCCCCAGCGGCTTGCCCTTTGTCAAAGGTGAGGAGAAACTCGCTCCCGTCAACATCGAAGATCGCAAGCACGCGGAGTTTTCCGACGCGGAAATCGACCAATTTTTGCGCCAATCGGGCTTTGAATCGATTATGACCACCGGAGCGGAAGGATGACCAGCGCGGCCCAGATTTCACCAACCCTCGATCCCAAGCTTTTTGGTGATGCCCCCGCGCGCGACGCGCGGTTTCGCGAGAAGAGTCGCTGGGTGGACCTTATGAATTTCCCCGACGACCATCCGCTGAAAGTGGTTGAGTTCTTTCATCGTCAAATGAACGAAGAAATGAATGGGATGGAGAACGCAGCCCAATCGCTCGCCGATTTTCCCGACGCCGACTGGAATGTGCGGCTGTCCATTGCGCGCCAGTGTGCCGATGAAGCCAGGCACGTAGAAATGTTTCGGCGCATCTTCGAGAGCCGGGGCGGGGAGATCGGCGCTTATCCCGTGCTGAATTTCCAGTATCGCATCATTGCGAATCTCCCCGACCTCCTGAGCCGCCTGGTGGTGCAAAACCGCAGTTTCGAGGCGGGAGGTATTGATGCCGTCACCTTTGCCATTGACGAAGCCCGGAAAAGGGGCGATCAGGAGCTGGTGGAGTTGTTTGAGATGCAGCAGGCGGACGAGATCACGCATGTCCGTTTTGCAAACGAATACATCCGGGACACCATCCGTGCCGACCCCCGCGCCGCCCTGCGGGTCGCCCGTGCCCTTACCCTTGCTTCAACCGCGTTCACCGAGGTGATGGGCAGAGAGGGCATCGAGAAAGTCGAATATCTCACGGACGAAAGGGGCCGAATGGAAGCCGGCTTTGGGCTCGAGGAAGTAAAAGCCGCCACCACGCAAGCAATCAAACGACGTGCCTCGTATGAAGGCCAATGATCTCAGGGAACTGGCATATCCTTTATGGGAAGCTGTGTCTCCCCACCGAGAAGACTCGGTTCTCGCGGATGCTCGACCTCTCGCCCCCGCTCGGCGCGGCTGGGTCCAATCCCCGCTGTTTGATCTGAGTCTGTTCACCGTATCGCCGCTGGCGGGCCTATTCGTCATACTACCGGCGCTTTGGTCGCCAAAAGGCCTGCACGTCTTTATTGCTGCCACATATCTGATTGCAATTCCACACTATGTCTCGAGCTTCAGCTTTTACCTGGGTGATGAAAACCTAACCTACTATCGCACGCGACGCTTGGCCTTCTTTGTTGGTCCACTCTTGATCCTCATCAGCGTGATGGCGTTGCGAATAATGAAGATCGATGCCGCCGTGCAGTCCGCGCTTTACGGGTGGAATGTTTTCCACGTGTCGATGCAAAGCGCCGGCATCCTTTCCCTCTATCGACGCCTCAACGGAGGTTTGCCCTCCGAGAGCCGGTCTGCGCGTGCCTCTCTGCTGGGCGTGAATGGAGGCCTGGCATTCCTTCATATCGACCGTTTTCCCCCGATTTATCAGAACCTGCTGAGGATTCACTTCCCGGTGTGGACAATTCGCGCCGCCTTTCTGACTGTCGCAGCCGTTGGCCTGGCCTTCTACCTGGACAGTCTTCGGCGTCGAAGGAAGCGGATTCGAGCTCCCGAGCTCACCTTTCTTATATCCAGCTTGCTGCTTTTCCACCCCTACCTCTGGGTCCGCGATTCGGATCTTGCCACCTTTGGCATGCTCATGGGGCACTTTCTGCAGTATCTGGGCATAGTCTGGTTGCTCAATCGCAGGAAATACTCCATGGTGGAAGGCTCGGGACACCAAAGGCTGCTCTCCTCGATCAGTACGAAGACTCCGCTTCTGATGCTGGCATTGGTTTCTGTCGGTTTGGTATTTTATCTTGCACAAAAGTCGAGTGCGTGGCTGGGCGTTCCCATCTCTTATGTCATCCTTTGGAACTCGCTGGCACTGGTTCACTTTTACCTCGACGGGCTCATCTGGGCGTTCAAGAATCCGTTCGTTCGCAAGTCCATTGGACCGTACCTGACTCCAGAATCACACATGGCAGCCGAATGAACGAAAATATTGCCGATAGTCGGAGCGGCGCAGGGTTCGACAGGAAGCGGTTACGGATTCTCCAGCCGGCTGAGAACGAGTTCGCGTGGAATCAACTTTGCTTACCTTTGGCACTCGGTGAGAGTCTCCGACCTTGGGGAGTGTCGAAGGCCGGTTAGGCCCAGAGAGCCTTCAGGCTTGGCCGCGGCCGGTTTTCAAATTGTGACCGGCAGACTCGAGTTCGCCACCGAGTACAATGCCCGCACCCAGAGGCTCAAGATGGAAAATCAGGATCACGCAGCCGCCGCTTGGCCACGTGTTCAACTTTTGGCGTTTCGATTCGCGTTTGTCTACCTAATCCTGTACTATCTTCCGTTTCCCTTCGGCAGCTTACCCCACACTGTCCGAATCGCACAAAAATACGAATCACTCTGGCTCACGCTTGTGCCTTGGGTCGGCAAGCATGTCCTTCGCTTGAGTCATGCGATTATGACCTCGACAAACTGCAGCGGTGATACCACCTACGATTATGTGCGGGTTTTGTGTTTTCTCGCCCTCGCCTTCGCTGGCTCTCTTCTTTGGTCTTTCCTTGATCGATCGCACTCAAACTACCAGCGGATTCACCAGTGGCTCCGGTCCTACGTCCGGCTTTCAGTGGGAGCCGCGATGCTCATGTACGCAGCCGCCAAGATTTTCCTGATGCATTTTCCCCAGCCAAACCTCTACAAGCTGCTCGAGCCCCTCGGCGACTACTCACGGATGAGCTTGCTCTGGACCTTCATGGGGGCTTCTCCTGGCTACCGCCTATTTGCCGGCTGTTTGCAGATGTTCAGTGGCATCTTGCTTTTCGTCCCGCGGTTGACAACTCTGGGAGCTCTCGTAGGCCTGGCAGTCTTTTTGAACATTTTCGCTCTCAACTTGGGTTATGACTTGCCGGTTAAGCTCTATTCCTTGCATATCATTCTCGCCTGCTTCTTTCTTGTTCTGCCGGACGCGCGGCGGTTAGTTAACTTCTTCTTGCTCAACCGAAGCGTTGCGCCCTCTCCTGAGACCGCCCTGTTTAATTACAGACGCGCAAACGCCGCCGCCTTGGTCGCGCAATTGGCGCTGGGCGGATTTCTGTGCTGCTTATACCTTTATCAAACGCACGATTACGAAAAACGGACTTTCGGCATGGGTTCTCGGCCGCCGTTCTACGGCATCTGGGTCGTCGATGAATTCACACTCGGCGGGAAGGTGCTGCCCCCGCTATCGACCGACCAGACCCGTTGGCAGAGGGTGGTCTTCCAGTTTCCCCAAAAAATTGGCATTCAGTCCATGAACGGCTCATGGATGAGATACTGGCTACGCGGGGACAAGGCGAAGAAAAGCTTGGCTATGGGAAAGCCTGACGATCCTAAGAGAGAGTTCGAATTTACCTTTTCGAACCCTGATTCCTGGTCGCTGACTTTGGACGGAAGCAACGGGGAAAACCCGATTCGGGTCAAACTCCACCGGGTGGACGAAACACAATTTGCGCTCCTCGACAGGAGTTTTCACTGGATCGACGAAGATGCTGTTTTGGTGATGGACGAGGAGAGCGTTTGCGATCGTGTCAGTCGGATGGATGGCACGCTCTTGGCCCCGGTGAAAACTCGGGCGTTGCCTCAGTAAGAGCGAAGGCTCTCAAGGTCGGTATGGGAAGCCCCATGCAATCTGCCGGTAAGATGAAACGGAATCAATCGAGTGTCGTGGGCCACTCCGGGTTCGACAGCGAGTGCTTCTTGGCGCTCTCCAGGCTTCTGAGGAAAGGATCTCGGGAGTTTGAGTTCTTTCTTTCGGGCACGAGTATGGGACCCACGCTGCCCGCCGGGTCGTGGATCCGCGTCAGGCTGGCTGCGGATGGCGAATTCATGGTCGGTCAAGTGTTAACCTACGTCGCGAAGGACCGCGTGCTGGCCCATCGTCTGGTGCGATCCGTGAAATCGGGGAACCAGGAGTATCTGATTACGCGCGGCGATGCCACGGCCTGCTGCGACCTGCCGGTGGTTGCGTCTTCCGTCATCGGCATCGTAACCGAATATTGCGCGGCCGGCTCCTGGCAACCGGTGGGCCCGCCCCGAGCGCGCTGGTTCGGCTTCGCATGGACGGCCTGGGCAATCTCTGCGGCAGTTGGCGGGTTGGTGCGCCGGAATCCTGGAATTGCAGCTTGGACGGCGAGACGGATCATCAGGATTCATCGGCTTCTGATGAGACTGGCCGGCTTTGCGACGCGTCACGTTGCCCGATGGTCATGGGCCCGAACCCGCGTCCAACGCCCGAGTTGAGGCGGAAACTCGCGCCCCGGCGCACTTTGAAGAGTTTTCCTGTTCTCCTGGACACGGTCATTCCATGCGGCTGAAGTCCGCGATAACCCCTTGTGGGCACCTGTCGGTGGGCAACCAGGAAACCGGGAGCGTCACCTAGATTGCGGAAACGACGCGTTGATTGGATGCCTGCGGCCGAAGTTCGTCGGCCCCTCCTCGGGAGAACAGATCATCCGAACTAAGCTATTACTTCGAAAGTATGAGAGGGCCCGGAAGGCTGGTTCGTGATGCGGTTCGGGGGAAGAATCCGAAGACCAGGCCAGGAGCGCACAAAATACCCCCAAGGAGCGGCAGACGAAATGGATCATCATTTTTAGGCATTTCTGTAAAGAGGGTCTGACCGAGGCGTGGGAGCATTTCTGAGCCTTTCCGGGCGCGGAGATTGCCGGCGCATCTCGGGCGACTGGAGGAGCAAAGGCGGCACATTGTGCATCGGATCGCGACATATTACAAAGACTTATCAACAGAGCACGAGTTCTTACTCGAGTTACTCGGCAAGCGCAATCAGGTGTGCCACCATGAATTAGAAAACAAAGCGACCGAGATTAACTGGCCCCATCTGTTCTTCATCACTTCCCCTGATCTTTACGGATATCTCGGGTACAGGCTCATGAAACTTGGTTTCCAGAGTCGATGCCCGGCGTCGTCCTTCGAGGAGACAGTGAACGTCCGTCGGGCTACGGCGGCACAATGGCTTCGCTTTCGCTTTGAACTGCGCCGCCTTGCCGCTGAGTTTGCACGGCAGCACGTCGATTTTCTGTTATTGAAAGGGGCCGTATTGGCATCTTTGGCCTATCCCGACGCTTCTATGCGCTCGGTGTCCGATATCGACATCCTGGTGCGTTCGGACAACTTGGCCAAGGCGCTGGAGTGCGTTTATGCTGCGGGTTTCAAGTGCCCGGGGCGTTACGCGCATCCGGAGAATCTCATGGAATCCGCGCTGCCGGGGGAGGAGATTTCGCTCCCGGTGGAAAAACCGGGCACGCGCGCCCTGATTGAGGTTCACACCCAACTGGAATCGGCAGAACCGTGGTTCCCGGTAACCATCGGCCAGGTTTGGGAGACCTCGAAGCCGGCGAACCTCGACGGACTCAAGGTGCGTATTCCCGACCAGCACGAGTTTCTCTTTCACTTGATTTTGCACCTAGCCCGGGGACACCTGTTCTCTCTCGGCCTGCGGCCGCTACTGGACGTTCATTTGTGGGTGGAATGTCAAGGTGAACTCCTGAACTGGAAATGGATTGCCGCGGAGTGTGGCCGCAGAGGCTATGGCGACTGGGCACACTTGACGCTGAAGATTGTGTCCGACACGTTCGGAACTCGAATCCCGTCCTATTTCTTTGAGCACGTTCCGCCGCCGCCCGCACTCGATCGCCTGCAGCGGCTTGCCTACGAACAGATCTGGTCCGATCGCCGGTTGGACTCCCTCGTTCCGCCCCGTCTCGCGATGACGCTGTCTGAAGGCTCTGTGAAGAGTGCAGTCTTCGCCTTGCTCAGGCGGGTGAAACCGACCCGTCAGGAAAGGGGTTCAACTGTTCCACCGTCAACGGGAATCGAGAGTGCCGGCTTGACCGGCGGTTTTCGGCGAATATTAAACGACTTCCGAGTAAAAACACCGCAGTACCTTCGGGCGTGGCGCAAGGGCACGCTCCGCTGGTCGACCCTGCAGGAAGCTGCGCGCTTGGCGAAAGGGCGCCTCGAAATCAAACAGCTCATTGTCGATCCTCACCAGAGGAAGTGATCTCGGCAAGCGGCCTTGACGCGGTCACAGGTGAGGAAAGGCTTGCGCGTGCTTTCGCAGCCTCGCCACCCAGCGTCAAGGAGGTATTGTGTCCACCGGCCAGAATCAGGGCACCTTCGAAAGGGCACGGGCGTCAACCTCTACGATGGCGTCTGCATCCTTGCGCGTCATGGCATCACGCCTGTTCCCCTGGACACTTTCTATGTCGTCTTGCAGTTCGGCTGATCCGGCGAACGCCTGCCCTCCAAGTCTTCTCGAGCAATCTAGGCTGCCGCGAACCTGGGCGGCGTGTGGCGCCTCGCGCGGTTCCTGGAGATCCTTCGACAGCACATTCGCGACTGGACATAGGATAAGGTCAGGCGGCATCGATACCGGCTTTTTGGAAAATATGAAACTTGTCCGGCCCCCGATCCCGTGTGGCAAGCAGCCTCGCCTGCCCAATAGTCAACGGATCCGGGCGCATGCGGACTGTCATGCGCAGGATGGAGGCGACTTGAAGTATTTCAACTTCTCCAACCGCGCAGCATTTTCGCCCACGCACGCCTCCATCGCCTCTATCTATCCATCTTGCAGGGCGAACAGATCCGCCAGCATACACCCTCGTTCCCTGTTGCGGACGTCACCACGCGCGAAAACGGCTAGGTCGACCTTGCGGGCGGCAAACCCGTACCGGAAGAGAAAAAACGCTCGCAACCAGAATAATCTCAGCGAGAAACGAAGTTTCGAGGGCGATCCGAGAATGAGCAGAAGAGTGAACACACTGCCGCAACCGCAGATCACCGCGATTCTCTTAATCACTGCTGGGGCGGTAGAGAAATGAAGACGAATGAGAGAGCCACTTCGTCAATCACCTCAGCGAGCGGCACCGATGAGGCTGCAATCGTGAAATATGCCGATCAACCCAGACTGACGAAAAAAACATTCAAAGCGGTGGGATGAAATTTACATGGGTCTTGGCCACCATGCCAGAACTTTACTGCCATGGAAAGAGGGTAGGTCGGCACCACACGCGTTTTTCCCACCGCTTCTATTGATAGCAAGCCGGTTATCTACCATCCAGTGTGCTATTTTTCGGGAAAAGTGTCCCTTATTGCGAAGGACGGCCGAGTCTCTGCAAGGACCGTTTAAGTTCAATCAGGTAAACCCTGCGCATCCGGTTTGACCGGATTCCTCAGGGATACGCGCTCGCCGCAACTCGGATGGATACCGATCAGGCCGCGCGCTTGGCCAGCGTTCTGAGGCCCAGGAGATCCTTGATGAGCACAGATCTGCGCTGGCTGGCAAGAATGCCGCGCTGTTCCCAATCCGACAGCAGGCGGCTAACCGTAAAGGAGGTCATGCCCGTCATCTGCGCCAGCTCCTCATGCGTGAGGCTGATGGGAGCGGGTTCTCGCGTGCCGTCTTGGTTTTGTTCAAGAAGACGGACTAACGTTCGTGCCAACCGTGGGGCGACCGGTTGGGTGGCGAGTTCGTGAAAGCGTTCCTCGAGCACCTGCAAGCGCTCGCTCAATACTTGAGACGCGTTCAGGGCAAGGGCAGGATATCGTTCTGCGAGAGTTTGAAAGTCCCCTGCTTTCCAGACGAGCATATGGCATCGCTCCAGTGCCTGGGCGGTTCGCGTGTGGGGACTATTCGGCGCTAGCCCAAGTCCGCCTACAACTTCTCCACTTGCCCGCATGCTTAGGATCACATCGTCACCTCCCGGGCTGGTCTCGGTGATCTTCACTCGACCGGAGATGAGGAGGAAGGTGAACTTTACCGGATCTCCCTGACGGAAGATCGTCTCACCCTTCGCGAAGTGGCGCTCCTGCGCAATCGAAACGATCTCACTACACTCGGCCGAAGCGATGCCATAAAAAAGTGGGGATCTCAGAACACTGTCGACTCGGGTATCGAGGGGCAACGTTGACATTCAATTCACCAAACCAGATGCGATATCGCCATGCAAGCGGGCAGCATGAGGAAAAAGCTGCCAAGAAAAAAGGTTCGCACCATGGGTGCCTTGCGCCCCTTGCTAGGGGCTTCTGGGCGCTACTCTACTGGGAGTCCACTCGCGCGAAACTTGCCGATCACGACGTCAACTTGACTTCCGGGTTTCACGGCCCGATGTGAATTAAAGAAGACCATCCAGTATTCGCGCCCGTTCTCCGGCGTAGCAACCTGGCGCAACTGGCCGACCCTCTCCGCCTGTGCAAGTTCCATCTTCGCACCCGTGCCGGTCTCTATCAGATAAGGAGTCTCCTTTTTGTCGTTGAGTGCCTGGGCCTTTATCGGGTCCACCACTCGCCAGCTGAACCGAAGCAATTCGCCCGAGGCGGTCTGTCTGACGCGGAGGTCGTCAACACCCCAAATTCGCCTGTACATCATGGCTCCCCGTGCGCTTCTTGAAAGCGAAGGCAGACTGACCAGAGGCGGGGCTGGAGTAGACATAGCGGACGGTTTTATTTCCGACCTTTCGTTACCCTGGGACAAAGGCATAAGGCAAGGGGGAGCGAGAATGCTGCTCGCGAGCAAGCCCGCGAGCAGCATTCTCTGAGGTGTTGGTGGCTGGCCGATCACTGTGGGTTCACCGAATACGGCGCAGCACCTATCGGTCCTGTGTGATTGTAGTTTCCGAGTGGCGTTTGCCCTGCACCCGGAGTGGTGGTCAGCGTCGAGTTGGCGTACGACAGCGGACCGTAGAACATGTTGATCCAGTTGTTACCTTCATCCACGGTCGCCGCCGGGGCCAGCGTGAACGCCGGGTAGAACTGGTTTATATCGGGAACTCCCGGAGGCACGGTCATGGACACTCCTACCGTTCCTGGCTGGATGCACCCCGGAGCATTGGCGTTGCCGTTCGGGCCCGAGCAGAGCAGCGGCGCAATCTCCGGCGGTACACGCGAGCCATTGCAGTACTGGTGCACAAACCCTGGGTTGGCCGAACTGCTGAGAGGGTAACCACTGCTGCTGGTCAGGATTGAAGCCACCGGGGTGAGGGTGAATCCTGAACCATGGTTGGTCGGTGACGTATCACCATAGACCCCGATGTCCCAATAACTTGCTCCTCCGGGGCAAGCGCCGGTCGTGCTTTGCGTCAAAGAGGGAACCAGTTGCACCGTCGTCTGCAAACTCGGCGTGGTGGGAATGGCTCCCGTAGTGATGTGGAAGGTGCGGTTCTGCCAGAAGATGTCCCCAACCAGTATCGGGTTGGAGAATTTGGTGCAGCCTGCATGTCCTAGACCGCAGTTCACGGTAGGAACAGTGAACGCTGCCAGGAGGTTTGCATCGTGTTTCTCCGTTTCCAGCCCTGCCGGCAGCGGAACTGACTGAGTGATCGCGGTGTTGGTGCACGCCGGCGGAGGTGGAGTTATCGTCGGGTCACAGCCCGGCGGTGGCGCGCTGGCGAACGAGGCTCCACCCGCATCGAACAATACTCCCGCCGAAGAGGTCGTATCGTTCGACGCCACCGTGTTCTGGATGAAGTTTACCTTCACGGCGTTGTGCAGCGAGACTCCGCCTCCCGTCCAGCCGGCAACGTTATTCACAATGACGTTGTTGGTAACATTGACCTGGTACCAGGCATCCGAGTTGTTGGGGTTGCGTTGCACCTCGGTTCCGTTGACGTGCTGTAACCGCAGGCCACCACCACTACCACCCTCGGCAGTGTTGCCCAGGATCACGTTGTTGCTAACCGTCGTGTTGGGACCAGCGCCATCGGCGAGCGCAGGAGGACATTCGGTGTCGACCAAGGCGGCCTCGCAAACCGTACCATCGGTGGCCGCGCCTCCCACGATCAGGCCACCGCCGTGGGTGGGCAGCGTCGGGTTGGTGCTCTGATTGAAGACGATCCAGTTGTGGTCGATGGTTCCGTTATAGATGAACCCAAAGTGAGCGACGCCACCGCCGTCGCCACCGCTCAGGTTGCCGCACACCCAGTTGTACTGGAAGCGGTAGTAGTCGGAACCATCGCAGAACACTGCGCCGCCGGCTACTGCGGGCGTATTGGAGTTCAACTCGTCGCCGTAGGAAGCGTTTCCGGTGATCGAATTGTGATGTATGAACACATCGTGGTTGAGCAAGTACGGCAGTTCGGTCAGACCAGTCGAATCGAAGCTTGCCGGAGGAGTTTCTCCTTGGCCGACGATGATACCGCCGCCCAGAGTTCCGCCGTTGGCGTAGACCCGGTTGTTGGCCACTTCCACGTAGTGTCCCCAACCGTGGAGGAAGATACCTCCGCCGCCCTGGGAACTGTTGGTGAAGCTCAGGCCATCGATGCGCGCCGGGTTGCACAAGAAGTTGGTCGTGTAAAACGCCGATTTCGTATTGCAATCGCCCAAACCATTGTTGTAACCATTGTTCGGGGCCGTGCCGGTGAGGCCGTTGAGCGGAATGCAATTGGCATTGCTGGTCGCGTTGCAGTTAGCCGTATTGTTGTTCTCTAAACCTTTTGCCAGGACCGTAATGGCTGCACCTTCGTAGGCGCCCATGAGTGAGGGTTCCTGCAACAGTTCGGCAATATTGCCGTTGAGGGTGGCATCCCACCCGACAACGGGCTCCATGGGTATCGGATCCACTTTACCCTGCATCGCGCTCGTACACGAGAAGGTATTGGTGGGGTCATAGGGATGCGTGGCGCTGACGTAACCGCCGTCCAGGGCCAGCCCGAACAGGCAGTTGATTCGCCGCCGCCACGGATCGAGCTTGCCCGCAGGATGCGTGTTGGCATTGACGACAGCGGAGGCCGCCCCCACACCTTGCAAGCGGACCGGCTTCCACATTTGTAGCATTTCGCTGTACGTGCCAGGGGTCGCCACACACGTGGCGGTAGCTGTGGTCACCCCAGCGCAGGTCGTTCCCCGCGGAGCGGTTGCGCTCGGCGCAAACGACCCGTTGATTATGATCAGGTCGCCGGGGCTGGCATTATCGATCGCCTGCTGGATTGCGGTGTTGGAGGCATTCTCCCCGTTGACCACCGTGGGAGCTTTGCCGCCAACCGTGACTGTGACGGTATCAATGGACGTCTTGCCGTTGGCTGTCGTGATTACCAGTTCACCGCAGCGTGCGCCGGAGTAGCCCACTTGCTGCCTGGCGCAGAGCGGAACGTTTCCACCCACGTTGACCGTAAGCGTTGTGTCACTCCAGCTCGTGACGCCCTGGTTAGCGCCACCGATCGTGACGCTACCTTGACCTGTCCCGAAGCCGTAATGGCGGGTTACGAACTTCTGGTTGTAGGGTGCCGTGCTTGCCGCCGGACCTGAGTATGAGTGGTTGGGTACAAGCTGGTTGCCGAGCGCCGTTATGGTTAGCTTGTGTCCCGGTCCGCTCACCCAAGGTCCAGGACCATCGCCATCCACCCTCAGGATTGCTGGGGTGGCATCGGGATAGGAGCAATCCGGCGGGTTGTAGCCGTCAGCAAAGGCTGTCGTCGGAACCACCGGCGTATCCATGTAAGCTGTGTCCGCCGGCATGAACGGCCATTCGTAACAGAAGTCGCTGTAATTCGGGTTGTACATAGGGTCGGTAATCATCTGTCCTTGCGTTGGCGAACCCGGACGCGTATCCAGGACTGGGCCCGGATCGTTCATGCACGCCACCATCATGTTGGGAGCATATCCGGTCGGATTCGGCGGGTTGACTTGCCAGGTCGAGTACACCAAACCATTGAAGATACCCCACTGGTCGGAGTACACCCGGGAAGTCTCGACCCCGTTGTAATCCTTAATGGATATAGGCGAGTTTGGCACAGCAAACTTCTCGCCGAAGGCGGGCGAGGCGGGATCAAACTCGGACGAGAAGTCATCCGTAATGAACCCGGCGAAGTGAGAGGCGGCCGGTGTCTTGGTCCAGACGAAGAAGTCGGTCTGCGCCTGCATTTGGTCCTCAAGCGTAACTTCCTTGCGATCGCAGAGTCGGCGAGAAGCACCGGCAAAGGGCGCCACTTCCCCGGATTCCGGAGAAATGCTCATGAAATCGGGGACGACGCGGAGCTGGCCCACGCAGGGCGCCGGCATCACGATCAGACCGCCGGGGCCGAAGCCACCGATGCTCGTGCGGCCCAGGTCCGTGGTCGGATTCGTAGCTCCGCCGCCGGTTCCGTAAGCTTGGTTGTAGGCGTTGATGGATGCCTGGTCGGGCACGATGAAGATGTTAGAGATCGCGGCGAACTGCTGCGTGACCGGCGCGATGAAGTTGTCGCCGATGAGGATGTTCTTATCTTCCTCCTTGACTATCTCGTAATTGGGCGGGGTCACGGCCTCCACCACATACTTTCCGGGAGGCAGGCTGACCAGAGTCTGTCCTGCAGCCTTCTGCGCCGCAGTTAAGGGGTGGGCCGCAATATAGGCGGCGCTGGGAAACTGGTACAAGCCGTCGTAAGGCGCAGGCTGCACCTGGTTGAGGTTGTGATAGCCGTCGTAGCACTTATATTGCGAGTTGTTCGGCAACGCCAGAGTGGAGCTCAAGTAGTTGCGAGTGCCCGCCAGGGTGTAGCTGAAGAATGGATCGGCCGGATCCTGGCCTGGACAGTTCATATTGGGCACACCGGCGGCTCGGAAGCCCTGAGCCCAATCATCCCAGCTACTGGTTTTGGTGGTATCAACCAGAGTCAGGGTTTGGGTCCCGTCCGGGCCCGTGCCTTCGGCATAGAGATTGACGGTTACGCCCGGAACCAGCGGCTCCCAGAGGTTCTGGAACAGCTGATTCGGATCATCAAAAGGCCGGGTCGAGCTGTATACGACATGGCCGCGGATGCCGCCGTTCTCGTTCGTGACATAGGGTTTCTTGCCCCACTCGACGACGTTAAACTGGCTGACACCGCCCTGCCACCCTTCGCTGATGACTGAGCCGGGATCAACTCGGCCGGTCGACCCGCCGGGACCGCCGCCGGTCGGGTTCGTACCCAGGTTCGTGTGGGTGCATGCGGCGTCGCCAGCTCCGCAATACACGGCGCCCGGTATTCGCAGATTGGCCGGCACCGAGAAGGTCTCCTTCGAATTCAGTAGTCCCTGATACGGGCCACCATTGCCATTTCCGGCGGTGGCGAAACCGCCACTGGCGGGGCCGTCCACCTGGCCGCCGGCGTCGTTGACCACGTGCACGCCTGTGCTCTTGAACCGCGTGTTATCGGTCTCGGTTACGTACCAGTTGAATAGCGGGAAGGTCTCATCGAAGCGGACCTGCCCGTTTATGTCGGTGAGCGAGGAATTGTTGAACTTGCCGTTCCTCATCCTGACCCGATTTGGAATCTGAGCCAGTCCCGGCTCCCCCGGATCCTGGATGCCGTTCCCGTTCACGTCCATGAAGGTGTTCGACCAGAGGTGCGTCTGCCACGTGAAGGCTGAGTAATTCAGATTGAGGGTCTGGCCACCCTTCACGTTCACGCCTTTGCTCGATCCGTCCACGATCAGGTCAAGCCACTGGTCGAATATGACCAGTCCCCAGCTACCATCGGGAATCCCGGTAAAGGTGAAGTTCCCGTTGGCGTCGCACTTGGTGAAAGCGAATGTAGAAGCATCACTGTCACCCAGCGCGGCGTAGCAGGTGGTGTAGTTGAGCGGCGCGTAGTTGTTCGTGTTACCTTGGGCGAAGACGCCGCTACTGAACAGTTGCTCACTCGGTGGACGCCCCTGGTGCAAGTTGGTGACTTGGCCTTTAACCGTGTTGTGGCAAGGCGGAGGAGTGGGATTGGTAGCGCTGGCGGTGCATATCGCTTTCAACCGGGCATTGATAATGGCGGGATTCGCCATGCCCATGAACACGTGGTAACCACCGGGGCCATATTCCTGGAAATAGGCTGGTTCGGCCATCTTGACGAAGGAATCCAGAGCGTGGGTGCCGTCCAGAGTGTTGGTCTGGAGCCATTCCTCTCCCCTAGCCTCTCTGGCGGCCCCGGGGTGCACGATGACGCCAAATCTGCCCGGCATGAGGTTCTTGATGACAGCTTGGCCCACCAGAGGTGACAGGGTTACGCCGTCCGACTCGAATTTTGGGCAGACAATAATCACGCCCACGGGAATTTCGCCCCCTGGCCCGAGAGTTCCAACGTTCTGACCACTAATGTTGGAGATTGGGCATGCGTCCAAACCGGTTTGTGGGTCAATGGTTCCGTTGAGGGCATTGGTCAACGGCTCGTTGAACATGTCATAGGTCATCTGCCCGGTGGCATCGCCACTGCCGCCCGCGTCATCCCAGAGTATGACCTGGAAATCTTCCAGCCCTACCTCTTGAGTTGGGAAAGCGTCGGCCCCTCCTCCGGTGTCGGGTTCACCGTTAAGCGGGAAGTCGTCCTGGAACACAAACACCGTAACCGTCGAGGTCGGCAGAGGATTGGGTTCGACATTCACAGTCACACTGGTTGGCAGCGTGCACGTACTGGTCGTGCCGCTGGACGTGCAGGCCGGGCTAATAGGGGCGCCCCCCATGGTGTGCCCGCAGCTGCCCGCAGCAAAGCAAGTCGAGTCCGGTGGAGACGTATTTCCGCTGTTGAATGAGTTGGCGGCGTCGCCCGGCAGAACCGAAATGTAGTAATACACCGGGTTGCCGTTCGCGTCCGTTGTGGGCAGGTTTACCTGGCTCGGTAGCGATGTAGGCAAATAAGCCGCTCCCGTCGCCGGTACACACACGCCACCGTCGCAGACTGCCGGGACGTGACTCTTCGTAGTTGGATCGAAGACGGTCTGGGCCTGCTCGCAGCTTTGTGGCCCAGTGCAACCGACCGCCACCACCGGCATGTAGCTGGTGTGGAAGTTGGTGCCCAGAGTCGGCGGTACGCCTGCGGGACAGGTAGCAGGCTTGGTTCCGCCGGCGCCGTTCTGCTGGCATGCCGGATTGATGTGGAAGGTACGGTCTTGCTCGATGATCCACTTGTAATCGGTGAGTTTCATCGAGGGATTTTGCGCGTCCTGGACAATTACTTGAAGGCCGCTACCTGCCTGGAAGGTCAGGGTAACTGTCGTCGGACTACTGACTTGCTTCTCCGAGTTGACAGCCAGGTATTGGAAGCTGACCACCGAGGTTCCGCTGGTTGGTGGTGTGGCCAGCTTTGCCGTAAACGAGCCATCCGGCTTCAGGGATACGGTTACTCCCCCTGCCGTGATCGTCTGCGGCGTGGCAGGACAGGCAGTCGAGCCACTCGGAGCCGCGCACAACGGGTAATTGTTCGGGTCCGTGTCGTTGCCAAGGACACCGGGAGCAGCCACTCGCAGCAGGCTCGATATGTTGCTGGTGTAGCTATCCGCATTGGCCGTCGGCTTCGCCGCCAGAGTCGGAGAAGGACTGATGGTGACCGCCGCGGTGACCGCGGTATTGCCGTTGACATAGTAGGTGAACGAACCTCCGCAACTAGCGTTGGTCGCGGGCTGCGTGTAGGTGAAAGTACCGTCGGGGTTGAGCGTGAGTGAACCGCCACCGAAGGGCGTCAGCGTGTTGTTAGCGGGATTGCCGGTAAGCCTGACGCCGTAGACGTTCACGTCATTGGCGATTAAGCCTCTGCCTGGGTCAGACACGAGGAGGGTCACGCCCGGCGCGCAGTAATAGAGATCATTGTTGGCGGCGGCCAGAGCGCTGGCCAGCGCCGTCCCTCCACCTACTTGGAGGATGGCCTGCATACCAGTATCGTGCCCCGAGGCGTTGCCCGATAGGCTCAGCTCGCGGTCAAAGAGCTGGTAGTTTGCCGCGGTAAAAGCAGTAGGTGCAGCCGTTGCCGAGCCATTATTGGCAGGATTAATCATCACATCGTAGGTCTTTCCCGCCGGCAGAAAGACGTTGTTCTGAACCCTCACATTCAAATTGGGTGGTGTTTTGGCGGCACCCAACACGATGTCGGGCAGAACATTGCCGTCCTCCGCGATCAGCGCCATGTTCAGCCGAGCCACCGAAGGAGAATGGATGCGCAGTCCGGCATTGACGAAGCGCAGCAGGACATTGCCGGTCGAGGCGGTGGCGGGGACCTGAATCGCCGAGGCCGCCAGCGCATCTTTGCTGAACGACACGCCGTTCACCAGGTAGTAGAGGGGCGTGTAGTCCACGGCCGGCGGATAACAGGTGTGCGCCGCGGCACAAGCGGGATTCCACGTGGCAGTCTCCACTGCTGCCGACGGTGTCGCCGGAGTGCAGGGAGTTGTCGTGCCGGTTGGCGGGCAAACCACGGCATCGGCCGCCGCGTTCTGTACCGGATCGATCTCGCTCAACAGGAGCGGAACGGCGGCATCGTAATGGATGCTGTAAATGGGCGCGACTGTACTCGAATACGCCGTCCCCGGGCCAAATGCAGTGCCGCCTGCCGCAGCCGGAGTATAGACAACTAGCACGCCATACAGTCCCATGGGTCCTTGGATCGAAGGATAAGTGCCGGTCTCAATGAGATAGGTGCCAGGCTTTAATCCTTGTCCTGTGGTCGCATTGTAAGCAGCCCAGGTGTACGTCTGCGTTCCACCCGCGGCCGCTTCCGGCACGAACGATCGGACGCGTGCCCCCTGGGCAGGCGGTGTAAAGGTAGCCCCGCCTTGTATCGGCCATGTGGTCTGGCTCTGGGCGGGGTGCGCACGAGGACCCGACTCTCTGACCGGTGCTCCGAGGCCGCCGCCCTGCTGGCCCACAATCGTCAGCGATGTCTCTACCGGCAAGCTGTTAGTCAGGTTGATCGTCAGCGCGCTGCCTACGGGCACCGTGATCAAGGGCGGCTGCCACGGGGTGGTGGTCGTGGTGCCTACGATCACGGTGGTCTGGGCGAGGCCGTTCATCGCGCTGCAGGTGGCGCCGCCGGCCGCGGCAGCCGTGCCCGTGCCGCATATCCAGCCCCACATGGGAACGATGTTGCCGTCGGGCAGGGTGGTGGTCTGCCGGGTCGCGGTCAGAGTAACCGACTGGGCGGAAGATATACCCACGGTCAAGAGGAGAATTATCGCCGCCAGCACTGACTTCTTCAGAGTCGCTTCGAGATAGTTGGATCGCATTGCCATTCTCCTCGTTACAGCGTTTCGTCGATGAAAAAGACCGGTGGGTCAACCAGCATCATCATCAGCATCCCGCCCGGGAAAACGTCATTGGTAGTGATCTCGCGTTCGTTGTGGGAGTGCCACATGAAGGCGATACCGGACTCTTCGAGAGGATTCATGGTGCTTTTGACGGGAGGCAAGGGTGTCGGTCCCCGCGAGCGGTTTACTGCGTCCGGCCCCAGATAAGGTGTGCCGTTATACCAGAGACCATTAGCAGCGATGAGCGGGTCGAATAGCGTCGCCGGACCGCCGCCGCCCACGTGACCGACGGGATTGGCCTCTAAGGGATGGTTGTGGTCGGCGCACCACTCGTAATAATTCGGAGCGCTGAGGGGAGCGCCGCTTGCCGCCGTGTAGTAACCGTTGCTGTCCGGCACGCATGGCGGATTTCCTGCATTAGCTGGTGTGTGCCCGTAAATGTCCCAGCCCAGGCCTTTGCCTGACCAGTAGAAGATTCCGTCGTAGGATTGGCCGGGATAGGTGTCGGTCGTAAATTCCATCCGTCCGCCCAGTTTCGCGGAATCGGTCTGGCTCAAGATCAGGTTTCCGTCGCGCGCCAGGATGCGCACGTGGTTTCCGTGTTCGTGAAACGGATGTTCCCACCGCCCTTGTCCTATGGTGCGAACCAGCACCAGGTCCCCGGGATGCATGTGGGGATTCCCGTTGTAGGGCTGGTTGGGATAGTTGGGCGCATAGTCGGCGTCCATGTCGTCTGGCATGGAACGCCCGTTGATCAGGTAGTAGCTAGGATGATAGGGCTCGGTCTTGACTTCGAGCGTGGTCGGGCAAGGAAGACCGCCCGCAGTCGGAACGCAACTGGCGATGGCCTGTACCTGCTGTTCTGCCTGTTTGTGGATTCTAGGATCGAGCTCCATGAACTGGAACAGGTATTCGCGGTCGTAACAGGTCGCGGGGTGATCGTACGCCGAGGCAGCCAGCCTGTAATCGGGGTGTCCCAAGAGCTGGGTATCCGAGCCGATGGCCGAACAACCTGCGGGCACAGTGTTGGGCTTAACGACGACTGCCCCGTAAAGACCCATCTCGATCTGCAAATCAGGTTTGGTTCCGCTGTAATAAGCATGCGTGCCGGGTGTGGTGGCCACGAAGGTGTAGCTAACCGAGCCGCCGTGAGCCGCCTCGGAGGTGATCAAGCCGGGCGTGCCACCTCCGGTTGTTACCTGGAAGCCTTGGAACACAATCGACGTATTACCGACAGGCGCCGGCAAATTGTTCGTAAGGTTCACCGTGACGGTCTGCCCCTCGGTGACAATTAGCGTAGGACCAGGGACCTGTCCCGCCCGGCAGAAGCCAACCGAGGCGAATTGCGGAGGCAGATACGAGGGAGTGAAGCCGGTGGCGCACCCATAGCCCCAGGAGTAAATCATGGCTCCGTCAGGCTGGGTTATATAAATAGGACTGGCCACCAGATTGAAAATCGTTCCGGTTATCCCAGGTGTTGCCGCGTACGACAGGGCTGGGAGCAGCAGGGCCGCCACCGCGATCGCGGCGGCAGTCAGTCGGGTTACGTCATGTCGCTTTTTCGCATTCCAATAAGTCATGGCTGCTCTCCTAGAAGGTGCACGCACTGGCTGAGGCACACACCTGGACCTCGGTCATCAACCCGCCGAAGTTCTCGGCGTCGTTGGACAGGTGGTCGAGGTTCGGCGTGTACAGGAAGTAGGTGCCCGGGGCAACGCCCGTGCTGTCCAGAATCACATCCAGCGATTCGCCGCCGCCCAAGGTGACCGAGTTGGTGACGATGGGGAGATTGTTTCCGGCCTGGTCGCGCAACAGCTTGGCCTGAAAGCCGACCAACTGCATCGGGATTCCGAGAGATGCCAGTGTCTGGTACTCGGTCACATCCAGGTCAGACAAACGGAGCAGCGCCCTTTCCCCTTGAATGAGGGTGATTAGGGAGGGCAGCGGCTGGGAATAACGCGTCAGTCCATCCGAATCCTCTGTTCCTATCGCGCGCGAGGCCGAGTCGGGGTTGCTGCTGCCGGCGCTGGGACCGCCGGCGTAGCCAGGCACACCGACCGTGTCGGGATAGCTGCGGCCATTCAGCAGAAAATACTTGTCCTTCATGTCAGCAAATCCCTCCGGATTAAAGGTCATGCCGACGAAGTGAAAGTTGGGATCAAAACCATGAATCTGGATGGGAACATCAATGTCGTAGCGGGTCGAGGCGTCACCGTCGTTGTAGGCGTACTTGTACGGGGTTCCAGCCGGAATGCGGGGATCTACTCCGGCGAACGGATCCACTTGTTGAATGGCGCCGTTGTTGACGCCTGGCAAGGGCGTCGAGCAGAGGATGTCCTTGGCCGTCTGGCCAGCCAATCCGGTGTTGCAGGCGGTCCGCAGGTCAGTCTGTTGCAGCTCGAGCGAACTGTAGAGACTGGTACCCACCGGCACTCGGTTCTGGCGCGGACGCACGTAGAGTTGTCCAACCATCCCCATCTGCAGGTGTTCAGGGGGCGTGATGTGGCAGTGGTAGAAATAAGTTCCGGCATCGGGAGCCATGTAGTAATAGGTCGCGCTGCCGCCGATGTTGATCGCCCAAGTCGCGTCCGGCACGCCGTCATAGAAAGAAGAGGCGTTGGGATAGCCGTGGAAGTGCACGGTATGCTGCTCGAACAGGTCGGGGCGCATGATCATGCCCACGTTGCTGAGCGTCAGAAAGAACTCGTCGTCCTCATCGAAGGCGGCCAGGGGCATGGGAAGGTTCCCATTCAGCACTCCGATGGTCATGATGGCCGCCGGATCCGCCACCGCGCCGTTCAAGCTCACCGGCCGACTCGGGTCGTAGGTCGGATTGCGGGAATTGGGCGAGCTGGGCAGAGTAGGCGAGTTGTAGTGGTTGTTGAAAACCGACGCAAACTGCGTGCCCGGCTGCCCGTGCTTGATGGCGTCCATGCCGGAGAGCGGACCAAACGAGAACATGAACGTCTGGTTTCCGTCCGCCTCGGTCATGAAACCGTCGCCACCGGAAATTTCCTGGCACTTGATGGCGCCGCCGTTGAGCGTGTATGGCAACGACACGCCGTTCACGGTTTCCGTCACGGTCTTCGGACCGGTATAGGATCCCTCCTGCTGTGTCGGGTCATAACCCAGCACGGAGCTCCCAGGGTGCCAGACTGTGCTGGTGGGACATTGCACCATGAACGATCCGCCTCCCTGAGCCTTGTTGCTCTGGGCAGGGACGGTCGTCGCAAGGCAGACTAAAAGTATGGGCAAGCAAACCGGGAACAGCTTTCTCATGACTCGCGGCCTCCTTCCGGACCTTGCTGCGCGTGCAGCGCTTGGTTCTTTAGGTAAGAATCTCGAGAGAGAGCTGGCGCTGGCCTGCCTGTCGGTCAACAAGTTCGCGCACTCGCCAGCCAGAAGTTAGTCGGCACAAAATTTTCTTACTCATCGATAGCAGTTGATCCCACAGGGCCTGCAAGGAAAACCATTGGCTCAAAACATCTCGGGGGAGAAATTGGGCCAGCCAGAAAGGGGGTTCTGGCTTTCAACGTGTGGGCTAGACTAGAGGGACTAACCCACGCTGTCTACCGTCAAACGACGGTAAAAAATCAAAAGATTTCCTCAGATTTCAATTTCGAAATCTTCCTGGTTCGCTTTCCGATGTCCTGCGCCAGGTCGCGATATTGATATGACTTGACCTTGGCTCACGCAAGCTGCCCTTCTCCCGCGTGGTGCGAACCAGCCCGACGCTCTTCAATAACAACAGGACGAGCTGGCTTTGGCGTTGTACGCCAGTTTTGGCAAACAAGTTTCCGAGATGCATGCGACCGGTTGAAACCCGGATGCCGAGTTCGTCGCAGCACTCGTTGAGGCTCTTGCCCTCTATCAAAAGGCTGGCCAGACGTGCTTCCGTGGGAGTGAACTCATAAAGTTGGCGGAGTTCCGCCTCGCCGGCTTCTACCGAAGAATCAGGATCGAGGATCACGACCAGTGCGGCCGCTGCCGCTGGATCAGCGTTCACCACGTTCCTATCGATAGGTCGCAATCGCACCATGAGCGGTCTTTTGCCCGAAGGCCGCTGAACAATCAAAGCGGAATCTTTGTTTCGCGCAGTCCCAAGCACCATCGGTCCTGCCGTCCGTTCCCGCAGCGCGGCGCAGCTTGGATTCGAAGATCCTCGTGCGATCGAGAGTTCGCCACGGCTGGTCAACTCCAGCCCATCGCGAGCGGCGATGATCTCGTCCGCCGCGCGATTGGCGACCAACACTTGCCCGGCAAGATTGGTCACTGCTACGCCCACGTTGAGTAAATCGAGCGCTTCCAATCCTGCCCTTAGCAAGCCGGACGAACTTGCCACAAGCTCAGTAATTTCTTCCCGGTACTTGCCTTCCAGCCGGGCCAATGCTTCGGCGCATTTGCCCGCATCCGCGCAGCCTCCCTCCGACTCCCACGCTCCACAATGAGGACACTGGAAGTCTCGCTGCGGCTCTTTGATAGGGGATCCAGTTGACATCGCGAGTTCCCTTTCAATTGCTGCGAGCACTTCTGCCCCGCAGCTGAGGCGGTGGGAACCTGATTCCGGTGTGCCGAGTACTCTCGGGATCCGTCACATTCGAGAACGTTGAGGATGTTCTCGCTCTATTGCGAAACACTACCTGCTCTTGAATTTTCCCCGGGGGTGGGAAAAAACAGGCGCATAATATTCTCCCTCAACTTTAAATCCATAGGGCGGTTTCTGTATGAGCCCCGCGGAAACGCTGTATTTTTGGGAGCGTCGCTTCGGCGTCCATGCACGCTGCCGGTTTTACCAGCCTTGAAAAACCGGTGCAGGTCGATGCGGATTTTCCCGCCTATCACTGGAGCCTCGATCAGTGTGAGTACGCAACCGACATCGTGTTCCGTCGGCAGCGCGGATCCGGGCGCGATTTATGAGAATCTGACGCCCACTGCCATTCCGAGGTCAAGCCGGACAACATCGCCACCTTTCTCGGGAAGAAATTGCACGGCAACTATAACAGATGCGCATAATTAAAGGTACATAGTGATTAAAAAAAGGGAAGCATCGACGGGCGAATCAGTTCCGGGTAAGTCTGCATTTCTCCGAAAACTCGGGTCAGAGTACCCACCAGCTCGCCTTGGTTCTCAAAGTATCGGTTATGCGTGCCGTTCTTACGGGTGTATTGCCAAAGTCGTTCCGTGGGATTCAGCTGGGGAGAATACTTGGGCAACGGCTGGACTTCCAGCCAGTCTCCATTGGCCTCCAGCAAGCTCTGCACCAGCGGCTTCTTGTGATAGGAGGCGTAGTCGTGAATGAGAATCGCGCCTTGCCGCCGATAGCGTCGGGCCAAGGTCTGCAAAAAGGCCAAGTAGGTTTCGGCATTGAATACGCAGTCTTGCTGATAATGAAACCGTACCTTCCACAACTCGATGGCGCCCAGGATCTTGACGCTCTTGCGTTGTCCGGTCACGGGAATCTCCGGTGAATGTCCGACGCGGCTCCAGGTGGCGTGCAGGGTGGAATCCTGGCGGAAGCTGGCTTCATCGGTAAAGATTAGTGCCCAGTTTTTCGCTTGGGATTTTTTTTAGCCGGGGATAGGTGTAGCGATGCCAGCGGTCCTGCTCGGTGGGATTGGCGCGAGTCACGCGATGGGGCCGCTGCACCGAGAAATGCAACTGATGGAGCAACTTGCGCACGTGTCCGGGATGATAATGAACCCCAAATTCTTGCGCAATAATCCAAGCGATCAGGGGCGACGTCCAGATTCCGGTGTCTAAGCCATAAGCCACCGGGCCGCTGTCCAGAATATCGCTCAACTGTTCCTTTTGTTGCAGACTCAAGCCAGCAGGACGGCCGGATCGATAGCCTTCCAGCAAAGCCTCGACTCCGTGGGCTTCATAGCGAGCCAGCCACTCGGAAACTTTGGATCGCGGGGCTTGGAGAATGTCGGCTAGTTCACTGCTGGTGCGACCCTGCGCGTTTAAGATTACCGCTCTAAGTCGTTTGGCAACCCGGTAAGCACCATCCCGTTCCGCCTCTTTACTCAATCGGATCAACCGGCGAGAAGTACTCGGATGCAAGCGCAGCAATCGAGGGAGCATGGCATTCCTCCGATGGAAGTATGCCACACTACGAGGTTAATGTCCCTTTATTTATGATCACCTGTTATATCAACGGAAAAAGTCCAGCACCACTTGGGAGTTCCCAGCCCAGCGGTTCGAATATGGCCCGCCGGAGAAGGGACACGGCTGGTTCCCCTGGGCACTGGCAAGGTTCATCAAGATGATGGCCGACCCGGTCGCGCACGGCACGACAGGCGCGCCACTCGCCCTGGCAGTCTGTGTCCCTCGCTGCAAAGCTGTTCAAGAAACCCAAGATTAAACGAAGGGATCCTTGATCTTTAGACCGGAAAAGCGGGTAAAGTCGCGATCAGCGGTAAGCAGCTCCGTGACTCCGTGTTCGAGACACAGAGCCACAATATGCGCATCGTGAATCAAGTTGCCAGTCGCGGCGGATTGCCGTACAACTCGCTCGAGCATAGCCGGATGGGATCCCGTTTCGGCGAGCACGGAAAGAGAAGGAGAAGCCAGAATACTATTCAGATCCCTTAGCGCAACGTCAATGCTCACCGGAGGATGGTAGACCTTTGGATGTGTAATGATCCTCAAAAATTCGTAGACGCAGGGCCAGGGAATGGCCCAGGGAGCAGACCCCTGAGCGAATTCGCTCAGCAGCTTGATAGCGTGTGAGTGATGCACGCTATTTGTGATCTCCGCATAAACCAGGACATTGGTATCGACGGCCTTCATTCCCGTTCCATAGCCTCAAAAAGGCTATTACGGTCCAGAATGTCAATTCCCGGCTGCAATTCTGCTTTCCATCCCTGGAGCTTCAGGCGGTAGCTCTGACGTGGACGAGTGGCCAGACCGCGCCGAATCAACTCGTTGGCAACCGCCTGCAAGCTGCGTCCTTCGTCAGCAGCCTTCTTCTTCATT
>QIAU01000077.1 GCA_003225055.1 Acidobacteriota bacterium
GGCCGCATCCAGAAAATGTACGAGCCGTTCCCGCCGACAAAACTGTGCCGGATCAGCCGCTTCGTGGAGGTCACCGTCTTGTCCCACACGTAATTCGTGTTAAAGGGCAGCGGAATAGCAAGATCTCCGACTTCTATGCGGCTCGAACTCCGGTTGCGAAGTTTGATAGTCCAGAGCAGCACGTTGCCTTCGAGTCGGAAAGTCTCGGTTGGCTCGATCTCCGACACCGCTTGGACCTGCTTTCCCTCGGAAGTGTTGACACGCCACTCAAAGATGCCACTGGTTGCATCTGCAGGAAGGTGCAGGAGGAGACGTAAGGCCGCCGTTGTGACAGTCTGGAAATCGACGTGGTTGAAGCGACCTGCTGAAATTCCGTACGCACCAGAAGCTTGCACATCCTTCCACGCGGGACCGACTTGATATTGCAATTTCCACGAGAGTGGAACCCGGAAAACATTGTCATCCTGTTTGCCTTCGACCCAGTACACCTCCGCAGAAGAGACTTGGCGGGGTTTATCGAAGTCGTATTCCACCCATTGCTCCGAGGCTTTCTGGCCATACCAGGCGTAAAACGGAGTCTCGAGATCGGTGGAGTTCTGCGGCTGAAACTGGTCGTTGAGTGCGTCAAGGCCCCAGGGAGCAGCCGACGACTTCGTGCGGCTCGACGTTGCTATGGTGGGAACGGCGCGGCCGATTCGATATGCAACCTGCTGGTCCGCTGTTGTGCCGTCGTACGCACTCGACACAATGTTCCACCGGGTTGTGCCAACCTGCCCGTAGCGGATCGTCACTTCCCCCAATGTTCGTCCAGGCGCAACGTAATTCGTGTCGTATGCGTCATGAAGCCGGTGAATGCCAATCAACCCAGTTGAAGATGAGGAAATCTGGAAGTCGTAGTTGGAGAGAGTCTGCGCTGGCAGCACGCTGGCATGGACCGCCACGCAGGCCAGCGCAGTTAAGCACAGGTAGATGTTGCGCGGATAAATACTCACCTCCGCTGGTGCCCGGGAACAAGGCCGCGTCATCTTTTAAGAAGTAGGCAAGTTTTAAGAAGTAGGCAAGGAGGTATTCTATGGATACAATATGCAATCGTCAAAGAATAACTACGAGATCTTACTCACCTCCACCGTGAATGATCCCAGGCGGATGGAGTTGTCGGTCCGGCGAATGAGCCAACGCCGCGTGGAAGGTGTGGCAATCCTTACGTTTGTTCGAACACCTTCGTTTCCGGAGTGTCCCTCTGGTATTCGTCGACGTAGGACCCCATGTCAGAGGAATCGCCAATATCAGGATCAACTATGAGAACGGAATTCGTCCGGCTGTACAGCATCTCGCCGCCCTGGGGCACAGACGCATCGCGTTTGTCGCTGGTCCGCTGCATTTGAAGTCGGCAGTAGCGCGGCGAGAGGCTTTGAAGTCCTCGATGATCGAAATTGGGCTGGCGCCGGATCTGAGTGTACTGGGAGATCACCGCTTAGAAGGCGGGATGCATGCCTTGATTTGAGCTTAGCCGTTTAAACACGCGCCCAACTGCCGTGCTGTGCTCAAACGACATGACGGCAATCGGAGTCATGCGTCAGGCCTACGATCAGAAAATTAAGATCCCCGACGATCTTTCTGTGGTCGGGTTCGACAACATCCGCATGGCCGAATTCACAATTCCTCCCCTGACGACGGTCCAAATGTCGCAAAAAGAGTTAGCTAAGATTGCTTTCCAGGCTCTGTTGAACGAGGTCGAGGGCGACTCGACCTCGCATGAACGCCACGAATATGATCTGGCGACCAACCTGGTGCTCAGACTTTCCACCGCATTGGCCCCGGTGGGAAGGCCCTAGACGACGCCCCGCAAAAGAGCCGGGGCCAGCAGATTCCGCAAGGTTCTCAACGGTCTAGAACCCAAAGGGAATAGCCTTTTTTCCGCGCTTCGCGCTTCTCCTAAAAGCTTTATTCGACGCAAGACTTATCGCATGTCAACCTCATCAAACAGAGTCGTCAAACGAGCCACGATCCCTCTAAAGCTGGATCTTGCGTTCAATGCCAGAACCTTCTACTGCCACAGCACAACCGGCAATTTATCCAGATCGAAATACATCCTGTAGTAGTAATCGCCCCCGACCGAGTAGAACGGCCGGAACTTTGCCATCACGTTGCTGCCGTCCGGTGGGGCGAAGCGAAAAATGCCAGGGCCTTCCTCGTTGTCGGCAACCAGATATTTGTTCAGGTCGTCGTTGTTTTCCGGCAGCTTGAACATGGGTTCGTGGATCATGCCATCCTGTACCAGTACGACCGGCCCACGAACTACGGCGGCGCGGTGCGGATGTTGCGCGTCGACGGCGTGCCACCGTAACCGCAGAGGAATGGTGATCTCTACCGTATCGCCGGAGTTCCAAGAGCGATTAACCGTGGCCCAGGTGCCCGGCTGGCAAGCGGTTTGATACGGCGCGCCATTCACTTTCACAGACGCGCCCTGCGCCCACTCGGGAATCCGCATGCGCAAGGGGAACTTCATGCTGCGGTCCATCTGTAGGGTCAGCGTGCTGGTTTCAGCCTCCGGATAGCGTGTGTCCTGCACCAGCCTCACCGCTCCGTCGCTGCGTTTCCAGGTGACCTCCGAGGGAACATAGAGGTTGACGTACAGACTGGAATCATCCTTGTAGAATATGAGGTTGTGAAAGTCGGCGACATCCTGAATGTAGGTGCCCGAGCAGCAGGTGTAAGCATTGCGGCTGAAGATTTTGACGCCACCGCCGACGCGATAGTCGGCGTAGTAGAAATGGCGGCCCTTGCCGTTAATCTGCAATGCCGATCCGATCCCGTTGTAGAGCAACCGCTCCGCCCAGTCGCCATACCGCGCCTTTCCCGTGAATTGCATCAGGTAGCGCGACATCTTAAAGCCGGCCCACGATCCGCAGGGAGTTTCAAAGCTGTTGAGCTGATAGTCGAGCGCCCTGCCCAAGCTTCCCGCGGGCATGAGTCTTTCCACCGGTCCGTAGCCTCCGGTCGCATAGCACTGCGTGTTCTGCAGAAAGTCGTAGGCGTTCTCCACCACGCGCAAGTGCGTGGGGTCGCCGGTGACCGCATATCGCATCGATGCGCTGCTGAATGAGTTCACATGGCTGTAGGCGTGGACGCCGCTAGCATCCGACGGCGATGACGTGTTGGCGAATTTGTCCCAGTAAGAGTCATACAGCCAGACGTCAGCGAAATCCTTGAACTGCTTATTGCCGGTGAGTTGATAGGCGCGAAACAGGTTCTCCGGCTGGGTGTACCATTCGAGCGGTTTCCCGGAGTGCATCTCCCAGGGCTTCGGCGCAGCCGGCTGCCGAGTGCGGTCGAACGTCTTGCTGGCATAGGCAGTGACTCTTTCGAGCAGAGGCATGGCATCTTTTTCGCCTGCGTACTCGTACATATCTACCAGGCCGCATACCAGCTTCTCGTAGGGATAGACATCCATCCTGCAATTGCCGTCAAGGCCCACGGTCTTGGAAAACTCCCCCAGGAGGTACGCGGCCTTATCGCGCATTGCCTGGTCGCCAGTGGCGCGATACATGCGCGACATTCCGCTCAACCACTGGCCGAAGACGGTGGAGCTGTCTTCATCGCACCATCCTCCCAGCGGCTTGCCCGGCGCGGGCAATCCCGCCTTGGCGCGGAACCCGTGCAGGATGTCATCATTCGATACGTTGAAGTAGAACTCGCGCGCGTGCAGATACTGATCATTCCAGCGACTGTCGTACAGGCGTACGCCATCATAGTCAAAGGCGCTGACCTTGATCACGCGTGGATCGATGTCGGAAGGTGAGGTGCTGGCGCGCATAGCCACACCGGCGAGCATGCCCGTAGCAGCTAGTCCTCTGAGAAAATCGCGGCGGTCCATTTTCTGCCTCCTGATTTTCTGATTCCCGGTCCTGCGGGATAACCGTTGAAACTGCTGGTGGCCCTCATATCACCCAAGATTGTAGTTGGCAAACGATTCTTTAGGAATGCCAAACTCTCGATCCCACTGTATGACTGGCCTGCCCGGTTGTTGATTTGACCCTGCATCCCACCTAACATGGCCCCGACTCCATGGCGCGGCAGACCATCTCGCCGTACCGCATTGTCGACAAGCTGGGTGGGGGCGGGATGGGCGTAGCCTACACGGCCGAAGACAACCAACTTGGCCACCTTGTAGCCCTGACGCTTGGGCCGGACGAACTTTCCCACGACTTCCAAGCACTCGAGCGGGGGACAGTCCCTTTACTGAGACACTCGCAACCGTAGCGGGCGTTGGCGGTGACGATTCTGCTGAGAGATCCGCGGGCTACCCCGCGCGGGTATCTTCTCCATAGAACCAAATTAGGATCCGGTTGCAAATGCGTGCCTGAGCAGATTTAATGGGTTCGAAAAATCAAGCCCCCAGGAAAGGGCCGTCAGAGCTCCCGTGAACAGCAAACTTTCCCGACGTCACCTACTCAAATCAATCGGAACAGCCGGTGTTGCTTCGCTGGTCGCCGAGGTCGCCGCCGCCGAGACGTCTGCGCTTTCTCACTCGATTCCTCCGGCATCGCGCGCCACGAACAAGTCCGATCTGGTGCGGCTTTCCTCGGGCCGGATGATCGTGAGGTTTGACCGCCGAAACGGCACTGTCTACTCCATCAGTGACGCACGCGATGCGCTGGGAACAAACTTCCTCGGTAACTCCGACAACACGCTCGGTATCAAGAGCGCAGACACGCATTGGACCGGCGACGTAGTCACCACGATTTGGGAACTGAACACGCCGGAATGGATTCGCGAACAGGAGAGCTTTGTTCAATACCGGATTTCGGGAAAATGGAAACGCGAGTCGACCGTGGCTTCACCGGATGTCCGCAAGGTTGGGTTCGATGGGAAGGTGTTCGCGGTCAAATATGCAGGCCGCTCGCAAGGCGAAGATGGCATCCAGAGTTACGTCCTTAGTATGAGCTATCACTTCGCGGACGACGGTTCCCTGCTGTGGGACGTGGAGTTTGAGAATACGACCGGCCGCACCCTGGAATTCGGCGAACTTGCATTCCCGTTGCGCGCCAACGATGATTATGCCGCGCCCTATGCCGGCGCTACCACGACCCTAGCGAACGCCAGCGGGAAGCTGCAGGCGATGCAAAAGACTATTCACGAACAGAAAGTCCTTTGCCATTCCTTTGTGGCCGGCCATAGTTCCTACGCATTACTGCAACGTCCGCGCGGAGACGCGCCGTTTCTTCTGTTTCACTGCCTGCAAGACACTTCTTTCGAATGCATCTACAAGACGCCCGCCGAGGGCGGCGACTGGATCGGGACCGATCTGTCCGCAGTACACTCG
>QIAU01000078.1 GCA_003225055.1 Acidobacteriota bacterium
TCCACATACGCAATTTGTTGGAAGCCCGGGTGATAATCGCATCCTATAATGATCATTGTTCGGCTCCTTCCTCCCGAGCCTTTTTTGGTTGGTTTCAGCACCACCAAAGTTTACTCGGGTCCAGGGAGCCGACATTGTCATGGAATCAATTGCACTCGTTGACCGGGTTGGAGGGGGGCAGAAGAAAACCGGGATGTCTTAAGAGTTAGACGACGCCAACCTCGTCGTTCCCATTGGCGGCTGGATTTTCACCAGCATTTGATCCCGGCACAACAGGATTCCATCTTAAGGTCTCTCAAAGCGACAATTTGGACAGTCAATTGTTGAAATCAGGCGATGTCACAACCTTGCGCCGTTTGTTCGCTGGGGCGCTGGGATTTTGAGTGCTATGGCGATATAGCAACAGTTATCGCGCCGCACTACGGTTTTCGCAGCCGGTGGCACTTCATTTCCACCCGTTGCTATAATCCGCCTTCAAATGGATCAATTGGCTACAGCGGTGCGAAAGGCGTCCAGATTTCGAGCGCTCTGCACGGCCGTCTTCTTGGTTTACTGCGTTACCAGCCAGATTTCGATGGCTCAGGACGAGGCACTGAGCCGGGCGGATCGCGGCAAAGCTAAAGAAATGCTGCACAACTTGCGCGATGACATAAAGCAGTACTACTTCGACAAGAACTACCAGGGCGTGGATCTGGATGCCCGTTTTAAGGAGGCTGAAAAGAAGATTGAAACGGCACCCTCTATGAACTATGCACTCGCTGATGTTGCGGCCGCAGCAGCCGCTCTCAATGATTCGCATACATTCTTCATTCCCCCTTCCCGGCCTTACAAGCACTCCTACGGATGGGAGATGGAGGCTTTTGGCGACTCAGGTTGTTTTGTAACAGCCGTTCGTCCGGGTAGCGACGCCGAAAAGAAAGGACTCAAGCCAGGCGATCAGGTTTTGACTGTGAATGGCCACGATGTCACACGCGAGGACATGTGGAAGATCAAGTTCGTATTCAACAGATTGCGGCCTCAACTCGGCCTTCGCCTGGTTGTTCGTTCACTGGATGGCACTACCCGCCAGATTGACGCCATGGCATCCATGCATGCCACCGAGCGGATTAGAGATTTGCGGGATTATTGGTCGTTTGCCCAGGAAGCCCGAGATACTGAACGCCTCCACCGCGCCCACTCCGTTGAATACGGAAATGATGCGATTGTCTGGAAGTTACCTGATTTTGTTTTCCAATCGGACCAGGCGAAGAAAATGTTGGATCAAATTCGTCCGCACAAGGCACTGATACTGGATTTGCGTGGTAACCCCGGCGGCTCAGTAGATTTCCTTGCCCACTTCTTGGGTGGGATGTTCGACCACGAAGTCAAGATCGCCGATCGCATAAGCAGAAACGGCCGTAAGCAGCAATTGACGAAATCACGCGGCGACAAGACCTTCAACGGGAAGCTGGTTGTGCTCGTTGACAGCGAATCAGGTTCCGCTTCTGAGATTTTCGCTAGGGTGGTGCAGTTGGAGAAGCGAGGCACGGTAGTTGGAGACTTGTCGTCTGGCAGAGTGATGGAAAGTCTATTACATCCACACCAGATTGGAACGATGGTTATGACTTTTTACGCCGCCTCCGTCACTGAAGCTGACGTAATCATGAGCGATGGAAAGAGTGTGGAACATGTCGGTGTGGCCCCTGACCTACGCGTTATTCCTACGCCCGCTGATCTCGGGTCAGGACGAGATCCCGCTCTCGCGGCCGCCGCTGATCTCGTAGGCCTTAACCTTTCGCCCGAAGAAGCTGGCAAGTTATTTCCGGTCGAATGGCCGAGTGATGAGCAGGAACAGGGAAAATAACAGTTTCCCCCGGGAATCCAGTTATTCGTCGGCAGCCCACGTTTTTCGTGCGTTTCCGACGAGATCCCTCCATTTGATTAACTGTGACCTCCACGCTCCTGCGTCATGCTCTGTGTGATGGCTTTTTCAGTGCGGGTCGATAGCTGTTGCAATCAGGCCTTTGCACTCACCACAGTCCGGGACTTTACCGCGCAGATTTTGAGGCGAGAATCTCGGGCTTTGCAATCTCTGGCGGTTTGGTAAACAGATCTTTCGCCTTGGCGAACAACGCCTTCGCGATTTCTCCGTTGAGGTGAGCATTCCGGCCATTTTCGTCGGCAAAGGTGTCGAAAATGCCATATTTGCCGGGTCCCATCTTGATCGCGTACCAGCTAATCGTTCCCGCCTCACGCTCCGCCAGCGGCTGCGCCGACTTTAGAAACTGTTCGACTTCGTTCTCTTTGCCCGGCTTGGCCTCGAGTTGCGCCCAAATGGCTAGTTTTCCCATTGTGCTTACCTCCTCTCCTTCTAATGCCCACCCGTGGTAGCTATCGCGGGAGCGCTGAGCGTCAGATGGCGAAACGAAAACCGCTCGCGATCTCAGAGCCTTGTCCACGGGGCGCAGTATAGCTACGCATCTGTGACTGGTCCACTGTGCTCATTTATTGTAATCAGCCATTTGATGTTTTGAACTGCTGGTCAACGAGCGCTATTGATTTTGCAGCACTCATCCGGGCTATCGTCCCGCAGCATATACTTCGTTAATGGACAGATCGTTCATCGACCGACAAGCGTCAGATTGGGAACGCCAAAGGGCGAGGGATGTAGCAGAGGCCGTCTTGGATGGGCGAATAACAGTTTTGGAGGGAGCAAGAGCATTAGTTCCTCTGGCGCACACAGACGCGATTGCCAACGTGGAGGATCGAAGGTTCATTATCGGGATTGAAAGCGAAACTGATCACCTACCTGTCGGAGAAGTCCGTAAGCTGTGGGCTCCCGATGCTTTAAAAGAGAAGGACGTCGAGATTGCGCGTGCGGAGGCACTTTATAGGAGTGACTTCTTGGAGGCTTGCAGGAGGATTGCGAACTCGCATTCCTCCTCTTAGTCACTGAGTGTAACGCGATATTTCAACAGTCAGAACCTGAGTAGGGCAGTTCTGCGGCCTCGGCACCGCGCTTCGGCTTCGGTTTCCACGGTTTGTTTGCGGTTACGCCGATGCCATCATCCTCGATTGGAGGAAGGCCGGGTGCCTGCTCATATTTGGCGAATCGAGCCGAATAGCTGGCTCGTCCGCGTGTGATTGAACGCAGTTCAGTTGCATAGCCGATGATTTCTGCCAATGGAACAACAGCTCGGATTGCCTGATTTCCAGCGCGGTCCTCCATTCCTTCAATACGCCCCCTGCGTGAGTTCAAATCGCCCATGATGGAGCCGCAGAACTCTTGCGGAACGATAAGCTCCAAGGACACTACGGGTTCCAGAAGGACGGGGCTGGCTTGGAGCATGGCTTCTTTCACAGCCATGAACCCTGCGCTCTCGAACGCTGCATCATCTGAGTCGCCTTCGTGATAGCTGCCGTCGCACAAGGTGACCTTCGCATCAACAATCTCGTAGCCCGCGATGGCCCCTGCCTTCAGCGCATATCGAACTCCTCGATCAACTGGATCGAGGAATCTCTTAGGAATGGCCCCAGCAGGCGTCTCATCTAGGAATTTGTATCCTTTGCTGGGGTTGGGCTCGATGCGGATCACAACGTGAGCGTAGTGGCCGCACCCACCTGATTGACTGATGAACTTGCCTTCTGCAGCCGAAGTCCCGAGAACTGTTTCCAAGTAAATGATCTTGGGGCCACGAGACTTCACACGGATGTGGTGTTCACGAAGTAGGCGTGCGCAAATAACTTCGAGATGTAGTTCGCCTGTTGCCCGGATTATGACCTCACCGTCCACGTCTTTATCGTCTACGCTGAAAGTGGGATCGTCCTCAGCCAATTTGGCCAAGGCACGGCGCAGGTTGTCACAATCGCTCTGGAGCGGCCGAAGAGTTGTCCAGACCAACAAACGGTCAACATTGTCAGGTTCGTTCATTACTGACTGCTCATTCGAACGAGTTAAGTGTAACTGTCAGCTCGGGCCGATGGCCCGCGAAAGCGTATGAAAATCGGTCAGAGCTGAGCAATAATCCACGATGGCTCGGAGCGGCGAGATTGATTCAACAGTGGAGAAGCTGAGGCCGTGTAACTGTCTGATCCGGAGCGTGCGTGATAGAGCGAATAAATGGAGCGTTGTTTCTCCGCCTGTGGGAGCGATCTCCTGGTCCAGTCGGCCGATCTGCTGCTCGATCAATTGCAAGTCCGCCAGTGCCATTTTCACGAGCTGACGGTAGACCGGGTTGAGCTCGGTGCAGGCGCCCAGCGCGTCGCGCAACTCTGCCGGTGTGGCACGCAAGCGCTGATCGGCCAAGGCGGCCAGAGCCGCCGGATCCGTTGCTCCTTCGGCCAGTGCATGCAGCATCCGTCGTGCACTGGCGCCGAGCAGGTCCGAAACCAGACTGGACAACTTGATATGGGCTTCTTCCAGCAGTGCCCGGGAGACGAAGAGAGCGCAGGCGTGAACCGCAGCAAACGCGCGCCGAAGGGCAACCGTCAGATGCGCCGCATTCTCTATCAAGCTGCGAATGCTGCCGTCAAACACAAAGGGAGCATCTTCGAGATCGTCTATCGTCGTTTCGTGCTACGCCTAGGACACAACAAAACTATCGGAGCCATTGCGCATCGCCTGTGTCAGTTGATCTGGATCATTTTGCATAACGGCGGTCGCTATGAAGAACGCGGCCCGGCGGTGTCCGAGAAGTCAAAGCGACTGCGCACAACGCGAATGATCCGGACACTCCGAAAACCTTGGCTACCGAGTCGAACCTTTGGCAAATCCGGCATGAGGAATCCGATTTTCGACCCTGTTGTTAGCAGGCCAATACGCTCAGAACCCGTCAACGAGCGCTTCTATGAGAAGGTCATAAAAGTCAAGGCCGACGTGGCGGCCCTCCTTTGTTTGATCTCCGTTTTTGTTTTTGCGTTTGGCACGTCAGTTCCACCGTCCCTCCGTTTCTTGGGTTTTTTACTTTTCTTGTTCTTGGTGGCTTTCGCCACATTTCCACAGAAAATTTTGCGTTAGGATCGCTTCTATCACGATTTTTCGCCAGTTTGGCGTCTGGGACCGCCCCGCTATCCGGGCTCGACGAACTCTTTTGCATCAATGACCAAAGAGCCTGAATAGCTCACGAAACTCCGATTGCGGCGATAAGCGCGAAATCGCCAGTTCTTCACGCTATCAATCGCGGCGGATGTCAGGATTGGATGTCCTCGCACTACGGATATACAGGTGGGAATCCCATCAGTGCCCACCACGACAAGCAATTCTATGGTGCCCGAAATGCGGACATTGTGCCCTTGAAGCACGATGGGAACTCGCGTAACGACGAGGCTCGACATCTGCTTCGCACTGAAGTGTACTGATTGCCTGACTGTCGCACACACGGCCAGCAAAGCTCGTCGCATACTGATTCAGACTCCGAGGGAATGCGCCAAGTTCCAGTAGTCTGACTTTGCTGTTGAAATCAGGCGATGCCGCTCATCGAGTCCAGAGCGGTGGGCCGGGGGCGTAGTTGGTGACATGGCGAGGTTTCGTCAACAATTGACGAACGCGCGGATCGGAGCTCTTTTGATCCTATTTCTCTCTCGGCGTACACTCTGGCTGAAAGAGAGGCTGGACAGATGAGATTACTCTCAAAGTGGAGTCTACTACTTCAATGCGCGGCAGCTGGAATGATCCGCTACACGAAGAAGGCTCGTTGGGTCGTATTCCATGCTTGCGAACAGGCTTTACAACAGAACTCGAAACAGGTGACTGCGGAACATCTGTTGGTTGGTTTACTTCGGGCAGACCAATCCCTCGCGGCCCATTGCGGACTCACCATTGATCGGGTGCGCAAGGAACTTACGAAGGCTCCGCACGGATGTAGAACAACGACCGGCCTGGCTTTGAGCAACACCGCAAGAGAAGCAATTTTGCTGGCTGCCGAGGAACGCGAGCGCTTCGGCCACAAACACACCGGAACCGAACACCTGCTGCTCGGGATCATCCGTGGTAGCTCGGACGCCGCGAAAATGCTAGAGCGGAGAGGATTGACCATCGATCGCGCACGTGAGTTAGTCAGTCAGCGGACCCTAGCTGTCGGATGGGAAAACGTCGAGTCGGCTTTGGCTACAGCTGGGCAATTGCCATAATCAGGCCGTGGCGCTCACAACCCCGTGGTGAGTGCTATGGCGATTTATCGACAGTTTTGAGATCATGTCATTCGCAACAGATTCGACAATTCCCGCCTGAATTACGCGATTCACGCACTATCCGCACAGCTACGCGGCAAGGTCCACGATTATGTCAACCCGCTCGCCATCCA
>QIAU01000079.1 GCA_003225055.1 Acidobacteriota bacterium
GATTTCAGGGTGCGAAATTCCTGCCGCAAGCTGTGCGAGGAAACCCCCTTGAGGTGCTTAACCAACCGATGGATACCCAACTGCGGGTCCACTTCTACCAGCACGTGTACGTGGTCGGGCATGATTTCCAGAGCCATGATTTCGGCACGATATTTGTTTGCCACTTGCCTAAGCACCTGTTCGCATCGTTTAGCGATTGGTCCGACCCGCACAGCTCGCCGATACTTAGGCGTCCACACACAATGATACTTGCTTGAATAGACCACGTTGTGGTTTGATTTGTACCCTTCCAGGGCCATACTGATGCTTATACCTAATGAAGCAATCTAAGACAAGGCAAAATCACACCTTATATCCCCAGCCCTAAAGGGCGGGGCTTTACGGCGCTTCTCGGTAAAACGGCAGGCCGGGTTCCGAATATACTGGATTTTACGGGCTTGGCCATTCGCTTCACCCCGCCCAGTACGCCGAGCAAGACATGGTTAAGTTCAATCGCAATTTTGAGTCGAAGCAGATCAAGTTGCTGATTTTTGACCTGGATGGGACTCTGGTGGACTCCCGGCTTGACCTGGCGCATTCGGTCAATGCCATGCTGCAGCATTTCCACCGCCCCGACCTGCCGGCCGATGTTATTGCCGGATACGTCGGAGACGGCGCGCCTATGCTGGTGCGACGCGCATTGGGCGATCCGGACGACGAGCGCCGGGTGCAGGAAGCGCTCGAGTTTTTCCTGGCCTATTACCGCGTCCATAAGCTGGACCATACCCATGTTTACGACGGGGTTAAGGAGGCACTGGCAGCGATCCGCGACTCGGCCAACGGGTCGGACCGGCGCATGGCCGTGCTTTCGAACAAGCCGGTCAGCCCCTCGCGGGCGATCGTAGATGCCCTCGGGCTGAGCGAGTTCTTCGTGCGCGTGTACGGGGGCAACAGCTTTCATACCAAAAAGCCCGACCCGCTGGGCGTGCACACTCTGTTAGAGGAGACCGGCACGCGTTCCGAAGAAGCCGTGATGATAGGCGATTCGTCCATTGATGTGATTACAGGCCGCAATGCGGAATTGTGGACCTGCGGCGTCACCTACGGGTTTGCACCTCGCACTTTGGATGACGCCCCGCCGGACGTGCTGGTGGATGCGCCGCGGGAACTGGCGGAGGTGTTCAAAGGATAGGCGCCAGGCTCTGGCCTCAGGCACTCGCCAAGCTCTGACTGCGGTAAACTGCAATCGAATCCGACAATATGGACAATCATCTCGGCTTTACACCGAAGGAGCTTCGTAAACTGCGCGGCCTGAAGCACCCGCACGGGATTCAGCGCTATCTCGATGCCATGCCCTATCACCTGGCCGACACTGCCTGGTCGCCGCGGGTAGTGTTGCGGGAGAATACCGCGCACTGTTTCGAAGGCGCCATTTTCGCAGCGGCAGCCCTGCGGGCCAATGGCTATCCACCTCTTCTCATGGATATCGAAGCCGAGCGGGACACGGACCACGTGGTCGCGATCTACAAAGTCGACCGACACTGGGGGGCAGTGGCCAAGTCCAATTATGCGGGCTGCCGGTATCGCGAGCCGGTATACCGGTCTTTGCGCGAGCTCGCGATGAGCTACTTCAATCTTTATTTCAACTTGCGTGGCGAACGGACCATGCGGACATTTTCGCGCCCTGTAAACCTGGCGCGCTTCGATCGATTGGAGTGGATGACCACCGAGAAGCCGGTCTGGTTTATCGTCTACCACCTCTTTGACGTTCAGCATTACAAGTTGCTGACACCCGCAATGCTGAAGCGGTTGCATCGTGTGGATGAAAGACTGTTCCAGGCGGAGTGTTGGGGGAAAGCGTACAAGAAGAAAGTACCCGGTGCCTAATCCTGGTACCCAGAAAAGACCGCGCATCTTTTTGGAACGGACAGGGTTCCAGGCTCGTAGCAAATGTCATGAGGATGAGAGTTACTTCCCTTTTGTTTATTCTTGTCGTCGCGGCGTGTTGGGTCGCGGGGCAAGAGAGTGGTCCCCCAGCGCTCACTCCTTCACCCGGCAGCGCCCCGCATGAACCGCGCATGAGCATCGCATGCCGCTGCCTGACCTGACCGTTGATGGCAAGGGAAACCTGTCGCAGGAGCAGATTCAGGCATGGATCCGCAAAGTTGCTGAAAAAGACTTGGAGAACGGCAAAAAACAGCGTGACTACACCTATACCGAGCGCGAGGAAGAACACAAGCTCGACGGCAAGGGAAAAGTGAAGTCGACGGAATCGCACACCCGGGAAGTTGTCATGATCTATGACCGGCAGGTGGAAAGGCTGATTGCCAAGAATGACAAGCCCCTCTCGACCAAGGACGCGGCTAAGGAAGAAGAACGCATCCAGAAGATCATGGATCAGCGAGCCCATGAGTCGGCTGCAGAGCGAAAGAAGCGTCTAGCCAAGAAAGAGAAAGAGAAGGATCGCGAGGGGGGCCGCAGGTTCGAAAGCGAAATCGCCGACGCCTACAACTTCCGCCTGGCCGGAATTGAGCAACGGAACGGCCGCGACGCTCGCGTGGTGGACGCCGATCCCCGGCCGGGGTATCAGCCCCACCTGAAAGACGCAAAGTATCCGCCAAAGTTTCGCTTTCGCGCGTGGATCGATAAAGCCGAGACGCAACTGGTGAAGCTCAATGCCGAGTCGATTGACACGGTTTCCTGGGGCTTGTTTTTGGCGCGTTTACACAAGCGATCGACCTTCGTGTACCAGACCACGCGGGTGAATGATGAGGTATGGCTTCCCAAGCACTTAGCCGTGAAACTGGATGCGCGCGTGGCCCTGCTCAAGAACTTCAACATGGATATGGACATCACCTACCGCGATTACAAGAAGCTCCGCACCGATGCCAAGATTGTGGGGGGGAGTGCGGGAATAGTTTCAAGTTTCGAGTTCCTGGCTTGAAGTCCTCGTCTCATAAGGCTCTTCCCCTGCCAGCTATAATGATGAGATGTCCGCAAAGGAAAATGGCGGTCTGTCGGGATAGTCCTGAAACTTGAGATTCCTCGCTACGCTCGGAATGACAAATTCTTTGATTGCTAACGGCTAAGAGCTTCTCCATGGATTTCAAACTGGTCAGTGATTACCAGCCGCAAGGGGATCAGAGCAGGGCCATCGCGTCCCTCGTCCGCGGGATCTACGACCGCGAGCAGCACCAGGTTTTGCTCGGGGTCACGGGATCGGGCAAGACCTTCACCATGGCCAAGGTCATCGAGGCTGTGAACCGGCCTACGCTCGTGCTGGCGCACAACAAGACCCTGGCCGCTCAGCTCTATCACGAGTTCAAAAGCTTCTTCCCCCACAATGCGGTGGAGTATTTTGTTTCCTACTACGACTACTACCAACCGGAAGCCTACGTTCCTGCCGCTGACCTTTACATCGAAAAAGAAGCGACCATCAATGATGAGTTAGACAAGCTGCGGCTGTCGGCGACCAAGTCGCTGTTTGAGCGGCGCGATTGCCTGATTGTGGCGTCGGTCAGCTGCATCTATGGCCTGGGGTCGCCGGAAGCTTACTACGGCATGTTGCTCTTCCTGGAGAAAGGGCAGAAGGTCAAGCGTGAGGACATCACGCGCAAGCTGGTCGAAATTCTCTATGAGCGCACCGATAGCGAGTTCCGGCGGGGGACTTTCCGCGTGCGCGGCGATGTCATCGAAATCTTCCCCACCTATGACGACATGGCGTATCGCATCGAGCTGTGGGGCGATGAAGTCGAATCGCTGTCTCAGATCGATCCTTTGTTTGGCACGGTGAAACAGAAATACCAGCGTCTGCCGATCTACCCCAAGACTCACTACGTGATGAAGGAAGAAACCAAGCGCTCGGCGGTCGAGTCGATCCAGCAGGAGCTGGCTTGGTGGGAAAAGGAACTGGAGAAACAGGGGCGCATGGTGGAAGCACAGCGCGTGCACCAGCGCACGATCTTCGACCTGGAGATGATTCGCTCGGTCGGATATTGTCATGGAATCGAAAACTACTCGCGGCATTTCACCGGGCGCTTGCCGGGAGAGCCTCCCCCGACCCTGCTGGACTATGTTTCGCGGGATAATCTGCTGTTTCTCGACGAATCGCACCAGACCATCCCGCAGTTACACGCCATGTGGCACGGCGACCGTTCGCGCAAGAGCCTGCTGATCGAGTATGGATTCCGTCTCCCTTCGGCTCTCGATAACCGCCCGCTTCAGTTCGAGGAGTTTGAGAGCCGCGTGAACCAGGCGGTTTACGTCTCAGCCACACCCGGACCTTACGAGCTGACGAAGTCCTCGGGCGTGGTGATCGAGCAAATTATCCGGCCCACGGGGCTGATCGATCCCGAAGTGGAGGTACGCCCGGTCAAAGGACAGATTGATGATCTGCTGCATGAAATCCGGCAGCGGGTGGAACGAAAAGAGCGCGTGCTGGTTACGACCCTCACCAAGCGCATGGCCGAAGATTTGGCCGAGTACTATGCCGAGCTAGGCGTGAAGTGCCGCTACCTGCACTCGGAAATTGAGACACTCGAACGGGTCAAGATTCTACGCGATCTGCGCAAGGGTGAGTTCGATGTCTTGATTGGAATCAACCTGCTGCGTGAAGGGCTCGATCTGCCTGAAGTCTCGCTGGTGGCAATTCTGGATGCAGATAAAGAGGGTTTCCTGCGTTCAGGCGGGTCGCTGATTCAAACGATTGGGCGGTGTGCCCGCAACATCAATGGTCGCGCCATTCTTTATGCCGACACCCAGACCGACTCCATGAAGAGGGCGCTGGACGAGACCAACCGTCGACGGGCAATCCAGCGGGCCTATAACGAGGCAAATGGGATCACGCCGGAGTCGATCGTGCGGCCGCTAACCATGTCGCTGGCCAGCATTGTGGAAGCCGACTACACCGATTTGACCTCGGACGCGGATGGCATTCCGGAGTTCAAATCACAAGAGGAGCTGGACGCCTATATTCGGAGACTCGAGAACGATATGCGCGAGGCCGCCAAGCGGTTCGAATTCGAGAAAGCGGCGAAACTGCGCGACACCATCAAGGAATTGAGGACAAAGGAATTCTTGTTCGCGTGATGGGTGCTTGGCCATTGCCGATTAGTAATTGCCAATCTCGTCCCGACTTGGCTTTCGATGCAATTGGAAATTGGCAATTGCGAATCATGGATAGAGCTGCTTTCATAAATAGTCTTTGGCGAGGGTACGGCTTCAGAAGTCTGGCCCCGAGCGAAGTCGAAGGCTGCCGCTGCGGTCCCGCCGTTGTCGGGCTTTTTAGCCGCTGGGGTGACTGCGGCGAGGCGAGCGAGCGAGCGAGCGAGCGAGAGCAATTATG
>QIAU01000019.1 GCA_003225055.1 Acidobacteriota bacterium
AACGCCTTCAACTCGGTCAATGAACCCGTTGTCTTCCCTGTTCATCCGGGGACGCGAAAGGTCATCACTGAAAGGGGTTTCCACGCGGCTCCGCATGTCCGCCTGCTCGAACCGGTCGGCTATCTGGATATGGTCGCACTGGTCGGCTCCGCGCGACTGGTTATGACCGATTCGGGCGGGCTGCAGAAGGAGGCGTACTGGCTCGGCGCGCCCTGCCTGACGCTGCGAAATGAAACCGAATGGGTAGAGACCGTCGAAGCTGGTTGGAATCTCCTGGTGGGTTCCGATGCAGTAAAAATTGTCGACGCCGTGCATTCGTTTGCGCCTCCCGATTCGCGTCCGGCGCTATACGGTGACGGGGCCGCCGCCGACAGGTGCGTTGAGCTGATTGGTGACCGAAGCTGAAACCTCACGTGGAAGGGGCAGAAATGAAGAGTGCCGAGCTCACAAAGTCGAAGACCAAGATAGCTGTCGTTGGCGTTGGATACTGGGGCAAAAATCTTGTCCGGAACTTCTATCAACTTGGGGCCCTTGAGGTCCTCTGCGACGTGGAAGGGACCGCCGCAGCTGCCTGTAAGTATCAATATGAGCATGTCAGATTCTGTTCAGAGTTTACCGAGGTTCTCTCTGATCCTTCTGTCGACGCCGTGGTGCTGGCCACGCCTGCGACTACCCACTATGAAATGGCCAAGGCGGCACTCGAAGCTGGAAAGGACGTTCTCGTCGAGAAGCCGCTGGCCATCGACGTAAAACACGGCGAGGAACTCGTGGAACTCGCTGACGCCAAGCGCCGAATCTTGATGGTCGGACATATTCTCAGGTATCACCCGGCAATCCTGAAATTGCAGAAGCTGATCCACGACGGCGTTTTAGGAAAGCTCAATTATCTGTACTCCAATCGCCTGAACATCGGGAAAATACGGACTGAAGAGAATATTCTCTGGAGTTTTGCTCCGCATGACATCTCCGTGTTGTTGTCACTGCTCAACGAAATGCCCGCACGTGTGACCTGCCAGGGTAGCGCCTATCTGAATCGCGACATCACCGACGTCACGCTGAGTCATTTTGAATTCCCAAGTGGGGTCCAGGCCCACATTTTTGTCAGCTGGTTGCATCCGATCAAAGAACAGCGCCTTGTAGTCGTTGGATCGGAAAAGATGGCCGTTTTCGATGATACTGGCGAGCACAAGCTCGTCCTGTATCCTCATAAAGTCGAATGGCGGAATCGCGTTCCGATGGCGGTCAAGGCGAACGGCGAAAATGTCCCATTGGACGATCGAGAACCGCTGCACGCCGAATGCCAGCATTTTCTGGACTGCGTGGAATCCAGAATTGCACCCGTAAGCGACGGCGCCGAAGGCCTCAGAGTTTTGCGCGTTTTGGATGCTTGCCAGCGTGCACTGCACAACGGGGCAGTTGCTTTGGGATCCTTCGACACCAAAAATGACAAACCAGAAAGTCCTTACTTCGCGCACGAATCCGCCTACGTCGATGATGGCGCCGTGGTCGGCGCGGGCACGAAGGTCTGGCACTTCTCCCACATCATGAAAGGTGCGCGTATTGGCGAGCGCTGCGTCATCGGCCAGAACGTGAACGTCGATGGCGGCACAATCGTGGGAAACAACGTCAAGATTCAAAACAGCGTGTCCGTTTATACCGGCGTGGTGATCGAAGATGATGTGTTTCTCGGACCTTCCTGCGTTCTGACGAATGTTTCGAATCCGAGGTCGCAAGTGAACCGCCACTCCTTGTACGAGACCACGTGCTTGAAGCGCGGCTGTACGATTGGTGCGAATGCCACAATCGTTTGCGGAGTCAACGTTGGACGTTACGCGTTCGTCGGAGCGGGTTCCGTGGTGACCAAGAACGTCCCAGACTACGCGCTGGTCGTCGGAAATCCGGCTCATCGGGTTGGATGGATGAGCCGCCATGGGCACCGGCTTGGGCAGCCCGATTCCAACGGAGTGATGGTGTGTCCGGAGAGCGGATACCGCTATGGGGAAAGTTCGCCGGGCGTTCTCAACTGCCTGGATCTAGATGAAGAAGCGCCGCTCCCGGCGGAACTGAGCCGAAGCACCAAGTCCTACAGAGAACTGAAAGAGGAAGCCAAATATGCATGTTCCGCTGCTTGATCTTAGGGCGCAGTACGCAACGATCAAAAGCGAGGTTGAGGCTGCCATCGCCGCGGTGATGGAGTCCCAGCAGTTCATCTTGGGACCGAAGGTGGAACAGTGTGAGCAGGCGATCGCGCACCATTGCGGCTGCACCCATGCCGTTGGAGTTTCCTCGGGCAGTGACGCCTTGTTGGCCTGTCTGATGGCCGAAAATATCGGGCCGGGAGATGAGGTTATCACCACTCCGTACACCTTCTTTGCGACCGCCGGCGCGATTGCCCGGGTGGGAGCTACGCCGGTCTTCGTGGACATCGATCCGGAGACCTATGACCTGGATGCGTCGCAAATCCCATCTCAGTTGACCTCAAAGACGCGCGGCATCATTCCCGTCCATCTCTACGGCCAGATGGCGGACATGGACGCTGTGATGGGTCTGGCTCAAAAACATGGCCTGCTCGTCATCGAGGATGCCGCCCAGGCCATCGGTGCCGAGAGCCGGGGCCGGCGGGCGGGCTCAATCGGACACTACGGATGTTTCTCTTTTTTCCCTTCGAAAAACCTCGGCGGCGCAGGTGACGGAGGGATGGTTGTCACTAACGACGCGGAGCGCGCGGAAAAGCTGAGGTGCCTGCGCTCTCACGGTTCCAAGCCGAAATATCATCACAAGATTGTTGGTGGGAATTTCCGTCTCGACTCCATCCAGGCGGCCATTGTGTCTGCCAAATTGCCGCACCTGGATGAATGGACGGCAGCTCGGCAGCGCAACGCCGTGAAGTACGACCAACTTTTTTCCGAGGCCGGATTAACGACTGTTCGGGACGGGATGCCGCACGTCGGCTTGCCGCGCGTTTTCACCAATCGCCATATTTTCAATCAATACGTGATTCGGGTCTCTCGCCGTGACCCACTGCAGGCAGTCCTGAAGAGGCGGGGCGTCTGTACGGAAATCTATTACCCGGTTCCCATGCACCTCCAGGAGTGCTTTGCTTACTTAGGCTATGGCAACGGCGCCTTCCCCGAAAGCGAACGGGCAGCCAAAGAGACACTGGCGCTCCCAATTCACCCGGAGCTTACCGAGCCGCAGCTCCGATACGTGGTCGAATGTATCCGCGAATTCATGGCCGCGAGTCCAACAAACGAGAGCGCCTTCAGCCAGACTGCCTCAAAGCAGGTTGGCGCTTGGTCGCGTTGATCCGTGATCGGAGTCATACCCAAACCGAGCCAGAAAGCTGCTGTGGAGGAGTTCTTTGAGCTCTTCAAGGTGCCTTGGGAATTCTACAGGGAAGGTCAAACGTACGATGTCGTTGTTGCCACAGCAGATGCTATCCCGGAAGTTAGCGCTACATTGCTCATCGTGTACGGGTCTGAAGCCAAGAGCGTTGACCTAAGCAACGGAATCACCGTGCGTTCGCGGCACGGAGGCGGGTTGCTGGACTGTCCGAACCTCGCCCTGCCCATCTATGGCCGGTTGGCAGTATTCGCACCAGGAAGCAGCGGTATTCCGTGTGTCGCCGCACCAGTCGGAATAGCTGGTCTTCGCATTGCGCCGACAGCTGGCGGAGCTGTGCTGCTGCGGCTCGGATACGATTTATTTCAAGAAGCTCAACTCCTGTTCTCGGGCGGGCAGCCCATCGACCAGGCACATATCCCTACGCTGGACATTCACATCAGCATGCTGAGGAACTGGATCTTGAGCGAAGGCATTCCGGTCTTGGAGGTCCCCCCCGCTCCTCCGGACCATGGCTTTGCAGTTTGTCTAACCCATGACATCGATTTCGTCGGGATTCGAGACCACAAATTCGACCACACGATGTGGGGATTTCTTTACCGGTCGACGCTGGGTTCCGTTCGAAAACTTTTCGAGCGCAGAATTTCGATCAGGAGGCTTTTCGATAATTGGCGCGCGGCAGCATCGCTCCCGCTGGTCCACCTTGGCTGGGCGAAGGATTTCTGGGAACCCTTTGGCTGGTATTTGGACGCCGAGAAGGGCCTGCCGGCAACATACTTTTTGATCCCGTTCAAGCGACGCGCTGGCGAACGCGTCCCTGGCCCCCACGCGGACCGGCGTGCGACCGCGTATGACGTGGGGGACCTAGCAGATTGGACGGCAACTCTCAAACGCGAGGGTTGTGAGCTAGGGGTTCATGGAATTGACGCCTGGCATAGCGTCGAGAAAGGCCACGCCGAACTGGCACGGATTGCGGCCACTACGGGCGAGTCCTCCATCGGAATCCGGATGCACTGGTTGCTGCACGACGCTGGCACGGCTTCCACGCTAGAGGAAAGCGGTTACGCCTACGATTGCACGCTCGGGTACAACGAAACTATCGGATACCGCAATGGAACGACCCAGGTATTCCGTCCGCTCGGCGCAAAGGCGCTAATGGAGCTTCCGCTACACATCCAGGATGGAGCATTGTTTTATCCTCAGAGACTCAATCTAACCGAGCCCGAAGCAGAAAAAAGCTGTGGAAAGTTGATGGACCACGCCCGGCGGTTTGGTGGCGTGCTAACGGTTCTCTGGCATGACCGAAGTCATGCACCAGAGCGGTTCTGGGGCGACTTTTACATCCGGCTCGTCCAAACCCTGAAATCCTCGGGGGGATGGTTCGCCACGACCGGGCAGGCGGTCGGTTGGTTTCGAAAGCGCCGCCACGTGCGTTTCGAGCGCACCGGGGATGCCTGCGGAGTGCGAAGCATCTTTCCTGACGAAGCCGAAATGGCACTGCCGTCGTTGTGCCTGAGGGTTTACCGTCCATCCCTTCCAGGGAGCAATAAACGACTCACCGGCGATATGAAGCATACTTTCATCGACATCCCCTGTCATGCAGGGGACGTCGTCGAATTCGACTCGCTCCTCAACCCTGTCTTTCAAGTTCCAGTCGAATCTGCTATCCAAAACTGATCTTATGAGATCTATCTGCATTCTGACTCAAAGCTTCTATGAGTTCGACGCTCGAGTGAGGCGAAAAGCCGAAGCCCTGGCGGCGGCGGGCTATTCCGTTGACGCCCTGGCGTTGGCCACTCCGAACGGAAGAAAGACCTACACCCTGAACGGAGTAAAGGTTCGCACTATTTCGCTTGCCAAGAAGCGCGGATCTTTGTTCCGGTATTTCTTTGAGTACACCGCATTCTTTTTCTGGGCTTTCGTTCGCGTCTTTCTGCAAATGAGGCAGAGGCGCTATGCCGTGATTGACGTAAACACGCTGCCGGACTTCCTGATCTTTGCTGCGGCTCCAGCTAGATGGATGGGTGCCAAACTGAAATACAGAACCAGCGAGAACTCCTGGTTGATTCGTTTGGTCAAATACCTGGAAAAGATAAGCTTCCAATACGCGGATCACGTAATCACAATCAATGAGCCTATCTGCGATCTTCTGGTTCGCCGCGGGTTGTCTCCCTCAAAATCCATCGTGGTCATGAACTCTGCCAGCGAAGAACGATTCGCATCGATAGGGCCGGGGCCAGGCGCCAAAGGACATTCCGATTCGTTCGTGATCATGTACCATGGCACCCTCACCCAAATCTATGGGCTGGATATTGCTATCAAGGCTTTCGGCATGGCCCAGGCGGAGATGCCCGGAGCCGAATTATGGATACTGGGGGCGACGGTTTCGAAGTCCGAGCAGGACCCGTTGGCGCGCCTGGTGCATGAATACGGCTTAACTGCGAAGGTAAAGCTGTTCGAGCTAGTCCCATCAGCCGAAATTCCCGCGTGGTTGAACAAATGCGATGTCGGAATTCTGCCGCTCCGCGGCGGTGTATTCTTTGACTTCGCCTTTCCTAACAAGCTGCCTGAATTTGTAATTATGGGCAAGCCGGTTCTCATGTCGCGGGTAAAGACGATACGTTACTACTTTAGTGAGGAGGCTCTCGCCTATTTTGACCCGAACGATCCGGCGGACTTGGCACAGCAGATGATCCGCCTCTACGGGGATCGCTCGCTGTGCGCCCGCCTGGCGGCGAGGGCTAAAGAGGAGTACACCCCCATACGCTGGGACGTAATGAAACAGCGATATTTGAACCTGGTCGGAGGCTTGTCGGATTCCGGAGACTGCGCGACCGAGGGGCCATATCTCTCCGAGACGACAATCCTGAACGGATAAACCTTCAGAGAGAATCCCGCCCACAGCGCTTTGGCAGGCTCTTGGTCGCACCAAGTAAAGTCAGCCCCGCCGAGATTGTGGGCGTAGGCGGTCTCAAATGGATGTTTCTGGCGATTCCGCGCTCTCCTCCGCGAATCAGATAGCTCGGCGAGAGAGGTTCAAACCAGCAACTTG
>QIAU01000056.1 GCA_003225055.1 Acidobacteriota bacterium
GGTTCGGGCAACTCGGCCTCCGGCAAAGCCCTCCACTTGCCTTCGTGGAGTACCAGGGCGTCGCGCCTAACTTCGGTTCCCGAGCCGCCGCCGAAACAGTAAATGTCCTCACCGAGCGTTACTGACGCGGCGTCGCTGCGCGGTGCGGGCAGCGGCGAGCCGTTTTCCCATTGGCCTGAGCGTGGGTCGAAGATCTGCACCAGGCCGGTCCAGTGCTTCTGCTTGTTTTCCCAATAACTGCCGCCGATCACGAGCAGCTTTCCCTTCTGGACTCCGGCCATGTAACCCGCGACAGGTCTCGGCAATTCCGCCATCTCCTTCCAGGCGAGCTGTTGCGCATGGGCTGTAGTTCCGAGCGTGGTTGCTGCCATAATCACCAATCCGAATTTAAGCATGTTGCCTCAGCCTTGTACGCGATTCGGAAAGACTCCGAGCCTGTCATAGAACTCCTTGACACTCGTCATCTCTCGGTCGGTATAGCTGTGCTGCGGCGGCCGCAAATAGCGCGCGGCGACGCCAAAGTACTCGAGCGTCGCGTGCCAGAACGGCGCGGAGAAATTCTGGATGAAGGGATGATCGTATTTCTCGACGATCTCGGCTTCAGCAGCATAATCGTTCCGCTCGACCGCTCGCCAGAAGCGCACCGCAATTTCCGGCGCGAAAGTTGCGTAGGAGTCAAAGTACGCGCTTGCACCGTATGGCTGACCGACCATGTACCAGGCGAGACCGCCGCCGGAGAAGCAATTGATGCGCTTGCCAAACCGAATAACTCCGTCGACGTAGTACTCAAGGCTGACGTCTTCCTTCAGTGCGACGATCGAGTCGATTTGCGCCAGCTTTTCCAGCAGTGACATCGGAAAATCGCCGTGAAGAACGATCGGCAGCGCAGTCGAGGCGGCAACTTTGCGATAGTGCTCGACGACACCGTCTTCACTGGCGCCGCCTGGCTTGAGCACCTGGAGCGCGGTGGCGTCAATCGATTCGGCGTGATGCGCGAAGTCCATCGTGCGCTCGGTCCACCATGGGCCAGTGCCGACGATCGTCATACCGCGGCCCGCAACAACATCGGTTAGCACGCGAGAGAGGTGCTTCACCTCGTCGTAGGCCAGGAACGAGTACTGGCTATCACCCGCGGTGAGTTCGAAAATTGATATGTTATTGCGCAGGTCCATTTCGACCATGCGACGCAGGCCGACGCTGTCGAGGCGAAAATCGGCGGTAAACGGGGTAGGAATTGAAACAATCGGGCCTCGCAGGCGCCGCTTGAACTCGGCGGGCGAAAGCCGACTGGAGGCAGTCGCCGATTGCGTCACACACGGAAACGCCCGTGACGCTCCGACCACTCCTACTGCCCTGAGAAACTCACGACGATTCCACTCGAATTGGCTTCCTCTCACGGCGTTGCCTCTACTTGATTGAACCTGTGACGAGAAACAAAGGCTCCCCAGGTTGCACGACGGGAAACGCGTGAACCATAGCGACAGCGCCGTCGCACGACGAATAAAAAGTCTCGATCAACTGCCCGTGCAAATCTACGGTATGACCGAGTTTCTGGCCGGTTTTGACGTTGTCGAGCAGTTCGACCGCGGGAATCAGAAATCCGGGACGAATTGCGGCGACGCTCGCGTCGATATTGCCGTCTCCGTGCAGGACCCGAATGGGCGGCTGCGCGTTCACAACGCCTGGAAGTACTTGCAGATGCCGCAGCAAGTTCAACAACCCGGCCTTGAGCATCTCCAGTTCACGCGCGTCGATACGGCCTGCGCCAGCGGCCTCGGTGTATAGCCACGGGATGCGCCGCGACGCGGCGAACGAGACTGTGCGGCCCGGCGCGATGTTTGAATGTGCCCAAATCACTGGCGCACCAAAAGCCAGGGCGGCTTCGCGCGAACGAGGGTCGCCAGCGTCGTATCCCACCATGCACGGCATGAGCAGCTTCACGCCGCCGCTGTGCAAGTCGAGAAAGAAGTCAGCACGTGCGATGATCAGATCGCCGAGACGAAAGGCGATCACTTCCGTTGCACTGCCATCGGTTCGGCCGGGAAACACACGGGCAAGATTCCCTTGGTCGAGCGGGCTGGTGCGCGTACCATTCCAAAAAGCCGGCGGATTCGCAACCGGTACGGCGATGAGCGTCCCGGCCATCGCTGCCGGATCTAGGCCAGCAAAGACCTCCCAGATCGCGCGTACGCCTTCATATTCGTCACCATGCACGCCGGCCGTGACAACCACGGTTTTGCCGAGACGCGCGCCGCGCGCCAGCAGCACAGGAAGGGTGATGCCGGTCGCCTCCGGTCCGAGGTCCAGCGCAAGCGAATGCTTGCAGCCGGCCCGGTACTCGGCAGGGTCAAAATCGCGGGCGCAGACCCGGTGTTCTCTGATTTGTCTAGCCGTTTCCATTCACGATCTCAGTAGGCGAGAAACCCGCCATCCACGACAACAGTAGTCCCAGTCAGGAACGTAGCATCATCCGACGCCAAGAACGCGACCACCCGACCAATCTCTTCCGGGCAGCCGCGCCGGCCGAGCGGCGTAACTCGAAGAAAGTGTCCACTCGCGCCGGATTGCTTGATCTCGTCAACGGCGTTGGCGCTGGTGTCTGTCCTGATGTCGCCCGGCGCAATGCAGTTCACGCGAATGCCGTGCGGCGCCAGTTCAATCGCCATGGATTGCGTCAGCATGATCTGCGCGGCTTTTGTTGCGCAATAAATGCCCGCGTTCTCCTGGGCGGCATAGCCACCTACAGAACTGATATGAACGATGTTGCCACCTCGGCCGCGCTTGATCATGTCCCGGGCGACCTCCTGCGAGCAGTAGATTGTGCCCTTCACGTTTGTATCGATCACGTTGTCGACGAGGACAGCCGTCGAATCGACAAAAGATGCAAGCGCCCGGCTGCCGGTCACGCTGGCATTGTTGACCAGCAGGTCTATGCCGCCGAAGGCGGCGATTACCTCTGCTATGCACCGCGTGACCGCCGCTCGATCGCGAATGTCAAGCTGCATAGCCGTGACGTCCGCGGGCTTCAGACGCTCCACAGCCTCACGACCTCGACTCTCGTCACGCTGTGCAATGACGACATGGGCACCGCGCTCGGAAAGGACTTTTGCCGTTCCGAAGCCGATCCCAGTCGCTCCTCCGGTCACCAGCGCGATTTTTCCCGACAGGCTCATATCGGATCCAGAGGATAAATCGGCCGCTTGAGCCGCTTGTACTCGAAGCGCCGCACATCAGCGGCGGCAAGGCCCGGCGTATCGACTTCAATGATGCGCTTAGCAATGGGTGCATAGGCTGCGCGATACGCAATCGCGGCTTTCACGACAATGATGCGGAGGCGGCCCGGCTCGATCCCGAGGGTGCGCAGCTGCTCCAAGTTCCACATCGGCATGCGTCGTTCGGTCAGCACGACCAGCACCCCGCCCGTATCGACGACCGCGGTACGGCCCTGGTCCTCGCGCACACCATCGCGCATGGGGCCGATGTTCCGGAAGACCCCGTCGTGCAGGGACCGCACGACGCCGGTGATCTCAACTGGAACGCCATGGTGGCGGTCCACTTTGGCGCCGACACAAACCTTAACCCGCGTCCGCACACCGGAAGCGATGCACGCCCGCACCGCTTGCGAGTCGCAGAGCAACACCAGCGAACCGCACGCGCCCTGGCGCAGAAGCTCGGCCAAAACAATGGTGCCGTCGCCCGGAGTCCCTGCCCCAACGTTGTCACCCACGTCGACCAGCACCGTGGGTCCATCGGGCTGCCCAGTCGCTTCTTGCACCGCTTCACGGACCTGAGGTAGCTCGCGTGCGAACTCCGCTCGGCGCGTCCATGCCTGGTTGGCCAGGGTCTCGGCGGCCGTGCATGCAAGTTCGCGCGTTTCTCCGATCGCCAAAACTGCATACCCCGCGTGGGGCACATCGGTGTACGGAAAACCAGCAGCAACGGTGACGCTTATAATGCCTGGCGTTCGCTCGCATCGATGCGCCGCCTCCATCATCTCTGCCATTGGCGCACGTTCCGTGCATTGAGACAAGATGTGTGGGAGCAGCGGACAGCGCGCCAAGACCATATGCGGGTACAGGTCGTCGCGCAGCATGCGATTCAGAATCTCGGCCGCCTCCAGGCCACGCTCCACCTGGTCGACGTGGGGGTACGTATCGTAACCAACGATCGCGTTCGCCCAGTGCACCATCTCATCGGTCAGGTTCGCGTGAAAATCAAGTGTCACGACCAGCGCTACGTTGGGCCCGATCGCTGCGCGGACTCGACGCAGGATTTCCCCATCCGCGTCGGCAAAATTGTCCGTTACCATCGCCCCGTGCAGCATCAGGAGCACGCCGTCGAGCGGCCCGGCAGACTTCAGGCGACTGACCAACTCCGCTACAAGGTGCTCGAAGCACCCAGTGGTTACGGCGCCAGCAGGCATGCCCCAGGCCATTAGTGTGGGGATAACATCAAATTCGAAGCGCTGCGCGCCTTCGAGGAAGCCCTCAATTTCCGAACAGGTGCCGGCCCAGCTCGGGATAACGTCGGCGCCGTATTGCAGCTGGCATTCTGCGAAACGCTCTAACGTCATCGGCTGCGAGAAAAACGTGTTGGACTCGTGATAAATCCCGCCAACCGCCACGCGCATCAGACTCGCGCCTCCAGAAGTTGCGGGCCGATCTCCGACTCGTCGATGAGGGTACTGCCGTTTTCCCCCACCGCTTCCGCCAGAGATTCCGGATCTTTGAAACCATGCCCGGTAACGAGGCAAACCACGAGCTCGTCGCTCCCGAGCAGCCCTTGACGTTTCGCGCGCAAACAGCCGGCCAGCGCAGCAGCGCCGGCAGGCTCGGCCCAGATACCTTCAGTACGCATCATCAGCTTCTGTGCGGCATAGACCTCGGCGTCGGAGACTCCGATTGCCGTCCCATCTCCACAACGCAACTCCTTGAGGGCCGTGCTTGCATCGATGTCGAACGGCACAGCCAGCCCACTGATCCGTGTCGTGCTAGTCACCGGAAGAATCTCGTGTCTGCCCTCTACGTATGCCGACACGACGGTTGGGCAGCCCTCCGGCTGAACGGCGTGAACTCTTGGACGACGCCCTTCGAGCGCTCGAAACCCGCGGCTGACAGCGGTGAACAAACCGCCGCCGCCGACCGGGACAAACACGTGCTCGATCTCGCCCGGGCACTGTTCCACCAGCTCGTTGGCGATCTTTTCGACCCCTTGCATTCCCGTTGGACAATAACGATAGGCGGACACGACAGCGGGAATGCCGCTCTCGTCCGAGATAGTTCTTAGCCGCTCGTAAACCCGGGCAGTGACTTCGGGCGACGTGATGAAACCGCGCACGCGAAAGACGCGTGCTCCGTGCGCCTGCATCTGCTGGAGCTTGGCGGCGGGAGCGAACTCGTTGACGAAAATCGAGCAAGCAATCTGGTAACGGGCGCTGTAAGCCGCGAGCGCCGCACCGGTGTTGCCTGACGAAGTGGCAATGCACGAGCCGAGTCCGCGCTCTCGAAAATCCGGCAGCAGCGCGGCAGTGAAGCGATCCTTGTACGAGCCGCTTGGATTGCACATCTCGAGCTTAAAGAAAATGCGCACCCCGGCGCGTGGTCCGATGCTGAGGCTCTCGACGACCGGCGTATGGCCTTCGCCCATGCTCGCAAGCTTGTTCAAAAGATGAGATCTCCCTGCCCGATTTGCCGGCCAATAAATCCCTGTCGACACTGGGCGATCGCCGCGTCGAGGTGGCGCTGCCCGCCGCAGAGCGTGAAGAGACCATGCCCTGGAAACAGGCCTTCGACGCCAAGGCCCGCGAGTTTGTCGATGTCAGCGCGATATCCCTCCATTCCAGACCCATCCGCATTGATCAATCCCAGCACGCCGCCATAAAAAACGACGTCGCCGGAGAAAAGCCACGTTCTCCCGCCGGCTCGCGCCAAATAGCAGTGGGCATCGCGGCTATGGCCGCGGACATGAATGGCCGTGAATTCCACGCCCGCCTCCGAGAACTTCTGTCCGTCTTCGACGGTCATGTCCACCTGGCAGGGCTGCAAACGGAAATCAGGGGGATAGACACCCTGTTCGCGCGCGACACGCAATCCGCTCATCTCCTCGTCGCCGGTTTCTAACGCTGCGCGCGTGGACAGGGGAGTAAGGACTCGGCACCCGGTTTTTGTCCGCAGCCCCGCGGCGCCGCCGCAATGATCCGCATGGCAGTGAGTGATCAGGAGTGCAGAAACGGGCAGTCCGGGAAAATCGCGCCCCAGGTTGCGCAGCAATTGCACGGTGTGGGTGCCGGAACCGCTGTCGATGAGAACAGCCGCTTCGCGGCCGCGCACTGCGTACACGTGGCAATCGAGCGGCCCGGAAATGCCGAATTGCATGCTGCCGACCACGGCTAGCGAGTCGCATACGCGCATTAAGTTGTCGACAGTATACCGGTTGGTCTCTCCCGTCAAGCCCACATCTGTGTCACCGGAATTTCATAATTTTTTCGCTCGACACGAGCGTTTTCGCCGTGTACTCTGTCGACTGTCTGCAGTCAAAAGAGGGGCGCGCCCGCTGCCGACCGCAGGAGTCCTTGTTCATGGCCAAGCAATTTGGAGTCGTTCCGCCTATTGGGACACCGGTTACGGAAGACGATCGCGTCGACGAACCATCGTTGCGTCGGCTCGCCCGTTACGTTGTCGATGCCGGGGTCAATGGAATCCTCGCCAACGGAACCATGGGGGGATTTGCCTTCCTTACCGACGAAGAGCAAATCCGCGCGGTATCGATTGTTGTTTCGGAGGTCAACGGCGCCGTCCCCGTCATGGGAGGGATCGGCGAGACCAGCTCCAGCCGCGCCATCCGCAAGGCAAAGCAGATCGCCGCTGAGGGTGTTAATCACCTGACCGTGCTTGCTCCTTACTATTTCTTCGCCACCCAGGAAAACCTCTACGCATTCTTCTCCCAAGTCGCAGCAGCCGTCGATTTGCCCATTTTCCTCTACGACAACCCGGTGATGACGAAGAACAGCATCCATCCGGAAACCGTCGCCCGGCTGCGAGAATCGGTGCCTAGTATTGTTGGCATCAAGGAGAGCAATCAGGACTGCATCAACCTGCAAAAGCTCATCGACCTGAATCGTTCCGACGAGTTTTCCATTTTGACTGGCAGTGAGTCTCTGATCGTCGTGGGCCTGCAGATGGGCTGCGATGGGTTCATCGGCGGGCTGCACAACATTTGTCCCCACATGGCAGTGGCGCTGTACGCTGCGTTCCGTCGGGGGGATATCGAATGTGCCCGCGCCTTGCAACGCGACCTGGACGCCACTTGGCAACTGTTCAAGTACGGCAACATCTGGGGCGCTTTCGACGAGGCGCTCCGCCACCTTGGGATAGCCGAATGCGCCACCGGCGCGCCGTACGTGTCCCCGCTCTCGCATGAAGACGCACAGAAAGTGCATGCCATCCTAAACGGAGAGGTGAGCCAGCATGATCTTCTCAGCCGGTTCGTCGGAACGGCCACAGATGAAGTCGCAAAGAGGACGGTGGGAGTCAAGAACGATGCGGAGCTTCTCGCTGCGCAACAAAGTTCGTACTGAGTGCGCGAACAGCGGCGCGGTCAGGCTGCTAAGGATCTTTTCCAGATACTCGTTGCCGCTGTAGTTCCAGATTGTTCGATGAAAATCGAAGTCTACTCGCATCGACAGCTTGGTTGGGGTCGGCTCCATGTTTTCCATCGTGACTAGAAGTTGCTCGAGTTTCTTTTCCCGTTGTGGAGTTAGGTGCTTGCGGGCGAGGCGCATAGCTTCCGCTTCCAGAACGACGCGCAGGCTGTTGATTTTCTGAATGTCCTCCTCTTCGAGGCTGACGACAAACATGCCGCGCCGGGGGATGTTCACAATGAGGGATTGCTCCTGCAACTGTTGCAAAGCTTCTCGCACGGGAGCGCGGCTGACGTGGAGGTCGCGGGCAAGCTGGCTCTCGTTCAAGCGCTCTCCTGGGCGGATCTTGCCACTGAGAATGGCGTCCGCCAGCACCTCGACAGTGCGGTCTTTGAGCGTTCCGTTGTTGCGAATGGGTTGAAAGATGGACTCTTTGACCACAAGATACCTCAACAAGCTAAATGAGTGTACTCCGTCGACGGTATCGTGCAAGTTTGTATGTGTCAAGGAATTATATGGTGACACTGTAATGTTTTTTGCCGACAGAGAGAGCCGGAACCGGTGCCGCGCGGTGCCGCCTGCTGCGGCTCCGCACAACGGCCGTGAGACCAGCCTCAATGGCCGCGTCATGCAAAATTCGACGAACGGGAACCTCATCTCTAATATTCCGCAGCTTGTTGAATTTGTTTCTAGATGGATAACTCTCGAGCCCGGTGCCGTGATTGCGACTGGGATACCTCCTGATGTGGGATCTGCCCGGACTCCTCCGGTCTACCTCGGGCAGGGCGATACGGTCGAAGTGGAGATCGAGCGCATTGGAGTACTTGGTAATACGATCTGCCGCGACGGAGGTGCTGAATAATGCCGAACCTCACCGTACGGCCGGGACCCAGCCGCCGAGAGTTTCTGAAGAACGCTGCCTTAGCGGCCGCGTTTCTGCCGGTCACCGGCGCGGCCTCACGGCGAGCGCTTCCCTTGTCGGCGGATCAGAACGCCGGTCATTCCGCGCCGGAAATGATCGAAATTCCGCAGTACATGACATTCGCCGCGTTGCCCGACCGAAGCATCATCGGCATTCATGGTGGACTCGACCGCGGAAACGCTGTCGCGCGCTACAGCTCTGACGACGGCGCCACCTGGTCGGATCCAACCCCCCTGTTTGCACTCGACACCGCGACCGGCAGCTGGTCGCTACAAAACACCTTTCTCGATCGAAGCGGCGAGCTGCAGGTCCTCGCAAGCAACGACGCGAACACGATCCGCGACAAGAAGCCATTCTACGAGATCCGCTTCGACATTTGGCACATACGTTCGCGTGACGGGCGCCGCTCGTGGAATTCGCCGGTCCTGGCGTGGAAGGGATACGCCGGATCGTTGCTCTCCTTCCTCGAACTCGGTGACGGCCGTGTCGTGGTGCCGTTCTGCTACCTTACGCCGCGGACCTGGGCTAACCGCGGCACTGGCTTTGATCACTTCACCTATATGGGTCGCTTCAGCTCGTCGGCCGCCTATTCCGACGATGGCGGACAAACCTGGCATACCGCTCCCAACGAACTGAAAGAGCCAGTGCCGCAGATCGGCGACGATGGCGGCATTGAGCCGATCGTTCTTGAACTGAAGAACGGCCGACTATGGATGCTGATTCGCACTCAGAACGACCGCTTCTATGAGTCGTTTTCCGACAACCGCGGCGCCACTTGGACCCACCCCGTGCCCACCAGTATTCTCTCGTCCGACTCGCCGTGCAGCCTGAGCAGGTTGCGCGATGGTCGCGTGGTCATGTTCTGGAACAACACGCTTCGCTATCCATATGCGAACGGAGGACGCGCGGTGCTGCACGGAGCGATCTCGGAGGACGATGGCCGCACCTGGCGAGGGTACAGGGAAATCGCCGCCAATCCGCTGGCCATCGAACCGCCGCCACCGAATGGCGACCACGGCGTTACCTATACTGTCCCGGCGCTAACGCCGACCGGTAAGCTCATCACCTCGCTCAGCACCGGCCCAGGCGGCGGCACATACGTACTGCGCGTCGATCCCGAGTGGCTCTATGAAACTGCGCGGAACGAGGACTTCACCAAGGGACTGGGCGGTTGGACGTCGTTTGGAACTCGTGGCGTCGGACTTGAAGCCGATCCCGGCAATCAGAACCGGCAGGTACTCGCGATTCGCAAGCCTGACGAGGACTGGCCGGCTGGTGCGGTTTGGAATTTTCCCGCTGGCAGGGTCGGAACTCTGCGCTTGCGGTTAAGAGTCGAGCCGCAGTTTGGCGGTGCGCTGATTGGACTGACCGATCACTTCTCCGTTCCCTTCGACGACCAGGACAAATTCTGGAACGTCTTCAGTTTTGAGATCGGGCCTCGCGGAGTCCTCCCCCAGGGAGGCCGCATCGAGCCAGGACGCTGGCATGACGTTGTGTTCGATTGGAATTGCTCGTCCCGGAGACAGTGCGACATTGCTGTCGACGGGCGGACGCTCGCGCGCGTAAACATGCAGCGGGAAACAGCAGGCGCGTCGTACCTACGCCTTCGCTCGACAGCTCTAGCCCATGATCCCGACGGCTTCCGCATCGCCTCTGTAAATGTCGACGTCGGTGAGAGCTGGAAATGACAGGTCGTACTGACGAGCTACAGTGGATGTCAGCTTTCCGGATCACATAGGAGGCCGTCTTGCGAACTGTACTTCGAATGATGCTCGTGTTGTCGCTGGCCGCACCGGCTGCGGCGGATCAGGTTTTCCTGAATAACGGTGACCGTATTAGCGGCAGCGTGCAGTTCGATAGTGATGCGGTAACGGTCGCGTCCGCGCTATTTGGCGCGGTGAAGGTTCCCCGAAGCGCGGTGGCCAGGATCGTGCTCGAAAAGCCACAAGCCCTGCTCGTCCGCAACAACGTTGTCAAGGCGAGGGAAATCTCATTCAAGGCGAACGATGCATCTATTGGGCTTGACGACGGCAAGACGATCAGCACCCCCGCCGCAGGCATCCGCGTCGCACCCGCAAACTCCGCGGTTCCTGGTTCCACGCTCGCAGCGTGGCTGCGGCCCTGGAACACGGCCGTGGATGCGGGCTTTACCGCCGCACGCGGCAACACGGCACTGGACAACCTGCATTTCGGATTCAACGCGGTGGAGACTGCTGAGACCCACCGTTTCAACCTCGCATTCTCTTCCCTGCTCATTCAGAACCTCGCGACCGGCAGCGCGGTTACCACGGTAAACACCATCCGCAGCGGCATCCGCTACGAATACAACGTAGCCGACAGGACGTACGGCTTCGGCATTCTGGCATTCGACTCAGACCAACTCCAGCACCTCGACCTGCGATCCGTCCTCGGAGGCGGCATCGGTTTCCGCATAGCCGATACGCCGGCTGCCACCATCGATGTTTTCTCCGGCGGAACCTTCGACCAAGAATCGTTCTCGGACCACGCGAACCGCAACTCAGGCGAGTTGCTCGCCGGCGCCGAACTGGCATACCGGCTCTCCAGCCGCACTTCGCTTTCACACCGCTTTGCCATGTTCCCGAATATGTCGACGCCTGGGGACTTCCGTGCGAACTTCGACTCGTCTGCAGTCTTAAAGCTCAACAGGTGGTTGGGTTGGCAGTGGAATGTGACAGAGATGTACCTGACCAATCCGGTCGGAGCCAGTCGCAAGAACGACCTACTCGTCACCACCGGAATTCGATTCATGCTCGGCCAAGAACGTACCTTTAAACCTCGGTCCAAAGTCTCGCCGCTGTCGTCGAAGTGACATGCCGGGAGCATAAGCCTATGGGAATGACGCGTCGCGCGTGGATGGCGGGAGCGGCTGGCATCGGCGCTACAGCAATAACGGAGAAGACTCGATTTTTACGTGGCCCGAACCCATCGCCTGTTAAGTCTGTTCCCGCGAAGTGGGACATTACGCTCTTCGACAGGCCTGGCTGGTGCAGTCACGCCTGGTATCACATCGTCGAACCCGACGGCACCATCGTGGTCCCAATCCAGAGCTCCGACATGCGCGCGCCCTACGGCGATTTCATCCGCACCGAGACGGATGATCTTGTACTGAAATCGCGCGACAACGGCCACTCCTGGACCGAGGTCCGCGATGCTTCACTCACCGCGTTTCCATGGGGTTGTTATGGACTGCCCGCCAAGGCGCCGGACGGCAAACTTGTCTCGGTGGTTTCGGCAGACTACGTCGCCACGCCCGACGAGCGCCGTGCGCACCTCGAGCAGCATGGCTTGACCGAGTTCTACACGCCGCGTACCGAGTGGCTGTATCGTCCTTGGCCGCTATCGATGGCCGAGTCACTTCGCCGCAAAGGCATTTACTTGTTCGAAGGCGACGAGGGCTCCGACCGGATGGCGTTCTCGCTGCTGGGGTATTGTTGCCGCACTTCAAACGACGGCGGGAAGAGTTGGACGATCCAACCGATCACCGGCCTGCCCTTCTTCTCGAACGAGGCGGGATCGTTCCGCAACCTTATTACTACACGCCAGGGCGTGTGGGTGGCTTCCGTGTTCGGCACACCTAACCCGAACCGCGATCCCGTTCCGGCGGACGGCTTCGGCACTTCCAAACTGCCCATCGGCTCCTACGCACTGCGTTCGGCAGACCGCGGCGCCACCTGGACAATTCACACCATCGCTTACGACAGCAGCGGCGAGCACAGCTTCGATGAGACAGCGCTCCTGGAGCTCCCCTCGGGCCGGATTTTGGCGATGCTGCGGCATTCCGGGTTCGCGGATTCGTCGAGTCGCGATGTCACCCTGTACCGGTCACATTCTGCCGATGGCGGCCGGACATGGGCGACGCCGGTCAGCAGCGGGATCGTCGGCTACCCTGCGCACCTATTGCTCCTGCGAAATAACAGGGTGCTCTGTACGGTCGGTCACCGGCTCGATCCTTGGGGGCACCAGGCCGTAATCAGCGCCGACGAAGGCAGGACATGGAGCGTCCCTAAGGTCATTCGTGACGACAGCCTCCCCGGTTGGACGACCTATCCCATGTCGTCGCAATTGCGAGACGGCTCCATATTCACGACCTACGGAAATCTTAAACGACTCCCGCCAGCGGCGCGCGCTGCGTTCGATGCGCCCGGCACCTTCCGCTCCGGCAAACAGCAGGAATTCGTTTATGCAGCCGCTAGCGTCTACCGCCCTGAGTTCACGCACACGCTCGATGCTGTTTAGCGCGGCAAAAGATGCCTCGACTTACCGATCCCGAACTTGCGGTCTTCAAGCGAGTGGCGACTCTGCTCGAGGAGCACCGGCCGGGTCTAACGCTGCCACGGCCATTTTATTGTGATGATGCGATTTTCAAGCTCGATCTCCACCGTATCTTTCACCGTTCCTGGCTTTTTGTCAGCCACACCAGCCATCTTTCTCACGCTGGCGACTACATGGTCTTTGAATTTGCCGGTGAATCGTTGATCCTGCTGCGCGGCGCCACGGGCGAAATCCACGCTCTATTTAATGTTTGCCGTCACCGCGGAGCGCGCATCTGCGATCAGCCATCAGGCCATCGTAGCTCGCTCGTCTGTCCTTACCACCAGTGGACCTACGGTCTTGACGGCGCGCTGCTTTCGGCGCGTAACACCGGCCCGGATTTCGACGCTCGCGAGTTTTCGCTGAGTCAAGCGATGGTCCGTGTTGTCGAAGGTTTCGTTTTCGTCAGCCTCTCCGATAAGCCGCCAGACTTCTCCAAGGTTGAGCAGGACCTCCGATGGCATCTCAGTTTGCACGATCTCTCGAACGCCCGCCTCTGCCATTCGCGGCAATATCTCGTACGGGCAAACTGGAAGCTCATCGATGAGAACGCGCGCGAGTGTTTCCACTGCCCCGGCTCGCATCCTGAGTATTGCCGCGCCGTGATCAGTGCCGGCGCCACAACCGCCCATGCTGTCGAGCAAGCCGCTCAAATTCAGAGCCAGAAAGAGGAGTATTGGCGCTCGGTCGGCATCGTTGTCGAGCAGAAGCCCTTCGCCCCAGGTACCTGGCATAGCGTGAACCGCTACGCGCTTCGACCCGGCGTCGTGACCGAGAGTCTCGACGGGAATCCTGTCGCGCCTATTATGGGACAAGTCCCGACTCGCGACGCCGGTGTCGTCGGGATTGGCATCTATCCCAACTTCCTCGCCGAAGTGTGTAGCGATCACGCAGTCACGCTTCGGTTTATTCCCGTAGCAGCCGATCTGACCGCTGTCGAAATCAGCTGGCTTGTCCACCCTGATGCGCAAGACCATGAGGACTATGACCTGAATCGGTTGACGGCGGTGTGGCGCGCCACTGCCGAACAGGATTGGAAGCTCTGCGAACTGAACCAACTGGGCGTCCAATCCAGCCGTTACCGACCAGGACCGTATGCCTTGAGTGAATGGGGATGCCGGCACTTCGTCGACTGGTATCTGGGAGAACTCCTTCGCGGCGGTCCCTCAGGTCGTGAATCCTGCAGTTATTCCGTTGGAACGGAGACCTAATGCGAAACAGTCACTTCCAGTGCTTTCTCGTCGCGGTCTGCGGGATGGCTCTCCTCCTGCCGCATAATGCCGTCGCGTCCGACGTGCTAGAACCACCGCACGCGGTTTCTAGTTTCACGGCTGCTACGGAGGCTCGCTATCCATTTCGCGAAAACATGTACGAACCACTTACGCTGCCCGACGGCCGGATAGTCGCCCTCTCGGTCGCCCGTCGCAACGGCCAGCAAACGATGCAGGCGCGTTACTCAACCGATGAAGGACACCAGTGGTCGCCGCCGGAAGATCTGTTCGATTGGCCGAAGAGCGCGGGTGGGTTCGGATTGTTCGAGCGGCTCGTCGATCGAGGTGGCGAAATTCACGTCTTCATTCTTTGCGACGCGAACACCGGGGTGCTCTACCCTAGCTCACAGGAGCGCGCACCCGATCCTCGCGGCTTCGTGCTCGACATCTGGCACGCGCGCAGTTATGACCACCGTACGCGCTGGGGTCCACCGCACCGCATCTGGGCCGGCCCCGGAAGCGACCTGCTATCGGTCGTCCAGATGCGCAATGGGCGCATCGTTCTGCCCTTCTCCTTCAAGCGGCACAACAGCTACGACGATCCTCGCCTCGGCTTCGAAGGATTTACCTACTTTGGCCAGTATAGCGTCACGTCTGTCTACTCCGATGACGGCGGCGAAACCTGGCACACTTCGCCGGATGTGCTGAGTGTGCAAACACCGGATCTGTCGACCTACGGAGCCGACGAGCCCGCTGTCATCCAACTCAATGATGGACGCCTTTGGATGCTGCTACGGACCGAGCGTGGGCGCTTCTACGAATCGTTCTCGCCGGACGGGGCACGCTGGTCGCGCCCGCAGCCGTCGAAGCTGATTTCCTCCGATTCGCCAGCAGGTCTGTTGCGGTTGAAAGACGGAAGCCTCTTGTTGTTCTCGAACGCCTGCCTGCGATACCCATACGCCTACGGCGCCCGCTATGTCCTGCATGGCGCGATCTCCAAGGATGACGGGCGCACTTGGCGGGGATTTCGGGAGTTGCTGCGAGATCCTTATCGCAATCAGCCGATCGAGTTCCACGCCGACTATGGTTGGGCGTACAGTTTCCCCACCGTCACCGCCCAGGGAAACGTACTATTTTCTAACTGGGTGCAGACCGGCAACGTTCGTACTTTCACCCTCTTTAATCCCGCGTGGCTGTACGAAACACGCCAGGAGACCGATTTCTCGAAGGGCATTGACGACTGGACTGTCTTTGGCAGCAAAGGCGTGGAGCTTGAGGCAGCGCCCAACGTCGGCTCCGGCAACGTGCTCGCTATACGCAAGGCGGATCCTGACTGGCCCGCAGCAGCCGTCTGGAACTTTCCTGTCGGACCACAAGGCACGGTCAAGCTCAGGGTGATGTTAAAACCAGGTTTTCACGGCGCACTCATCGGTCTCGCCGACCACTACTCGGTCCCCTGGGATGATGAAGACCAATTCTTCAACGTCTTCAATTTTCTGATCTCTCGAGACGGAGAGATTCCGCCAGGAGTCAAACTCGACGTCGGCAACTGGCATGACGTGGAACTTGCCTGGGACGTCGATTCAAGGAGGTGTGCGGTGAGAGTCGACGGCAGACTGGCCGGCGCGATCCAGGATAATCGCCGCAGCATCGGCATCAATTACCTTCGCCTGCACTCTACTTCAGATGAACCCGACAAAGGACTGCTGGTGCGCTTCGTCGGTGTCGACGTGTCTGCCAGCTGGGCTCGATCGGAGCGGTGAGACGACCAAACACAACTCGAGGCGCCTTCGCGGGCCCGCGAACCGCACTGTTCGCAATTGCACTAATTCTGGCGATCCGAGCTCGCACGCAAGCGCCATTCGCCCTGAGAGACGGCGATCGCATCGTCTTTTATGGTGACGATATTACGGCCGTACAGTTCTTTGACAACCCGCTGGAGCCGCGGCTGTACCCAAGTTTTGTGGAAACCTATGCGATCACGCGCTTCCCTCACGCGCATTTCGATTTCGTGAACTCTGCGTGGGCGGGCGATCGAGTGAGCGGGGGCGCGGGTGGGACCATTGACATTCGACTGCAGCGAGACGTAATCGCATACAAGCCCACCGTCGTGACAGTAATGCTCGGGATGAATGATGGCGAGATGAGCCCCTACCACACCGACCGATTCAACAAGTTTGCGTCTGGCTTCGAGCATATTCTCAGCACACTTCGGAGCAATCTCCCGGAGGCGCGCGTCACGGCCATTAAGCCTTCGCCTTATGATGAGGTAACTCAGCAACCCGACGTCGCCGATGGCGGCTACAACCGTGTCTTGATGCAGTACGGCACCTTTATCCATCAGACCGCAGAGCGCGAGGGCTTAACGATCGCGGATCTAAACACCACCTTAGTCGCTGTTCTCGAAAAAGCGACAGCCATCGATCCCGCGACCGCACGGAAAATCATCCCCGATCGGATCCATCCTAGTGCTGCAGGGCACCTGATTCTCGCGGAAGATTTGCTGAAGGCGTGGAACGCGCCAGCACTTGTCAGCGCGGTCCGAATTGACGAGTCCCGACAGCCCTTTATACACACGGGAAACACGACGGTACGCGACTTGAAGATCGCGCTCGCCCTCTCCTGGACACAGACTGACAACGCCCTGCCGTTTCCCATCGATATGGCTGATCCGGTTGTAGGCCTCGTTGTTAGCTGCTCCGACCTCGTCCCAGCTCTCGATCAGCAGACATTGCAAGTGAACGGACTGGTTGCAGACCGCTACGAGCTTCGGATCGACAACGACACGATCGGCGTGTTCACCCGAGAGCAGTTGCGGGAGGGCATCAATCTCGCCCTCCTCGATACACCGATGAAGAAGCAGGCAATCAGAGTGTTTGATTTGGTGCGAGCGCGTAACAACGTGCATTTCGGCCGCTGGAAGAGGGTTCAATTTGCGATCGCGGATGACTCCCTGCCGCACAAGCAGGAGGCGTTAGATGCACTCGAAGCCCTCGAACAAGACTTGCTTACGGAGGTCCGCCTCGCGGCCGAACCCAAGCCGCACCGCTTCCTACTGGTGCCCCAATGAGGGCTCGGACAAAAAGCATCCAGCTATCCGGGACTGTCGCGTGTGTCGCCCGTGCGGTGTTCTACGCGATGCTGTGCATGGCAGGCTGCGCGCACGCCCAGTCAGTGTTTGACTTGCGGGATGGCGATCGCGTCATTTTCTACGGCGACAGCATCACTGAGCCGCGGATGTATACGAACTTCGTTGAAACCTACGCCGTCACGCGCTTTCCCGCCTTGCGCTTCGAGTTTCGCGACTCTGCCTGGGGCGGCGATCGCGTCACCGGTGGCCGAGGCGGGTCCATTGATGTTCGCCTGCAGCGGGACGTACTCGCCTATCGACCAAGTGTTGTCGCGATTATGCTTGGTATCAATGACGGTTGGGGCCTGCCCTACGACCCCAAACTCTACAACCGCTTCTGCTCCGGCTATGAGCACATCATAAAGCTTCTGACCGACGCTCTTCCCGGTCTCCGGGTCACCGTGATGCGGCCCTCGCCATACGACGAGGTCACCCGACCGCAGGCGTTCGCTGGAGGCGGGTACAACGGCGTTCTTGTTCGTTACGGCGAATTCGTCAAGCGACTCGGTGAACGGGAGGGTCTAACAGTCGCCGATTTGAATGCACCGCTTGTTTCGGTACTGGTTGCCGCCGAAGCCCTCGACCACGCGCTTGCAAGACGCATTGCCGGAGACGGCACCCACCCAGGAATCGCCGGCCATCTGGTCCTTGCCGCGGCTCTGTTGAGGGCTTGGCACGCGCCCGCGCTCGTGTCGTCGGTCGAGATCGATGCAGCCGGCACGCGCGTTGCCCGCACCACAAACGCAAACATTTCGGCGCTGACCGCTGATCAGAGCATCGGTTGGACCGAGACTGACGATGCACTTCCGTTCCCGATCGACTTCGGCGATCCTGCGATTGCGCTGGTGGTCCGCTGTTCCGATATCGTGGATGCTCTCGACCTGCAGCTGTTGAAAGTCACGGGCCTTAAGTTCCCCCGTTACATGCTCTCGATCGACGGCCAACCGGTCGAGATCTTCGACCGCGGGCAGTTGGACGAAGGCGTCAATCTTGCTGTCTTCGACACGCCTATGAGCCGGCAGGCCGCAAATGTTCACGCACTCACTTCTAAGCGCAATGAAGTGCAGTTCGGTCGATGGCGGCAAGTCGAGAGCGCGTTGCAAAGCGACTCGCCGGCACACAAGAAAGCCGCGTTAGATGCGCTGGACGAGCTCGAGCGCGACCTTCTCGACAGACAGCATGCCGCCGCATTGCCGAGACCACACCACTTCGAACTTAAACCACAGTGATGTTCTTGCCACAGGAGTGTCGGGATGATGCCTGACGTCACACGAAATTTGATTGGCCCGTTGCCTAGGTTCGCGCGCGCATTCCTGATTAGAATGACAGTCTGCATACTGCTATTGGCGGCTGCGCCGGCCGCGGGCAACGCGCAGCCCGGGCCGCCACAAATCGTTTCTCATTTCGTCGACCACACGGCGGTCACCAGCCACTTCTTCGAGAACATGTATCGCGCTCTCCAGTTGCCCGACGGCCGGATCGTTGCTCTCAGCGTCGTCGGACGGCTCGCCCTGCCCAAGATGCAAGCTCGATACTCCACCGACCATGCCTACACTTGGTCTGAACCAGAGGACCTTTTTAATTGGCCCAAAGAAGCGGCGCGCTACTACACTTTCGACGCCCTGGTAGATCAACAGCAGGAGCTCCACATTTACCTACTCTGCGACGACGCCATCTGGCACGCACGCTCCGAAGCCGGCCGGACGCGGTGGCGCCCGGCGAACGTGATTTACAAAGGTACGCCCGGAAACTTTCTCAGTGCCCTCCAGCTGCGGAATGGCCGCCTCGTGCTGCCCATCCCGTTCGAACACAAGCGCTCCTGGTCCAACCGCGGCGGCGGCTTTCTTGATTTTACCTATGTCGGCACGTGGTCGGTGACCAGCATCTATTCGGACAACAATGGCGACGCTTGGCAGCAATCGCCCGATGAACTGGTCGTAGAGACGCCCGACCTCGGCACCTGGGGCGCCGACGAACCCGCAGCCATCCAGCTCAAAGACGGGCGTATTTGGATGCTCATACGCACCCAGCGCGGCCGGTTCTTCGAGTCGTTCTCCAACGACGGCGCGCACTGGACCGACCCCCAGCCCACCAATTTGATTTCGTCGGATTCTCCAGCCGCATTGCTTCGGTTAAAGGATGGTCGCATTTTGCTGTTTTCGAACGTCTGCCGCCGTTATCCCTATGCATACGGTGCTCGCTACGTCCTCCATGCCGCCGTCTCCGATGACGAAGGCCTCACCTGGCACGGGTTCCGTGAGGTAGCGCACGATCCTTTGCGTGCAGCACCCCCGTCCAGCGACGGTGACTACGGCGTGGCATACACGTTTCCCATGCTCGCGGCGGATGGTCTGGTGTTATTCACGAATTGGGTGGAGAGCGGTCGTGATCGCAGCTTTCGTCTCCTGGATCCGGCATGGCTCGACGCAACCCACGAAGGCACCGATTTCGCGACAGGCGCTGATGACTGGTCGACGTTCGCCAGCAAAGGCGTCTACTTGCAGTCCGATCCCGAACGCGCGGGCAGTAAGATGCTGGCCCTGAAGAAGGCCGACTCAGCATGGCCCGCCGGTGCGGTGTGGAATTTCCCACTGGGAGCCAAGGGGCGCTTGCGCATCGAGTTAATGCTTCGCGCCGGGTTCGGGGGGGCGGTCCTTGGTCTTACCGACCACTTCTCTGTGCCATGGGATGTAGAGGATGTCTTTCATAATGTCTTGACTTTGCGTCTCCCGCCGAGTGGCTACATATTCCCTGGTGTGGCACTGGCCCTTGGCCGCTGGCAGGATCTCGAATTCGATTGGGACACGACACTGCGTTACTACCGCGTCTTACTCGACGGGCGACAGGTCGGCACCATCCAGGACAATCGGCGCTCTAGCGGTCTCAATTACCTGCGCATTCGGTCGTTAGCCGTCGCACCCGACTCCGGTCTTTTGATCCGTTCAGTGACAGTCGACATTACACCTGGGCGAGGGGTCCCACGCGACTTCGAATCGCCTACATTTGGAGCAGGGGCAGAGACACTGCGAGCTCCGCCATCTCCCTGGACCAAACCTCCTGTATATGGGCCAGGCGACGGCGTGTTTGTCCCGAAGTTCTTATTCCGAAGCGGAATAGAGGCAGTGGGCAAATTGTCTACTACATGGTTCATGCAAGTGACCAGTCAGGCTGCGACGGACCTAATGAGACGCGATTACCAAGACTGCCATCAGAAATTGCTACTCAAGAGCCGATTCACTTTCCAGAAGAAACCGCCAAGGAGCCCTTTTAATGTCAAACCTTTCTGCCGTACTAAAGGATCTGAAACAGCAACATGAACGAGCTGCTCGTGAACTCGAATTACTCGACCAGGCGATGGGCGCCCTGAGCGGACTCGGCGGTCGGAACTCATCTCGTGGAGGTCGGCGCAAGATCTCGCGAGCCGGCCGCAAGCGGATTATCGCAGCCCAGAAAGCGCGCTGGGCGAAGTGGAGGGCGAAGCACGAATGATTTCTGAAGGCACGTCCCAGGCATGGCGCAGAATGCAAGCCCAAAGTGGCTCCTCCTTTGGGCGAAACGGATAAAGACATCCTGAAGTCAGGGCGAAATGGCAGTCCCTGCAGCAGGCCACCAAACATGCACCCAACATGCCACAAGCACGCGCTGAAGCTCCTTTCTTACGCGGAGGATGACGTGATTGATCGGGAGAAACGGCGGATTAGCAAACCGTCCCGTTCAACCGCTCCTGCACCTCTGCGCGTTTAATTTCAAAAGTTTGCCACGTCCGCTGAATTCATCTGCTGCACTCTTGCTGCACGCTAGCGCCGCAGGAGGGAGGCGCGGTGAACGTCGAGATCGCGCAACCCCAGCAGAATCGATACGCCCCCCGATCCAAATTCACTTCGCGAAGCTGGAAAACCGCCGCCAACCAACGTACCGGGAGACCCCCTAGTGCCGCGCCAGGGGTTCAGTTTCCTCCTCGCTCGTGCCTGCATTCAACGAGTTGCGAATGTGAATCCAGAGGCGCCGCCGTGTTGTGGGCAGAAAAGGGGTAGGTTTACACAAAAGGGTTTACATTCGTGCGGCAAGCTTGTTTTTTGAATGCGATTTTTCCGAAAAGAATTGCCGGCCCCTGGCGTCGCACCAGCGGGTCGGGCTCGAAAATTGAACTCAGCCCGTAGCCCCGTCGCCCGGTGGGGCTCAGCCATCGACTACCGCAAAAAAAACAAAAATATCTTGAGATATTGGTACAAATGGATGTGCTGCACCCGTTTATACGTTTGAAGTGTATTCAGTAGCGTTGTCCGTCCGCACGAAGTCAGGGTATACCAGCTACTGTTTCGGATAGCCGGAGAATTCGTGGGTTCCCCAGATCGCCTTTTTCTAGCCACAGGAATGTGGGCAGCTGGAAAGTCAGAAACTGACTCCCGTGCCAGCTCCGCGCCGTCGGAAGACGGAGTGATGATCGCACGTGTTCAGGCCGGCGATGAGGCAGCATTAGGAATTCTCCTCGATCGCTATGCTCCTCTCGTGATCAGCCTCGGCTCTCGTATTCTTCGCGATCACGGAGAAGCACAGGAGCTGGTGCAAGATGTCTTCCTTCATGTTTACAGAAAATGTCACCTCTTCGATCCAAAGAAGGGGAGTTTCCGCTCGTGGTTGATCCAGGTTGCTTCACATCGGGCATTCGACAGACGCGAATATCTGAATCTCCACCGATTCTATGACGACAGGAACCTGGACGATTTCGAAGGCTGCCACGTCACCCGCGACATTCCATCTCTCATCGGTAAGGGCGGGCTTCAATGTCGAACAGATGGACGCAGGGTACGTTTCTCCTTTTCCAAAGTCAGGTTGGTATTGCTGGTGGGCCTGGCTGTTCCAGAACGAGACTAGACCCCCACAAGAATGACCAGGTCACTTGATCTGCCTCTAGCGGCTTTCGGAAAAAGATTTGGGTTTGAGGGGACCGCAGACGGGACAAAGAGTGAGAGTTTTCGCACTGGGCTCCGGTGAGCCGGTTGAGCGCATCCCGGCCCCATCACGAGCGCTGCAGTTCGCACGAGTCGCGAGACAATCAGCCTATGGCCGACACGAACGCCCTGGTGCTTTCATCGACCCGAACCCGCGGTCTTTTCGTCGCAGCGGCGATCTATGCCCTGATTCTGACGGCCTTCTGGTTCGTCGCCGAGTATTTTTCTTTGGGTGCGCGAATCGGGCACATGCCGAGTACCTTCGCTGCCTTCGCTTTGCTCTTTGCGCCCTACTGGTTCTTCGGATTCGGTGCCGCTGATGTCCTTTACGGCACGCTCACCAGTCGGGCTACTCGCGTGCTTGTCCCCGGACTGCTGGTCGTCCCCTACCTTATTTATTGTCTCCCGCGGGCGGAGTTGCGATGGATGTTCGCCGTCGTGTTCTTCGCAATGCCAGTTGGCATCAGCGCGATGCTGGAATTCCGCCCGCCGGGTGGGTCACGACGGGCGAGTGCGAAACTTTGGCAGGACGTCGTCGTGCTTGCCGCCGTCGGCCTACCGGTCGAATTTAACTGGCTGCGCGGCGGCTTTCCGCACGATGGCCTGAACTCCCTGCCAAAGTTGCTGCTGGTCGATTCGGCTCTGTACGCGTATCTGGTGGTACGGCGCCTGGAGGGGGTTGGCTACGACTTCCGGCCGCGGGTGCGCGATCTCGTCATTGGGTTGCGTGAACTTGTGTTCTTTGCGCCGATTGTGATCGCCCTAGGCCTCGCGCTTCACTTCATAACGCCCCATGGAGGCTTACCCACGCGCGCGGCCGCATCCTCGGCACTGCTGATAACGTTCTTCTTCGTTGCCATCCCCGAGGAGCTCTTCTTTCGCGGGTTGCTGCAGAACCTGCTGGAAGCACGCATCGGACGCCGGGGCTCGCTCTGGCTGACGGCGGTCATCTTTGGCCTTTCACATTTCAACAAGCCACTGCCGTTCAACTGGCGCTACGTGCTGCTGGCCACAATTGCAGGCATATTCTACGGACGCGCGTGGCGCGACCGGCGCCACTTGCTGGCTTCGATCACAACGCACACGCTGGTGGACGTTCTCTGGACGGTGTGGTTCCGTTGATGAAAACCAACCTTTACACACCGCCCAGGCGGGCAGGAACCTCGGCAGGGGCAACAATCACACGGCGTCGTGATCGGATTCACAGCGCACCGGTCAAACGGTCGTAAGAATTCACATTGAAGATTCCCGAATCAGCAATCGGCCAAGCCTATGGTTGTCCGCTCGATGGTCGTTTGTAACCTTAAGACAGGGGCTCTGCACCGCGGATGTCCTTTTGAGGATTCACTCTCATCACTATTCATTAATCTAGCTGGAACCCTCGACAATCCGGGTTGCACCTCCACTTCACTGGAAGGTCAGATAACCAATGCCTACCCGCATGTGGTGATGGACCGTATTGGGAACGGCGGCGGCAAAACAGATCCCGAGGATCGTCTGGGCCACCGCCAGCGTGTATATGTTCCGGTAGCGTCGGAAAAGTTTGCAGAACACCAACCCACCGATTAAGGTGGCTGGGGCCAGCACGGGGTTGGGTAGATGTGCTAGAGCGAAAAGGCCAGCCGCGACCCATACTGCTTTGCCGCTTCCCAGCGCTCGTTCCAAGCGATGGAAGAAGAACGACTGCAGCATGAGTTCCTGCTGCAGCGCCCAAAACAGATATCCCAGCGCCGCCGAGAAGAAACCGCGATTAACCACGTAAGGGTGGAGCGTGCCTGCCAGATGACCGCCAAACAGCATGGCCCCGCTTATCATGGCAGCTGCAGGGATCACCCACAACGAGTGCAAAGGCGCTGTCCAATCGAGCCCGAGTTCACGCAGCGATTGCCCACGGTATACGATCAGGCCCACGATCCAGACGACCGTGGCGATCGACCAAACCTGGCGCAGGTCGCCAGCGGTCCACAGCGCTGCTTCAATCAGGCTGTACCCGACAACAACTTCCCAGACCGGACCTAAGCCGTAGGGGGTGTCATTGAATTCACTCTCGGCAGACGGAGAAATGTTGGGGGCGTTGGGAGCCTTCGCCGCAGACGGGTTCACAGCTGTACTCATGAGAATTGCTCTCGCAGCTCGATCTACGTATCAGCTCCCGCAATCTGCGCGCTTGCAACGGCGGGAGGAGGGGAATATGGTCGCGGATTGGACGCGGCTTTGGGGGGCTTCACTGTCGGCCTCTTCCGTGGAAGCTTTAAACCGTTAAAGCAGAATGCCTTAGGTGCGGGCGTGAGGGACAGATCACAGCCGTAATGACTGGGCGGTAACCGAAGTGTGGTTTGCAGAGGGTTCTAGAACGGTCGAGGAAGTGCTCGCAGATCAACCTCTGAAAGGCCAATTGCCGCGCATTGCCTCATAGCAAGGAGGCTTTCGGGGAGAAGGCAACCCTCGGCTATTCCATGGAGGAGTTGTTCGAGCGGGAGCGCGGCCCCGAAGGAAGGCTAATCAAGCCGCATCATCGAACCAGTGACATCATTTATCTCAATGCTGAGACATTTGGGTGGGGTTGGGGTGTTCATTCTTGCCGCCCTCGATAGCTCGGTGCTACCCACTCTCGGAGCAGTTGACGCGCTCACGATAGTGTTGGCCGCCCGGCACCCAGAGCTATGGCCCTATTACGCCATGTGCAGCACGGCAGGCTCGGTCTGCGGGGCTTCAGTCGCTTACCGCCTCTCACGTCTTGGAATCTTCCATCGACGTATTAAGGGAGCGGTATTTAACAGAGTCACGACATTCTTGCATCGCTTTGGAAGCCTTTCTCTGTCGCTCGCCGCGCTCCTTCCGCCACCATTTCCGACTTCCGCTTTTGTAATTGGTGCCGGTGTAACGCGCTATCCCTTCCCTGCATTTGTACTGTCTTTCGGCGTAGGACGGACGTGCCGCTTTGCTCTACTGGCTTACCTCGCATGTGCGTTTGGCAAGCGGTTCGTGACAGGAATGTGGTCGGGGCACACGCTGCTACTTGTAGCGGTCGCCGGCGCTGTGCTGGTATGTGTCGGACTGCTGGTGTGGCTCGTCCTCAGGAAATCTGAACCACATACACCTCTCGATTTGTAGCTCTATTTGGTTCTAAAAACAGTTGACTGCACCAGTTCAACCAGAACGGCTATATCGAACTTCGAATAATACTTCTTCACGTCCTTCGCCCCACACTTGTCCGGAACTTCTCGACGACCGACTTCACAGCCTTGGCATCGATCACGGGACCGGCTCATTCCCATATGGAATAGTTCGCAGTTGAGCCAGACTGCTCGATGATCTCTCCCGAGCCGACCCGCTCGAACCAGCGCGCAGACCCACTGGCTTACATGCCCACACGCACCGTCACTCCGCGACTTTTTGGATCGCGGTAGAACTCCTCGGCTTGCTCGAATCGGCCCCATTTCTTAGTTGGTGTAATGGCCTGTGGCTGTTCTCGACAGTTAACTCCGAGTGGCCCGCTATCGGCCCCACAGGTCGAACGCTACAAGACGAATTCGTGCCCTACCAGAACTCAGTCAAGGCAGCAGACGTATGAAACTCTTCAGATATTCAACTGTCGTTGCATTTGCTCGCGTTGGTTTGCTTAGCCCAGAATGCTATACCGGATCTGATAAAGATCGAAACGCACGGCAGACGACCAGTGAGGCCATTCGCGGTCCCTTTGCTAGGGGAGATGTAGCCACGGCAATGGAATATCACCATCCTGATGTAGTTAAAGCAATGGCTTTTAACAAGCGCCTGAACGGACGTGATGCTGTCGCAGCAGACCTGCGTTTGCGGGGGACATTTTCCCGAGAGGCTTCAAATTGATTCCGACTTGAGCCGGGAAGTGATTGGCGACGAATGCTTCGATGTGTCGACCTCGCGAACCGCGATAGCCGTAAGAAGCGATTGCATCACGAAATGGAGATGTTTTTCTCGAAACGCTCTTCTCCTTCCGGCATTCCATCCGACCCATTCCTACAATCTTGAATAGCCTGAAAGTGCTGTACAGATTGGCACACGAAGGCCATTTAACTGCCCCTTTAACGAATTTACTCTAGTAATGAACGGTTGCAGGGCACCGCGGTTCGACGGATGTCCCAGCAGCTAGCCCTCCCCACATGAGGAGACGCGTTTCATGGTGGGCCGGGCCTGGGTCAGCGTGCTGCCGATAGCTACCCTGACCGGCTGCGCACCGCGTTCCCGATCTAAGCTTCTCCTGCCTAACGTTAACATCCCGCTGGAATGCGCTACTAGCATTCGCCTTGTCGACTGTGACCTGTCCTTTAATCCGCCGCATTGCCGTACCGCTACCGTCACCTATCGCAAGGGCTGCGAGCAACTAGCGGTGGTGGTCAAATGAGATTCTGGGTGGGTTTCTTCGCCGGCTTGATATGGTCAAATTGGATCGAGTATGCATATCATCGTTGGGCGATGCACTGGCCTAGCCTGTACCAGGCTGCTGCCATGCGCCACGCGCTGCATCATTCCGCGCCTTCCAATCCCCAGCACATCACCATGAACATCGGATTCTGGGGTGGCATCTTTACCACGAATGTTCTGCTTTTTGCTGTTCCCGACCAGTTGCTCCACCTGCGGATACTGACGGGCGTGTCTGCTGCCTTCCTGACCTACATTGTGGTGGGGATAGAGGTCCACCTGCGCATACACGACGGAAGGTGGGTGCCGGATGCCTGGAGGGCACATCATTTGTCACACCATGCTAGGCCCCTAAACAACTTCAACATTTTCCTGCCTGTATTCGACTGGCTGCTGGGGTCCAAAAACAGGAATGTCGCGCAGGAAACCTACATCCAAAACTGGCCTCCTCAAAGGGTCATTCACAAGGAGCTAAAAAGACTGCGGGTTAACGGTCTTGGTGGGTGTGGTTCGTTGCCACGAAATGGGGATTGTTTAGAAATTCTTGCAGGAGGCGAAGGTCGAAGCGCGTTTCGGCGACCTCGTCCAGTCTCTTTTGGCTTTAATGAAGATCGCTGGCCGATCAGGCAGGCGACAAGAGTTGGATCGTCCGGGCAGCAGCCCTCGAAGCAATCGTTCACAATAGGCACTCGCCTGA
>QIAU01000299.1 GCA_003225055.1 Acidobacteriota bacterium
AAAGCAGGCCTGAAGAAGTGCTCGTGACTCAGTCACAGTGGAAGCTCCCACTCATTTTGAAACCCAGAGGCGGAAGTGCATCAATGGGAGTTGCGAAAATCAAGTCATTTGCCGCGCTAAGAGCTCTGGCTGAGATTCAATCGGATTCCATCGTGCAGGAATGCGCGGAGGGGGAGGAACACACCATCAATGTATTCGTCACAAACGGACGATGTCTATGCGCAGTCCCGCACAGGCGAATAGAAACTCGCGGAGGCGAGGTCAGCAAGGGGGTCACGTCAAGGAACCCCAAGCTCATGGAACTTGCTGAAGCCTCCAATGCTTCGTGGATCGTGAGGACGCGATCAAGGTAATTGAAATCAACGCGAGATTTGGTGGCGGATTCCCGCTTGCCAATCGCGCCGGAGCGAAGTTTCCGCGCTGGATGCTCGAAAGCCTGCTTGGGCGAAGCAGTACAGCAAGTTGCAAGTGGGAAGACAACCTCCTCATGCTGCGCTATGACTCTGCTGTATTCATCTCGGGGTCTCACAGCACTCAATGAAAAAATCCGACTTCTGTGTCGTGTTCGATCTGGATGACACTCTGTATTTGGAGCGCGACTTTGTGCGGAGCGGTTTTAGAGCCGTAGGCAAGTGGTGCGCTGAGAAACTGAGGTTGACGGGAGTTGGCGAGTTGGCGCAAGCGCTTTTCGACGAGGGTAGGCGAGGCGATATCTTCGATGCAGCACTTGAACACCTGCATTCAACCTGGAATGCGGAGACTGTTGAGGCCATGGTTCGTGTATATCGCGAACATGTGCCCGAAATCGAATTGCCAGAAGACGCGGTCCAGTGCTTAAGGCAGTTGCAAGGCCGTGTTCACCTCTGCTTACTTACGGACGGTAATCCAATCTCGCAGGTGAATAAACTGGACTCGCTAGGGATTCGGAGTCTTTTCGAGTCAGTCGTTGTAACTGGTAAGTGGGGTTCAGAGTTCTTCAAACCCCATCCGAGAGGATTTCGTAGTTTGGAAGCGGAGTTCGCTTCTCTTCAACCACACTTCTTATACGTTGCCGATAATCCGTCCAAAGATTTTTTCGCTCCGCGTGAGCTTGGGTGGAATGCAATCAGGGTAAGGCGCTCAGCAGGACTCCACGAGTACAAGCGGTGCCCCGCGCGACTGGTACGCTGCGAGTTGCCGGATCTGACGAGGATTCCTGACTTAATCCGTGAGATTTCCTAACGTTCGTCCACAGGGATACATTCATGAAACTTAAACATTGGGAGACATCCACTTCGTATGCCCCTTGGCCTCACTTTGCGCCGGATGAGATTGAGGCAGCCATGCGCGTGCTTCAATCGGGCAAGGTGAACTACTGGACAGGCCAGGAAGGTCTTTCCTTCGAGAAGGAGTTCGCCGAATTTGTCGGTTGCAAACACGCTATCGCGTTATCCAACGGGACCGTGGCACTGGAACTGGCGCTGTATGCGCTCGGGATCGGGCCTGGCGACGAGGTCATCACGACCTCGCGGACATTCATTGCATCAGCGAGTTCCGTAGTCGCCGCCGGCGCACGTCCCGTCATAGCGGACGTCGACCACGAGAGCCAGAATCTAACTGCCGGTACGATCGAACCACTTATCACACGGCACACAAAAGCCATCATCACCGTGCACCTGGCCGGCTGGCCCTGCGAGATGGACAAGGGCAAAAGAGTCGGCTCCATCGGCGATGTAGCGGCGTTTTCCTTTTGTCAGGACAAGATCATGACAACTGGCGGCGAAGGCGGGATGCTGACCACCACCGACTCGGAGGTTTGGCAGCGCGCCTGGAGTCATAAAGACCACGGAAAAAGCTACGATGCCGTTTACAACCGCGAGCATCCGATCGGGTTCCGGTGGCTTCACGAATCGTTCGGGACCAATGGAAGGATGACGGAAATGCAGGCGGCGATTGGACGAGTCGCGCTGAAGAAAGTACCCGGCTGGATTGAAGTACGGCGACGGTATGCGGCAATTCTGAACGGCAGGCTGTCGGAGGTAAGAGGACTGCGCAGAACCACGCCGCCCTCGCATTCCTATCACGCCTATTACAAGTACTACGTCTTCGTGCGTCCGGAGCAGCTGCGGGCCGGATGGAATCGTGATCGCATCATGCAGGCGATTTGTGCCGAAGGAGTGCCCTGCTCTGTTGGCAGTTGCAGCGAAATCTATCTGGAAAAGGCGTTCGCGCCCGACCGTCGAAAGAAGCCGCGTTTGCCCGTGGCAAAAGAACTGGGTGAGACCAGCCTGATGTTCCTGGTACACCCAACCCTCACAATCGAATCGATCGAGCGTACCTGCGAAATTATCGAAAAGGTAATGGCGGCGGCCAGCGCCCCGAGCATTGCGCTTGATGCACCAGTCAAAGCGGTCATGTCTGCCGCGAATTCGGTCTAGTCGTTCTCTCCCCTAACCATTCGGAAAAGAGGCTGCGATGTTGCTGAAAAACAGGTGGGTTGTCATGGTTGTGCAGGCGTTCTTGATACTCGCATCTTTAGTGGCAGCCTGGCTATTGCGGTTTGAGTTTTCTTTGCCCCACTTCTCGCTCCTGGCGCAGGCAGCGCCGATTCTGTTGGGATTCAGGCTGCTGGCGCTGAGGCGGTACAACCTGTTCCACGGCTACTGGCGCTACACGAGCATCAGAGATGCTGCGGATATTGCGAAAGCGGTCGCAGTGGGTAGCGCGGCCTTCTTTG
>QIAU01000057.1 GCA_003225055.1 Acidobacteriota bacterium
AATGACCTTCTCCCTGAGCTCTGGCGAGGATCGGAGCAGGTGGGCATATGCACGCAGGCGCTCAAGCACACCCTTCGTGTAATCCAGCCGGTCGACAGCAAGCAGCACTTTACGGCCACTGTAGCGTGCGACCCATTCCGCATACTGCTCAGCTGTAGTTTTTTCGCTGTTTAACAGGTTCGTATATTCTTCCGGCGCGATCGAGATCGGAAGGGCTTCGAGTCGGACAGGACGACTCCCGACCGCAACCTGCTCGATCTTGCTTTCCATACCGAGGACCCGAAGCAAGGCGGCGCGGAATTGCTGCAGATGGCCGTGGGTCTGAAAAACAAGCAGGTCAGCTCCCAGCAGACCCTCAAGAAGCTCCTCACGCCTAGGCAGAACGGGAAAGATTTCCGAGGATGGGAAGGGAATGTGCAGAAAGAAACCAATAGCTGCGTCAGGCAGCCTCTCACGAAGCATTTGCGGAAGCAGTATCAGATGATAATCGTGCACCCAGATGAGGTCATTCGGCTTATAACGCTCCACGACTGCTTCGGAAAAAAGCCGATTTGCCTCAACGTAGGCCTCCCAGGTCTTCGGCTCAAATTTCAACTGGGAAGGAAAGTTGTGAAACACCGGCCACAACGTTTGGTTGGCGTATCCCTCGTAGAATCCAGTTGCCACATCCTCTGGAAGTTCGACCGCGAAACAGCCATCTTTCTGCGCCCATTCCGCAAGAACACGGCGGCGACTCTCCGGATCCTCCTCCTTACTACTTCCCGCCGAACCAATCCAGTCTCCGCCACCTTTCCGCAGCAACGGGTTCATCGCGCTTGCAAGGCCTCCGGAGCTGCGCTCGGTCTTCCAGCCGTCATCTGTCTTGCGCAAGGTAAGCGGGAGGCGGTTTGAGACCACGATGAGACGAGCACTATTGGCCTGCACGACTGATAATTTGGAGACTGCCTGTAAGCCCACGTCGCTTTCTCCTCGTTCCTACCAGATCACGACCTGTCAGTGAGTTGGGTGATGGGAGTGTCCGGGTTTCTGGCACAGTTGTTGCATGTCAGAACCATCGTTCCATTTCGATGCCAAATTCGCTCTGGTAGTTTCCCAAGTATCGCTAGTTCTACGGCCTCAATATGGCTATCGTGCTACGATGTTGGTAAATTGGCTTCTTCTACTTGGTGAATTGGCTTCTTCTACATTGAGGCGAGAGACCGGTTCGTACTCGACGTGAATGTTCTGGGCGACGCCATTCGCCTCAACGCCGCCAATCCTCGATTGAGGATCGAGGAACTAGCTCTCCTCTCCTGAAACGGATTTAGGCGGGCGTTAAGCCGCAGCGCGAATTCTTTTCTCCTCGCTTTACTCGGCGCTGATCTTCCCGGCGTGCTCACTGTGGTGCCCATGGACCAGCCGCATGAAGCCGCCGCTCACGGCGGTGACGATCACGATCATGACGAACGCTTGCCCGAAACCGCGCTGAGATTTTCACTGGCGGGCGTGCAGCTCAAGTTTTCCGCCGTGATGGAAGCCTCGGGCGGCCTGACCATTCCCGCCGGCGGCATGGGCGGCTCGTGGATCGTCAAGCTGCCCTCGGGCCGTTTTGCTTCGGTACCCGAAAACGAATACACGATGATGGCGCTTGCGCGAACCGTCGGAATCGAAGTGCCGCGTACTGAGCTGATCGACATCCGTGACATCCGCGGCCTGCTCGCTGATGCCGTCGCCATGGAAGGCAAGGCTCTGGCCGTGCAGCGCTTCGACCGCGGAGCCGCAGGCGCGACCATCCACATGTAGGATTTCGCGCAGGTGTTCGGCTCTATCCCGATGACAAGTACCGTCACCCACCGTCACCGCAGTTATGCCAATGTTGCCGCCGTACTCTGGGCGGAAACCGGCGAAGCCGGCACTTACGAGTTCCTGCGGCTTGTATTTTCCGTGCTGATCGGCAATGCCGACACCGCGGGTGACAGCGCTCTCCCCCCGCCCCTATCTGGTCTGAAAAACCCTGAACGAAGGAGAACTGATATGACTGACGTTACGTCAATACACTGAACAAGCTGGTCTCCGCGGACGACGACGTCCGCCCGAGTGGGGCACTGAAACCGCGCTGCACGAACTCGCCGCCTTCCATCGCTGCGCATGGGCTAGGTAGTGCTGCTTTTTATTGGGGATCCCGGATCAGTCCGGTGCGATAGTAACAAGCGTTTTCTGCCGGGGACTCTTTGTCGGGGACCCCGATGCCAAGTCAGTCTGACCCTGTGTTGCATTGAACTACTGCAGCTGCCCAACCGCTTCGCGTTTGTGCGCGGGTGTGGGATATGTGCAGCGCATCGCGGTCGAAATCCTTGAGTGGCCTATCAGTTCCTTTAACAAGGAAGCCGAGCCTAGTCCGAAATTGGGTAAAATTTGAGTAAAGTAATTGCTGAACAAGGGCTAAAAAGGGCTATTTAAAGTGGGGTACGAGCAAGACGAATCAACAAGATAGCAAACTCCTATAAGTCTGCAAAACCTTTATACGCCGGTTCGATTCCGACCCGCGCTTCCAGCCTTTTCCCGTAAGCTAAGCCTCAGCCTCCAAAGCCAGATTAGAGTCGGTCTTTCGCCTGTCTAGGGATGGATAAGCCGGGCGAGCACAGATAGGCCACGACGATCGCTCCCACCTGAAATGAAATCAGGGTGATTCGGTCAGCAGTGTCGTGCACGACGGGGCTTCCAAGAGGCGGGAACAGGAAAAAAGCAAAAATGAGGGTCGCCAGGGTTGCACCCGACACGGCCGACAGGCGTCCGCATAAATGAGTTATTGGAATCACCAGCAGGAGGAACACCCACGGGATGACTGACCTAATCTGGTCGTGCCGTAGGAAATAAGAAAAAATGCCCGCGAAGCCGGCATAGACAGCCACACCCACCAGTGACTTGCGATTGAATTTGAACCCCAAACAGGCCCCCGCCACAGTTCCTCAAATTAACCTTACTCTGAGGCCCCAAGATCAGAAATGGCTCGGAGGTGCCACAGCGGAGTCCAAGTCCAGGAGTCCAGGATTTTTCGAGGGAAAGCCCCAAGCGACTGAATCGGACTACTTCGGACTAACTACTCACTAACGACTGATGCCGCTTGACCTGTATAGGCAATGAGCATAAATTTGCTTTGCAGCGAGGACTCCCCCATGACGAACCTCTCCTGTGACCGGCATAAAAACGTCCAAATGGCCCCTTTTACACTCGAATACCCCGGCGGCGAAATTTTCGGGCACGTCTGCCCGGTTGCCGGCTGCGGTCGTCACCATGTTGCAGAAGGTTATTTCGACGTGACTGCAGACAAACCCCTAGGGAGGAATGTGACAACGAAAGTCGGCCCTTCCGTCGGGCAAGAGATCCGCAAGGCGCTTCGCGCGATGACGGGGATGTGAAGAAAGGCGCCGCAGGTCGAGGTCAAAGGTTCACTGCAAACTTCGGTTCGATGCAGGTCACCGCCTGGAATCTTCTGGTAGTTTTTGACTTACGACCTCCGCCGCGTAGAATGGTGACGCTGAGTTGCTTACTCTGTGCGCGCCGCGTCCCTGTATCGCAAGGCGTTATCTCCAAGTAGTTTTAGCTCCGCAAGTGCCTTTTTCGGGTAGAGTTGCTGCAGCCGCGTGAGCACCTTCATGAAGACGTCATCGGTGCTTGGCGTCTGCCTGGAGAGAATCAGCGATAGGAACATCAGGAGCGTGTGTCGGGTATCGGATAGCTGTTTCCTGATTGCACGTCGCCAGCGGAGTTTGTAGCTGTCGTCGAGCAGGTCGCCTGCTACGTTCTGTCCGCAGACCGGGCATGCCGAATACAGTTCCGTGTCCAAGACCATAGTGGCGACCGCATCTTCGCCAACGGAGTCAAGACAGTATCGCTGAAGACAGCAGGTGCATTCGAGCGCGTCCTCTTGAACGAGTGTTACGGCTACAAGTTGTTGCCGACGCAAACCAGACTCCTGGTAGAAGCGGAAAACGTATGTGAAAGGTATACCTCCATGTCCTCGGCTTGCAGAAGTCCACTTTCGGGCCAGAACCCAAGTAGTGCATGGCTGCTGGGTTTGGGCAAGGATCTGGGTTTCCGCACTTCGACCACAGGCCTCAGAGAGATTCGGATGCGTAGGCAACGATGGCGGCAGCGGCTGCGATGGCCAACGCGTCCTCCACGAGTGCCACTGTCAATTCAGGCATCTCGCGGCTCAACCTTCTTCGCACGTGATAGCTGCCGAACGCCCCCATTAAGGCTCCTAATCCTCCGAGAATTGCGCCTTCCGCTAAGGGCCGATCTGCGGCACCGGACAGAACCGCGCCACAGGCCGCGCCGGACACAATACGCGTCGCGAGTGGACCAGGCTCAATTCGGTCGCGCCTAAACGGCAGCTTGTCAGCGACTAATTCCGCCAGCGCAAGCCGGATGGCTTGGTCTGAGAGCTTGGCGGAAATGATTTCAACCAGCGGCGAACTGCCGAGTCGGATGGCTTTACGCTTGGCAGCCCAGGCGATTGCTGCCGGCGCAGTCATGGACCGCAAGCCGGCTACTGCGCCCATGACGGCCGCAAGAGCGGGAAGGTAGGGCGGCTTTTTCTTCATCATCGACTCTTCCTCTCGACGCCAGTGTAAACCAAGGCTTCTTGGAAACTAGAGAAACTCGTTCATGTCAGGCGCAGTGGCGGCGGCACCGGGAAAAACTCGAAATTCCCAATGATTGCAGGATGAGGCGTAGCGTACTGGGATGTTGGCATAAAGTCGTCGACTGATAGCCTTTCTTAACCGCGCGGAGATATCACGAGCGCCGCCACCGTTGGTCACATCGCTAAAAGTCGACTCGTCGAAAATAATCAACAGCACCCCATCCTTCTGAAATACAGGACTGGCGATCAAGGGCGCGATGTTCTGCTGCAGCCAGGCATCCGCCTGGGCGAGCGTTCCATCATGGGAGTTATTCCGTTGGTCTGGCAAGAGGTGGGAGAAGTTGGGTAGCTGGCTGCTGGCCAGGTCGGTGGCGAATTGCGAAAACGGTACGCGATTGGTGACTTGGGTCGGACTGAGTACATCGGAGAGGAACACGAATGGGTTATGGTGCTGCGCATAGGGATAGACATCCACCCCCGGTGTACGCGACCGAGGGCAATCCTTCCGCATAGCTTTTCCAGGGTCTTACCCGCAGCGAGCAACTCGCGAACCAGGTTGTCGGCGGTAAACGTAGGTGGGGTGAGCGCTTCATTGTTGGTGACATGGTTAGAAAGAGACAGACAAGCGTAAAAAGCTGTATTCGATTCCCCATCGACAATGCCATCACACGTCCTTTTTGTGGCGCCAGGAGACCCGCTGCTGGACAAGTTGGGGCGAGTGGATCATCCAATCTACAAAATTCCGTAGCAGGTCGATTTGGATGCGTACTGCCGGTGCTCTGTTTGTCAGGAGGATTGAGGAAACTAACCGTGACACGTTTTTAAACCAAGCAGAGCTTCTACTCGGGCGGGAGGTGCGAGGTGGCCGCAACTTTTATCGGTAGAGAAATACCAGGTACATGTTGGCGGCGATCTGCTGCGAAATCTCCTCCTCACGTTCTTTTCTTCTGCGTAATTTCTTGGAGCCCAACCCCAGGGCGGTTCCCTCCTCCTGGGACGTGGGCTGAGGTAACATGATGGGGCTCTGGCCCGACTCTTCCTGGCTCACTTCCGTACTCCTGCATTAGGAATGTTCAGCAGACCAATTGGATGTCGCTCTGGGTCGGGTAGATGTCCGGTGCTGTAGGCGGGAGGCCAGAATTCGAGAGTGGCTGGCCCGTGCGCACCATCGAACTAACCTCCACTCCAGTTATACTGAGAGTTCCTCGATTGCGAATTTTTTGCGGGGAGGCGAGGCTTGCGCTTTCTGATCGGCTTCTTACTATCCGCCTGCGTATTGATTGCACTCGTATTTTCCCAGGAAACTACAATGGCCGTCGCTGATCAACCGAATCTTCTCTGGATGAACGAGTCCATGATCCGCCTGGAACGAGAGCTGGTCGGGAAGTATGGCCCATCACGAAAAGCTCAGGTCGACCGCGGCCTGCACCAGGTCATGGAGTATTGGCGGCCGCAGGATGGCGACGGGACGGTGTTCGAAGCATTCATTCGCGCCAATTTTGCCGGCGATCAGACGACCTTGGATAGCATGTTCAATCGCTACGAGCGTCTGCTGGAACAGATCGACGGGCACATGCACGAGATCAACCGCGAGTTACGCCAGCAGGCTGATCTCGACCTCGGTCCTGTGCTGCCGTTCGACCAGGCTTTTGCCGGCTACGATCCGTCAGCTCACGTGTTGGATGATTTCTTCGAAAACAAGCTGGCCTTTACAGTTCTGCTCAACTTTCCGCTGACTACCCTTCATCAACGCCTTACGGAAGGTCCAAAGTGGACGCGCCGTCACTGGGCCGAAGCGCGTCTGGCACAGCGCTTCTCCAAGCGCATTCCAGCGGCGGTGAACCTGGCTATTGCCCAGGCGGCAGCCGATTCCGACCAATACGTCGCGCAGTACAACATCTGGATGGGACGACTTCTCAGCAATGATGGAAAACGGCTCTTTCCTGCCGACATGCGGCTGTTGAGTCACTGGAACTTGCGTGATCAGATCAAGGCGGACTATGCCGATCCGCAAAATGGGTTGCCTCGCCAACGCATGATCCAGCAAGTGATGGAACGGATCGTGACGCAGACGATTCCGCAGAGCGTCATCAATAATCCGGTATTCCTTTGGAACCCTTACACGAACGAAGTGCAAGCTACAGAAGAAGGGAAGAACTCCGGCAAGGTTTCGAGTGCACCTGAGCCGGGCACGCGTTACGCGATGCTGCTTGACACCTTTCTTGCAGCGAAGAAAGCCGACCCCTATTCGCCTACCGCGCCAACGCTGATTGCCCGGCGGTTCGATGAAGACCGCGAAATTCCGGAAGATCGGGTGCGTGCCATGCTAGAAGATGTTGTTTCCTCCCCGCTGGCTCCCAGAGTTGGGAAACTGATTCAGTCGCGTCTCGGGCGCCCTCTGGAGCCTTTCGACATCTGGTACGACGGCTTCCGTCCGCGAAGTTCACACAGCGAAGCGGAGCTGGATGCAATCGTGTCCAAGAAATATCCAACCCCGGAGGCGTTTCAGAAGGACATCCCCCACCTTCTTATGAAGCTTGGCTTCACGCCGGAAAAGGCGCAATACCTGGCTAGTCACATCGTGGTTGACCCGGCCCGCGGATCGGGCCATGCCATGGGCGCCAACATGCGCTCAGAGAAGGCTCATCTTCGCACTCGGGTCGAAAAGACCGGGATGAATTACAAAGGATTCAACATTGCCGTGCACGAAATGGGACACAACGTCGAGCAGACCCTCTCACTTGACCAGGTTGATCACACGCTTTTGCAGGGTGTGCCGAATACTGCGTTCACCGAGGCGCTAGCCTTCGTTTTTCAGGGTCACGATCTGGAACTTCTAGGCCTGGCAGCGCCCGATGCCAAGACCGAGAGTCTCAAGAACCTCAATGATTTCTGGACCACGTATGAGATTTCCGGGGTGGCCCTTGTCGACATGGCGGTCTGGCATTGGATGTACGAACATCCCAGCGCCACGCCCGGGGAACTTAAAGAAGCGACTCTTGAGATTTCCAAGGACGTTTGGAATCGTTACTACCGACCAGTGTTCGGCAAGAAGGATGTCGTGCTGCTCGGCGTCTACTCCCACATGATCGATTCCTTTCTCTACCTTCCTGACTATCCGGTCGGCCACATGATCGCGCATCAAATCGAAGAGCAAATGAAGAAGGTGGGCAGCATCGGTCCGGAGTTCGAGCGCATGGCGAAGATGGGTGACGTCACGCCCGATCTGTGGATGGAAAATGCCGCGGGTAAACCTGTGGGGCCAGACGCGCTATTGTCCGCCACGGAGAAGGCCTTGGGCCAAGTGGGCGGCCCAATAACGGCTGCGAACTTCGCGATCAGGAACGGCAGGTGAGCACACCGGAACTGATCTTTTCTGTCGAGTGTTTGCCCATCCACCGCTGCAGCAGCAGATGAGTGGGGAAATACACCAGCAGGGGCGGAACAATCAGGTATCCCAACAAATAGATCATTCCTGGGACTACACGCTGCTCGTGGAAGAAAAGCCCGCGCGCCCAGTTGACGTTATATTCCGGGCGCCAGAAATGGTTGATCGGAACCACAATCCAGGTAGTGAGCGTCTGGTACTTCCAGCCGCGAGAATCAAAACCGAGACGCCACAGCCCCCACAGCAGCAATGGCGGCATGACCACATGAAACAGGCTTAGCAGTCGGACAAACAGCGGGATCTTGGGATCGAACATGTACTCGGTGCCGCCAAGCAGATGTTTGTTGAAGAGAAGCGCAATAATAAGGTCAATGGTATAAAGGGTCTGAAACAGTAAGAGTCCGGTGGCCTGCCAGGAAAAGATCAGGGCGCTCTCGGTCCAGAGCGCAACAGCAATCAAGAAATTTCCCATGTCGCAAAAGTACAGGAAATTCTGGGCGCCATACTGTTTCCAGTAAACCGGCACCCAGACGATGACCCACACCGTCCAGGCGATTTTCATCCAGAGCGGCAGGCGCATGCCCGGAATTTTACTCGCCTTTTACTCGCCCCGATCGTACGCCTTCCGTTTCAAGTCTGCTTGGTCGCACGTATTACCTGCGTAACTTGAAGGGTCATTGGAGTGTACCTACGATTACCTCGATATGACCTTCCAAGCACTACTCTTCTGCCCGGATGAGGAGACCGCTCGGATAACCACGCAAGTCCTTACAGAGCTAGAATTTAGCGTCGAGGCTTCGACCGAGCCCTTCGCTGCGGTCAAGAAGTTGATGGGGCAGCATTTCGACGCGGTCGTGGTCGATTGCGAAAACGAGCAGAATGCTAGTTTGCTGTTCAAGAGCGCGCGAAATTCGAGTTCGAACCAGACAGCCTTGGCAGTAGCGGTGGTGGAAGGTCAGGCAGGTGTAGCGAACGCTTTCCGAATCGGGGCTAATCTGGTTCTTACCAAGCCGATCAATGTAGAGCAGGCCAAGAGCACCTTGCGCGTGGCGCGAGGATTATTGAAAAAAGGCACCGATGGCGCGAAACTCACAGCGGGACAGCCCGCCAGCGCGCCTGCACCCACTGCGGCAACTCCGGCCGCGCGCCCCTCCTCACAGCCAAGCGCGCCGCGACCGGTGAGTGCGCCGCCCGCCGCACCGAAACCGGCGTTGGCCGTTTTCCAGAGCCCAAAGGCTCAGCCGCTCACCCCGGTTGCCAAGACTAGCGTGGATGTCAGCAGCGTTTTCGATGTGGAGCAAGAGCCGACCCCTGCTCCGGGGCCCGCAGAGGAGATTCTGCTGGAGTCCATGGAGCAACACTCGCCTACCATGCGAGCGCCGCAGGCGGGCAAGCCGCCGTCTCCCCGTCTGGTCGAAGCCGTGACTAGGCCGACCATCGAATCCAAAACGCAAGTTTCCAAGGGGCCGGCCAGGGCCGCACCCTCAGTTCCAGACAGCCGAGCCGGTTTCATCCGCAGACAGGCCAGTGCGGCAGCTGCCCCGGCTCCCGCGAAAGAAGACCGAGACATCGAAAAGGGCTTCCCGACCGCTCCTGTTTTTGACAACAAGCCTCTCACGAGGTCTGCAGCCGCGGCCGCCGCCAGCGCGTTTCCGCCGTCAACGTCAATGGGGGCTCCCAGTTTCGGGAGTCTTGACGATGAAGGTGCAGAGTCTGATCCCGCCAGCAAGAAAAGAGTTCTTGTGGGCGCGGCGGTGATTGTGCTGGTCGTGGCCGGATACTTCGGCTACACGAAATTCCACAAGAAGACGCTTGCACAGCTGCCAGCGCAGGTGCAGTCACAGCCAGCGGTACCAGCCAGTACCCCTGCAGCTGACACGAGTAGCGCCTCCGCGGAGCAGGAGCCTTCAACGCAACAAGTTCCGCAGCAGATGCATCCGGAAACGGAAAAAGTCCCCGCGCCGGCAAAGACTGCAGCGCCGAAAAGCACTGCTCCGGAGGGGGAAGTCGATTCCGATACCACCGACGTTACCGATACGCATCCTGCGACGAAGACTATGGTTGTCAAGGGCGGGTTTAGCCTGGCTAAGACCCCGGAGGAAGTGGCAGCGAGTTCAGAGGTTCCCGCGCCCCCTACCCTGGGCAACATGAGCGGCGCTGACCAGGGCGCCATCTCGAGCATTGTTCAGGCCGCGACCCCGGCAGCGGTTCCCAAGGTCGCTCCAAAGGAAACACTGAAGGTCTCGCAGGGCGTCACCCAGGGACTCCTGCTGAAACGAGTCCAGCCGAATTATCCGCGGCAGGCCATGCAGATGCACCTGCAAGGAGCGGTGGAAATGCAGGCCGTCATCGGCAAGAACGGAATCATCAGCAGCGTCAAGATCTTGAGTGGTGGCGATCCCATCCTGGCTCGGGCTGCGGCGGAAGCGGTCCTTCAGTGGAGGTACAAGCCTTATTTGCTTGATGGCGAGCCAGTCGATATTCAGACGCAGATCACGGTGAATTTCAAGCTTCCGTAGAGAATTTGGATATTGCAGCGGCTTGCAGGCGCAGGAACCTCTCCTGCGCTTTTTGGTGTCCGGATGTGTCGGTTCTAGGCGACTGTACCATCGGCGCTGGCCGGGTCGGAAGGCTTGCCTCGACGGCGACGGCCGGCGGAGGTGCTCTCATACCGACACTTGTAATAGAGCAGACGAAGGTTCTCACTCAGCAGGCGCACGATCTGCATGCAGAATGCCTGGTGGTGGCGCAGAAACTCCAGGAGGTGTTCGCGGCTGATAAGCGCAACCTCGGTCTGGTCTCGAACCCGTGCCGTCAACTTGCAAAAATCGTCCGAAATGGCTTCGCTGAGCCCCCGCATGACTCGAGGACCGGCCTTCTCGAAAAACCACTCACGCCCGGCCGACGTAGGAAGAAGGAGGGCCTCAGCGGCAGGCTGAGGCGTGGATCTGTAGGGCGGCGTCGTGAACAGCAGTCCTGGTGTCGGCCGGCATCTGTGTGTGCACCTGGGAATTTCGGTGCGGCACGCGAGATCCCTTCGCCGCCTTCGCCGCTCAGTTCGCTTAAGGCAGGCTCTTCGCCAAGCCGACGCTTGGCTAAAAATTCGGCCCCGTTTGCGGCGCGCGTTGCCAATAGGCGAGAGAGGGTGAGGGAAGTTTATTCTGGTTCCAAGTTTTCGTTGAGTTCAACTTTGGAACCGCGTTCCACGCTGATTACGCGGTGAACGGGCTTGTAGCCGGAGAGCGTCAGATCGACCATGTAGTTGCCTGGATTCAGGTAAAAATCCAAGGGAGCGGCCTTATCCAGCATCCGCCGGTTCACTGTGACCTGGGCCCCTTTGGGCTGTGTTTTGACTACCACTTTGCCCATGCCGGCCGTGGATTCGCCGCCAAAGAGCTTTTTGAACTTGCCGCCTATCTTGATATCGTCGGTAACGCCGAGCACTTTCAGAATTGGGGAGAAGCGGAATGTCTGGCCCAAGACCAAGTCGGGCGTGGTGCCTTCATCCAGATAGCCTTGCTTGCGGATCAGCAGCGTGTGCCTGCCTTTCTGGGTAACGAGGATCTGCGCGGGGGTCAGCCTGCCGGTGTCCTTGCCATCCATATAGACGTTGGCTCCGGCTGGTTCGCTGGTCACCGCTACAGTCGCGCCTATTTGCGTCAGGTGGACGACCAAGAACGATTTGCTGCCCGACGCCACATCGACGCTTCGAGTCTCCTCGGTGTAGCCAAGCTTGCTTAGGGCGATCGAATGCAGGCCTGGATTCAGGCCAGGCATCCTGTAAGGCGTCACCCAAGAAGGATCTCTGCGGCCATCAATCTGAATCTGCGCGCCTTCCGGAGTGGAATTGACAGCGAGTTCGCCGGGAATAATTGCCGGGCGGACCTGGGCCCGAGCCTTGATCTTCTTGGGCGCGTACTTGGGCGTCGCCGTGACCTCGGCAGCTGGCGAGGGCCCCGAATCCGCAACCGTCGGCTGAGCAACGGCCGGTTCAGCAATTGCACGCTGGACCGGAGTGGGGCTCGGGCGAGAGGGTTCTTGGGTTACTGCCGGCGGGGGAGCCGTTGCGGTTTCCTCATCCGCAGTCTGGCGGTAAATGTGATAGGCGATCCCAATTACAGCTGCGAGGATGATGGCAACCGCAGCGGATAGTGCATAAAACATCGGCTGCGGTTCGTCCTTTATTCCCTTGACCGCCTTCCGGGCATTCTCGCGCTTAATGACTTGGGGCTTGTCGTCCTTTACCACTCTGGGTTTCAGCGAGAAAGTCTCCGGGGGAGGCAGCTGCTCCTCGACGGGTGGCTCTGGAGGAGCGGTCGGGGCAACATAGACCTGTTCCAGCGGGGGCAGTTCATCGAGATCAGAAAAGCTGACCGACTTGCTAGCGTTCTGCCCGGGTTCCGTCATCATGGGATCGGTCATGAACTTCGGCTGTTCCGCAGGCGGAGGCGGAGCAATTGTCGCCGACATTTTTGCCGGCGGATGCGTGGTTCCAGATGTTTGCAGACTGGACGAAGGGGACGGCGAGCTTTTCGGCCTTGGCTTCGACGCCGAGAGCGGCTTGCCGTTTGCGCCTCCAGCCGTGGCGGCTGCCGCCTTTTTCGCCGGCTTTGGGACTTCTGCTCCCGCCGCCTTCAAGACTTTCGCCACATCATCAGGCTCCGCGGCTTCTGGACTATCCGAGTCTGAGGAACCCGGTACAATAAACTTGTTTTTAACGACAGACGTATTGATCTTTTCCGGAACTGCGAGTCCGCTGGGCGGCTGGCTCGCCTGTTTCGCGGCTTTGGCCGGGGCCGTATCCTTGGTCCCTTCCAGATCGATTACCAACTCCTGCCCGCGCTGATAGCGCTCCTCTGGATTCTTGGCCAGCGCCTGCATGATGACACGGCTGACGCCGAGATGGATGCGTGGATTAATCGTGGCTGGGGGCTCAGGAGTTTCTTCCAGGATTCTCTGACGGACCGTTTGCACATCATCACCGACGAAAGGCTTGCGGTCAGTGACCATTTCGTACAGAACGGCGCCCCAACTGAAAATGTTCGAGCGGACGTCCATGACATTGCCCTTCACCTGCTCCGGAGACATGTAATAAAAGAGCGGCGGGACACTCGTGCCTTTACTCGGCATGGCGCTGACCATGGTAGAAACACCGTAGCCCAGCACTTTGACCGTGCCGTCCCACTGCATCATGATCTTGGCAGGCTCCAGGCTGCGGTGCAGCACGCCATGCGAATCGGCGTGATCGATGGCTAGGCACACCTGCCGGCTGATGTCGAGCAAGTCCCAGATCGAGAAGCCGTCCTGGCGGGCAATCATGTTGGCCAGGCTATTGCCTTCCACGTACTCCATTGCGGCGCAGAACTTGCCGTCCATGTCGCCCGCGCCATAGAGCACGGCAATGTTCGGGCTGTTGAGGGTCTTCGTGCCCTCCGCTTCCTGCAGGATAAGTTGGATGAGGACGCGGGCCAGGTCGGCAGGCAAGTCCAGGTTGATTGTCTTGAGCGCAACGGTCCGCCCGGCACTCGGGTCATTGGCTTTGTACACTGCGCTCGACGCAGATTTAGCCAGCTCACTTACGATTTCGAAACGGCCGATTTTTGCGGGCATCGCAATCTACCGGCGAAGACTCCACTGACCTGAATTCCTGCCTTAGCAGCAAGACACAGCAGGCCCTTAAAAAGGGGGAGAGACACTTGCAAGGATACCTCGAGGCGATTACCGGTGTGGAGTTACCGAAGTACCGTGCCGATGGGTAGGCTTCGGCCCATAGTGCGGAAAAGCCTAACGGCGAGACCGCAGGTGCGCAGAGAACACTAGGCAGGTCTCCGCGTACTCTGCGGCCTTGTGCGGTTAAAAAGGCTTTGCTCACCTGAGAAACGCCGAATTTTTGGGCCCCCGCTTTCAGCGGTACTGGTCCTTACTAAAAACGAATCATCGAGGGCGAACGCCCTGCACTCCGCTTCTTGTCATGGAGCGTGTCAGTCAGAGCCGGAACATCTGCCTGTCACACGGCGTTTCCTGATAGAGACGGGGCTTGCCTCGTCTCGCTCGGTTGACGCGGCAAGCCGCGTTTCTACCTGTGCCTCGGTCGGCCCCAGCCAGGCCTCAAGACGGCGCTGTCAGCCAGGTTTGCAAGAGATACCGCACTTTGGAGCCTTCGATTCGATGGCGAACCGCGTCCATGACGGATACCCGGGCTCGCATGCCGGATCCCCGAAATCCAACCCAGTACGGAATGTACAACTCTCCCGGCAAGGGGGCCGCGACTATACTCAGCTCACGCATCCGGAAAAACCCCTTGCTGAACAGCGCGCGCTGGAACTTGTTGATGACCAGCTCCTGAGCGCGGGCATCATTCAGCCGCGACTCGGGATGGTTGCGTGTGTCCACGGAAATAATTTCTGATGCGCCCGGAATCTCTTCGAAGTGATAAAGGTCGAGCACTCCCATGACGGCTTCCAGGCCCAGAATGTGCTGATCCCGTTTGCCGGCGTTGCCAACCTCAACTTGGAAGAGCCGGAAAGGAAGATAGAAGTCGGCCACCGAGCGCAGCGGTCCGAAAATTAGGTGACGGACCAGCCCTGCCGGACCAGCGGGAGAGAATTCCGCCGCAGCCTCCTCCCGGGTGACGTTAGGCCGGAGGCTGCGGATGCGGGACATCAGTCTTACCGGAAGTAGATCCAGAGCCCAACCACAGTTGCCACCAGGGCCACGCTGAAAAGCACGTTCAAGCGATGCTCTGCGGCGGTTTCGGCCGCGGGCTTCTGGCGAACTTCGTGGACCGGGGTTACGTCCATCTTTTCGTCCACGGTCGCAAAGGTCAAGCCAGCCAATTTCTTGCGTTCCGGGACTGGCGCCGTGAGGCTGACCAAGATCAACACCAGGGAGCAGATTACGAACATCAGGATGGCATAGTGAAGGAAGTTCATCTTCACCATCCAATTGATGAATGAATTCGTGAAGTACTGCCCGCCATGCGTGGCGTCGACCAGCTCCAGGATAAAGCGGATCGCTCCCAGCACGAACCCGGTCAGGAGCGAACTGATCGCACCTCGGCCATTTAATCTTGGCCAGAGAATCCCCAGGATGAAGCACACGGCAATGGGCGGGCTGATATACGCCTGCACACTTTGCAGATAGATGTACAACTGGCTGCTGATGAGGTGGATGAACGGAACCCAGGCGATCCCGAGCAAAACCATCACCCCGGTCGCAAACCTGCCTATGCCGACCAGCCGGCTCTCGGAGGCCTGCGGACGAAGCTTCTTGTAGAAATCCAGCGTCACCAGGGTCGATGCGGAATTGAACACCGACGCCATGCCGCCCATGAGTGCTGCCAACAGCGCGGCGATCATCAGTCCGACCAGCCCGGGAGGAAGGAGATTAATGATAAGAGTCGGAAAAGCTATGTCCCCGTTCAGCACCTGTCCGCTGGGACCAAACTTGAACAGGTCTCGAAAGAGGGCGACCGCGATGAGACCGGGCACGACCAACAGGAATACTGGCAGGATCTTGAGGAAGCCAGCGAAAATCGTGCCCGCCTTGGCGTGACCTTCGTCTCGCGCGGAAAGCACGCGCTGCACGATCACCTGGTCGGTGCACCAGTACCAGATGCCGAGAATCGGGGCGCCGAGAAAGATGCCGGTCCAGGGGAACTCAGCGTCGCTGACCGGCTTGATCATGTGGAAATAGCTAGCAGGCACATCGGCGCGCAATCCGGCAAATCCTCCCACACGATGAAGGCCGATGAAGGTGAGTGCGATGGCACCGGTCAGCAGAACCAGGGTCTGAACCACCTCGGTGTAGATCACGGCCGACAGGCCACCCGCGATGGTGTAGATGCCGGTGACGATCACGAGCACAATAGCTGCTTTCAACGGGCTCCAGCCCACTACCCTTTCCAGCACGATGGCGGCGGCCCACAGGTGAACTGAGATCTTCGTCAGGATGTAGGCAATGATGGAAATGCTTGCCAGATAAACGGCGGAACCGCGGCTGAAGCGACGCTCCAGGAATTCCGGCATGGTGAACACATTGGAACGTAGATAAAACGGGACAAACACCCAGCCCAGAATCAGCAGGATCAGACAGGCCAGCCACTCGAAGTGGCCGACCGCGAGCCCGGTCGTTGCGCCCGAACCGGCGAGTCCGATGAAGTGCTCCGTGGAGATGTTGGAAACGAATAGCGAAGCGCCGATGGCAAACCAGCCGACGGTGCGGCTGGCCAGGAAGTAATCGGTTGAGGTGCGCTCTTTGCGTGCGAAATAAAATCCGATGCCGAAAACGACTGCGAAGTAGAGGCCGATGATAGTGAGGTCAATACTGGTGAGCGCCTTGTGGGTGACATGCACAGCCTGGTCCATGCTGGTACCTCAGAAGGTTATTCACGACACGTACCGCCTGGTTCGACTAGGTCACTAAAACGATTGATTCTGTCGATGTATATCTTGTGGAGGCCGGTCTATGCCCCGCCCGGACGGGCCAGAGACCCGTCCCCATAAACAGATTCCTGCTGGAGCGCTGAACAAGTTAGCAGAGTTCATGGTGGGGAGCAAACACACAAGGAATTCGTTCTGAGCGGGTCGATTCCAGCGACCGTAGTCGAGTTGCCAGGTTGCAGGGATTCCATCCGAGATTCGCGGACCTGGCCTTTGCCAACCAACGATGATGTGATCGGTAAGGCAACAAGGGCGGGGCGACACGCGATTTGCGATGGCGGGCGCCCCAAGCGGCCGCCTGTGCCGATCTAACGGGGCAAAGCGGGGCTCATTCTCCGGTCGGATTCCCGCATTTTGCGCTGACGCTAACTCCTTTACTTGCCGACGAATTCCTATCGCTCGTCCGAGAGCCACTGCTACTCGCCGGTCCTCGGTTGTGAGGCCCTCCGCAAATCGTTTATCCTCTGAGTCTAGATCGAGGGTTCGCCCCAATTAAGCGCTTTGGTCTTTGACTGTAACCCTAGCCGTCGACAAGAACACTCGCTCCGCTAATGACCCTAACCTCTCGAACACCGCAGCCTGACCTGGCTACTCTCAAGATTGCGGACCACTCTCGCCGTGGCGGCAAAACCGGGAAGCGTTTTGGTTTGTTTGCGGCGGTGCTGGGTGCCGCCGTTCTGCTGGGCGGCGCGATTCTCGCCCTCCGTAGCCAGAAGCCGGTGGTCGAGGTCGCGACGGCGCGGCCGGCGGGCGATCCGCGCAGCGAGGCGTTGCTGAATGCCAGCGGGTACGTCACGCCTCGCCGTCGAGCGACAGTAGCTGCAAAAATTACGGGCCGCGTCACCGCCGTGAATACCGACGAAGGCATGGGAGTCAAAGAGGGCCAGGTTTTGGCCACCCTGGACGACTCCGATGCGCGGGTGCGCCTGGTTTCTGCTCAGGCGGATAGGGGTGCCGCAGCCGCCGCAATCCGCGACTTGGAAGTAAACCTGGCCAACGCGGAACGTGAGTTGAAGCGTACCCAGGGGCTGGAAGCTTCAGGGATCCAAACGCAGCAAGCCCTCGACCAGGCGCAGACGACCGTCGCCAGCCTGAAGGCTCGCATTGAGCTCACCAAGGAGCAGGTGAGAGCAGCGGATGCCCGCATTAGAGTGGCGCAGCAGGATGTGGAGAATGCGACCATTCGCGCGCCCTTTGAAGGGCTCATTGTTTCCAAGGACGCCCAGGTAGGGGAGATGGTGTCGCCAATTTCCGCTGGAGGCGGCTTCACTCGCACCGGCATTGCGACGCTGGTCGACATGAAATCGCTGGAG
>QIAU01000058.1 GCA_003225055.1 Acidobacteriota bacterium
GACCTGTAATCGCCGGACCGGTAATAGCGGGGCCCGTAATCGCCGGGCCAGTGATTGCCGGATCGTAAAGTTCGACATTAGTAATGCTGGTGTTCGGATTGGTGCTGCCGTTGGGATCCACCAGGTTGGGGGGAACAGTGCCATCGGCATTCAGGACGAGGAAACCGGAGAGCCCACCCGATATGACCGTTTCGCCGAGGCCGGTAATCTCGTTGACGTTCACCGCGATCGTGGCAACCGGATTGGTGGAAACCGCAAATACCGTGCGCGAAATCCCGGAATGCGCCCCGATGGTGACATCGATCGATGTCAGAGGGAATGGCATGCCATTGACGCTGGTCGGGAACCTAGACGGCACGGGACTGGGCGGGACCAGCTGCGAGAACGACGCGAAACCGCCAACAGGCTGGTTAGCAATCGTCATGCGGAAATAGCGGCCGGGCAGCTGCGTGGTGTAGTTCTGAACCAGAACGACAAAGCCGCGTTCGATGGTGGCGCTGAGAGGCTTGGAGTTCTGCGGCGAGGAAACCAGCAATCCCTGCGTGATGCGGCTCGAATAGACATTCTGGTTGCGATCGCCCTCGGTTCCGGGGGCACAATTGGGAAGTGCAGTTCCCGGACTATAGACGCTAGTCGCGCCCATCAATGGCATGACTGTATGCTTGCTCCAGTCGCCGTCCTTGGGGGCTACGACATCCTGGTTGCTGGCCCAGGTGGCATAGTGCACAGCCGATGCCGGAGCTGGCTTAGGGGCCGCGAGGAACGTTCCGGCAACATTCGGGGGCAAGGGATTGTTGTAGGTCCAGCACTTTCCCGTACCGCATTTCACCAGCGTGAACATTAGTCCGCCGACGTCTACGTAGTCCCCGGTGAATGCCACTTGCCCCTGCATGAACATGGGAAGGTTGGGAGGGTTGAACTTAAGCTGATGCAGCGTAGCGCTGGCGTCCCCCTCAAACAGGCCAAAGTCGTAGCGCGATACACGGGCATAGGTAAACGTAGGAAGTGCACCGCCGCGGGACTGGGCCAAAGTCAGATCCATCGTGTGGCGGCGCTCGGTAAGAGGCGGGTCGGCGTCATTGATGACGGGAGTGAAGACCACCGCTGGATCGGTGTCACCGGTCGGAAACCGAGTCTCGGCGAAGAAATTTCCCTTGGCATCCGGCAACAGCTCTCCTCCCGACAGATTCGTTGGCACAAAATCCGCATAGGTGTGGTCCTGGCGCAGGTCGTAATAGACCAGCATCAGCTTGCCCTGGTTGAAGGTCATGGATGGCATGAGCTGATGACCGCGCGTGAGGCTGCTGAATGTACCTCCCAGATCATTGGTGACCGCGCCATTGTCGACGGCGAAAGGTGTCAGCCTGATGCCGGCGGGGCTGAGCATGATGCTGCCCGGCAAGGACAACATCATGATTCTGGCATCGGGCGTTCCGGGAACGGCGCCGCGCTGTGACCACGCGACATAAATCGGTCCGGGTACGAATGGAATGCCGCTGTCTGCCACCGCCATCGTCGGAAACGCGGTACTCCGGAAAGTCGTTCCGGATGTGTTCTGATCGAAGAACGAAGGTCCATTGGGGTTGTTTGGGTTGAACGGTGGCAGGCTTACCAGGGTGAGAGGCGGAGTAAAACTGTGCCCGCCGTCGAAGGAAGCAACTCCCGCCATTCCGTCATTCAGTTGGGTCGTGCCATTGTGTATGACGCGCCAGACAACGTAAACCCAACCTGTCTCGGGATCGATTTGGATATTCGCTCCCTGAGCAATTCCGGCGCGCTGGCTGATGGGCTGAGGCGTGCTCCAATTGGCACCACAATTTGTGGAGCGGCTGAAATAAACTGTGCTGACAGGAGTAGCGCCAGACTGCGTCACGTTGGCATAGGCGACGTAAACATTGCCTGCCGGAATGGTCTGTGGCACCGTGCCGCTGCCTGGTTGAGGCACGCTGACTGTGCAAGTCGCGGTTCCGCGGGGAATATCTACTGCGAGCCAGGGCTTGTCGAGAAATTGTTCCGGCCTCACGCTGCCGTAGGCGACAGGAACCGTATTGATGTATTGGATGGGCAAGCCGTTTTGGGAGACCTTGCCGTTTTCCTTATCGTTCAGGTCCATGAACCTGGCAACGAACACCAAGCCGAAGCTTGTGCCGCGGTCGAAGGCGATGCCCGCGTAGTAGAACATGCCGTTCGTCCCCGCACGGACCACTGGATCTGCCGCGGTGGTGAACCCACACAAGGGCGAATGCGGAGAAAGCTGGCAAGAGGGATCCTGGCGGTAGCCGGGGAGCAGGGTGCTTTGCCAGCGCGCCCCCCCGTCGATTGAGATGTACTGGCCGACCCAAGGTTCGGCAGTAAATTGGTTCGTGGCATCCGGTTCATTGGGCAACAGTTCGGGTAGGTTCAGATCGACGGTGCGATAGTCGTTGGCGCCTGCCAGTAGGTGCTGGGCATTGCGAGTCGAAACCGCGATGCTCGGCTCGTTCTGCCGTTCCAGAAAAGGGTCCCCATACGGCCATTCCCTGCCGGAAACCATGTTCACGTTCTGTCCGGGCACTTGCGCTACGCCCGTGGCGGCGAGAAACAGAGTGCAAGCTAAGGTGAGGGCAGCGCAAATGCGGATAGTCATGCATCCTCCGTACGTTGTGCCGGCTCAGTCCACTAAATTCAAGGAGATTGGCTGGCAGTCAAGCGCACAAAAACACCAGTGGCCTCATAAAGCGGGGAGGGTTTTGACACCCGGGGTAATTTACTCGGGTCAGAATTTACCGCGCGCAAAGCGTGTCGAATTGTCGCTCGCCTTTTGGTTCCTGTCAATATCAACATATCAACTTCAGTAAATCAACTTCAGTAAATATCAACTTCAGTAAATTTCAGTAAATGTCGCCAGATGGGATGAGAAGGTCGACCCCCGATCACGGATCGCTTTAAGCTACCAGTGACCAACGCACTCTACGGTGCCATCACAATGGATAAGGAGTGGTCGCACATCTACGCCGCCGGAACTGTCGCAAAATCAATCGCGATAACGCTCGTTAGTCTGGTTCTGAGCCCTATCTCCCTGCCGATTAATAGTCCAACTGTATGTCTTCTGCGGTCGATCGCCTTTTTCAAGAACTGTCGCAAGTCGATCGGCGCCCTGCTCAAGCTGCGCCAGTACGCGTTCGCCGGTCCCACCCGCCGGTCGGATCGTGACCAAGAACTCTGCCGCTTCCGTGCCAGGGTGGGGCTTGCCATTGCCTTGCGGTATCATTACCGCAAGATATAGAATTGTCCATATCCTTATGAGTGCATCATGAGTGCATCGCGACGATTGCAACCCACCGCCCTTCTGAGTCGTTACGCGCAACGCTTTCGCGAACTAAAACAGCAGCTCTTACCGCTCGAGTACTTCTGCAAGGGAACCGTCCTCAGGCGGAGGGTGAAGTGCGGTAAGGCCCGCTGCGCCTGCCGCCTCGACCCGGCCAGGCGCCACGGACCTTATTTTGAGTGGACCTATAAGACCAAAGGCAAAACCGTCAATGTGAAGCTCACTCCGCAAGCCGCTCCCCTCTACTGGGCCGCCTCGCAACAGTACCGCAAACTGAAGGCCCTGCTGAACCGACTCGAGCGGCTGTCGCAAAGTGCTCTGCAGCATCAGGCTCGGCTCACGCAATCCGGGCGTCGCCACGGGCCGTAAGCCCGGGTTATTTTCATATCCCGGGGTTTGGTCTATGTTCCTGATGGGCCATTTCGCCTTAAATCGGTCATTTAACACGTGGTTAGCCGTCGTTCTAAAGTAGCCACACCCTAATCATTTTCGCACTCCTCGTCCCTACCAGATGAGTTTCAGTCCTAGTTGAATTTGGCGTGAAGGCGTCGTCGTGCTGTCGATCAGACCTGCACCAGGCACGGGGTTTCCCTTCTGATCGAAAATGCTGCGATGGTCGAGCGGAGGCGCGAAGTTGGCCCGATTGAGGCAATTGAACGCTTCTACTCGGAATTGTGCGTTGAAGCGATCCGAAATGCTCTTGATGTAGTTATCTTTGATGAGTGAGACGTCGAAGGTGGCCAAGTCAGGCCCGATCAACGAATTCCGCCGTAAGTTGCCCAGTAACGTCGAGGGATTCGGAAACGTGAAGCACTGGAGCTTGAGATACTCCAGCGGATTACCGGGGTTCACCTGGCTGGCGCAGGAGCCACTTGTGAGTCGATTGGGAACGTCGTAGGGATCGTTGCTCCTCATGCCCAGCGGATCACCTCCAAGAACGACCGTGAAAGGCGAACCTGTGCTCGCCTGGAAATTTCCCACGGCTTGCCAGCCCGTTGTAAACCATCGCGCCGTCGGAGAATAAAGGCTGACGGACGGAATTTCCCAGGTGAGATGGACGCTGAGATTTTGGGCCAGGTTGAAATCAGAAGGCCCGCGATTGAGATGCATGTCGAACGCTGGCAGACTGGAAATAGAATTTTCAAACTGGTCGCCCGCAATGGTGGCCGAACCAGTATCGATGCTCTTGCCGAATGTGTAGGAGACTTGCGCGTCGAGTCCAAAAGGCAGTTTGTTTTTGAGCCGAAACTGCAATGCGTCATAGTAGGAATCTCCGCGCCAGGCAAGGAGGTCCATTCGCCCCACATTAGGATTGATCTTTTGCCCCATGTCTGGAGTCGGCCAGAGATAACCGAGCGGTGTTTTTTCGGGCAGGACGGTATTAGAGTCATCCACTCGGAAGGGCTGATGAACGCCTCGTGATCCCACGTACGCTATCAGGCCGGTCAGGTCTCTCCGCGGCTCAAATTCCACATTCAGATTCCACTGGACCACGTAATTGCGGCGTGGATGGGGTTCGACGTAAATGTTCCGCAAGCTCCGCGGGTCGGCCGAAGTCAGGTTGAAAGCTTGTTGTGGAAACGATCCAGCAGGCAAATTGGTAGGCGAACCGAGTTCAAAAAAGGGCGCAGCAAACTGCGAAAGCAGTTCAAATTCGTAGGGCAGCGGCAACACATCGAAAACGCCAAATCCCGACCGAAGAGCAAACTTGCCAGTAGCCAGGGGATCCCAGGCAAAACCTATACGCGGTTGGAAATTGCGCACGGTCGGATTGAAGAAATACGGGTCACCGAGATGGGGTTGGGCATCGGTGAGCTGCCGAAGCGCGGAAAGCTTGCCATGCGCCTCGGTAGGCACCGAAGCGAACTCGTATCGCAGTCCCAGGTTGACGGTCAGGTTGCGAGACCAGCGAATATCGTCCTGCGCATAACCGCCGGCCACGGTTTGCCGCAGCCCACGAGGTGAGACGCTCCCCGGCAGCGCCACCGCCAAAGCATAGGGCCGATTCGTTAGAAATTCTTGTATCGAGTGAAATGTGAAGATGCCGCTAGGATCGCTGTCGCCCAGCATGTTGTCCCGCAGGCGCTCCAGAGCGAAGCCGAAACTCAGAGAGTGATTTCCGCTTTTAATGTGAAGGTCGTCATAGGCCTGGATTGAAGTCCAGCGAAAATTGAAAGATGAAATCCCTCCCAAACCTCCTCCGAAATTGGTCAGGCCCAGAACGTTGATCTGCGGTGCGTTGCGGCCCGGCACGGCGCCGAGCGACGGATCGGCAGCCAGCGGGTTGATAGCTGACGGAGTCAGACCAATCAGCGCTACGGACCGATTGATGCCCAGCCGGAAAGAATTGAGCTTCTCCGGGGAAAACGTGTGATTCTCATGAACCGTTAACAATTGGCGGCGTGTGCGCACTCCAGTGAGCTTTGTGTCTAACTCGTCGGGCTGAGTCGTGTTGGCAGTGTCGAAGGCGTATGTGCCCGTGATGCTGTCCTGTACCGTAAATTTCTGATCCACGCGCGTGGTGAAATAGTCTTCCTTGGTTACCTGCTGTCCGGCAAAGGTAAAGACTCCGGTGTCGCCGGGAGGCAGAATGCCCCCATTCGGGAGAGCATAAAAAGCCAGGTATCGCACCACAGCGGCGTCCACGGTAACTGTTCCAGTGGACAAGTGCCCGAGGCGTGCTGCCGGCGAGAGTACTGTGTCCACATGGGTCGTCCCCAGAGACTGTCGCAATCCTTCGTAGTTCCCGAATAGAAAGGTGCGATCCTGGCGGAGCGCGCCGCCGCCAGTAGCGCCAAATTGGTTGCGGCGAAACGGCGGCTTTGCCGAGTCGAAGTAATTGCGAGTATCGAGCGCGCTATTGCGAAGGAAATTGTAAACGGAACCGTGGAAGGCGTTGCTGCCACCGCGAGTGACAGCGTTGATGATCCCACCCGAAGAACGTCCGTAAGCTGCGGGATAATTGCTGGTGACGACCGAAACCTCCTCCACCGCATCGGATCCTAAGTCAACCCCCAGAACGCTGCCCGGAGCCGAGTTGGCATAATCGTTGATGCTGATTCCATCGACCACATAGTTATTTTGTTGCGGACGGCCGCCCGACACACTGATCTGGGCTCCAAAGCCGCGCTGGCCACGTCCAGAGTTGGTATTGGCAGCGTTGGGCTGAGTCCGGACCGCCTCGACGCCCGCCTCCAGAGTAGCGGCTTGCGTCCAGTCGCGCCCGTTGCTGGGCAAATCACGGACGGTTTTTGAGCTCACGGACCCGCCGGTCGAGGAGTTTCCCGTGGTCGTACCCGAAATCGAGGAGCGCGATCGATTGCTGACTGTTCCCGGCTGCAAAACCAGGTTCACCGTCCGGGTTAAGCCGATCTCCACGGTTATGGTGACGGTTAACGCGGAAAAACCGGGCCGGGATGCGGTGAGCTCATACCGACCTGGCGAGAGTTCCAGAGCGGCGTAGAACCCTCGCTGATTCGTGGCCACGTTTCGAGTCTCGCCCGTCCGTAGGCTTCTGACCGATAACCTGACATCGGGAACGGCTGCTCCTGAGGACTTCGTAACCGTGCCCTGGAGTCCGCCGCTGGTCTGCGCAAGTAGCGAGGCAGAAATGATTCCCCAAGCCAAAAAGATGTTGATGATAACTGACGGTCTGCTGGGCATCGTGCCTACCGTGGTCCTCACCCGCAAGCAAGCACAGCATACGAGGCGGCCCTAATAGCATCGTGAAAACAAGTTAAATTTTCATTCATGGGATATTCGATTGCGCCGGGGCCAATCGGTATCCGGAGTTGAAGCCGAATCAGGTTTGCCTATCAATGCGGCGACCAGACCACATGCCGCGGCAGCCGACAACCACAACCCAGGCACCGCCCTATTTCCGGTGATGTGAATCAAGTAAATTTCGCGTGGCCCGCTGGCAGCAGGAAGGGCGAAAATGGGCCCTGATGAATTCAAATCGAAAAAAGCCGGAATGGCTGCTAAGTCTTGCAACAACTAGGAGCTACGCGGACGCCTCGACTCCTTAACCGGACAGTAGTGGAATCAAATATGTGCTGATTGCCGGGGTAAATCCCCCGAATATCGCGGTCGCCAGGCTATAAGCAAGTGCGAAACCCGAGGTCCGAACGCTCACCGGCATGATCTCGGTCAGGAAAACGATCATCGCACCGTTGTAGCTCCCGTAAAGAAATGACAACCAGAGTTCGACCACGAGTAGCCTCGTGAAGGACGAGTCGTGCACCAGCCATAGCATGGCGGGATAGGCCGTCACCAGCATCAGCAGGGTGCATGCGAGCAGTAAGGGGCGGCGTCCCACAGGATCGGACAGAGAGCCCATCACGGGAAGCCAGAATAGATTGGAAGCACCAACGCAGAGTGTAACGACCATGCTGTCGATCGATCCCAAATGAAGGACTGAGTTCCCGAAGGTGGGAGTGTAGGCGGTAATCATGTAAAAGGAGACCGTGGTCATGGTCACCAACAGCATCCCGACAAGCACGATTCCCCAACTGGAGCCGAGCGAACGAAGAATTTCTGATGTATTTGGTTTGTGTTTGCGGGCGGTAAACTCGTCAGTCTCCCGCAGCGAGCGCCGGAGCGCAAATAAGCAAGGAATGATCAGACAACCAACCAGGAGCGGTATACGCCATCCTCATAGTGTCATTTTGTCGGTGGCAGAATCGGGCTCAGCGCAACGCCGAACAGTGCTGCGGACATGACTGCGACCTGCTGACCAGCCGACTGCCAGCTGACGTAAAAGCCTTTGTGCCCGGGCGTCGCAATCTCGGCCAGATAAACGGAAACGCCGCCCAGTTCCATTCCGGCAGAGAAACCCTGCAGAAGCCGGCCAAGCACAACCAGTACTGGAGCTAGCCGCCCAATGGTCGCGTATCCGAGTGTGCTGGCGATGGTGATGACGCCCACTGACATCAGGCTAAGAGTAAGGGCCCCGCACGCCGGCCGCGATGGTCGGCATAGGCTCCGAGCACGATCGCTCCCAATGGCCTCATACGAAAACCTGCGCCGAAAGTCATTAGGGACAGCATGAGCGAACGAGCGCTGTACGGCCGGGAAACAACGTATTTCCGATGTCTTTAGTGTAGTAGCCAAATACCATAGAGTCGTACATTTCCAGGAAGTTTCCACTGGACACACCTACGACCGACCAGATCTTCGCCTTACGATCGAAGCTCGTCACCGGGGGGATCGCGCCAGTCTCAAAGGCTGGGTTCGACGCCACAGGAATCCTTCTACCCGCTGAATATGAGTGAGATTTCCTTCTCACCAGTTTCGCGGGAACCGGATACTGAGCCCTGGTCCCGATGCTTGCAGGCTTGCCCGCGCCTGGGCGCGAGATGGTAATAAGGAAGAAGCGCGAAATCTGCTGACTCAATGAGAGCTGGATTCGAAACAGCAATACGTCTCGCCTTACTACTTCGCCACTGTCTACTTAGGACTTGGGGGAAAGGAACAGGCATCGGCTAGTAGAAAGGGCTTTGCTGATCGCTCCGATGGCCTCGTGTTCATGGAGTCTAACCTGAACTTGATCCGGTTCGCTCCCCTCCGCGATTTGTCGCACGCCAGAATAGACTCAGACTGCCTGGCTAAGCCATCGGATCCGCGTTCTTATTTCTCCCGTGGCGCCAGATCGTAAACGCGCAACTCCGCCGCCTGTTTCTCGTGATGCGGTACTGCGAGATACAAACGATTCAATTCGGGAACCAAGATCGCCGTCTTGGCGCGAAATGACGTTGGAATGTGCCCAACCTGCTCATAGTGATGGGCGTCCTTCTGGGCAAACACGTCGATAAATTGCGTGCCGGCGAAGTAGATGCGTTTCCGGTGGCTGTCGAAAGCCATGTCGTCAACCATGGCGGCAGCCGGTAAGCTGGTGATGATCTTTCCAGAGTTACTATCGAGAACGAGCAGTTGTCCGGGTTCGCGTGTACCCACAAACAAGCGGTGATTAGCACGATCGAAGGCGATCGTGACAGGTTTTGCGCCGGCGGGAGTGAGCGGCCACTTGGCGATAACAACTCCTTTCTCACGATCCAGGACCTCCACGGAGTGATTGCCCCTGACATCGGCAAACAAGCGAGGCCCTGAGTTATCGAACGTCATCGCTTCCACGTCATCCGAGTCCATTTTGATGTCTTTGACCGTTTTCCCGGTGGACGTGTCGATGACCGTGATGTAAGCGTTGGGAAGCTTAGCGTCTTTCCCCCCATTCACGACGTACATGTACTTGGTTGTAGGATCGAAAGCACTCGAGTCGGCACCTTCTCGCACCTTGATACTTCCTGCCGGCACATAATTGTCCGTGTTGTAGATCTTGACCTCGCCGAGGTCACCGTCGGCCACGAAGAGCTTCTTCAGATCAGCCCGATACACCATGGAGTGTGGGGCCTTGAGGTCGTTAATGGTGCTAATCAGTTTGTTCGTCCTTAAGTCGAAGACCAGGACCTTGGAGTTCTCCTCGGCGGCGGAGAACAGGCGCTTGCCTTCCACATCCACGGCAAAGTGGTCGAAGTCGCCATCATGGAGTTCCGGCAGTGGCGTGGAATGTGATAGTTGCAGCGGAGCCTTGCCTTGAGCAGAAGCCGTTATCGAAAGTATAAGTGCAGCCATGAAAACAATCATTGCCCTGAACCAATTCACGTGACCCTCCAAGTATAAAAACGCGGATTCATTCCACCGCAATCTGCGGAGCACCCCGAGGCACAAAGACATTAGATAGGCATCGAGATGAAGTGAGCATTAAGTACAGATTAAAAACAATTCACTGTTCGCTGATCATTGCTGAATTTGGACTGACTGAAGTCGCCGCCCACCGACCGCGAGCATCAACAATCCCGCAGCGACAAGACTCACCACCAGATAGAACAGTCCGGCGCTAAAGGAGTGCGTGCGCGTGACCAGGTAGCCCACTACAAAGGGTCCTGTAAAGCCTCCGAGATTGCCTACAGAATTGATCAAGCCAATCGAGGCGGCTGCGGCCGACTCGCTTAGGAACATCGTAGGCACTGCCCAGAAGCAGGGTTGAAAGCCATAAAAGGACGCTCCCACCAAAACGAATAACGCGATCGACAGGGCGGGATGGGAGGCCGCCAGAACGGCCAGAGTCAAAGTAATTGCGCAAATAAATAATGGCAGGGTCGCATGCCAGCGACGTTCTCGCGTACGATCGGAATGCCAACCATTCACTTGCTGTACCATGAAAGCGGCGACGTACGGCAATGCGGAGAGCAAAGTTACCTTCAAATCGCTTAGCCCTGAAAGTCGTTTCACAATTGTCGGGAGCCAGAAAGCTATGCCGTAGCTTCCGCTGAGTGCAAAAAAATAACAGAGTGTCAGCAGCACCACATCACGCTGTCGCAGCGCTTCCCAGACCTTGTAGGAATGAACCCGCTTCTTGGCCTCTTTTTCTCTCGCGATTTGCTCGGTAATCCATGCTCGCTCATCCTCGGGGAGCCAGTGGGCCTGGTGTGGCCAATCCGTCAAGTAGAAGATCGTGATCACGCCGAAGACAACTGCCGGAATACCCTCCATGATGAAGAGCCAGCGCCAGCCCCGCATGCCCAACCAGGAAATTCCCAACAGCAATCCAGCCACCGGCGACCCAATTACATAGGAGAGAGGATTGGCGGCATAGAAAACCGCCACTGCTTTGGCTCGATCCTGATAACGAAACCAGTAGGTCAGATACACGATGACCCCCGGGAAAAAACCAGCTTCGGCGGCCCCGACCAAGAAACGCACAAGGTAAAACTGGCGAGCCGTGTGAATGAACGCCATTAATACTGTGATGATTCCCCAGCTAACCATGATGCGGGCGATCCATCGGCGAGCACCCCAGCGCTCCACGATCAAGGCCCCGGGAATTTCCAGCAGGAAGTAACCGATGAAAAACATTCCGGCTCCGAGACCGATCACACTGTTGTTGAAACCGAGGTCGTGCGGCATCTCGAGCGCGGCGGCTCCCACGTTCATACGATCGAGGAAGGCAATTACGTAAAGCAGGAACAGATAGGGAAGCAGGCGGCGCGCAATACGCCGACTGGCTCGCTGGGCCAGGTCTTGATCCGACCAGGAAGGCGGTTGTTCTAGTTGCGCGCTGGGATTGTCCGGCATGAAACCTCAGTGAAGAAACAGAGTATTGATTCGCTTCGGAACTTCGCCTACCGGGATAACGGCTACAACTTTTAAGCTCTCGGCATCAATGGCGGAAACAGAACGATCTGCGGAGTTAGAGACGTAAACTCGCCTGCTGTCGGCGGTAAAGGTGATCCACTCCGGCACGCTGCCGGTCGGCGCGTGACCCAGTGGGTGAACCTCGGGCAAGGCAGCATAGCCAAGTAGCGTGAGGTCGGGCAAAGAGTACTTGAAAACGGCATTCGCCAGTGTGCTGTTCACCCACAGCGACTTCCCATCGGGCGCGACTCCAATTCCGTGAGAAGGCGTTCCCGTCCTTCCTTCCGCCGTTCCGAATCCACCGGGATGGTCCGGCAACTTGATTCGCGCCACTTCCGCGCGCGTTGCGAAATCAACTACCGCGAAACCGTTGAAATTTGAGAGTTGGATGAAAATGCGGCGGGTCGAACCGTCGGTATTAGCTTCGAAAGCCATGGGCCGCACCGAGCGATCAAACTTGATCTCCCAGACCGCTTGCTCGTCCTCGAGATCTATCACCGTGGCGGTCTTGTTTTCTATCGAGCCGCTGACTGCATATTTCCCATCCGGGGTGACGAATACATTGTGCACGCTGCCGCTCACCGGGATGCTCTTGGTGCGCACAAGCGTGGTTGTATCAATCACGTCCACAAAACCAGGGCTGGTGCGAATGCCGACCAGCACTCGGCCGCCATCTTTTGTGACGGCAATATTGTTGGGGCGAGCACTCAGGGGGATTTTCTTCAGGACTTCGCCGCTTTTCCTATCCACCACGTCGAGCACGCTCTCCGATTCATTGCTCACATACACCCGGGTGCCATCGGGGGAAAACGCGATGCCGTGGGGCAACTCGATCCCATGAATCACTTGGGCCACTTGGTTGGTGGCGGTGTCGATGACATCGATCGTGCTCCCGGCACTGTTCGTGACATAGACGCGGGCCGCTGACCGAGAGCTTTCCCGGTTCTCGCCACTAGCCTTGCGAATCCACTCTGCTATCGCCAGCCAGTCCGGATCGTCCTGAGACTCGAATTGGCGGCCTCCAGAGTGGAACGGATCGCCACCTGCTTCTGGGGCTAGGGGATGGATCAAGAGTTTGCTGGAATTCGGATCGCCGGGAACAACCAGATGGGAGGCGCTCTCGAAATTGATTTTCGATTGCTCTTCGCTCCAGTCGCTCTGGCCGGAGGATAGCGGTTCCAGATGGAAGATTCTGTTTTCCAGTGTATGGCAGCCATAGCAGCGGGCGTGCCCCTGACGCTCCTTCAAGAAGATCGGCTGGACGCGGATTTTGAAGAACTCAAAACTTAGAGGGCCCGCCTGCGTCGAGCCGAGAGCGGAGTTTGCCGTCGCTTGTGCAGCATCTAAGCAGGTGAGGGACCCAGCCACGAGAATGAACCATCTTCCCATGCGGCTGCCCATCACTAATGACCCTCCGGTCCTACGGATCCGGGAATGAAAGACTTGACAATCATGCGTGTCCTATCAAGATCTCTTTCTGCTCGGTCCAAGAACTCCCCAGTCTGATCCATCCGAGACAGCCGGCTCGGGACCGGCTGTCGAATGCAGTTGCCGCTTACATCCAGGTACGCAAGGCTAAAACATAACTTTGATGGCAAACTGAATTTGGCGTGCCGTAGTAGTTGTCTTGGTGAGCAAACCTGCTACGGGCGACAAAGTTCCTGTGCCATCAAAAATGTCCGTGTTGTTGGGGGTGGCCGGCGGAGCAAAGTTCGGGTGATTCAGAATGTTGAAGATTTCCGCGCGGAATTGCATGTTGAATTTTTCTGAGATTCTTGGAATGTAATTGTTTTTGAAGATAGAGAAATCCATTTCCGTCAGCCCCGGTCCGATCAAAATGTTGCGCCCAGCATTGCCGCGCAGGTTGAAGCAGAGCGGGAACGCAACGAAATCGCCCACGCTGGGAGGCTTCGGGTCACAGTTCGCCTGCCAGAATGCCATGTTGGGTGCGGTTGGAACTGCAAAGCATTCCGTCTTGATGTAGTGGGTGGGATTTCCCGGATTCGTCAGCGTTTTGCAGCCGGGGCCTCCGAGCCGGTTGGGAAAAGCCCAATCGTCGCCACTGTTGGTATTGGACGGGTCGGATCCGGTTCCCCAACTAGGAGTAAACGGTACTCCGTCGCTGGCCGTCAGAATCAGGCCTAATTCCCATCCCCCCAGGGCCCATCGAGCGGACGCTGGAAGTGCCTTGGGCGTTGGGGCTTCCCATGTGCCATTCAGGACAAAGGTGCGGCCTACGTCGAAATCGGAGAGGCCGCGGCTCAGCCGCAAATCGAACCAATGCAGGCTGGAGATGGAATTTCCGAACGAATCGCCGGCCACCGTTGCCGAACTCGTATCCATGCTTTTGCCCCAAGTGAAAGTACCTTGCATTTGGAAGCCGTGGCTCATGCGCTTGGCCAGCTGCGCTTCCAGCGCGTTGTAGTAGGAATGGCCTTCATAGAACATTCCCCGAATGGAGCCGAAGTTGGTGTTGATCGGATCCGGTGGATTTCCCGAGCTATCGAAGGGCCAAACATAACCCGCCGGGGTCAAAGTGGGGATCACCAGGTTGGCTTCATCCACTCGGAACGGTTGATGGATACCGCGAGAGCCAACGTAGGCCACCATCGAGGCCAGACTCGGCGTGAGCTGCTGTTGCACGTTCAGGTTCCACTGCATGACGTAGTTGCGCTTGGGATGAGGATCGACAAAAGTGGCACGCAGCTTGTTGGCGGGAAAATCTGTAAGCCCTGAGAAGAATGTGCCTGGCCCGGGACTCTTGACAACCGTGTAGGAAAAAAAAGGAGTAGCTTGCGTCACGAGAAGAACTAACTGATACGGCAACGGCAGCACGTCAAACAGCCCGACTCCACCTCGGACTGCAGTCTTGCCATTGCGGAAGGGGTCCCAGGCAAAACCAACCCGCGGCTCGAAATTCTTGAGCGTCGGATTACTGATGAAAGGATTGCCCAGATGAGGAGTAGCGGAGGATAAATCGGGTAGGTTCGAGAGCTTGCCACTCGTCTCCCTGGCTATCGTCGACATCTCGTAGCGAAGTCCCAGGTTCAAAGTTAGATTCGGGCGAAACCGCCAGTCGTCCTGCAGGTAGAGACCATAGATCGTCTGGCGCAGATTGCGTGGCGAAAGCGTACTGGCAATTCCCCCCTGGAACTTGGTCGGATTGTTCATCAAAAAATCCTGCAACGTGTCGAAGTTCCAGATGCCATTGGGATCGGTGTCAGCAAGTACATTCAGCGCCATGCGCTCCGCCGCAAAGCCAAAGCGCATCGAGTGCGTGCCTTTGCTGAGGAAAGCATCGTCGTACAGCTGGAACGAATTCCAATGATAGAAGTAGGTTGGGCTTCCTCCTACTCCGCCGGTGAAGTCCGTCAATCCTCCGACCAGGACTTGGGCCGCAGCACGCCCGGCAAATGCCGTTCCCCCTACGCCCAAGTCGGTCCTGGCGGCGTCGGGATTGATGGCCTTAAGACTCTGGTTATTGTTGACCGACTCGTGGTTGTATCCGAAGCGGATGGAGTTCGCCAGGCTGGGCGAGAACATATGCGTCTCTTCCACCGCGAAGATCTGCCGCGAGGTCAGCGTGTCGAACTCTACGTTATCCAGGCCGTCCGGAGACGAGTAGGGTGTCCGGTCGAACATGTAAGTACCGAAGAGACTGTCACTATCGGAAAACTTGTGATCGACTCGCGCGGTCACGAAGTTCTCGTTCACAACTTGCTGGCCGGGAAAAGTAAAGATCCCAATGTCCCCATCGCTAAGGGGAAGAGGGTGCTGAGGCAGGTGATAGAAGGTGAGATAGGCTTCGGCCGCAGGATCCACACTCACGCTGAACGGTATACACCCGCCTGTATCCGGTGCCGAGCACAGATTTCCATTGCGGGCCGCGGCCGAAGGTACTGTGGTCACCGAGGTAATTCCGGTCGACTGCCGGACTCCTTCATAGTCAGTAAAGAAGAAAGTGTGATTCTTCACAATTGGACCGCCCAGAGCGCCGCCGAATTGGTTACGTCTGAAAGGAGGAATGGGAAGGGTCGGATCGTCGAAATAGTTTTTGGCGTCAAGGTGGCTGTTGCGAATAAATTCGTACGCGCTGCCGTGCCATGCATTCGTCCCCGAGCGTGTAATCGCGTTGACCACTCCGCCCGAAGTCTTGCCATATTCGGCAGAGTAGTTGCTGGTGAGAACGGAAAACTCCTGAATGGCGTCGACGCCCAGGTTTCCTCCCAGCACGCTTCCTGGTGCTCCATTCGCGTAGTCATTGAGACTTACGCCGTCGAGACGGTAATTGTTCTGCTGGGGGCGAGCGCCGGAAATCGTTAATTGTTGTCCAAACCCGCGATTGCCGCGGTCCGTGCCCTGCGCGAACGAGGGCTGCGTCTGAATAGCATTCACACCGGGCTGCAACGTGGCCAGATCGGTCCAGCTGCGTCCGTTAAGAGGCAACTCGCGCACCGTAGTCGCATCCACGACCGCGTTGATGTCCGAGGTGGTCAACTGCACGGCGGGAGCTTCTCCGCTGACTTCAACCTTCTCGGTGATCGTTCCGATTTGCATGGTCAGATCGAGGGTCAGCGTCGCGCCTACCGTGAGCTCGATTTCTTTTCTGAGTTCGGACTTAAATCCTTGCGCGGTAAATTTCACGTCATAAGTACCCGGCAGCAGGTTGGGAGCTGTATAGAGGCCCTCATCGTTGCTGGTAGTGGCTCGAACCACACCCGTTGCCACGTTCGTGATCGCAATGTGAGCATTCGCGATCACTCGACCACTACTGTCAGTGACCGTTCCGGTGATTGTCCCACCGGCTACCTGAGCCAGGAGTTTGCTTGCTAATGAAGTTCCGTAGATGAGCACCAAAGCCGTAAGACTGGCACAAATAACTTTTCTATGTGAGCCGTAAGCCATGGTCACCCCCCTGTTTGGCGGAGGGAGCTTAACTCAACATGCAAGAATCAAACAAATTAATTTCTGTTCATTTGTCCAGGCAGATCCTGACGCGCGTATTTCATCGGAACACGATAGAAAGGCAGCGCGGGTTATCGACCAGTTTCAGGAAGCATGAAGCAAGCGAACCGAAAGCGGACACAAGCCCGTACTGACCGCTTTCGGAAGCTCGAGGGGAAGCATCGGGAATTTGAAACCGTATCACGCTCGTGCGCCTGGGTTAATGACTTCTGAACTACTAAGATAAAATTGCTTTCAGGTTTCAGGCATTTTGAGCGGACTCAGGCTGAACTTTTTGCGGGGTTTCCGAATAAAATGTTATTGCCTCTTGATTTCTGGTTCATAATGTGCCGCCATAGATTAGAAGAGTAGAGGCCGCCATGCGTGTTTTGCTGGTCGAAGATGAGGCTAAAGTTTCCAACTTTGTGGCGCGTGGCTTGACCGCGGAGCGATTTGCCGTTGATGTCGCTGCAGACGGGAAAAGCGGTTTCGAACTCGCCACAACTTATCAATATGATCTCATCATCCTGGATCTCATGCTGCCGGTCATGGACGGCTCCGAGGTCCTTCGACGCATCCGGCGCGAGAATTCGAGTGTTCCGGTGCTGATCTTGACTGCCCGGGATGGCGTAGCGGACAAGGTCGGTACTTTCGAAGCGGGAGCGGATGATTACCTGACCAAACCTTTTGCCTTTGCGGAATTACTGGTACGCGCGAAAGCGCTGTTGAGGCGCGGCCCTGCAACTCGCAGCAGCGTGGTTCGGGTGGACGACCTTGAACTCGATCGTCTGTCGCAGCAAGTGAAGCGCGCAGGCAGACGCATTGAACTCACACTTAAAGAATACGCTCTCCTTGAATACTTGATGTCCAATGCCGGCCGGGTTTTGTCGCGAACGATGATCATCGAACATGTCTGGGACCAAAGCTTCGACGGCATCACCAACATTGTTGATGTTTACGTCCGCCATCTGCGCAGCAAGGTGGATGATGGGCACGAGCACAAGTTGATTCGCACCGTTCGGGGCGTCGGATACACCATAAGCAGCGGAGCACAATCGTGAACGTGCACTCGCTGCGCTTCCGGCTGACTGCCTGGTATGCAGGCTTCCTGGCCGGAGCTCTCCTTCTGTTTGGCGTTTCGGTCTATCTTGGCTTGCAGCGTTATCTCGACTGGAACGCGAAGCGCGCTCTAGCGGAGCAGTCTCGTACCATAGGGACGGAACTGCTTGCGGAGTTTTCCGCGAAGGGGCCCGAGTGGCTGGCCCGTGAAATTAACGAAGCCTATGCGCCGGACGCGAACGGTCATTTCATCCGGGTCACCCAAGAGAATGGCACGATTCTTTATGTCTCGAGTATGCCGAAGGACGCAAGCTTCGATCCCTCCCAGATACCTCTGCCTCGCGTGGGCATGGAGAAAGATTACTCCCGGAAAATCGAATTGGCCGCAGGACAGTCCTTGCTCGTGGAGGGACTGGTTCTTACCCGATCCGATGGAAGCCGGATTGTTGTTGAAAGTGGTCTTCCTTATCTGGAGATTGAGAGCGTGCTTCACGGCTTGCTGATCACGCTGGCCATTTACATGCCTTTTATCGTGTTTCTGGCTGGGGTTGGCGGTTACTGGCTGATGCGGCGGTCCCTGGGACCGGTCGATGAAATCACCTCGCGAGCAGAGGGCATAACTTCAACCAACTTGAGCGAAAGGCTGCCGGTGATCAAAACGGGAGACGAACTCGAGCGCCTCTCTCGTTCGCTGAATGGCATGATCGCGCGTCTGGAAGACGCCTTCCAGCACATCAACCGGTTCTCGGCCGACGCCTCTCACGAATTGCGCACTCCCCTGACCATCCTGCATCTGGAACTGGAAGGCATTATTCAGAACCACCAACTCAGTCCCGTTGTGGTGGACCAGATCGGTAGTGCGCTCGAGGAGACGCAGCGTTTGTCGAGTATCGTGGAAAGCCTACTCGTCATTTCGCGCTTGGATGCCGGCGATATGCAAATCGAGCGGGTCGCGCTCGATCTGGGGGAACTGGCTTCTTCGACAGCCGAACAGATGAAACTGCTGGCGGAAGAGAAATTTGTTGAGATGCGTTGCGAAGCGGCCGTGGCGGTGTACGTGGATGGTGACCGCTCCCGTCTCAAGCAAGTTATCGTGAATCTTCTCGACAACGCCATCAAGTACACGCCCGCAGGCGGAAAGGTTGAAATCAAGGTTTCTGCGGATTCCGAAAGCGCCTGTCTGGAGGTCATCGACAACGGGGTTGGAATCCCGGCTGAAGTGCTCCCCCACGTCTTCGAACGTTTCTATCGCGCTGACAGGGCGCGTTCGCGCGAGTCTGGCGGAGTAGGACTGGGGCTCGCCATCGTGAAGGCCATTTGCACCGCGCACGGGGCGGAGATACAGATCGCAAGCACAGAAGGCCAGGGCAGTCGCTTCACCGTGGAGATGTCTCGCTCTGTGACAGCGGACCGGGATGCCAATCAGCCGGCAACCCAGTGGTCGATGCCGGAACCCCATTGGTAGAACTGCATTTCTGTGTGAAGGAACTTTCATTTCCTTTTCATGTTGAGTTAATTACCCTCGGCCAGTATGGCCTGCTGCCATGAGACGGAAGACGCTGATCCTCGCCATTCTCTCGTTGTTCCTAAGTCCGCTGGTGGCGCAAAGTCCACGTCCGGACGAGCACTGGATTGCAGTTCGCGCCGGACATTTGTTCGAGGGTACATCCGACTCGTTAACTGTCAACCAGGTGGTACTGATCAACGGCGAGAAGATCGTCGAGGTCGGAGCCGCCGACCAGGTCAAAATTCCACCCCACGCCGAGGTAATCGATCTGAGCCACGCCACCGTTCTTCCGGGTCTGATCGACGCTCACACACACGTGTTCGGCAATGGCCCGGATCTGGAAATGCAGATTCTGCGCGACTCCTATCAGTACCGGACTCTCACCGCTTTGGCCAATGCGCAAAAGGACCTGATGATCGGGTTCACGACCCTCCGTGATCTGAAGACACTGGGCGCCATGTACAGCGATGTGGATCTGCGCGATGCCATCAATCGCGGTGTAGTACAGGGTCCACGCATGCAGGTTGCCACCCGAGGTATTCAGTCTACAGGCGGCTTTATCATGCGGGGCTACTCGACGGAGGTGCCGGTTCCGAGCGCACTCGCAGTCGTCGACTCCCCCTGGGCTGCGCGTGAGGCGGTGCGCGATCAAGTTGCCCACGGCGCCGACCTCATCAAGCTTTACGCGGCTTACGATTTCAGCTTTACTCCTGGTGGGGAAATGGTGGTTCCTCCGACTTTCACGTTGGAAGAAGTGAAAGCGATTGTGGACGAAGCGCACAAAAAAGGCCGGCGCGTTTCTTGCCACGCTTTCGGTGGCGAGGGGCTGAATAACTGCCTCGAAGCGGGTGTCGAATCCATTGAACATGGCGTTCAGCTGGATGATGCCATGATCAGCAAGATGATCGAAAAAGGCATTTATCTGGTACCCACCCTCTACCATTATCAACTCGACAAGGAACGTGACTTGCAGCGATTCAACGGGCGCAGCGTGGCAGAGGTTTCCGAAAAGAATTTTCGGCGCGCGGTCGCGCAAGGCGTGAAAGTCGCGTTCGGATCAGGGGTCGGCCCGTTTCCTCATGGCACCCAGGCCAAAGAATTCGAATACCTGGTGCAGTTTGGCATGAAGCCCGCGCAAGCGATCCGGGCTGCAACTTCGGAGGCCGCCAGGTTGATGGGCTGGGAAGATCGCGTTGGCTCGATCGCCCCCGGACGATTCGCCGATCTGGTGGCGGTCTCGGGAGATCCCCTGGCCGACATCACCGAGCTCGAACGAGTGAAGTTTGTGATGAAGGGTGGGCAAGTAGTGAAGAACCAACTTCATTGAACTCGCAGGCTGGCTTCAGCACCTTATCAATAAAAGGGTCATGATGACGAAGAGGCGAGATTTTCTGAAATCAACGGCCGGAGCAGGAGCCGCTTGTGGGTTGTTGACAACTCCGCTGGCTTTGTACGCGGCAGAAACCGGGCAACCCAGTGCACAACCGTTTCCGCAAACCCCGGGACTAACCAAGTACGTCGCCGAATTTGTTTCTAACACAAAGTACGAAGACATCCCGGCCGACGTCATTGAACTCGGGAAGAAATCAATCCTGGACGGAATAGGACTGGCGCTAAGCGGCTCGAAAGCGGAAACCGCTGGCCTAATCCAGAGCTATGGAAACGAGTTCGCCTGCGCGACTGGCGGCAGTACGGTGATCGGCACATCGTTCAAGTTGCCTCTTCGGTTTGCCGCACTGGCGAATGGTGTGGCGATTCACGTCGATGATTTCGACGACACGCAACTCGCGGCGGCCAAGGACCGCGTTTACGGGCTTCTGGTTCATCCGACGGTTCCCGTGCTGCCGGCCGCTTTCGGACTGGCCGAAACCACTGGCAAGGGCGGAAAAGACTTTATGCTTGCTTACCACCTCGGCGTGGAGGTCGAAACCAAAATCGCGGAAGCGATTTCGCCCCGCCACTACGAGGACGGTTTCCACTCCACCGGCACCTGTGGAGTTTTTGGAGGGACAGTGGCGTGTGCCAAGCTGCGCGGCTTCGATACGGCACATATTGTGACTTCCTTCGCGATCGCTGCCAGCCACTCAGCTGGGCTGCGCGAAAATTTTGGGACGATGATGAAGTCGTTCCAGGCAGGCCACGCTGCGGAAAGCGGAGTGGTTGCCACCGATTTTGCCGCCTTGGGTTGGACCGGAGCTGATCAAATACTGGAGGCTCCTCGCGGTTTTTTCCATGCTTACGGTGGAACTTACGATCCTGCAGCCATTCAAAACAAACTAGGCAATCCTTGGACGTTTGCCAGGCCCGGCATTTCGATCAAGCCTTTTCCTTCGGGCTCGCTCACCCATCCCGGGATGACTGAAATGCTTCGCCTGATTCGCGCCGAACACATCAAGGCAGCGGACGTGGAGCAGGTCGAAGTGGGAACCAATCACAATTTGCCGAACGCGCTCATCCGGCATCAGCCAAAAGATGGGCTGCAAGCCAAGTTCAGCATGGAATTCTGCATGGCGATTCTTCTGGTTGACGGCAAGGCCGGGCTTGGCCAGTTCACCGAGGCTGTCGTGAATCGTCCTGACGTTCAGCAGATGATCAGGCGTGTCCGCTTCTATGTGGACAGGGAAGCCGAAGCCGCCGGCTATGACAGGATGACGACCATTATCAAAATTCACCTGAAGAACGGGCGCACAATTTCGGGACGGGCAGATTTTGGCAAAGGCAGTCCCACGAATCCCATGAGCTTCGATGAGGTTGCCGAAAAGTTCCGCAGTTGCGCCGAATTCGCGGGTTGGCCGGCAGCGAAGACCAATTCTATCGTCGACGCCGTCCGCAATCTCGAGCGCGCGCCGGACATTCGTTCGCTCGCCGCGCTTTGCAGCAAGTAGTCAGACACTTCTCCTGGGGGCGTTTTGAAAAAATACAAGATCGCAGTGATTGAAGGGGACGGCATTGGCCGTGAGGTTGTTCCGGAGGGCATCCGGGTACTCGAGGCGGCAGGCCGGCGGTTCGACATCGGCGTCGCTTGGACCCATTTTGACTGGAGCTGCGATCGTTATCTGAAAACGGGCAAAATGATGCCCGAGGATGGGCTCGACCAATTACGGGCCTTCGATGCCATCTATCTTGGCGCCATCGGCAGCCCCAAAGTCGCCGACCACATTTCGCTGTGGGGATTGCTGATCCCGATTCGGCGCACTTTTCAGCAGTATGTGAACCTCAGGCCAGCCCGCTTATTGCCGGGTATTGAAACACCGCTCAAGAACTACCGTGCCGACGAAATTGATTTTTGCATTGTTCGTGAAAACAACGAAGGAGAGTATTCCGAGATCGGTGGCCGCCTGTTCCGCAACACGGATGCCGAGTTAGTTATTCAGGAGTCTGTGTTTACCCGACGCGGTTGTGACCGCGTATTGCGCTACGCTTTCGAACTCGCCCGCAAACGCAAGAAGCATGTCACCTCGGCCACCAAGTCAAACGGTATCGCATTCACCATGCCGTTCTGGGATGAGCGTTTCGCGGCGATCTCGAAGGAGTATACCGACGTCAAGACCGATCAGTTTCACATCGATATCTTGAGCGCCCATTTTGTCCGTCACCCCGACTGGTTCGATGTGGTGGTCGGCTCGAACCTATTCGGGGACATTTTGTCGGATTTGGGCGCCGCCGTGGTCGGCTCTCTGGGCCTTGCGCCCGCGGCAAACCTAAATCCAGACCATACCTATCCATCCATGTTCGAACCGGTGCACGGATCCGCCCCTGACATCGCGGGTAGCGGAATTGCAAATCCTGTGGCTCAAATCTGGTCCGGCGCGATGATGCTGGAGCATCTAGGGGAAACCCAGGCCGCCGGCGTGATCGAAAAGGCGATTCGCTGCGTGCTGGCTGATTCAGGCCCAAAGACGCCAGACCTGGGCGGAAAAGCCAGCACGCGCGAGTTAGGAGAGGCGATTCGGGTGGCTGTAGAGAAAGGCTAGAAGCAGTGCCTCACTTCACATCAAAGATCAAAATCTTAGCCGGGTTCGCGCCTTCCGCCGACGCCGCTACATACAGCCGGCTCAATTCTGGAACAAAGATGGAAATCTTCCCGCCCGGCCCAGAAGGCACATGGCCGATCTGTTCGTAGTGATCGGGATCTTTCTGTGCGTGGACGGAGACGAACCCATCGCCGCCGGACACGTAAATCTGCTTACGTTGAGTGTCGTAAGCCATATCATCGGCTCGGCTCACCGCTGGCAGAGTTGCCACGACCTTTCCCGACTCGGTGTCAAAAACCTAAAACTTTCCCGGCTTTCGAGTGACAACGAACAGCCGGTGACTGCCTTCATCAAGAGCCATGGGGACATTTTCGGCCGCCTCCGGCACAGGCCAAGTTGTCAGCAGCTTGTAGTCTTTCTTGTCGAACACCCCCACCTGCGCTTTGGTGCCTAAATTCGCGCACATCTTCGATCCGGAGGGTTCGAATTGAATTGCCTCGACGCGTCCGCTGTCGACTTTGATCTCGTTCACCTTCTTGGCTTGTCTCACATCAATGGCGGCGATCACCGTGTAATTCATCTTGGCTTCCAGACCACCTGTGTCTGTGAACATCAGGTGAGTGTCAGGGTCGTAGCCCGCCGAATCGGCGGCGGCCAAGACCTTGATGGAATTCGTGATCTTATTCGATTCGAGAGAGACCACGCGGATGTAGCCTCCCAGGCCATCCTCGCACCCGCTATCGGGAACCAGCAGAGTGTTGTTCTCCGGAAAGTACACGATGGCATGCGGAGCATCGAAACCGCTGACGCTGTGCAGGCGCTTGCCCGTCTGCAGGTCAAATATTTCGACTGTCTTGTTGTCCTCGGCGGCAAGAAATAGCCGGTTGCCTTTCATATTGGCGGCAAAATGGTCGAAGGCCCCTTAACGCCCGGGATCGGCACGCTGGCCTTAAGTTGTATAGGCCTGCTCGGGGCTGTCTGCGATCGAACGATACCGGAAATGCGAGGATGGCGGCGATCACAAAGCGCCTCTTCATGTGTCCCCTTCGTCTAACATGAACCGCTGTTTGGGTGCCGGAACATAGTCGCTCAGGCGGCATTAAGAGTTCACGAAGGTCAGATGAAAATCTGTTCAGAGAATTCGTTCAAAGGTAACGTGGATCGACAGGACTTCATCCCGTTCCCTGCTTGCTTTTCACCTTCCGGGCAGTCTGTCGCTGAAGAAACTTTCATCCAGTTTTCAGATTAATTTCATACTTGTGCCTCCAAATATAGGAGACTAGGTCTTGACGACCGATCCTCGCCCCGCTTAAGCGGAGACAAAAATGTTGCCATCGCGCATTCATGTGACAGTAGTGACCCTGTATACCTGCATTCTGCTTTGCAACTTATCCAGCGCTGCGCAAGAGCACTTGCGGCTCTACGTCGGCAGCAGCCGGGGTGATGATGCCAGCATAGTTGATATGAACTCATTCAAGGTAGTCGGCGATATCAAGGCCGGCGAGCGAGTTCATGGTGTATGTGCTGATGCGAGCGGACTGCGGCTCTTCCTGACGGTTGAATCCGATCACACTCTGAGAATCGTGGATACCGCGACACAGGCCACCGTCGGAGAAGTGAAATTAGGCGGGAGACCGAACCAGTGCGCCGTTACGCCCAACGGAAAGCTGGTTGTCGTGCCTATTCGCGACGGGGACAGCGTGGAGATCGTGGACGTTGCTCAGCAAAAGATTCTTAGGTCGCTGCCCATCAAAGAGCCCCACAACGCGCTCAACACAGGAAGTAATCGCTACGTGTATGTGAGTTCCATGGGCTCCAACGAGGTCGATCTGATCGACTTGGAAAAGCTGGAGTTTGCTGCGCACATCCCGGTTGGCGGTCGGCCGCGTCCGTATGTTATCTCACCCGACGGAAAGACGATGTACGTCGCCCTGGCCAATCTGCACGGCTTCACGATCGTAGACATCCCTTCTCAAAAAGTCTTGGACAGAGTGGTAATGCCCTCCGAGCACCCGAATCTACGCCCGTTGAAGTTCGAGACTCAGGATACGTACACTCACGGGCTGGCCTTAACGCCGGACGGCCGTGAGCTCTGGGTCTCCAGTCTGCTCGACGATTGCGTGTATATTTACGACGCAAGCAGCAAGAAAATCACAGGCCGGGTGGCAACCGGCGAAGGGCCGAACTGGATTGTGATCACGCCCGATGGAAAGTTCGTTTGTGTCAGCAACTCGGATACCGACGATGTCTCCATCATTGACACTAAGAGCAGGCGCGAAGTTACCCGAGTCAAGGTAGGTAAGGTACCTAAGCGGCTGGCCCTGGCAGTCGCTCCAGCGTCGCAGGAGCGTTTAGCGGAACACTGATTGTTCCGGCGCGACCTCACTGCAAACCGCATTCTTTGGTGGATACGGCGGCGGGCTCCGCTTCCAGTATGGCAGTGACTATCACTTTTAGCTGCTTTCCGCACGGCGGCGGAAATACGCTGCAAATGATGCGGGTGTGGCGGCGTTTGGGCGTGGATAAATCCCTGAAATCAGCCTATGAGAACGGGACTTTGCTTTCCGGCATCAGTGCGGGTTCCATCTGCTGGTTTGATTCTGGACATTCTGATTCGATGTCCTTCTCCAATCCAAGAAACTGGAATTCGCAGGTGTCTCCGTGGTCTCCCGGTTCTCGTGCATGAAGTTTCTAGGCGTGCCTGGGGTCTTCGACTACGCCGGACCGATCGGGGACTCGCGCTATCGCCCCGAACATGTTGCCTTCCGCGCATATTAACCGCGTCGGCGTCGGGTTGTATGTTTTCGCAGCTCAATCGCCCACCCCGCCCCTGTCTGCGCTTCGCTGGAGCCCTCACGGTAGCAGCGCAAGACTCGGGGCCAAGTGGGTCGCTACTCCTTTCTTGTGAGAATCTTGCATTCTCCGCTTCATGCCGGTTTTATCCCGGCGCACTAATGTCGCCATTGCACTCCGTCGAAAGTCGGGGGTAACCCGTTTGAAATCAATGAACCTTAGCAAAGAGCTTTCATCCCCATGGGTGGGCCGCAGGCCCATGGCAAACTCACGACGGGATGAGCGAAATTGCCTATTATCGACCGCAGTTTCGCCAATCGTGTGAGGCGCTCGCTCACCAGTATTCGCGCCGGCGCCCCGACCTTTTTGACTAAGATGAAGACATGCCAAAGGCGATTGTTGCAATCGGGGGCGGAGAGATACGCACAAGAGGAACCGCCCCAATTGACCGAGAGATTATTCGTCTCACGAACAAGAAGTGTCCGAGGATCCTCTTCCTTCCCACTGCAAGTTCCGATTCAAAGCGATATTGGAAATACGTGCAGGAATATTTTGGCGGATTCCTCAAATGTAAAACTGACGTGCTCTTCCTTATGAGCGAGCGCGTGTCCAAAGAGACGATAGACAGAAAGATCCGTTGGGCTGACATCATCTATGTCGGCGGCGGAAATACGCTGCAAATGATGCGGGTGTGGCGGCGTTTGGGCGTGGATAAATCCCTGAAATCAGCCTATGAGAACGGGACTTTGCTTTCCGGCATCAGTGCGGGTTCCATCTGCTGGTTTGATTCTGGACATTCTGATTCGATGTCCTTCTCCAATCCAAGAAACTGGAATTACATCAATGTGAGAGGCCTGGGGCTCATAAGGGGAATCCACTGTCCGCATTACAACAGCAGGACACGAGGAGTTCCGCGGAGAAAAGACTTCCGAGACATGATCCGCCGAACCGGAGGCATCGGCATCGCTATCGAGAATAACTGTGCGATAGAGTTCATAGACCGCCGGTTCTACAGAGTGATCACTTCTAAAGACTCCGCGCGCGCCTACCGAGTTTATAAAACCGGTGGCCAGATCCTTACTGAACAGATACGACGCGAGGAACAGCTTGCACCAATCGAGCTGCTTTATCGTCGGCGTCGCAAAGCTTGAGAAGTTGCGGGAAGACGTTCATAAGTGCTGGTAAATCGCGGTTGCACTCACAAACCGCCCCAGTTTGATTCCTCGTTTCTCTGCTCCCGTTGAAACCCTTGCCGGGCGGGAGCAAGCTAGTGGGCTGAAAATGAAACGGGCAACCATACTGACAGTTCTGCTGAGCTCTGCCTCGGGTTTCGGGAAGAAGTTCGAAGTGTCAGACCCGCCCGCAGCCGGAAAATCCGGTCTCTTTGACTGGTACGGCGAAAGTCTCCAAGACCGGAACCCCTCCATGGTGACCATGCACAACAACTCTACCCAGATCTGCTCGTTGTAGAGGTCACAGGTGAGGTCACCAGCCCCGCGATCTGGTACATCCCAGGAATCCGAAAGAGTCGATATGGGAGAAAGGAACATTGCGCGACTGCACCCGCCGTTTGGGTCTCGCGCAGGCTACGGGTTAACCAGCAACTGCGGGCGCACCTGATCTGCAGCACGATAAATTGCTTCTACCAGGGCCAGACTTCTTCGACCTTCCCTTCCGTCGCAAACCGGCGATCTGTCGTTCTTGATCGCGTCGATGAAGTCCTTGATGAGCGCTTGGTGTCCGCGGAAATCGCTGACCGCCGCCGAGGAAGCACTCTGGTTTTGATCCCGTGTGACTTCATGCGTGAATCCGTCGGGAACTTTGCGGAGATCGACGGACACCACACGGTCATGCTCGAGAATAATGGTCCCCTCTGACCCGGTAATTTCCAGGCGCCGATCATACCCGGGATAAGCTGCTGTCGTCGCCAGAAAAACGCCGAGCGCGCCGCCGGCAAACTCGAGGAGCGCCAGCGCTGTATCTTCGGCTTCGATTCGATGCAGAGCGGTTGCCTTGCGCGCCTCGACTCGCACCACATCTCCCAGCAACCACAGAATCAAATCGAGCGTGTGGATAGCCTGATTCATCACCGCGCCGCCACCATCCAAGGCCAGGGTCCCGCGCCAGCGAGAAGTAGCGTAATACTCGGGCGGACGGTACCACTTCACGCGCGCATCAGCCAGCAGTAGCTTGCCCAAAAGTCCCGCCGAGATCCAGTCTTTAAGCCGCCGGATTCCGGGCTTCACGCGGTCTTGAAACATGACACCCAGTTTGACTCCAGCCCGGTCGGTCGCGGCGATCAGCTGATCTGCGCCGCGAGTTGTAATGTCGATAGGCTTTTCCGTTAATACATGAAGCCCGCGACCCGCGACCGCAATGCCTTGAGCAGCGTGTAACCCGGAGGGGCTCCCGATAATCACAATGTCCATTGGGCGGTGCGCAAGAAAGGATTCGAAATCCCGATAGGGTTTCCCACCATACTCAGAACAGAGGAGGCCCACTCGTTCCGGGTTCGTCCCATATACGGCAGCGATGTCTAGTTCCGGGATAGCGCGGGTGGCCCGGGCGTGAGTGTCGGTGATGTTCCCGCCCCCGATCAGACCTACGTGGACAGTCATGGGGCTAAGTCTGGAGTTCCGCGCCCGGTCCAACTGCTGGAACTCGTCCGGCGTTGCGAATTCCATGCTCTTCGTTGGAGCGAACGAAGACGACCGAGCCTGGTTCCAATATGGAATTTCTTGTCATTGACTGTCAATTCAATGCCACCTTCGCGAATCAACCACATCTCGGAATGAGGATGATAGTGGGTGCCGGGAGTGGGAGATCCGCCCGGCGGCAGAATGGTCTGGTGCACCTCCACCCCTTCCCCGTTCGTCAGCTTTCCCCGAAACATCAGGCGCACTTGCGCGTTGTTGTTGGCCACGTGCATGGGTGCG
>QIAU01000020.1 GCA_003225055.1 Acidobacteriota bacterium
GTTTTTTCTGCGGTCGCAGTGACGCGGGTTCGGACCGTCAGAAAGGCGAGTTTGCTAGTGACAAAACGTTTGGGAGCTCGTGACCTTGCCTTCAACATTCAGCAGCAGGCCCATGATAGGGCTGACGAAGAAGCGCAAGCTATTCCTTGGCTGTAACGCCTCACATTATTTTCCCCCGCCAGAGTTTTCATTTGTCTGATTAAGTTCTTCCTGGACGGAAACAATCGCGACGAGATCCTGGAATGGAGTGTGGATGGCGGTGGGATAAGTGTGATCCCCAGTCGCAGTTGATTAATTGGATGTAGGATTTTGCGAGGTTAGCACCCGGAGGGCGATGAAGCCCTCCGGCCTAAACCAATCACGGGAGTTGCCACTCCCGGAGGGAGGTCCCTCAATGCAAAGCCTACACCCGCACCGCGGCACCATCCAAGAGTATTTGCAAGAACTTTCCGACCCCGGTCGCTACCGGCCTGACCACTGTCCGCTGTGCCGGGGACGAGATCCTCTGCGGGCGCACGGTTTTTATTGCCGCACCTTGGTAGATGTGAACTACGACGGAGCCATCCCGGTGCGCCGGTATCTATGCCTTCTCTGTAAACGTACGGTTTCTCTGCTGCCAGAGTTTGCCTTGCCCTACCTACGTTTCAGTATCCAGGTGATCGGTTTGTTCTTAGTGTCGCGCCTGCTGGACCGGCGCACTTTAGGAGAAGCGGCTACCGCGGCCTCTCAACCCAACATGCCTTATCAACGGGGCCAGTTCTGGGTACGCCGATTCCAGCAGCAAGCCGCAGCTTTGTGCGTCGCTTTGGTCAGCTTAACCACAGTCGTGCCCGCGACAGATTTTCTCACCCGCGCGTTACAGATGCTGCAGGGCATTGGCTGGATCGTAGCGCATCGTTTCCTGTTCGCCGAACTCCGAGCCCACTTACTGGGCTGGCCACGTTTTCTGGTTCCGCACGGTTGTCGCATCAACCTCTTGCCGGCTTCCTCCAGTTCCTGATGTGCAAACACACAACGTTTGTCTTGGAAGTAACCTGCGAACCGACTAGGGTGACCGAGGTTGAGGGTAGGTCATGGACACGCGGGCCGAAAAAATCGCCCTGTTTCGCTATGGACTCATCGCTCCTCTGGTTTTGGAGGTGCTACCGCGCGGCGAACTCACGCGCCGGGCCGAAGAGATTGCCGCGCGTAAGTATGAGATCCCCTACTCCGAGCGCACTTCGCTTTCGGTCGACACCTTGCTCGATTGGGCGCTGCGCTATCGTCGCGGGGGCTTTCCCGCACTAGCTCCGAAACCACGCTGCGATCGCGGGCAATCGCGTGTCGTTGCGCCACTGCTGGCGGAGCTGATCGAACGTCTAAAACGCGAGAACCCACATCGCACCGGCATGACTCTGCTGCGCGAACTGGCGCTGGTGTCAAACACCGGCTCTCCTGCGGTCTCCGCCGCCACTCTGTATCGCTTCCTCAAACAGCGCGGCTTGACCACTCCTCAGCTGCTGGCGGCACCCGCGCACAAGAAGTTCGAAGCGGAGCGGAGTAATCAGATCTGGCAATCCGACATGCTGTTCGGGCCCTACGTCCAGCGCTCCGGTGGCGGGCGCATGCAGGTCTTCTTGTATGCCGTTCTCGATGATGCCAGCCGTCTCCTCCCGCATGCCCAGTTTTACTCTCACCAGGGCCTCGATGCGTTTCTGGATTGCTTGCGGCAAGCCGTGGCGGCACGTGGGGTTTGCACCCGCTTGTACGTGGACAATGCCAAGGTTTTCCGCAGTTCCCAGTTGGCGCGCATTGCTGCCTCCATTGGCATCCTCATCACTCATACTCCACCCTACCAGCCCCAAGGTCGGGGCAAGATCGAACGCTTCTTTCGATCTCTCCGAGAACAGTTTCTGGCCAATCTGGATCCGCAACGAACCCTTACCCTGGAAGAGTTGAACCAGCGCCTGTGGATATGGATTGAGCAGGTCTATCACCGCTCCGAGCACAGTGGCTTGGGAACCACTCCCTTGCTGCGCTGGCAGCGAGACATTGAATCCATCCGTCAACTTCCACCGGCCACCGATCTACGTCGCCTGTTCTTCTATCGCCTGAATCGACTCGTGCGCCGTGACTCGACCTTCCTGTTGCGCGGCCAGTTTTACGAAGCTCCTCCTCAGTTTGCCGGAGAAACCATCGAAGTACGTTTCGATCCCCTCGATCCCTCCGAGGTGGAGATCTATGTTGGGGAGGAAGCGCAAGCCATGGCGCGACGGGTTGATCCCGTGCTCAACGCACAGCTGCCTTCCCGCAAGCCTCTGCCCAGCCCCGCCCCAGTGCCGACGGGCATTAACTTCGTGGAGTTCCTCGCGCAGAAACAACATCCGGCAGAAGCCGAGAAGGAACCCCACCAGGACGAAGAAACAAAGCCGGAAGCAACAAAGGCTGAAGAAAAGCCTAAGGAGTAACAATCTATGTGGGAAACTTTCTTCGGTTTTAAGAAAGCACCCTTCCCGGATTGCCCCGATGCCAAGCAGTTGTTCGCCTCGCAAGCTTGGAATCAGGTCAAGGCGCGATTACAGTTTCTGGTCGAGCACCACGCTACGGGTCTGTTGACCGGAGAAGTCGGAGCCGGAAAATCCACCGCCGCTCGCACCTTCAGCCGCTCGCTGAATCCCAGCTTGTACAAGATCCTCTACCTGCACTGGACCTCAGGCTCCTCCCTGGATCTATTGCGCCAACTGGCGCGCGAACTGGACCTGGAGCCGGCGGGCCGCAGCGGGGATCTGGTCCGTCAGATCTCCGACACCATCGTGCGTTTGAACCAAAGCAAAAAACAGCATCCCATTCTGATTTGCGATGAAGCCCATTTGCTGTGCCATCCCGCTCTGGAGCAGCTCCCTTTGCTACTCAACTTCGACATGGATTCTTCCCACTACCTGACTTTGCTGCTCGTCGGCCAACCCCTGCTACGCCGGACTCTGTCTTTGCAGTTGCATGAAGCCTTGCGCCAACGCATTGCCGTGCACTACCACCTGGAAGGACTCTCCCGCGAAGAGCTCGATGCCTATGTGGCTCATCAACTGAAAACCGCCGGCGTCACTCAGCCGCTGTTTGATGACACCGCCACCCAAGCTCTCTATCAGGCCACCAAAGGCATCCTGCGAAAAGTCAACAAACTGGCCTCCACCGCCTTGCGCCTGGCGGCGCAGCGCAAGACTTCGCTGGTCAATGAAGCCATCTTGCTGGACGCCACCGGCGAGGCTCTGCTATGAAGGCCATCGACCAACAGAAAGCTTCGACTGCGACGGTGCTATCGCTGGCCCAGCTCCTCGAACAACAGCCGCCCACTCCCCCGCCTTCTTTGCTCGAACCAGGGCTGCTGCCGGCACAAGGCATTGGCTTCGTAGGCGGCGAGCCCAAGGTGGGAAAATCCTTGCTGGTCGCCAATCTCGCACTGGCTTTAGCGGCTGGTTCCCACCGTGTGGGCTTTCCGGTGCCCACTCCACGCCGGGTTCTGGTTTGCCAGTTCGAGTTGCCCTTGCCGCAGTTTGTGAGTCGCTTGCTGGTCATGCGCCGTAGCCTGGGTCCGGGCGCTGATCAAAACCTGCTGGTAGATACGCAGGCGACGGGACATCTGCTCAGTGCACCCCAGGGTCTCAACCACTTCGTCGTTGCCGCCCGTGCCGCCGCCGCCGAGGTCATCGTCTTAGATCCTCTCTACTCGACGCACGATCAGGACGAAAACGACACGCGTTCCATGGCCGCTCTCTGTCAGACACTGCTCCGTCTGCGCGATGCTACCAAGGCTGCTCTGATCGTTGTGCACCACATCCGCAAGTCCATCACTCGAGAAGAAATCGGCAGCGCCTTTCGTGGGTCCAGTGCACTCCATGCCGTCGGTGACACCTACATGCTGCTCACTCGTCCTTCGCCCCAGCTGCCTACCCTGGAGCTGCGCTTTCAGTTCCGCTACAGTCCGCCCCAGCCGCCGCGATCGTTGCAACTCGATCCTCAGAGTCTCTGGTTTTCCACTGTCGGCTCGGTGTCCAACGCTGCCAGGGGGCTCCGCCACAAGGCAGATCCAACCCATGTTACTCAAGCTCTCAGCACTCGAGGCGGACGGCTCCGCTATAGTGAGTTGCGCCACGAGATCATGCAGCAGACCGAGTGTTCCAAGCGCACGGCGCAACTGGCTATCAGCGAAGCTTGTAGACAAGGCACCATCGTTCACAACGATGGCCAGTATCGTCTGCCGCTCTAGCGTTCTGCGACTTTGCGGTTGGGTCGCGCCACCGCAAACCCTGCCCTGCGGGGAGCAGGGCCCGAGGCTGGGGCGACGGTCTGAGCCCAGATCCCTCGTACTCAGTCAAAAGCCCGCGCGGCTCTGACACGGCTACGCGGGTTTCCCCCTGCTCCGGAAAAAACTGGGACAGTCCAGAGCTCTGGCCTCGGAGTCACAAACGCGACGACGGGCCGCGACCCGCCTTTAGTCGCGGACCCTCCTCAAAGAAGTCTTGTTTTCTTGGGATAGGATACTCACCTGCCTATACACGCATGTATCCTATCCCGCACTTAGTCAGTGACCTGTATCTGTCCAGATCGAAATCCGAGAGAAATTTGAGAACATTGCCGGAAGATGGGTTCAAAAGGTGAGGGGAAAAGAATGCGATCCGTTACACTCGGCTGCAGTCTTCACGTAGCTCGACATCGTTACATTCAGGCTGCTGTGCCGGAGAATCCGCTGAATGATTTTATCAGGCACTCCGAGCGAATAGAGCACAGTCGCGAACCCGCGCCGGAAAGCGTGATAGCCCGTCCATTGAAGACGGCCTTTCTTCAGTGCAGGCTGGATCAGGCGCGTACGGACGTTGTTCAGGCTAATGGGAGTGTCGTTGCTGCTGGAAGCAAACATCCAGCCGGAACTCGGTTGTGGACGCTCCGTACGCACTCTCGTCGCGTCGCGTTCATACTTGCGCTTGGCACGCGGGATTGACTTAATCTCAGCATCGAGCGCTTCGCGAATTTGGGTGCTAACGCCGGTCAAGCGTCCGGTAAAGCGCACGCCATCGTAGTGCTTGCGACACAGACCATGCGAATACGCTGGCTCGGCGGGACAACAGATTGCGT